>CAYZRS010000013.1:92609-102672 GCA_964480915.1 uncultured Pirellulaceae bacterium | reverse complement strand
GATTTGAGATTTGAGATTTGAGATTTGAGATTTGAGATTTGGCGCCGCCAACTACTTCCCCGGCCGTTATCGCATTTCGCTTTCGGCACTCGTGAGTTGCACTTGAGGCTTGATCGTCGATTGGTTCGGTTGTCGGTTGGCTCGCGATTCGACCAAGTGCTGGAGCAAGAGTTTTCGGACTTCCAGGATAGCCCGAGGATGCTGGTGGACTTTGGTGTGAGGCGCCTTGACCGTGATTTCCGTTAACGCCTCTGTCGCGTGGGCGCTGGCGTAGCTCACGATCCCATCCGTGTTGGTGGTCATCGACTTCAAGACGGGGGACTCTTCGACGAGCCCTATGATGTTGTGGTACTTCACCCATGGGGCGCGTTGCGCGTTGCGAATGGCGGCCAGGAGCGGTGATTCCGTTGCCAGAGCATCGACGCTCGTTGGCACTCGGATCAAACTCTCTTCCGGGAAGAAGCCCGGGTTGTCACGGAGGACTCGATTCTTGTCTCGAACCAACTCGTCGGGCAAATTGATCAATTTGCGTCCAAGCCACTGAGTCGTCAGATTCGAGAAATTGCTGCCATGGTGCGGCGTGGCGATCGTGATCACTCGGCGGACGGACGGATTCGGATGGAAGTAGGTGGCTGCGTAAGCGGCCGATTTTAACTCGGGTGTGCCGACCATCTGTTCGATGGGATAAGGGCTGACCAAATTCCAAAACTTGTTCCCGCTCTCGACCGTCTGCATTTTGGCGATCAACCCGCCCATGCTGTGCCCGACGAGGACCATTTCGTCCATCGCGGGATAAACGACGTTAGGGTCTAAGGCACCACGCATCTCGGCTAATTCCGATCTCAGCGTCGCTGCAGTTAGCCAGAACGGCTGACCGGTTGGGTAGAGGTAGAACCAAAACTGGTAATTGTCCCGGATTTCCTCCGAACCGCGGAGGTCATTGAACATCTCCATCCAGGTTATGAGACTCGACCAGAATCCATGCACCATCAACACCGGAATTTTGTTCGGGTTGTAAGGTTCCAGCATGTAAAGCCCGCTCACCGCTTGCGACTCTTCCGGATCGAGCAATCCCTTGATGGGAACGTTGGCGCGGCGAAAAGCCGGGTTGTCGAGCGAGTAGGCCAGTGGCGTTGTGAGGTCGGACTCCAACGGAATTGGAGTCCCGCCGATGTCAATTTCTGAGGTGACGGAGGGATCATAAAGTTCTACCGTGCACCGGTAGCGTGTCTTGGGGTTGGTCGGTGAGCGGGGCTCGGTCGACATGACCCGTAAGAAAGCGGTGACCGGAAAACTAGCGCCTGGTGGATAGTAGCGATCGATTGCCGAATTCTGACAATCCGGTTCGTAGAGTGCAATCATCGGTACGCCCAAACCGAAGGTTCGGAACTGGTTCGATAATTCATTGACTTGGTAGTCAGAGACGAACTTCAGGTTGTCAAAATGTTGCTTATGGCAATGGTCATGATCAGCGCAACGGAATTCGAAAACCTGCTTCGCGGTTTCGACAACCAGCGTGCCGCCGGGCGGCAACTTGCCGGTTTGAATCGCCAGCTTCATCGCGTTTTCGAGCGCATTGTTGTAAAGATCGCACGCCCGTCGAAAGCGCGGATCAAAGGCGTTACGATCGGCCGAGAACGTATGGTCGAAGAGGTAGAAGTAGGCATTCACAACGGCGGTGCAATAGAGGTCCAGTGCCGTGCCGGCATCGCCGTCGTCATTGGCCCTGCGGCCACCGATATACGCGAGTTCGGAAAGCGAATAGACGTTGTCGGCTGTCGGTTCGCGCGTGGCGATCGATTGCATTTCCATGACAATCGCCGCCGGGTCACCCTCCAGTTGCGATTCCAGAGCAAAGCGGCGCAGCGTCTGTAACGTCCGTTGGGTCGGTCGCGGGCCGCGTTTGGAATCGAGGTCGAGCTGCTGGGTTAGCGGATTGATCGGATCGCTGCGTTGCTCCGCCCAACGATTGGACGCGCAACCCGACACCAACAGCAACCAGCAAGTCAGCGCGCAGGTCGTGCGCCATTGAGCGGTTCTCGCGGCGCGTACAACCAACGCTGGCATGGAGTTTCGCATCCTGAATCAAGGGAGAGCAGCACAAACCGTCAGGTCGCGACACTCTACGGGTGGCGAAGGATACGAGTTCGCAGCGAGCAGCGTCAACGCAAGCATCGACCGCTAGCAAGAAACAAGCCTAAGAGGGCATGCGATGCGTCGGCACGGGCCGACCGGGACTGAGTTTTTGCATCTTCGCAACGACCGACGTGGCGCCGAGGGAGGCTGATGCCTGGCCAATTCCCTCGCTAACCATCGACTCCAGCGCATCTGGTCCCGTTGCGACCCTCGCGTTGACCGTCAATTCGATCTGCCGGCTGGTGGCGGCCGAATCGATCGAGAGTTCGGCGAGACCGGAAGTGCTAACAAGATTGGCGATAGCTGCATTGCTACCATCGCTTGCTGGCTTGGCATCTCCTGCCATGACTTTGAGATGCGCCACTTCGGCGTCCGCTTTGGCCAATTGACGTTGAATGTCCGCGACGACGGTGACCGCCACCTGATTGAAGGCCAATGGCTGAGCCGACTCCCAGTGGACGGTTGCATTTAACCAACCAAGCTCGGCTTCCCCTTCGGCATAGACGTCGTAGTCAACATCCATGAAAGATCGTTTCTCTGGCGCCTGTGATAACTGGTCCATCAGGTTTTCAAATCCGGTGCCAATCTTCGAACTGATTCTCAAACACGATTTGTTTGGGAATTCGGCTTCGACCAACGATGATAATTCATTGAGTGTCTCGTCATCGAGTTTGTCGATCTTGTTGATGACCAGCAGATCGGCTTCTTCCAGTTGCTTGCGGAAGATGTAGGCCGCCTGCTCTGAAAAGCCGATGGCATCTTTGCGAAGTATTTTGAGTCCATGCTCTGGTTTCAAAAGGACGGCATAACGTCCCGGCTCAAAGGCCTCGCCATAAATCGCCTGCATCGGTTCGAGCACGGTGGCGACGAGGTCGGTGCAACTTCCGACCGGTTCGGCAATGATGAGGTCGGGGCGATCTTCCGTGCACAATGACTGAACGGTCGAAATGAGATCGTCAAATTTGCAGCAGAAGCAAGCGCCGGGTACTTCGCCGACGTCGAAGCCCTGGGAACGCAATGAGAGTGTATCGACGAGATCGTACGCTTGGTCGTTCGTGACGAGCCCGACGCGCAGACCGTCGTCGATGTAATGTTGAGCGAGCCGAGCGATCGTTGTTGTCTTTCCGGCGCCGAGGAATCCACCGATCATAAGAAAGCGGACGGGATTGTCATTCATGGATTTCGCTGCTCTGTTTGAACATTCGGGGCAATATTCATCGGCGCAAGAGACGGCACGTCCGCTGACACCGACAGATCGCGGTTGTACCATAAACCAAACCGGTTTTCAGTGAGTTTTCGTTCGAGCCCCATGCATGACTCTTCATCCCCCTTGGCCACCACAAGACCCCGAAGTCGCTCAGGCACTGCAGGAAGTTTGGCAGAGCGGTGACTGGGGACGTTATCAGGGCGCAAGAGTCGCTCGGTTGGAAGAGGAGTTGGCCGATTACCACGGTCTCCCCTTCGTGCGCCTTTGTGCTTCGGGCACTGTTGCGATTGAGATTGCACTTCACGGGTTAGGTGTTGATGCCTCGAGCGAGGTCATCCTCGGCGGTTACGACTTTGGCGGCAACTTTCGCTGTGTCGAACACCTGGGGGCGAGGCCGATTCTTGTGGATGTCGATCGTGAATCGGGATGCGTCGGGCCTGCCGCTTTGGAGGAGGCTCTCAGCGAGAGAACGGCCGCTGTGATTGTGTCACACTTGCATGGTGGACTCGCCGATATGCAATCGATCATGGCGTGGGCGACGGCGCATGCTATTCCTGTCTTAGAAGATGCCTGCCAAGCACACGGCGCAATCGTGAACGGACGTGTGGCCGGTTCTTGGGGCAACATCGCCACGCTAAGCTTTGGCGGAAGTAAGCTGATGACGTCGGGCCGTGGTGGAGCCGTGATGACTGGCAGCGCCGAACTGGCACAACGGATGAAGATTTATGCCGACCAAGGAAACCTCGCATATCCGCTGAGTGAACTCCAGGCGGCCGTGCTCTTGCCTCAACTTGAGCGGCTCGATGAGCGCAACCAACGGCGCCGCACTGCAGCTAAGCTTCTCCGCCAAACGGAATCGCCCGCATTGAATTGGATCGGCAACGAACGCCCGCAAGACCATTGCCCAAGCTACTACAAGGTTGGCTGGCTCGTGGCCGAAGGCTACGATCGTGCCGAGGTGATGCGCAGATCAGCCGAGTTGGGAGTTTCATTGCAGCCCGGGTTTCGAGGATTCCACAAGCGTAGCGAACGACGATGCGGACGCATCGGTGAGCTGAAGAATGGTGCAACGATGGCCGAACGACTGTTGCTGCTGCATCACCCGTATCTGCTCGGTGAGATCGAAAGGGTTGCGGAGGCGATTGGCTCTCTCTAGTCCGTTGATTCGCCGAGGTCAGGCTAAACCGGCGGTTCGTCAAGCTGAACGAGTTCACCTTCGGGCGTTGCTTGCCACAATTCCCCAGTTGCGAGATTCAGTGCGGTGAGCAAGCCGCCGCCGTAGCAATAGGTGTCGATGCAGATCAGATGCTCTGAATTAAGCACTTGGCCGTCCCGTTGAGGCGTATGGCCAACGATCGCCGTTTTGCCCGACACGTGTGGCTCTGGGAAATAGACGTCCAGATGTTCCCAGTACATCGTGTATTCAGGCTGCTTATCAAGCGGTGCCGACGGTGTGTAGTTAGCGTGGACGCAGAAAAATTCGTCGCCTTCGTAGAGTGGTAGGCAGCCATGGATGAATTCGAGATGCGAGGCTGGGATGTTTTCGATTTTGCCACCATAGGAGGCGAGCGTCGCTTTGCCGCCACTGGCAAGCCAGAAGTTCATTTGAGACGGGTCGTCGAGCACGGTCAGCAGCATCAGTTCATGATTCCCGAATAGCGGGATGAATTCGCACTGGTCTCTGAGTGGCATGAGTTGCTCGATGACTGCGCGCGAACCAGGTCCACGGTCAATGTAGTCACCCAGCGTGATAAGCCGGTCGTGCTTGGTCAGTTGGATTGCTTCTAACAGTGCTCTTAATGCGGCATCGCATCCGTGGATGTCGCCGATGGCAAACGTTCTCGATTCCAAACTCATTGACCGATCCAAGTGAAGAGAGTCCACGTCCCAGGATTTTACTTTAGCATGATTTAGCGACGGGGACTCAATAGCAATGACGGCAATTGCCCAGTTGCTTGCTAATTCAGACCGGCATCGTCCGGGAAATTGCGAATTCCCAATGTGTCCCGAAAGAAATCTTGTCCCGATTCTTTCAGAACCGCTTGCCACAGGGCGCTCTGATCTTCACTGAATATGTGTGCCGCTGTGCCAAAGATGTGTAACCAACCACCCGATCCGAGTTCGCCTTCCAGTTGACCTGGGCCCCAGCCGGCGTAGCCAGAAAAAACTCGAAACGGCTGGACGTTTTGTTCTACCAGTTCAATTAAGGTTTCCTGCTTCGTAGCGACGTAGACGCCGGGCAGGATCTCCGATTCCGAAAGCTGCGGATGTCCGTGGAGCGAAATCAATGGTCCTTTCACCGGGCCGCCCATCGAAACAGACAGGTTGCATTCGCAAGGGCCGTTCCCCGCTTTTTCCCAGACCTCGCCCAACCTTGTTTGCGATTCGCGATTGATAATGATGCCCAAAGCGCCTTCGTCATGGTGCTCCAACAGCAGCACGACCGAGCGGCAAAAGTTTGGGTCGTGGAGATGCGGTGAAGCGATCAGGAATTGTCCTTGTAGTGATTCCATCGCGTCAGTCTACCCGAAGGCGATGGATTCAACGAATACTTGGACCACCGCCGAAGCTGCGAATGATCAAGATTTCCAGACTTCTTGCCACATGCAGCCGGCCCAAGACCAGCCGACGCCAAAGCCAATCAGCATGTTGTTGCTGTGAGGCTTGATTTGCCCCTCGCGTCGCAACTCATTGATCAAGATAGGGATCGTCGAAGAGACCGTGTTGCCGTATTTTTCGAGCCGAACCGGCAGTCGCTCGGGGGCGATTTCGAGCCGTTCCTGCAACTGCTCCAGCATTTTCAGCGTCGCTTGATGGAAGAGGAACAAGTCGACATCCGGTTTCGCACGATTCGCATCCGAGAGGACCGAGTCGACGAGTTCGGGAATGGAAGCCATGGCAAAATTGATCAGTGCCGGTCCGTCCATGTAGAGTTGGCTTTTCCAGCGCTGACGGTGTCTCGGCACAATTGCATCTTTGGCCGGGCGGACTCCACCATGGGTCACCATCAATGTGTCCGCACCACAGCCGTCGGTCCCAAATTTGAATGCCGATAGCGACTGTGTCTCGCTGGCCTCGATCAACGTGGCAGCGGCGCCGTCACCAAAAATCGTGCGCAGGCTGCGATCGGCCTTGTCGATGTATTTGGAATAAGTTTCCGATGTGATGAAGAGAACCCGCTGGACAGCGCCGGTCCGAATGAGGCCATCTGCAACGGCAAGGCCGTAGACAAAACCGGAACAGCCTTGATTGAAATCGATCGCACCACAGTTCGTCCGCAGACCCAGCCTTTCTTGCATCAGGCAGGCGGTCGTCGGCAAAGGGTAGTCGGGCGTCTGCGTGCAGAAGACCAAGAAGTCGATGCTCTGCGGATCGATGTCGTGTTCTTCGAAAAGTTGTTGGGCGGCGGCGACGCCGAGGTCAGAAGCGCACTCGTCTTCCTCGGCGATGTGTCGTGAGGCGATGCCCGTCTTGGAGAAGATCAGTTCCAGATCCCAACGGGGAAACTCAGCCGCCAACTGCTCATTCGTTTCAATGCGCTCGGGCAAGTGAACTGCGATTGGCCCAATGGCTGCGTGTTTCACTGAAAACTTTCCCTGCCAGCTGCATACCAAGTTGTGAACGATTCATGGAGAAGATGCGAAACGGCCAAACCGCCGCAATCCTCCTGGATTCCCCCGCTTCGAACGAGTCACGATAGCCGCCCAACTGATGATGGTCAATCGCAGCGGCCGGCGTCCAAAGCGGTCCTGCGAATCTCTACGGGTCTGGGGACCGCTTGCGCCGGTTAGAGCATATTTCGGGTTCTATTGACTTGGCGTTGACGCCCCCCCTACCCTCTCGAGTCCGGTGGATTGGCACGTCGGAATTAAAAGGCCTCTCACCTCCTTCGTTTTGTGCTAAGGGCTTGTTGTGGACTCATTTGAATTCGTAGACATCCATAGTCATATTCTTCCTGGGATCGATGACGGTTCGACCAGTTTGGAAGAGTCGTTCAAAATGGCTGAGATTGCCGTCGCAGACGGAATTCGCACCATGATTGCGACGCCCCACCAGCTGGGCAATTATGGCCATAATCGTGGCGATGAGATTCGGGAACGAGTCGCCAAGTTGCAAGCCGCATTCATCGCGCAAGATCTTCCCCTGACCGTGCTATCAGGTGGCGACGTACGAATTGAGCCAGGCATGATCGCCGGCTTGCAGTCGGGAGAAATTATGTCCCTGGGCGACAAACGCCGGCACGTGTTGCTTGAGTTGCCACATGAATTGTATTTTCCGCTCGAACCTGTCTTACGCGATTTGGACGCCATCGGGATGCAGGGAATCTTGTCGCACCCGGAACGAAATTTGGGAATTCGCAAACAGCCGAAGCTGATTCCGATGCTGGTGGCGGCTGGTTGCCTGATGCAAGTCACCGCTGGGAGCCTCATGGGTACGTTCGGTCCGGCCGCGAAAACGCTGGGGGAAAAGATGGTGAAAGCTGGTCACGTCCATTTCTTGGCCACCGATGCGCATCGCTCGACCGCTCGTCGGCCTTTAATGCGGCGCGCCTTTGAACGAGCTGTCGAGCTGGTCGGAATGGCTGCAGCGAAGAAAATGTGTTGCGAAAATCCGGCCTTGGTGGAGCAAGGTCAAACCGTCAAAACCGGGAAGATTGCGGTCGGGAGTAGCGGTCTCTCTCGTTGGTTTAAGTCGGCCGCGTAGTGTCAACCGACGCGGCGCGAGTTTCCTCAACGGCCCGGATTTCTCAAAGCGAAAATGGCATGATCGATCCATCGCGATTCATGAGACGTCTGATCTGGCTGATCGCCTTGACGACCTGTCTGGCGGTGAAGGCGCGCACCTGCGTTGCCGATTGGCCCCATGTCGTGCGATACGGCCCATTCGTGGTGCACGCCGATTTCGATCCGGCTCCCCTTGCTCCCCTCTTTGCCGACATTGCACGTTTGCAATCCGAGCTGCAGGCCAAGCTGGAAATCGGTTTGCCACGCGAGCATGTGGACGTCTATTTGTTCGCCCGTGAATCGAGCTACCACGACTACATGCGACGATATTTTCCGGATGTCAGGCCGCGAAAAGCGATGTTCATCAAATCGAACAGTCCTGGCAATGTGTTCGCCCACACCGGCAGTGATTTTGCAGTCGATCTGCGGCATGAGTGTACCCATGCATTGCTGCACGCCGCGTTGCCGATGGTACCACTTTGGTTAGATGAAGGGCTGGCAGAGTACTTTGAGGTGCCGGCCGAATTGCGGGCCTTTGACAATTCCTATCTGTCGACCGTGCGGCGTAACACTTATTGGCGTCGTCCCCCTTCGATTCTCGAGCTAGAGTCGCTCCGTGGTTTGAACGAAATGGGGGAATCGGAATATCGCAGCGCCTGGGCCTGGGTCCATTTTATGATCCACGGTCCAGCGTCCGCTCAGGCCGAGCTCAAGGCTTTTCTCAGGCAGATTGCTCAGCACACTCCGCCCAGTCCTCTCAGTGTTCGGTTGGCGGCCGTTTGCCCCGATCTTTCGCGGAGTTACTCGGAACACTTTCGACGCTGGCACCGTTAAAGTTTCCCAAGCCGGTACGTTTTGAATACCTCTTGTGGTTGAACTTTGCGCAACCGGATCAGCTTAACCTCTGTTTTTCTTGGGTTTAACTTCTGGTTCGACCATTCCGATACCACCATCTAGTCATGGGGGTGGCGCTCATTGCGCGACTGCACAGCCCCGGAAAACTCATCAGCGATGCCCAATCTACACTGACAGGAAAAGATCAAATGAGGACCATCGATACTCTAAAGCACATCTGTGCCTGGGTAGCGTGTTTGGGTGTTATGTCGCCCGCAGCTACGTTTGGAGCGACGCCAGAGGTGCAAGTCAAACAGCCCGCTTCGCAAGTCAAAGACGTCGAGCTTTCGGTTGCCGGTACGTTGACTGGTCAAGTCGTCGATCAGCAGGGCAACAAGCTTGCCAACGTACCAGTAACGTTCGCTCAAAACGGCAATCAAGTTGCCGAAGCCATCACCAATGATGCCGGCGAATTTTCGGTATCTGGATTGGCTGGAGGGGCTTACCAAGTCGCTTCCATCAACGGCCTGACGCACTATCGAGCCTGGTCAGCAGAGACCGCTCCTCCCGCTGCAAGTCAGGGCATCCTGCTCGTCGCTCCTCAGTCAGTCGTTCGTGGCCAATGTGCCAGTGGCGATTGTGGTGGTGGGTACGGCCAAGGCATTCCACAGTATTCGGCTCAACCGATGTACGGTCAGCAGATGCAACAAATGCAGCCTATGCAACAACAGATGCAACCGATGGCGGGCGAAGTCTACGGCCAGCCAATGGGTGGCGAAGTGGTTCAAGCTCCGATGGCGGAAGGTGCTGCTGTTCAAGGTCAGCCGATTTATGGTCCTTGGGTGCAAGGCCAGCCGATTCCCGTCGGCGATCCCGTGATGATGGGAGGAGCTGCTCCGATGGCTTATGGTCCTCCCGCTGCACCGATCAGTGGCGGCGGAGGCGGTTTTGGCTTCTTGGCGAACCCTTGGATTATCGGTGGAGCTGTCGCGGCTGCTATCGCGATCCCATTGGCCCTAGACGACAATGACGACGACTATCGTCCGCCGTCAAGCTAACGCATCTCGCAGCAAACCAATCAAAAGACCGCCTGGCGAAAGCTGGGCGGTCTTTCTGCGTTTAACGCGACCGGTTTCCTCGCGTCGGTCGTATCGCCGGTCGT
>CAYZRS010000013.1:0-92509 GCA_964480915.1 uncultured Pirellulaceae bacterium | reverse complement strand
GTCTTTCTGCGTTTAACGCGACCGGTTTCCTCGCGTCGGTCGTATCGCCGGTCGTTTCGCCGGCCGTTTTTCCTGCCGACCGGCTGGCCAGATGACGTGCGAGTGAAACGTCGGCACCACCAAGGCGTCAGCTTTCGTTGACGCGGGGCGCTGCGCATCTGTGCGTCCGCTCCCGAGGCTCGACCGGTAGCTCGCTAGGCCATTTCTCATTCATGCGAGTCGCTTTCCCTGCGGCTTTCTTTCGACTGAATGCACTGCAGCAAGCGATGGCAAACGAATTTGCAACTTTTTGGGTTGTTGATCTTTTTTGCCTTGAACCGTTTTGCTACTCTCCCGCCCCACAACCTCAATGGGAAAGGTGTATCCGTTGAGCTTGCCGGAAAAGAAGGCTTTTCGACGTGATTGAAATTCCGTATTCAAAGGAACGCGGCATTCGCGTCACAGACTCATCCAGGACAAAAGGGATCATCATGAAGAATTGGAAGCGGCTGAGAGTCGCCATGGCCGTCTACTGTTGCTCAAGCCTCGTTTTGACGCAGCCGATTTGCTGGGCTCAACAGGCCCAAGTGGCACCGACCGAATCATTTCGCATTGCCGATATTGCGTTGGACGAAGCGGGGTCACTGCGTGGCCTTGTCGTCGGTGGTGAGGGCCAGGCCATTGCCGGTGCTCCTGTCATTATGACGCAAGGTGACGCAAAAATCGTAGAGACCGCAACTGACCAAATGGGGCAATTCTCCGTTCAGTCGTTGCGAGGTGGCGTGTACGAAATGCAAGTGAATGCGGATCGTTTCAATGTTCGTGTATGGGCGCCGCAAACGGCACCTCCGACAGCCACGACCGGATTCACCTACGTTTTGGGAACCGTTCAGCGTGGTCAGTGTACCGAAGATTCTTGCACGGGCGTTTGCGGCGGAACCTGTGGTGCCGCGGGTGCTTTCGGTGGCGGACCTTTGGGCTTGCTAATGAACCCGTGGGTGATTGGTGCTGCCGTGGCGGCCGCGATCGCCATTCCTTTGGCACTGGATGATGACGACGACGCCAGCTAGTGCTGTCGCGTTGTGCCTCTGTATAAGCCGTTCCTCTACTAGAAGGTCGACACCATGTGTTTTTGGAAAGCTACTCGAGATCTGCTGACGGCTGCGGCCGTTGTGGGGCTCTTGATGCCTCCATCGTTTGTTGCCGCCCAGGTGCCAGCTGAATCGGTTCAGTCGGCTCCGGTTATGAATTTGACCACAAGTGATGTTGCTCTGGATGACAACGGATTCTTGAAGGGCGTGGTCGTGGATGATGCGGGCATGCCGCAAAGCGATGTCCTCGTGTACATCGTTAAGGAAGGTGCCGTCGCCGGCTCTTCTGCCACGACAACGGCAGGCGAGTTTCAGTTGAAGCTGAATCAAGGTGGAATGTACACCCTCTTAGTAGGGAATCGAACGTTATCGTTGCGGTGCTGGTCGCTTGCGGCCGCACCGCCGCATGCTGCGGGCCAGTTGATGGTTCCGCTTGACGATGTTTACCGAGGACAGATCCATCCCGCTGCTTGCGGGTTGGGTAGTCCTTGGGTCATCGCTGGTTTGGTGACGGCTGCTGTGGTCATTCCTGTGGCCTTGCACAACAACCGATCGGATCGCGCCGCCAGTAGTCAGTAGCCAAGAATGTTGGGCGGCCCGTGCGAGGCCGTGCAGATTCGAAACGTGAGATTCGTCGCCATGACGTTTGATGGCAGTTTTATAGTGGCCCAAATAAACCCAATGATCAGAATGCCCAGACTTCTAACGTTTAAACGTAGCATCGGGTTGCTGATGTTATCGATGAGCCTGGCGAACGTTGGGTGCCAAAGTGGATCCTACGACGCAACTTCGCTTCCAGCGCAGTTCGTTCCTCCACCTGTCGTGGATGTGCAAACGCTCAATCTGTCTCGACTCGCTGCGTCGTCGTTTCGTGGTGAACAAGTTGGCGCAGGTGACACGCTGAAGATGCAAGTTGTCACCGGTGCCGAAAAAGACGACGCGAAGACTTGGCCACTGACCGTGCAGCGAGATGGTTCGGTCGAAGTGCCGTTGGTTGGGACCGTGAGCCTCGCCGGATTGGACCTCGATTCGGCCCGGCAGAAGATCACCGCTGCTAGCGTTGAGCGGGGTATTTACCGCCGGCCTACCATTAGCCTTGATGTCGAAAAACGCCGTTCGAATCACGTGACCGTGGTTGGCGCTGTCGAAGACCCAGGCACTTACCGGCTGCCAGTCGCGGGCTCCGATCTGCTGGCCGCATTGGTCGAAGCGGGTGGGCTGAGTGAAGATGCTGACACGGTTGTCGAGATACGGCGAGCAGGTACGACGAAGAGCGCCGGTTTGGTGCCCACGAAACAGGCTGCGCCTGATGATGCCGTGATCGCGCAAGTCGGCTACGAAGAGTCTGTCACCGGCTCCACACAGCCGGCCGTTTTTGATCCGACCGGTAGCATTTCTATTGATCTAGTCGGCGCTACGCAGCGGCCGATACCATCCGCCTTCCAATTGGGAGACGGCGACGTGGTCACCGTTCGAAGGCGAGCGCCGCGATATATCCAAGTGATCGGCCTCGTCAAACGTCCCGATCGAATCCGTATCCCGCCTGGGCAGAATCCGACGGTATTGGATGCGATTGCGATGGCAGGAGGGGTGAGTGAAACCATTGCCAATCAGGTGCTCATTGTCCGGAAGGTGCCAGGGCAAACGGAACCGGTCACGATTGGGGTTTCGATCTCTGAGGCAAAACAGAGTGCTGCCGGCAATCCGATTTTGGCGGATGGTGACGTCGTGAGCGTGGAAGAGACGCCAGTTACCTTTGTGGTGGCGGCGATGAAAAGTCTGATCAGGATCGGCGTTAACAGCGCTACATTTTAACTCATGACGAACGAAGCAGCGAGTTGGGCCGATACGAACGAAGAGCAAGCGACTTCTAATGTCGTTCATTCTCTAGTGCGCTTCCTGTGGTTGTTACGTCGCCGCAAGAGCGTTGTGTTCACGGCCATGGCGATCGCCGGAATGCTGGGCGCTATCTATTTCGTGTCGGCGACGCGAATTTACCGAGCGAAAGCACAGGTCCTCGTGATGCAGTCGACATCGGGGACTCAGGTCGAGGTTTCGACCGGTCGGTCGGCACAGGATCAAATCGAAACATTCCAACGACTGTTTACCAGCCGCATTGTGTTGGAGTCGGCCCTAAAGCAGATTCCGAAGTTGCCGCCGGAGATCAGCGAAAGCGATTCACTGGAACGCGCCATCGATACACTGCGCGGCATGCTAAGGACGTCGACATTGCGGCGGACAAGTATTATCGAAGTCTCCTGCCTGTCGGAATCTCCCCAATCTTCGGTGCAGCTTGTCAATGCGGTCGTGAAATCTTACATCGAGTACATCGACAAGAATCATAGCAGCGTGACGCGCGATGTGATTGCTGACCTAAATCGCGAACGGGTCGTGTTGCAGGATCAATTGTCTAAACAAGAAGTCGAATTGCAGGAAGCGCGACGACAGAGTGCCGATTTGGGGATCGGAGAAGGTTCGGGTGCCGTCCATCCGTTGGTGCAAAACGTCATTGCTTTGAATGAAAGCGTCGCGTCAATTCGCCAGAAACGAGTTAAGCTTGAGGCGTCCCTCACTTCGCTGCGAGATGCAGTCGTGCGTGGTGGCGATTTGCGGCAGCACTTTTCCGCCGTGGAGCCCGTCGTGGGTAAAGAACTGCTCCTCAGCGCCCTCGGTGTCAATTCGCACGAGGCACAGGCCATGCAAGAAGAGCAGCGTGGGATACTGTCGCAACAAGCAAAATTGAAAACGTTGGCCAATTACTACGGAGCCAATCACCCCGAAGTGGCTCAGATACGACAACGGATTCAGGCAAGCCAGACATTTATCGCCAGTATTCAAACCCGCTTCGACGAGCAACTAACTGGGTCGAAACAGGTTGAACTGGGGACGATGCTTACGCGATTGTTAGAAGAGGAACTGGCGCGAGCCGTTGAGCAAGAGCGTCAGTTGGCGCAAGAGTATGCCGTGGCCGAAACGCAGGCCATCTTGCACAACGATTTGGTTGCGCAGCGCATGATTATCGAACGCAAGGTCCAGCAGACTCGTGATCTGTTCGCAACACTCAACGAGCGCATCGGCACGATCGAAATCAATCAGGGACAAAATGATGTCCGCGCCGATATCGTGACGACACCGATGTTGCCAGAGGAGCCGGTGTCTCCACAGGCTCTCCAAGTGCTCTTGATGAGCGGCCTACTGGGCATCGGAATCGGTTCGCTGGCTGTCTACGTACTGGATGTGGTCGACGATCGCTTCCGCTCGCCGGAAGAATTGCAAGAACAGTTGGGAGTACCTGTCCTGGCGATGGTGCGGAAGCATGCTCCGCTTGTGGGAGAGGGGATGCAGACACTGCAAGTGTTCCGTGCACCCGATGCGGTGGAAAGCGAAGCGTTCCGAACCTTGCGCACGACATTGGCATTCTCTGGGCAGGAGTTTCGACGAATCGTGGTTACCAGTTCGGAACCGGCTGATGGAAAAACGACAGTCCTCAGCAACTTGGGTGTTTCCTTCGCTCAATCTGGTAGCCGCACGCTGCTGATTGATTGCGATCTGAGAAGGCCTGGACTGACGAACCTCTTCGGAATGCGGGCCAATGAAGGGGTCTCTGAAGTTCTCCGATCGAGTGACGATCTGGACTCGCTCGTCGCAGATAAAATTCAGCCTCTCGAACAAGAGAATCTCTACGTGTTGCCAGCGGGGCGACGCCCGTTTGATTCGGCCGAATTGCTCGGTCGCGATCGATTCTCCGATCTGCTGGCATGGGCAGAGACGAAGTACGACCAGATTCTCATCGACAGTCCCCCCGTTCTCGCCGCCGCCGATGCAGCCATTACTGGGCGATTGGTTGATGGCATGTTGCTGGTTGTCCAGCCAGACAAGAATCATCGCCGCTCGGTGATCCGAGCCGTCGAGGGTGTCAACGCCTTCGAATGCAATCTGTTGGGCACAGTCGTGAATGCCGTCAGCGAAGAAGATGGTGCTTCCTACTACGGGTATGGCGGTTATGGCTACGGCTATAGTGAGGGCTATGGCGAGACGTTTGAAGAGGAAGAGACGCAGGACGTCGTCTTGCACGATGACGAATTGCCGGCAACGGTTCCGATGAATATCGAATCGATGACGAGTACCGCGAGTCCAACCAGCGGCGATGTCTCCGATTCGGATGACGATGATGCTGCCGATTCGTGGTTCAACTGGAAACAATCTGCCTAACCTGTTTGCGACCCAATTATGCGGCCCAGCTTCCAATCAAATACCTCATCCGGCGGACGGCCGAAGAACACGAGTCTGCAATCGCCGATTGGCATGCTGGACGCCCTGGCCGATTTGGCGATTCTCGCCATCATCTTCATCACACCACTGTTCATGGGCGGTCGGCATGACCTGGGACGACTCGTTTACGTTGGTGCGGTCGGTGTGCTCGTCGTCGCATGGACGTGGCGACAGTGGCTGGCTGGTGAAACGGTCTGGTGGAAAGTTCGCGGCGGTTGGCTGCTGCTCGGTGGGCTAGGCGTTTTATTTCTACAACTGGTTACACTTGGTCCCGGAATCTTGGCCGCGTTGTCTCCTGCTCAGGAGGGCTTATTGCCGCTTTGGCATTCGTCCGACGATGCGCCCGCTCTGCTCTCTCGGTGGAGCCAGATTTCGCTGACGCCCCGTGGGACGAAAATTGGGCTCGTGGTGTACTGGGCCCATATCTGTCTGTTCTTCGTTGTCGTTCAACGGCTAACGAGTTTAGAAAAGATTGAACGATTGCTTCGATGGGTCGCACTGGGAGCCCTGTCGATGGCGTTGTTCGGTTTTGCACAATACATTTCTGGGACGGAAGATTATGCCTGGGTCTTCCAGCATCCGTCTCGTCGTGCCCATTGGTACGTCTGCGGCCCTTTCGCGAATTCGAATCACTTTGCACATTTCTTGGCGCTGGGGATCGGCCCTTTGGTGTGGTGGATCCAATCCCTGGGCGTCAATTCGGCAGCCGGTCCGACTGGCAACCGTTTCTACAACAGCAGTCACCGAGAACGTGATTTATTTGCTCGGATGATGGTCGTGTTTGCGTGCGGCGTGCTGGGCATCTCGGGCCTTTTGTCCCTCTCCAGAGGCGGCATGCTGGCCATGGCGATCGCCGGTCTGCTGGCGGTAGGCCTGTTCGCGATGACAGGGCTGGTTGGCCGGAAAGCGTTTTACGCCATGGGGGCCGTCTTTTTGCTCGCTGGAGCCGGGCTCTATCTGCACGGAGCGGATGTGGTCACGAAAGAGATTGGCTCGTTGGCCTCCGGTTCGATGGAGGAACTCGATGAAACGCATGGTCGTCGACGGATTTGGGCGGCGAACGCTCAGATTGCTAAAGCCTTCCCAATACTCGGTGCGGGAGTTGGCAGTCATTCTGAGATCTATCACAAGTTCTTTCCGCATCGGTCCCGAGTTGAGTTCACTCATGCCGAGAGTTCGTACCTGAATTTGCTATCGGAAACTGGCATCGTCGGTTTGGCATTGGCGCTGGCTGGTGTTGTGCTCTGCTTGCGTTGGTGTTGGCAGGTGCTGAGGTACGCCAAGAATGTTCGAGCCGGCGCTTGCGGGATCGCCGTGACTGCCAGTGTGGTCGCCTCGGTCACCCATTCCATTTGGGATTTCGTGTGGTACATCGGCGGCTGTATGTCTTTGACGATCTTGATCGTCGCCTGTGCCTGTCGTTTGGCCGGCGAGCATACTCGCGGGAAAAAATCAAAGGTCGGTTCGCAGAAAGTTGGCTCGGCCCTTTGGCTGGCTGGCGGATTCGCCGCGGCGGCCATGTTCGTCGCTTTGATCAGCGTTCAATGGGGCCCGGCGTTTGCTGCGTCACACTGGAACAAGTACTTGCGGCTTTCGCTTGCCAACCGCTCTACGCTGAATCAGGTCTACGCCGACAAAGGGGCGATTGTATCTGCCAAAACCGATGATCAACGCTACGAGAGTCTGCGGCAAATGTACACTTGCCTGGACGACGTGTTGCGTCACGATCCAACCCACTATCGCGCTCAGCTTAGAGCCTGTTCGGTCCTCGTCAAATCTTTTGATCTTCTGCAGAAGCAGAGTGTCAATGCCATGGGGTATGTGCAAATTCGTGACGCGGTGTGGGCGTCCGAGTTTGCGACGATCGAAGATCAAGATCGTTGGCTCGATCGGGCGATCGGAACAAATATCGACATCCTCCGCAGTGCGCTGGATCATGCATTGACTGGCCTTCGAGGTTGCCCGTTGCAAGGACGCGGCTACATCCATTGGGCCGATATCGCCTTCTTACGTGGCAGCCGACCTGAACTCACGATGACGCTGCTGGCGCAGGCAGAACGGGTACGTCCCTACGATGGCGCGGTGCTTTTCGGCTTGGGGCGCGAAGCGGCCTTTGCGGGCCAGCCGATGGATGCCTTGGAGTATTGGAAACGAGCTTTCCATCTGGACGCACAGTATCGAAACGCCGTGATGCAGGCTTTGGCCTCGCGCATGACGGCGATTCATTTTGTTCAGCAATTCAACCCAAATCCGGAAGAGACGGAAGCGCTGTTTCATTTCTACCGCGTTCGAAATGCTCAGGCCGACGCGCGAGCACTTGCGCCCGTGCTGGGCTCCTATTTGAGCCAGGTCGCCCAGACGAAAACGGGCGATGAAGCGATGCGGATCTGGCTCAAATGTGTCGGCATCTACCGCAGCGTGGAAGACGGGCCAGCGGCAGTGAAGGCGGCCGAAAGTGCCGTCGCTGCCAATCCGAATAGCTTTGAAGTCCGTGTTACGCTGGCCCATCAGCTGTCAAAAGAACAACGCTTCCGCGAAGCGGAAGAGCAATGGCTGTGGTGTGCTCGACGGCATCCGCAGGATCAAGCCGTCTTGAAGCAACTGCAACGAATTCGAACACTGCAACAGTCGACGGCATCGCGCCCCGATTTCGCATCTGGCACAACGGTCATGCATTGACCGATAGCTGCTGTCGGCTCTAGCAATCGCGAACAGATACTTCTATTGCTCCGGTGCGGAACTCGCATCTATAGTCCGCCCGGCTTTTCGTTAATCTTTTCTTTACGTGCTAGATGTTGAATCATATCGCCAACCACGTTCGAGGCGTGGGCAGAGCGCGTCGCGGCCTTGTGATGGGTCTTTCGCTCTTGCCCGTATTCGCCGCTGTCCACTTCGTATCCTATTGGCTGCGATTTGATACGTTTACCGAACGGCGTTGGACTCAGATTACCTGCACGCTGCTGACGGTGCTCGTCATCAAGACGATCATCTTTACTCAGTACCGGATTTATCAAGGCTGGAGTCGCTATGCGACGTTTTACGACCTGGTGAAACTCACTCAGGCGGCCACCGTCAGTGCCGTCTGCCTGGCGGTTTTCGATTACTTGTTCCTGAGCGGACTGAAGACGCCTCGAACCGTGTTCTTCATGGACTGGGGCGGTACGATTGTCACGGTCGGAGGCCTGCGCTTCCTGCGACGGTTGCTGAATGAAGGTTGGAGAAGTCTCGATCGCTCGGGCACGGTTGCTTTGATCGTCGGTGCGGATGAATTCGGTGAAGCGATCCTGCGATCGATACGAACCGGAGGCAAACTAAATTACAACGTCGTCGGATTTGTCGCGACGGACGAGTTCTTGAAAGGAACCTGCATTGGCGGAGTTCCCGTGTTGGGCACGATCGATGAGATTCGGGACCTGATGAAGAGTTCGGAGGCGAGCGAGGTGTTGATCGCTTCGAGCGGTCTGTCCGGAAAAGAGGTCCGGCAACTGGTTGACGAATCACGCGTGCACGGATTTTCAGTGAAAATTCTGCCGAGTTATGATCAGATTCTGGATGGCAAAGTCGACTTGCGCCCACGTACGGTTTCGATTGCCGATTTGCTGCGGCGAGAGCCAGTACAACTCGATTCACAGAACCTCCATCGCTGGCTGGAAGGCGAAACCCTGATGGTTACCGGGGCTGCCGGAAGCATCGGTTCAGAAATTTGTCGCCAGCTTTTGCAATTTAATCCCGGCAAATTGGTTTTGGTCGACCGTTCCGAGAACGGCCAATTTTTCTTAGAAAAGTCGCTCCGCAGCGAATACCCGGACGCTGATCTCGAATTGTGTATCGCCGATATCGGCGAGCGGTCACGGATGGCCGACCTGTTTCGGGAGCACTCGCCGAACATTGTGTTTCACGCTGCGGCCTACAAGCATGTGCCGCTGATGGAACTGAATTGCTCGGAAGCGATCAAGAATATTCCCATGGCGACCAAGAATTTGGCCGATCTGGCCGACGATCATGGTGTCGAGAGTTTCGTCATGATCTCTACCGACAAGGCAGTGAATCCGACAAGTGTCATGGGCTGTTGTAAGCGAGTCGCCGAACTATATGTCCAGGCGCTGGCCGAGTCTTCGCAATGTCGGTTTGTGACGGTTCGCTTCGGGAATGTGTTGGGTTCGAACGGCAGCGTCGTTCCCATCTTCCGTTCTCAGATTGCGGCGGGCGGACCGGTCACGGTCACGCATCCAGATATGCAGCGGTACTTCATGATGATTCCTGAAGCGTCTCAGCTTGTGATTCAAGCGGGTGCGATGGGAAATGGGGGCGAAGTCTTTGTCCTCGATATGGGAGAGCCGGTGAAGATCGTCGATTTAGCGAAAGACATGATCCGGCTTTCCGGCTTGCGCGTCGACGATGATATCGAAATTCAGTTTAGCGGCGTTCGGCCGGGTGAAAAACTGTTTGAAGAACTGCACATTCATGGAGAACAGCATCTGGCGACCTCCCATCCCAAAATTATGGTCGCTAGGTGTCAAGTATCTTCGCTGGATCACATCAATCGTGCCTTGCAACGACTGCAATTTGCGGCCAGACGAACTCCGGAAGACGTCGTCGATGAGCTGCAGCAGATTGTGCCAGAATTCGTGCCAACGCGATTCGGGCAGCCGGGTGAGATTCCCGGCCCCGCGGCGATTCGAACTCGCAAAGCGGCCTGATCGTTGGCTGCTTCGTCGGCCGCGACTCTTCACGGGTTGCGAATTAAGGCATGGACTGGCATTCTTGCGGCATGAGCCCTCTCTCTTCGGACGAAGTCGAATCACTTGTAGCAGCCCAGCGGTTTGCCAGTTTCGAATTCCATGATCAGCTGCCTTCGACCAATGATCGTGCGAAGGAATTAGCCCGCGAAAAAACGACCGCCCTGCCCTGTTTGGTGATTGCGAATCGGCAAACACAGGGTCGCGGACGTGGTGCGAATCGCTGGGAAGCGGCCAGTGGCTCGTTGACGTTTTCGCTGATTGTGCCGTGGGAATCGTCACGACGGCAACACCTGCAAGTCGTCTCTTTATGGGCTGCGATCGCCGCCTGTCGCGCCGTTCGTCGCTACCTTTCCGCCGAACGTTGCGGGGTCAAATGGCCGAACGACGTCTATTGCGATGGTCGTAAAATGGGCGGGCTCCTTTTAGAGACCGTGGGCGATCAACTGATTGTGGGCGTCGGATTGAACGTCTCGAATCCGGTCGACCAGGAACGATTGCCGGATGCGACTTCGCTGGTTGCTGCGCTTCAGGGAGCGACTGAGGGCGTTTCGGTTCGCAGCCTCCTGGCGGCCTATTTGGAGGAATGGCAGGCGCTGGGCGAGGAACTTGGCAAACCAATCTCTGCTGATCTTTGGCGTGAATTCGATCTGTTGCGGGACCGCGAAGTGACCGTCGATACGGGGACCGAGGTTTTTGTCGGCACGGCCCGCGGGGTTGGCGGCAGCGGCGCGTTGCAGGTGGAGTCTGGCGACCGCCTGATTACGGTCATGAGCGGTACCGTGCGGAAGATTCCAGCTAGCAACGAG
The DNA here is from genome assembly GCA_964480915.1 of uncultured Pirellulaceae bacterium. Taxonomy (GTDB): domain Bacteria; phylum Planctomycetota; class Planctomycetia; order Pirellulales; family Pirellulaceae; genus CAWGCE01. The sequence continues at coordinate 81,619 of CAYZRS010000013.1, read as the reverse complement.
TGACGCTGGTTTGTCGATGGAGTGCGACGATACTATTCGATGAGTGGTGGTTTGTATCTAGAACCGTCACAACCGGAAAAGGCGGAACGGCGTTCAGAGTTGTTATCGCTCGGCTGCTCGATCCAAGTTGCTCGCAAGCTATGTTTCCCAATGGGAGCATCTCGCTTCTACACCGAGCAAAGTGGATTTTAGGATAGCCAAACGATGAACTTAGCAAGTATCCTCCCGCCTCAACTTTCGTCAGTGCTGAGTCGGAATAGCACGGAAATTTTGCGGAGAGATAGTCTTATGGAAGCGCTCGAAAGCCGGCTTGTATTCTCATTCAGTCCGACGGGCATCGAGCAAGAAATGCTCGAGTTGCTCAATCGCATGCGCATGGATCCAGCGAATGAGTTGGAGGAGATTTTCCTCAGTACCAACAGCAGCGATGCGGACTATTTCACGACAGCCGACAGCGACGTTAACCTGGCGCTCGACTTCTTCGGCGTCGACGACACGACGCTCTTCTCGCAATGGGCAAGTCTCAGCGAGGCGCCGCCGCTGGCTTGGAACGAAGCGCTTTACGATGCGTCGGAAGCTCACAACGAACGCATGATCTTGCAGCAATTGCAATCACATCAATTGCCGGCCGATCCATCGCTGGGTTTGCTGGCGGAAGATTCGCTGCTCGATCGAGCTGAAAATGCCGGCTACGATTGGGCCGGTTCGGTCCGCGTTGGCGAAAACGTTTTTGCTTACACCGAATCGGCTTTTCACGGACACGCCGCATTCGCCATCGATTGGGGGAATACCTCGACGGGTATTCAAGACCCGGCCGGACATCGTGACAACATGTTAGATCCCGATTTTCAAGAAATCGGTATCTCCATCGTTGCCCATACGCCGACCTCTTCGACCGATGTTGGACCGTTCGTTGTTACCACGGACTTTGGCGAGCGGGGCAATTACGGGAATCCCAAGGCGCTCGGTGTCGTGTTTGCGGACGCCGACGGAGACAGTTTTTATGACGCCGGTGAAGGTTTGGGCGGAATCACGATCACGCTGACCAATGGCGGTACCTCGTATTCAACGACGACGATGGACGCAGGCGGATGGCAAGTCGCCGTTGCTGCCGGTACTTATGATGTCGTCGCTTCGGGGGGAAGCCTCGCCAGTGCGCTTTCGATGGGATCGATTGTGGTCGGATCGGACAATGTCAAAGTTGATCTCGATACTACCGCTGCCCCAACAACGGGCGATATCGCCGGCACCGTATTTTCCGATGCGGACGCAGATACGAATATCGATGGCTCGGAATCGCGGTTAGCAGGTTGGGTCGTTTTTGCTGACGAAGACGGCGATGGCGAATTGGACGCGGGAGAAGTTTCCGACGTGACAGATGCGTCCGGCGAGTACAGTCTATTGGCCGTTAGTCCTGGCTCGGTCACGGTCACTGTCGTCGAGCAGATGGGGTTTCGGCCGACAAGTTCCAATGCCAAAGCGGTCACCGTGGAGGCGGGCGCGAGTGAAACGGGGCTCAACTTTGGTCAGTACGAGTTCTATACCGTTTCCGGATCGACAGGTACGCTTGTTGGAACTCAACAGGATGACACGTTCACCTGGGAGGCCGGCGCTGCGACGCATGAAGTGGTTGTCAATGGATACTCGGTGACGATCGATATCTCGGAAGTCTCGACGATCAATCTGAATTCGGGCATGGGAGAAGATACGCTCACGCTGACGGGAGATGCTCGCGACGAGTACTTTATCGCTTACCAAGGCACGATTGATGTCACCGGCGCCGACTATACCGTGGAAGCGAAGCGCTTTGAAATCGCCAACCTCTATTCGGGTGGTGACAGCGAAAGCGCCGCTTATCTTTATGACACATCGAGTGATGATGTCTTTACGGCCAATAGCGTATCGGCACAAATGCTTGGCGGTGGGCTTAACTTTACCGCCTTCAATTTTGCCGAAGTTCACGGACGATCGACCGAAGGTGGTGTCGATTACGCCTACCTCACTGATGGTGCGACCGACGATGTCTTCACCGGCCAAACCGGATACGCGACGTTGGAATCGACGACGGGTGGATTCTATCTTCAGGCGCGCGGCTTCACTCGCGCGATCGGATTGGCCACCGAAGGTGGAAATGATGTGGCCAACTTGTACGACGGTGCGACCGACGATGTCTTCATTGCCAACAAGAACAATTCGCTGCTGCGGGGAAATAACCACGAATTCTATAACAAGGTCAATGGCTTCGAGACCGTGATTGGCTACTCGTTGAACGGTGGCACCGACATTGCAAAGATGTACGATTCAGAGGGTGATGACACACTGACGGTTGTCGAAAATCAGGCCAACTTGACGCGTGCAGATGCTGCCTTCCATAACGTCGGTTTTGGATTTTCGAAGTTTGAAATCTACGCCGAGAATGGTGGCGAAGATCACGCCACGGTGGGCGACTCGTCGGGAGACGACACCTTCACGGGGACGCCCACTTCCAGCACGATCATCAGCAGTGATGGAGCCTATCACGCGGTCATCAATGGCTTCGATCGAGTGATTGCAAACAAGACAGAAGGCGGTACCGATTACGCCTACCTGTATGATGGCGCAACCGATGATCGCTTCATCGGCCGTCCAGGGAACGCGGTCCTGCGAGACGTGGACTATTCGTTCTACTACAAGGTCAACAATTTCGATCGAGCGATTGGTTTTGCGCTCGAAGGTGGCGAAGATTTTGCCTACCTCTACGACGGCAGCTCGGACGACCGACTCATTGCGAAGGCAAAAAATACGGTTCTGAAAGCGTACGACGATTCGTTCTATAACAAAGTCAACAACTTTGAACGGGTCTTCGCATATTCCACAGCGGGTGGTTCCGACCGCGCTGATCTTTTTGATGCCGATACCGATGATCAGTATTCCATCTACCCAGACGTGGTGGTGATGCGTGCCACCGACGATTCTTTTTACAACTACGCGACCGGCTTTGCGGAATCTTACGCTCACGCCACGGGCGCGGGTAACGATATCGTTTCCGTGAACGATTCGACCGGCGACGACACATTTGTTGCCCACCCGACGTACGGCCGAATTTCGGGAACAGGTTTCTATCACTACTTTGCCGATTTCAATTCGGTAACGGCGACCGCATCCAATGGTGGCTTCGACACGGCCCGGCTGAATGACTCGAGTGGCGACGACGATTTCGTGGGGTCGGGAGATTCGGCTTACCTCTCGGGCGTCAGCTTCTTTAACCGGGCGATCGGTTTCGACCGAGTAGAAGCGATCGGCGAAAACGGCGGTACGAACTCACTGAGCGCATCGTCGATCGATTATGTCCTCGAGCAGATTGGCTCCTGGCTCTAGTCCCGCTGCCTCCACTGCTTGGCATTGACGAGCCAGCAATGCTATCGAGTTGTTTGGGCTCGGCGGAATGCGTTTCGCCGGAATTCGTGGCGCGCCGTGCGAGCATCCTTGCCATCTCGGTGCGACGTCGGCCTGGTGTGCAAACGCCCTTCTATCGCTGGCAAAAATGACGTACTTTTCGCTTCCCTGGGGATCGAGAACGTCTTTCTTGCGAGCTGAATTTTGGATCGTCTTGAGAACATACAAGAACTGCTGAGTGCCCGGGTCATGGGCTCGGCCATCGTCTGCCTCTGGGCGCTGTTCGTTGTTTGCCAGCCCCGATTGCGACTGAAAGTGTTCCTTGGCCTGGCGGTTGTCACTTCGACGCTCAGCCGACTCGTCGATCTTGAATACCCGGCCGACATGGCGAAGGCGTTCTTTCCACTTTTCTTTGGGTTCCTCATCCTGGCTGGGTTCCTGCATCCTGGCCCAAAGCGCCGCTTGCCCTGGTTTAGCTGGGCGTTGGTCGCCTTGGCTGCCGTCAGCTTCCTCTACATCCGGAACGTCCTTGATTTTCAGGTTGCCTTCATTTTACGCACGCAGTGGTTGATGATCACGATCGCCGGTCTGCTTGTCGTGCGCACGATCCACGATCAGAAATCGCTACGCTATGTGTTGGAAGGTTTGCTACTGGGGCTCGCCGGTGGAGTATTGCTAACGGGAAGCCAATTCATCGTGAATCCCTCGCATGCCTTCAGTACCGGATTTGGTCGCTTTAGTCCGTACGGTGCCAATCCGAACCAGATCGGGTTACTGTTCGCCATGACCATCCCGATCGCACTCTACCTTACGGTCAGTGCGAAATCGAACACCGTTCGTTTTGGGCTCGTCATCATCATCGCCATCGCAGCGATGCAATCTGCCCTGACACTCAGTCGGGCATCGATGCTGATCGCGGCCCTGCCATCACTTCCGACATTGTTCGTGCTCTGTCGGCATCCCGGTGTCATCATTTTGGCAATCGTCTGTGCCTATGTTGTCGGCAGTCAAACGATCGACGACTTGGACGGATTCGACTTAGAGCATATTAGCACCGGCGCTGTCGAAGACCGGCTGGACCATACGCTCGACCTTTTGCATGTCGTTGAGCAGCGCCCGATGTTTGGGTTGTTGTTTGCTGAGTTCGAGCACGCGGTCCACGATGAGATCAATTCCCACAATGCTTATGTCGATCTGCTTTACCTGGGCGGATACTCGTTGGCCTTGCCCCATTTTGCGCTGTTCGTATTTGGCCATTTTTCGGCTTGGCTAACATGGGTCAATCGACGAGGCAGCAAGTTCGATCCGCTTGCCGTTTCGATGCTGGCGATGTTTTCGTTTTGCGTTTTCTTTCACGGATTCGTCAATGGAACGATCCTCTACCCGACCTATATCTGGGCTTTCATTCACGTCTTGGTCTTGACCTTTTTTCTTACGAACGGACTGCGACTCACGCTGGCCGTCCGGCGGCAAAAGTCGGTTGGTCAGCGAGCCCGCGCCGCCTACAAGTCGCGGCCAGGTGCCGTCGTGGCGGGATTGGGCCGGCCAGTATCCGGTCGGGCGATGCCGCCGAGGCCCCAGGCGACTGGTCCAAGAGCGGCCGGCCACCGACCGCGCACGACTCGTCCCGCTCGGCGTCCTTTGGGTCGTACCCCACTAGAGACGAAACGAGCGTTATCCCCGCGACCGCTTCGCCCGATCAACAAACAAAATGGATACTGAGTTTGTTATGCATGATACAGAACGCTTAACGACCGAATATCGTCACGTCCATCGAGCGACGATGCGCAGTACTGCGAGGCATGCTGCGTTAGAAATACTGTCACGAACCGTGGGAAGTTCTTTAGCACGCTGGGACCGTACGCCGCGGGTTCAATTCTTGGTCATGCATCATGTTTTCGAAGATGAACGAGCCAATTTCGAACGCCTCGTGCAAAAGTTGGCGAATCATTTTGAGTTTGTCTCCTACTCCGAAGCGGTGCGTCGACTGCACGCGGGCAAATCGGACAGGCCTTGCCTCGCCATCAGTTTTGACGATGGCTTGAAGAGCTGTCTGGTCGCGGCTGAGGTGCTGGAACGTTACGGAGCCAAGGCCTGTTTTTTCGTTTGCCCTCGACTTGTCGGCGAGCAAGAATTTGATGAAGTGGCGCGGATTTGTCGTGAACGGTGGAAAATGCCACCGACGGAAATCATGACCTGGGATGATCTGGAAGTGTTGGTGCAGCAAGGCCATGAAGTTGGCGGCCACACGATGGGGCATCCTTACATGCATCGACTTCGCAAGAACGAGGCCGAATTGGAAATCGGCTGTTGCCGAGCTATTCTCTTGAAGCGATTCGGGGTGGCTGATCATTTCGCTTGGCCGTACGGAGGCTTCCATCACATGTTGCCCGAATTCGCCGCGTCCGTGTTCGAAGGTGGGTTTGTTTCCTGTGCGTCCGGCGCACGGGGCGCGCATGCCTTGGTGCCGGGCGCTTGGGACGCCGCGCAGCCGTTTTGTCTGCATCGCGATTCGATCGTCGCGGCTTGGCCAGTGCGGCATGCCGAGTACTTCCTGGCGAAGAGCGCCGCAAATCTGATTGGTCCGCAAGAGACATGGCCAGAAGAGTGGTCGGTCCGTGTCGAATCTCAGGCGGCAGCCTAGCAGCGATCCCAAACGGATGTTCGTCGCATCGGCGACATGCTTCAGAAGGAGCCGACACAGGCCTGCAAACGGGTTTCTGCGCCTGCTTCCACTGACGAATTAAGGTCGATCGCTGGTCGCCGATGGTGCTCGACGTCGCTGCAGAAACTTGGGAATTGGAATCTGCTCGTTCGCATCCGATTCGTCGAATTCTCGGCCGCTCAGCCAGGCGACAAAACGAGCTCGCTCCTGTCGGCTTGTCGCAATCAGGATGGCAAAACCGAGGTAGCTAATTCCAAACAGCAGCGATCGCAGCGCCAGGTCCCAGGCGAGCGTCAATGCTTGACTCTCAGACGGGATCTTCAGCCACAGGAAAGCGACGATTCCGGTGAGCGTCGCGGCCAGTAACGGGCGAAACAGCGGGCCAACAATCCGCTGGACAGGCTGGTCCAAATGACGCGCCACGATCCACGGCAAAGCCATGCCGTGCACAACGATCATCAGCAGACTAAGCACGGCGGTCGGTGTCACAAATCGCAGATCACCCGTCGTCAGTTGGATCATGAGATAGGCCAAGACCGGGTTAAATAGTCCGCAGCCAAGAACAATGGGCGCATACTTCTTGGCATGGCCAGCGCCCGAGAGGATGCGCATCCAGCCTTCGGAAAGGCTACGGACCGCGACCCCCAGCAAGAGTATCCGGACGACATTGCAAAGGATCGGGATCGTCTCTGTCGGATTTTCCAGGCGTCCGCCGACCCAGATCGAAATAAACGACTCCACATAAAGCATCAGCCAGCAAACGCCGGGCAGCACCACAAGTGCCTGTAACCGCGTCGCAAAGTAACTCAGTTCGCGAATCGCGCTCTGTCCTTGCCGCTGGTTGAGTCGCGCCGCGACGGCATCGATACCGGTGACGAGCCCCATCGAAAGTTGGCGGACATTGGCCGCAACTTGCACTGCGATACCGAAGACCACGTTGCCGGCCAAGCCGAACGTCAGGTTCATGACGAGTGCCGTCACGCGGGTGTAGAGGTTGATGGCCAGCGTGACACATGAATTCCAACCGAACGATCGGGTCAGGCCTCGTAGTGCCGTTCTGGACATCAGACGTCGATTGCAAATAAGACGTGGGTCGACCCAGCTAATCTGGATGGCTGCCGCAATAATAATCCCAGAAGACAACGTGGCCGATACGAGACCGTACATCACGACCAGCTGCGCCGATGCTAGTTGGCTCCATCCGAACAAAATCACGGCTGCCGCTAACGTGTCGGCGATTTTTTCGCCAATGGTCCAGACGTTGTAGCTCACCATTCGTTCCGTAACGAGGAACATGTTGGACGTTGGTGAAAGCAAGACCGTTACAAAGGCTTGGACCGCCTTTGCGACCAAGAACCATCGCGCAGCGGCCAGCATCTCGATCGGGATATTGCAGTAAGGCAACGCGAGGCCAATGGCCAAGGCGATGCCTAGCGAGGCAAAAGCGAGCGCGGAACTGAGGACGAAGGCGGTGCTGTAAGCCGAAGGGAACCGATCTTGTTTGGTGTCGTGGTAAGCTGCACCGAGTTCCGGCACCATGCTGACCGCGACCGTTTCCCGCAACGAACCGATGAGTCCCGTACCGGCGCCGAGGAAAATGATCAGACCGTAAGCGTCCGTCCCGAGCCGCAACAACAATCGGACCAATAACAGCCCTAAAATGAACGAGCCAAGCAAGCGGACATAGTTCGAAGCGATGCGAATACGATCGCGGTGGGGCCGAGTTGTATTCGCGACGTGAGGCAAGGGGGGCTCGTTTTGATCGACAAAGGAGAATCGGCAAAGGAGAATTAGATGCTGGCCGCCGCAGGGTCGGCGTACTTTGTTTTGACTTCAGCGAAGTCCCACAAAGGAGCCGTCCGTCCCATCAAGCGTCGCAATTCAAGCTCGTCGTCGCGGGTACGATCGAGAATCATGTCGACGGTTTCGATTGACGGTCCGGCTGGGCGGGCAGGCGCTTTCGGCAGAATCAACTTTCTCAATTCATGACGTAGGTCGGCTGGGAGGACACGGCGGAGCGTTGCCTGGTAAAACTGGTTCTCATGGATTCGGCGCCAAAATGAATTCAGCACTGGCTTGTTGTCGCTCTGATTTGAAATGCTCGTCGGCTGGATCGATTCTTCCGAGACTTGAAAGTTGAGGAAGGAACCCAGCTGGGACATCGTGCCCAGGCGATCACGAATGAACTCTTCAAATAGCACGACACGGATCGCGTTGTCGCCGAAATGGTCACGCCACGGTTCTAACTGCATCGCGTAGCGGCTGTAGTCGATGATGCTGGAGTATTCCCTGACGCAGAAATCGATGTCTGCCGGCATGTGGCCGGCCGCCCGCCAAGCGTGCATATGATAGTGGTGGCTGATACACCGCGCGACCGGTTCACGAACAACGTAGACGATCTTAAGGTCGGGTCCACAAAGCTCGTATGCCCGTGCTGCGACCTTGGGGAACTCGGGAAGTTTCGAATACGTCGTTGACACATCGCCCCGCTTTTGGTGCGGCGCCGCGGCGGCAAACTCCCGTGCGTAGACGGTTCGGGCTCGGTGAGCAGAAAATTTGGGGTCGCTCAGCAGGTTGAGCTCTTTTTCCGCCAAACAGATGGCTGGTTGCCTACGAAGGTCGTCGTAGAGCGAGGTCGAACCGCACTTCATGCCGCCGATGACGAGAAACTGAGGACCGTCCATGTCCGCAAACCCAATTGGGGGAGTGAAAGTGATTTCTTGGCAGGCACACCAAACGAACCGGCATTCTATGTCAGCGATGATTTTGCACACTAGAGAGATTATTGAGCGGTTTTCGTGTGTCGTTGACCGTTTCAAACGGCTGGGCGGTTCGCGGTTTACGTCCCCTGTGGCAGCCGAAATCGTCCAAAAAGCCGAGGAAAGTGGACCAATTGATGATCACTTGATTTGAGCCGATCGCGAAAGAGGTTAAACTAGTGTTTGATCTCGAACATCGCTCATTCTTGTCATTCTTTTAAGGCTACTACCTTGAAACTCTGTATTCGTCTGGCTTCTTGCGTTTTTGTTTTGACGTTCGCCGTGCAAGTGGCGGCCGATCCCATGTTGGTCGTTTCTGATTTAGGACTCAACGGCAGCTCCAACCGGGAATGGCTCGTCGAGATAGCGCCCGACCCCAATCTGTTTGGCGCCAACGGCGGTTCGGTCGCCTTGGAATTGGGGTTTGAGGTATCTGGAAGTGATCTGGTTGGAGCGGTCGCAAATTCGCTGCTCTTTCCTTTTGATAATCCTGGCAACAACCCGTTCACTGGTGGTGTCACCTTGGGCCTTCAAGTCGACACGGTTGCCGACACGGTGTTTGCCGCTATCGGCAGCAACCTTTTTTCGACCGGTGACGAGGTCGTTGCCTTGGTCATTGAGACCATGGGTAGCGCAGCGACGACCGTCAGTTGGGGTGGTCACACGCTCCTACCAGGCACCGCGTTTGAATTCACCGGTTCACGCATTGCCCAGGATGGCGTGAATTTCGACGGTTACCAAGGTTCGCTGATGTCAGCGACGAATATGGTCACGGGCGATTTTACCGGGCCGGGTGGTTCCCCGGATGGCGTTTGGGATTGCCTGGATATTGACGCTCTGACAAACGCGATCGCGGCCGGCAGTACTGATCTAACATTCGATATGAATGGCGACGGGGCCGTCTCTTTCGACGACGTCACCGATGCAGCAGCAGGGTGGCTGACTGTCGGTGGTGCGAACAACGTTGCCAATACGGGTGGAAACGCATTTCTCGTTGGTGATGCCAACCTCGATGGAAATGTGAATGGTCAGGACTTCATCGTGTGGAATGGCAACAAATTTACCGCAAACGCGCATTGGTGCGGCGGAAATTTTACCGGGGATGCGAATGTTGACGGTCAAGACTTCATCGCTTGGAACGCCAACAAATTCCAATCGTCGGACTTGCTGTCGACGGTTCCCGAACCTTCTTCGCTCGTTCTCATCGGGCTGACGCTTTCATGGATCTGGCACCGCCGACGGTAGCCGCAGCTACGCGGCAAGGCGGCGCACACGATTGCAGGCAACGACGTCTTTAACCGCCTCGATCACGTAATCGATGTCGCGATCGGTCAGCGCTGGTGCCAATGGCAGGCTCAACATGCGCTCGAATTGGCTATGAGCATGCGGGAAATCCAAAGCGCGATAGCCATACTTTTCTCGGTAAAACGTAAACGTATGGATGGGAATGAAGTGGACCGATGTACTAACGCCCCGTTCCTTCAGCTGTTCAATGAAGGCGTCGCGATCGATCTGCATCGTTGCGGAATTGAGCCGTAGAACAAAAAGGTGCCAGGCATGATCCACTTCGGAAAGATGCGTCGGCATCTGCAGTTCGGGCATCTCCGCAAATGCGGTCTGGTAGCGATCGACGATCGCTTGTCTTCTGGCTTGGAATGATGACAGTTTCTTTAGTTGCCAGAGTCCCAGCGACGCCTGGATATCGGTCATGTTGTATTTGAAGCCCGGCTTGACGACATCGTATCGCCAAGTGCCTCCTTTTTCGTACCGTCCCCAGGCTTCCCGGCTGAGTCCGTGTAAAGAAATCTGACGCGCCGTTTCCAGGAATTCGGGTGTGCCGGTCAGCATCCCGCCTTCCCCGGTGGTGAGATTTTTCGTGGCGTAGAAACTGAATGCCGTGGGGTTCGCGCTCGAGCCGACTTTCCGTCCCTTATATGCCGCCGGAATCGCGTGCGCCGCATCTTCCACGATCACGATACCGTTTTCGTTGGCAAGTCGCTGCAGCTCGTCCATCTCGACCGGATGGCCGGCGTAGTGCACGGGTAGGATGACGCGGGTTCTGGGGTTAATCGCTTCCGCGACACGCATCGGATCCATGTTCAGAGTGTCGGGCATCACGTCGACGAGCACCGGGGTGGCACCGACGTGCTCAATCACATTCACCGTGGCCGCAAATGTTAGCGTGCTGGTAATCACCTCGTCGCCGGGGCCAATGCCCAAAGCAATCAGCGCCGTGTGCAGCGCTGCCGTGCAAGAATTCATGGCCAGCGCGGAAGGAGCGCCGACCGATTCGGTGAATTCGACTTCAAATTGGCGAGTTTTCGGACCGGTCGTCAGCCAGTTGGACCGCAGCGTCGCGACGACTTCTTCGATTTCTTCTTCGCCGATGAGAGGAGGCGAGAAAATGACCTGGTGCGATTTGTTCATGGTTTTCAACGTCTTGGGTGTTAGGCTGCCGCGCGATCGGGCGACAGTTCGTTGGACGAGTGACGGCGATAGCCCCAGCGCTCGAGGACGCCGCTCTGCAATTCACTGATGATGTCCAGCTGGTCGGCGCTTAACTGGGAACGTTTGCCAATGTTGCCGGCAACGATCGTTTGCTGGGCTCGATGGATCACCGATGCCTGATCATCAATCTCGAGTGATTCACACAAAGAACGAAATGTGGCGACCGGATTCGCAATGATGTCTTCGTAGCGGATCTCGATGATTTGGTTGGCAACCAGCAAGCTCTTTGACTGTTCGTACGCTTCCATGCAAGCGATCCATTGGTGAGCGCAAACTTGCCACAGTGGTAAGTCTCGCACGTGAGCCTCTATCTCCGGATGCCTGGGACCCCAGCTCGAAAGATGAGGCGTCAGGTTGGTCGCTTTGAGAAAAAATCTCTTGGCATAGCTGGCCGCATAACGAGCTCCATGCTGCCAAGGAAACGTGCTCAACTTGGCCGCGAGGTACCGCAGCTTGGCCGGTGACTGCCAGCAACGAATCGCCGATTCGGTCACGTCACGACCATCGCGAATAAGGAAAACATATTTTGCATTCGGGTAAATGCGATGAACGAACGGCAACCGAAGGACATTTCCGACCGTCTTTTCGATGAAGCGCTGGGACTTTGGCAACCCGTGCGAAATTCTTGGCAGCTGAGCCCGAACAAACTTCCGCACTTGCGGTGTGGCGAGGTCGGGCGGCAAGGCGTCGTGAGGAAACCGTTCGTTGCCAACGCGCCAGACGTAATTCACGTCATACTTCACGACGCCCAAGTCGTTGGCTGCGGCTAACGTGTCACGCAGCATTTTTGTTCCCGAACGAGCGGCGCCGAGGACGATAATGGGTTCGGAAGCTGATGGCATGAGAATCACTTGCGCCGCGGTTCGCCGTTAGGCAGCTTGCCGTTGTTGATGCGGGAAAAGGCGGCGCAATTCGGCCGACATGGGAGGCAGCGCAGTCGCCTCGTCGGCCAAAAACTCGACGAGTCGAGCCAGATTGCTGGCCGGGGGCTGTTCGCGATCGAGCACGATCCAGGGATGCTGCTGCACGATGGCTGGCTGGACTCCACCGACGCCGTCAAGGAATTCCTGACAGACCGAGAAGCCGAGTTGATTGGCGACGGTGATCGCTTCTTGCAGAAGCGCCATTTGATGAGACATAACTTTCACCCCTTCGATTCCTTTCGTGGGAGATTGAGCGGCGGGAGTCTAGGAAATACGACTTGCCGATTCAACGCACGTTTGGAAACAAGCGAAAGGTTCGCTATCGACGCCAGCATTCAGCATCAGAAAACGCCTCATCGAGCGTCAGGCAGTAGATTTCGAGCGATCCATTTTCCACGCCGGTCGTCTCGTCTTCATCCGGTTCGCTAGCGACTCGGTCGGAAACGCCATGAGCGACGCCTTCGAGCCAATTTGAAAAGCGCTGCCAGCCCAAAATCGCCTCGTCGACTTCGGTTGGTGGTCTCTCTTCGAGTGTTGCGAAATCGAGCAGAACGTCATCAACGGGAACGGCGCGTACCGAATCTTGCTGGAAGCTGGTCGCCACGCTGATTGTGTTGGTTTGCAGGCCTGGTGAACCGCCGCTCGGCGAAGCGTTCAGTTCGGTCGCGACCCATGTGATCGCCCCCCCGCCGAGGACATCGATTTCGAATCGCTCGCCTGCCGTGGCGGTGATGGTAAAAGCTTCGTTCGCCGATGGTTGGTCGGCCGCTCCGACGATTTGATTCTGCTGGTTGCGGATTTCCAGTCGCGTCGCCTGGTCGGCGTTGTCGATCGCAATCGCCAACTCGAATGTGCCGGTGGAGGGAGCTTCCCAACGCGTGCGGGTGGCCGTGGCGGCACTGGCCGCTGCCGCGCTGCGAGGAGTTTGCGGCGTGACGGCGGTGAAGTGAAGTGACGCGCCGTAGCGTCCGATGCCGTTGCCCGACTCTATCGAAAACGAATAGGTCTGACCGGCGACCACATCCAGGTGTCGTTGGGCACCGTCCGCTTCCCCTTCCACAACAAGCGTCGGTCGATGTTCGGCCGCCGAGTGCCACAGCATCTCGATTTCAAGTTCGCCCGACTCTTCCGCCACGTAGGTGAAATGGTCCTCGTCTGATGTCGAGCTGATCGTGCCGCTGAGTGCAAATAGGTTTTCGCTAGGAGCGAGGGCGTAGGCTGAGTCAGCCGTCGAGCCATAGTCATCGTTGCCGACGACCGAATCTAAGGCGGCCTGCAGATCGATGCGATCGTAGGTCGCGGCCGTGACTGGGTCGTAGACTCGATCGGCAGTCGCTCGGAACACATTGTCGATATCGGATTGGTCGATTTGTGAATGGCCCATCGCTTCCATCGCTTGACGCAGCAGCGCGCTGGCGCCGGCAACGTACGGTGCCGACATGCTGGTTCCCGAAGCGGACACAAAGTCGTCGGTGACTCCGTCAAAACCGTACAGATAATCGGGCGCCGTGCTGGTAATGTTCTCGCCTGGTGCTGCGAGAATGCGTTGGTTGCGTTGGCTGAAAGCGCTCAGGTCGCCCGTCGCTCCCACGCTGCCGACCGGAATCACGTGGGGACTAGCGGCCGGGTAGTTAAGTCCGACCGACTGCGACTGTGAGAAATTATTGCCGGCGGAAACGGAAATGAAGATCCCATCGTCGATGAGCAGTTCGAGTTCGTCTTCCATATTGGTCCAATCGGGAATCTCGTTGGCATTCCAATCGGCTCCAATCGACATGTTGACGGTTGTGATCGGCGAATCGAAGGCGTCGCGGTGATTGTGGACCCAGGCCAATGCCGATTCGATCCAGTCGAACGAGCTGTTCCCTTGGTCATCGAAAACTCGCAGTCCGACAAGATCGACTCCGGGGGCCAGTCCCGTGTATTCAGCGTCCGAGCTGCCCACGATTCCTGCGACGTGGGTGCCATGAAAACCGGCCGCTCCGTCGTCGTAGGGATCGGCGTCGTTTTCGGCGAAATCCCAGCCTCCGACGACTCGGTAACTGCTGCCGAGCCCACCGCCGAGTGCATAGTGATCGTAGGCGATTCCTGAATCGATGATGACGACAGTTTGTCCGAGTCCGTCGAGCCCGTATTGGCTGCGTGCATAGTCGCTGGCCGTGTCGCCGGCCGCTTGCCCTGAATTCGATCCGCTCGTTTGAGGCGCCAATTCCACGGCCGCTTCGACATGGGGCCCCAGCGGCACAGCGAGCGGGCTGGCCGAGAATACCAAACGGTCTTCGAGCGGCTCGAATTGACCCTCGAATGGTTGGCGATAGTTGGGTAGACCGTGCGGGTTCATGGCAAGGTTCGGCGATCGTTCTAGAACTCGTAAACGGCCCCAGCCGGTGAGGCCGCTGGTCGCGAATGACCGTTGAAATCTAGGTTTGCGAGTGGACGACGGCGCTGGAGAATTAAGGGAAAGCCCTGTTTTCAAGCCGTTTGCCCAGGCGTGTTGCAGAAGAGAACGCGCCAGGCTGGTCGAGTCGGTCTGGTGTTGATTTCAAGCAACACCGCTCAACGTGCAACGACGGTTGTCGCGGTCACAGGGGCTAACCGTACCGATCGATTCAGCATTCATTGCACGCCTGTACCGGTTGCACGGACGCACCAAGCTGAGCGAATTTCGGGTGTGCTATCACGCCGAAGTGACAGTGACTGGACGTTTGACAATTCACCGGATTCGATCGCAAAGGATTGCCGTCGTGCCACTGCCAAGCCTATTTCGCTCGCTCTTTTCTGGCGGCGCTAAGCCAACTTCTGCAGCTCCTCTTTTCCGTCACATCAAGCAAGCGAATATTCGCCGAATTGTTGAAATGGGCATGGGGGATGGCGTTCGCGCTCAGCACATGCTCGAGCTCATGCTCAAACAGCGCCCACCCGAGGAGGTTCGCTACACCGGGATCGATCTCTTTGAAGCGCGGCCGGATGGAAGTCAGCAATTGGCACTGAAGTCAGCGCACGGCATGCTCAGTACGATCTGCGATGGTGTGCGGCTCGTTCCCGGAAATCCTGGGGCGGCCTTGAGGCGATGCGCCAACGAGCTGCGTGGAACCGATCTCGTGCTGGTCGCTTATGACCAAGACCAAGCGTCGCTGCTGGCCTCGTGGCACTTCCTACCACGGATGTTGCACAACGAATCGCAGGTTTGGCTCGAACAGGAAGACGGCACGTTCGAGATTCTATCACCGGCCGATGTTCGGGCCCGGGTCGCGCCACGGCGAGCTGCCGCCTAGTGGGCAATCGCCTCGTACCGCAGAGTCGGAGCAGTTTCGACGCGATCTTACCGTCCGGATGGGCGGTCGTCCTGCTTATGCAGCAAGCCTTGGTTTGCGTATAATGGGGCCCGTATCAGCTTGGTTGAGTGACCAACCGCTGCCATCGTTTCTGTCCTTCTTGACGGCTTTGTCGAATGATTAGCTCCGCACCGCGAACCACGTTTCGAAAAGTTTGGGACCATCATGTGGTCGAAGAAACACCCAACCAGCCGGCGATGCTGTATATCGACTTGCACCTTGTGCATGAAGTGACCAGCCCGCAGGCGTTTGAAGGGTTGCGAACCGCCAATCGAAAAGTCCGTCGCCCCGATCGGACTGTGGCGACTCCCGACCACAATGTGCCGACTTCCGATCGTCTGTTGCCGATCGCCGATCCGATTTCTCGGAAACAGGTCGACAAATTGAGGGAGAATTGTCGCGAGTTCGGCGTTCCGCTTTATGACCTAGACAATGCCAAGCAGGGCATCGTCCATGTGATCGGACCTGAACTTGGATTGACGCAACCCGGCATGACGATTGTCTGCGGCGATAGTCACACAGCGACACATGGTGCTTTCGGCGCTTTGGCCTTTGGTATCGGTACCAGCGAAGTGGAACATGTCTTGGCGACCCAGACGCTGCTGCAGTTTCTCCCGCAGACGTTTGAATTGCGCGTGGATGGCGACTTGTGCACCGGCGTGACCGCCAAGGACATGATCCTCTACTTGATCGGTCAAATTTCGGCTTCCGGCGGAGCGGGTTACGTTTTGGAATATACCGGCAGCGCCGTCCGTGCTCTGTCAATGGAAGAGCGGATGACGGTTTGCAACATGTCGATCGAAGCAGGCGCGCGGGCCGGCATGATCGCGCCGGACGATACGACGTTTCGATACTTGGAAGGACGCGAGTTCGCTCCGGCTGGCGGTGATTTCGACAAGGCGGTTGAATTTTGGAAGAGCTTTGCCGGCGATGAAGGGGCTACCTACGATCGCAGTGAAGTGTTTGATGCGGCCTCGATCGCGCCTCAGATTACTTGGGGTACGAATCCTGGACAAGTAATTTCTGTTGATGAGCAAGTTCCCGATCCGGCTGGCTCTGAAAACCAAGTTCTGCAAAACGAAGTTCAGGCAGCGTTGGATTACATGGCGCTAAAGCCGGGGCAGCCGATGAGCGAGGTGTCCATCGATCGCGTCTTTATTGGGTCGTGCACGAATGCTCGGATTGAGGACCTTCGCGCTGCGGCGGCTGTTATTTCGGGCGGTTACAAAGTTGCCAGCACCGTTGATGCGATGGTGGTGCCGGGGAGCGGTCAAGTGAAGCTGCAAGCGGAAGAAGAAGGGCTCGATCAAGTGTTTCGTGAGGCCGGTTTCGATTGGCGTGAAGCCGGCTGTAGCATGTGCCTCGGGATGAACCCTGATCAGCTGAGCCCCGGAGAAAGATGTGCTTCGACGAGTAATCGAAACTTCGAAGGCCGACAGGGCAAGAATGGTCGGACGCATTTAGTTTCGCCCGCTATGGCGGCTGCAGCTGCGATTGAAGGCCGTTTTGTCGATATTCGCGAATGGAACTACCGGTAACTAGACTGGATGGTGGTAGTTATCATTTCGCCTAAGGAAAATATCTCGATGCAAGGCACTCGCGGTTTTGTCGGAAGTCGTCCCACGCTTTCGTTTTTAGTGGAAGCGGATGCTGGATTTACGGAAATCCAGGGAGACGCCCGACTGGAGACATCGGAACTGATTTTGGATTTTGAAACGAAGGATTCGATATCAGGCCTGTTTCGCAAGGCGGGTGACTTTACTCTTCCGCTCAACGATCTGGTCGATGTGAGGTTGCACCGCGGCCTCCTGCTGACGCGCTTGATTTTTCACGTGAACTCCATTGAGTCGATCCGAGGCCTGCGATGGCGCAAAGGGCATCGATTTCATTTGGGGATTCGTCGCCGCGACCGTCCCGATGCCCTAACGTTTGTGGACGACATCAATTGGCTCATGATTAACCAACCTGTCAATTCAAAAATGGAATAACGATGGAGCCGTTTACGAAGCACACGGGCATTGTGGCGCCCATGGATCGGTCCAATGTTGATACCGATCAAATCATCCCTAAACAATTTCTCAAGCGGATTGAGCGAACTGGATTTGGTGAGTTCCTCTTTTTCGACTGGCGATTTTTGGATGGCGGGAAAGAAAATCCCGATTTCGAATTGAATCAACCTGAAGTTGCAGGAGCCAGTATCTTGCTCGCTCGGCACAACTTCGGTTCGGGTTCAAGTCGCGAGCATGCGGTATGGGCATTGTCGGACTATGGCATTCGCGCCCTGATCGCTCCCAGTTTCGCCGATATTTTTTACAACAACTGCTTTAAAAATGGCGTGCTGCCGATCCGGCTGGATGAGAATCTTGTCGAAGAGCTGTTTCAGCTCAGCAGTTCGAAAACGCTGCAACTGACGATCGATTTGGAAGCATGTACCATCACCGATGGTGGCTCGTTCCAGCAGACGTTCGAAACGAATTCCTCGCGGCGTCACAATCTACTTCACGGACTGGACGATATTGCCCTCTCGCTGCAGCATCAGGACAAGATTACCGCTTACGAGCAGGCTCATCCTTTGCCTGCGATCGAACCGTAGTCGAATTTCGCCAATATTGGCCGCTCTACCCTGCTGGGCCACCGACGCGCTTCCTGTTTTCGCTATCCGACCATGGTTGCCAACTTGGTAGTCGTTCGGTTACACAAAGATCAGCCGGATCAGTCCATTTCGCGCGTAGAAATCTTTGGAGAATAAACATGAAGAAGCGATCAAAAACCATCTCTATCGCCGCAGTGGCGGTCCTTTTCGTTGGCTGTGCGATACAGGGGGCGTACGCCCACTGCCAAGTGCCTTGCGGCATCTATGACGACACGGCAAGAATCAATGCGATGCTGGAAGACACTTCGACCATTTCGAAAGCGATTCAGCAAATCAAGAATATTGCGGGTAGCCATAAGGCGGCCGATTTCAATCAGATGATTCGCTGGGTCTCGACCAAAGAAGATCACGCGTCGAACATCATCAAGACTGTTTCTGAGTATTTCCTGACACAAAAAGTGAAACCGGTTGCAGCGGGTGAGGACGGTTACGATGCATACCTGAAATCGCTTGCCGACCACCACGCGGTCTTGCGCGCCGCCATGAAGACGAAGCAAACGGTGGATGCCGATGCGGCGACCGCTTTGGAGGCGGCGATCAAGCAGCTTGGAACGCATTACTCGAACTAATCGCGACCATTCCAAGACCGAAATAGAAGCAGGCAATGAATAGGGTCTCAATTGAGATTGAGGCCCTATTTGCATGCTAGCATGTCGCCGCCGGCATTGGTGACGCGGTCTTTTCTACGGGATCGCCCGATGGGGGATCTTGCTGTTGATTTGGACGGCAGAGATGAGTTACCAATGGGCTTGGGTAAAGGAACGGCCCGACGTATTGAATGGATATCAAATAGAGGTTGATCTAATGGTCCGCAACATTATTGTCAGTTCTTGCTTGGCGATCTCGCTCTGCGCTTCTGCAAACGCCCAGCAATTTGAGTGGTTTGACGTTTCCGCTTTTGATCCAGACCTCGTTCAAACCAACGCTGGTCAGATTTTCGGTAATGTCACCAACAATATCGACATGCTTGCCACCGGTACGATTCGGGGTGAAATCAAGGTTCGTGAAACCGATGTGGTCTCCGTGAATGACTTCATGGAATCGACCTGTTTTACGTTTGAATTTGACACGCCTTTGAATGTTTTCGTCCTTGTCGAGAGCTTGGACGACGAAGAAATTCTAAAAGTCGGTAGCTACGGTGATCTGAGCTACACGCATTCCGAGGGTGCAGAGCCCGAGCAAGTGATCGAGACTGGCGTACCGCAGAGTTCCGCGAACCTTCCTTCGCAGACAGGCCCAAATCCGAACGTGCTCGTCATGACTGGGAATGGGAATGGGTTTGGAGCCGATGGCGCCGCTCGAGGTTACATCAATTTAGGCGTTTCCCAAATTTTTAGCTGGTGCTACACATCGCAAGCCGATCAGAAAAGCGAAGCGCTGAGCATCGGTATCCTCTCGGTTCCCGAACCAACTTCGCTGGCGCTCTTTGGCATCTGCGGAGTCGCCCTTGGCCTTGTCCGACGTCGAAGCAAGTGATGCTGTTCTTCTCCGTCCGCTGCCGCCGAGATGGCGGAAGCGTTCGGTCGCCTAGCGAGCATTCGTTGGTTCTGCCGCTGCGGCCTTGATGACGGCTTCGTCGGTGCGCACGATTTCAAAGCCCATTTCTTCGATCATGCGATAGTCGTCATCTGGCGATTGTCCTTCGGTCGTCAGGTAGTCGCCCACGAAAACCGAGTTAGCCGCGTAGAGCCCTAAGCATTGCATGCTGCCGAGGTGAAGTTCGCGTCCGCCCGCGATGCGGATTTCACTGGTCGGATTGGTCAGGCGAAACATGGCCAATACTTTGAGGCAATACCGCGGGTTGAGGTCGTCCGTACCGGCGAGCGGTGTGCCTTCGATTGGGTTCAGGAAGTTGACGGGGATCGACTCGGCTTTCAATTCACGTAGCTGCATCGCCATTTGAATTACGTCTTGGGGTTTCTCTCCCATGCCGATGATGCCGCCCGAGCAAATCTCCATGCCGGAATTTCGCACCGATTGCAGCGTCTGAATACGGTCTTCGTAGGTGTGTGTCGTGCAAATCTCAGAGTAATGCTCTGGGCCCGTGTTGAGATTGTGGTTGACGCGATCGACGCCGCAAGCCGCGAGCCGTTCGGCATGATTTTCATCGAGCAGTCCCAGACAGACGCAAATTTTCAGGTCATATTTTTCTTTGATTTCAGGGACGAGTTGTTCCATCGCTTGGATTTCGCGCTCGTTGGGACCACGCGCAGAAATGACCATACAATAGGTTTTCGATTGTTGTTCGAATGCTTGCTTGGCACCTTCGAGAATATGATCACGGCTGAGCAAGTTGTAGCGTGGAATTTCGGAAGTTGCGATTTTCGATTGCGAACAGTAGCTGCAATCTTCGGGGCACAATCCGCTCTTGGCGTTCATCAGGTAGTAAAGCTGCACCTGATGACCGAATGCTTGCCGGCGGACGCGATAGGCGGCGTCCATGATTTGGAGTAGTTCGCTGTCATCGGCACTTAGGACTTCGAGCGCTTGCGTTTCGTCTAGTGGCGTTCCAGAAAGGACTTGTTCCGCGAATTTGGCCCAGCGGGTCGCGTCAGTGGAAAGATTGGTCATTGCGGTTCTAGCGGCTCAGAAAGTGAATATTGGCTTGATTTGCGACACAGAGTATCACATTCGCAGTGACGCGAAGCAAGCGGCGCTTGAATCGGCTTGGCAAAGTTCCGGTGAACGCAGACAATAGCAGCTTCCAATCCTTGGTCTCAGAGCTCCAACCATGATGAGTTGTCGCGATCACCTGGTGAGAATTGGCGTATTCGGCCACGTGGGGCGTTTCGTTTCTGTGGACCCTGTTTCGTTTGATCGAGGTAGTCGGGTGATTTGTCGCTCGGGTCGTGGGCTCGAGGTAGGCGAAGTATTGGCCCATACCGACCGTGTCGCGGCTCGAGGGGAATCGGACGGTTCGCTGCTCCGCCGGATGACCTCGGAGGACGAACTTCTATGGGCGCGTCTGCAGAAGAATCGGACGGCGGCGTTTACGGCGTGCCAGGCACTGCTTGAAAGCCAACAGGCCGAAGCGGCCCTGATCGACGTCGAAACGTTATTTGATGCGAAGACACTCTATTTTTACTTCCTGGGCGTTGTCCCCCCGGAGATTCAATCGACCGTTGACGCGTTGGCAGTCGCGTACGAATCAAAAGCCAAGATCGGCGATTTTGCGACCGCCGTCGAACATGGTTGTGGACCGAACTGTGGAACCGACGAAGCCGAAGGCTGCGGCAGTGGTTCATGTTCCACTTGCAGTCTGGTCGGAAGTTGCAAAACCTAAAGCGGGTGAAAGACCTAAAACGGATGGAGGAATCTATTCACCGGCCATTCCTAAGCTTGCCAAAAATTCACTCATCTCGCCGGCGGCGTGACTGTCACCTTGAGCACGAGCGTTTTCGATTCCGTCTCGCAAATAGGTTCTGGCTTCGTTGATTCGATCCAACTTTGCCAGCTGTTGTGCGGCCATGAAAAACGCCGGCACGTACGGTGGCGTATCTTGCGATAGCCCTGCCAGCAGCGCCAGGCTGCGATCGTGAGCAGCCTCTTTTTCTAGTTCCATCGCCAAGCTGTATCGCAGGAACGTATCCTGCGGATCGTCCGCCAGCATCGCTTCGATCTTTTCACGTCGGTCGGCCATCCTTAATCTCCTCGATTCCTGTGATTGCAAGGACGCCGCTAGCGGCGTCATCCGGATTTCTTTGCTGACCGTCATATTTTACTAAACCCGAACGGTCAGCGGGTCGATTTAATAAACGCGATACAGTTTCGGCAGCTCCCCCAGGATATTCCTATGTGCTTTATGAAAAAAGAAGCCTTGCTACTCACTCTTCTTCTGACCTGCGTTGTAGGACCGGGGTGGGCTCAAGAGTCCAGTTCCGAACGTCCACCAGCCGTGCTTCGTCAAACACTGAATACACTCAGTCTCGACGGCGACACCGCACACTTTAACCAACGGACTTCTGGCGAATCGCCTGTTAACGCACCCAAAGCGTTGCCGGCGCAGCCGCAGCAGACCACCGTTTCGGAGCGGCTCAAAGCCATCCGCAGTCGTGGCGTGGACACGGAAATCGGCAAGCCGTTCACGGTTGCCGATCCACGGTCGCTCGGACAGGGGACGATTCCAACCGTGCCCAAGCGTTCCTTGGCCCCCAAGCGAAAGCTAACCACGACCGTACCTCAAGCGAAAACGCAGCCGCCCGTTGCGAAAGTGGAGACGATGCCCGTGCCAACCGTCGGTCCGACGCCGGCTGCAAGCCAACCATCGCCAAAGCCTGCTGTCGCGGTCAGCACGCGTCCGATGAGTCAAGCCAGACCGCTTCCGGTCGAGGCGGCAACCAATCCGCAAAAGCCAACTCGAAAGAACACCAGCAATACGTTGCTGCGAAACCGAGCTCCTTCGCTCGCATTCGAAACGTATGGCCCGAGCAAGATCATCATAGGTCGGGAAGCCAACTATAGCGTAAAGCTCGTCAACACGGGTGACCAGGAAGCGAGCAACGTCATTGTATCGGTGCAATTGCCACCTTGGGCCGAAGTGCTTTCGAACAGTGCATCGAGCGGAGCACCGCACTCGGAACGTGATCTTAATCAAAACACGACGGTCCAATGGGAGGTTGAGCGTCTAGCGGGTGGCGACTCGGAAACTCTAAGCCTGAGCATCATCCCTCGAGACAGCCGCCCGTTCGACTTGGCCGTGGGTTGGTCTTACGCACCGGGCCAATCGATGGCACAGATCGAAGTGCAAGAGCCAAAACTAGAAATGGAAATCAACGGACCTGAAGAAGTCGATTTTGGCGAGACCGAAGTCTACACGATCTCGATCAGCAACCCGGGAACCGGTGATGCGGAAAATGTCGTCCTAGGGCTCGTGCCGATGATGGCTCAGCAGCAAATTTCTGGGACGCGAAATCTTGGCACGATCAAGGCCGGCGATCGAAGAACCGTCGACATCGAACTGACCGCACACCAAGCAGGCCGCCTGCGGGTGAAAGCGAGTGCGTACGCCGACGGCGGTCTGCGAACCGAGTTAGATCAAGAAGTGATTGTTCGACGTGCTAACCTTGACGTGGTCATCGTGGGACCGCCTCGAAACTACGCTGCCACGGTAGCCAGTTACAAAATCCGATTAGAAAATACCGGTGACGCGATTGCGGAAGATGCGGTCGCGTTGGTTTCCTTGCCGGCGGGTGCGACGTTCGTGGCCTGCACCGGCGGAGGCACATTCGATGCCCAACGTGGCCAAGTCGAATGGCGAGTCGGGTCGATGCGAGCCGGTTCCCATCGCGAAGTCGAATTGCGATGCGAATTGAATAGCCCGGGTGATAACCGTGTCGACATTCAGTGCACGGCTCAGCGTGACCTCAACGTTACCAAGTCTTTGGTAACCACCGTGGAAGCGTTGGCCGATCTGAAGCTGTACGTCGACGATCCTCCAGGAGCGATCGCCGTTGGCCAGCAGGCTCAGTACGACATTCGGATCATGAATCGTGGTACGAAGGCGGCTGAGAACATTCAAGTCGTCGGCTACTTCTCAGATGGAATCGAGCCGATCTCGATCCGGAATGGTGGTGGAGAGGTGAGCACGGGACAGGTCATGCTGAACACGATTCCGACGATCGGAGCGGGACAAGAAGTGGTTTTCCGAGTGATGGCTCGAGCCCACTCGCCCGGCAACCATGTCTTCCGAGCAGAGCTGCAGTGCAACTTGCCAGAAACCAAATTGGCGGCTGAAGAATGGACGAAGTACTACGCGACTGACGGTGGTACCGAAGTTCGTCAGGCCTCTTTGCCTGCGACACAGCCGTTGCAATTACAGCAGCAGTAGCCTGCAACGAACCGTTGATACACAAATGACACTTGAAAAAGCCCGCTCGCTTCAGAGCGGGCTTTTTTTCTGCGCCTGCTTCGTCACGAAGTACATGCCTACGCCGAATGCGAAAGTGGCCGCCGCGCCTGCGAACTGTTGGGGGCGAGACCAGGCAAAGAACAGTCCGAGACCAACGGTTGCGAAAACGTACACCGCCGTGATCGATTTTTGCCAAGCGGTCTGCTGGAAACGGGGTAGGAACAAGCAAGAGGCAGTCGCTGCCGCCGATAACGAAAGCGTTAAGCCAAGGTACCCTAGCAGGTTTTCTAGCCGTGAAATGCGGATGAATAGGATCGACAGAGCAACCTGAGCCGCGGTCGTTGCCAAGGGACGATTCGGGTTGGTGCGTAGTGTGCTCGGAAAGATGCCGTCGTCGGCCATCTTGGCGTATACGCGCGGAGCTGCCATGAGCATGCTCATGATCGAAGTCCAAAGCGCAAGGCAGACAACAAATTGCGTCCAGCGACGGCCGGTTGTTCCTGCCAAGTAATCGGCGGTCACCGCCGCCACATCTTCGCGGCCTCGAATGAGATCGCCCGGGCAGGCGAAAACGAAGAGCCCATTGACCAGCAGGTAAACGACCGTGACACCGAGTGTGCCCCAAAGCAACGCTTGGGGAACGGAACTGGTCGGAGACTGACTCTCGCCGGCAATGTAGACCGCTGCGTTGAAGCCGGAATAGCTGAGCGATATCCAGACGAGCGAAGCGACGAATGCCGACCAGCTCGCTCCCCCCTGCCCGGCCGTCGAATTGGCGGCAATCGGCGCAGGAGTCACGCGACTCCAGGCGAGGACTCCCAAGACAAACAGACCGGCGAGGCAACATAGCTTGAGCATCACCGATAAGTTTTGCAGCCGGGCGCCAAATCGTGGTGCCAGGCTGTGAGCCAGTCCGGCCAGAACCACCGCGAAGATGGCGATCGCATCGACCGGCAGCCAGTCGGGACGCGTCTCTGGCGATAACAGGTATCCTTCCAAGGCGGAAGCGGCAAAGGCAATAGCGCCGGTGAATCCTGCGATCAGCGAGATCCAACCCGCCACATAGCCCGCCAATGGATGCACCGCGCGGGAGAGGAAAAGGTACTCGCCTCCCGATTCAGGCATGTGCCGGCTTAGCTGTCCGTAGCTGTAAGCACCGCAGAGCGCCAGTAATCCACCGACGAACCAAGCGAGTAGAACGCGGTGGGCCGATCCCAGTTCGGCAAGCGAAAAGCCGGAGGTGGTAAAGAGACCGGCTCCGATCATGTTCGCGACGACGAGAAACGTCAGCGTCCATTGCCCAAATCGATTTTCGCCAGTCGCAGGCGACGTTTCCATTCAGTCGCTTCCCCTCTGCCGTACGACCTAGCTGCCGCCTTCTTCGAATTGAAGGGGAGCCGCGCCGTTCGGGTCGGTGATGCGAAGCGAAAGCTTGCCATCGAGCAGATCGTGAATGTGTTTGCCAATAATTTCGGCTCGCCAACCTTGCGAGAGCTTGGGCGGTTCCCCGTTTTCCGGAGCACAGCCGAGGTGGCTGGCGATCACTTCCCGCACGTCTTGAGCCGTCCCGACAAGGTTGGGGGCAATCGATTTGCTGCGGCAAACCGATGTCAGCGCGGCACCCAGGAATTGCGTTAACATGTCGACGTGCGTCGGCAGCACCGGTTTCTTGGGGCGTGATTCACGTGCCAGTTTCGTTCCCTTCGCCGCTTTAATGATTTCTGCGATGGCCGGTAGATGCGGATCCAAATCACGCCTGTGCATGCCTCGAATTTCGCGCATTTGGTCGACGTTTGTTTTTCCTCTGCGGGCAAGCTCCACGAGCAAATCGTCGCGCAGAACACGTTTGGGGTGCACGTCGCGTCGCTGCGCCTCATCCTCACGCCACTTCCAAAGCGCTTTGGCAACCGCGTGCGAGTGAGAAGGGAGCTTCGATAAACCCGATACACGACGCCAGCGTTCACGTGTCTCGGTCGCGATCACGTCTGCCATCCATTTTTCAATTTCCTGTTCGGCCCACGCGGCTCTCTTGAACTCTTCGAGTTTACCCAGCAGGTGAGAGTGCAAGTTCGGCAGGTGAATGACATCTTGGAGTGCGTACTCGAGTTGGCCAGCCGACAGTGGCCTCTTTCGCCAATCGGTACGAGTTTCGTTTTTGTCGAGCGAGATGCCCAAGATTCGGCTGATCAATTTGCCGTAAGAGGATGGATAATCGAGCCCAATCATCCCGGCGGCTAATTGAACATCGAACCAGTTCTTGGGTACGCGGCCGACAGCGCGACGGCAGAAGCGAAACTCTTCACGGCCGGCATGAACGATCGTTAGGTGATCGCCATCGGCGAGCGTTTCCCAAAACTCGTCAATCTCTGGGACCGCCTTGGTGTCGATGATGGCAAGCAGACCATCATCGGCAGAGACTTGAACGAGGCAAAGGTCAGGAAAGTAGGTGTATTCAGAAACGAATTCGGTATCGAATCCAATCCACGTCGCTTCTCGGAGGCGTTCGCAAAGGGCGCTAACGCCCGCTTGGTCCTCAATGTTGTCATAGTTCACGGTGATTGGTTTCGCCTAGCCGCGATAGTGGAGATCAAAGAAACAATTGACTCACGATAAAGAAGATCGGAACGAGGAAGGGAATCGCGTAACGAAGAATGTAACCGAAAAAACTGGGCATTCGTATCCCAGACTGCTCGGCGATGGCTCGCACCATGAAGTTCGGACCGTTGCCAATGTAGGTCATGGCTCCTAGGAACACCGCTCCCAGGCTGATGCCGACCAGGATATGCCTGGCTTGCTCGGCCGGTTCTCCAGGCATGGAAACCAGTTCATGGAAGGCGTGCCCAGCAAATCGGGGATCACTGGCGGCAGTCTCGTAGAAGACGACATAGGTTGGAGCGTTGTCCAAGACGGCCGACAGCCCACCCGTTGCCCAAAAGAACGCCATGGGAGAACTCAGCCCCAGATTGGCTCCTTGCTCGTGCAGAATCTCCAGCGCCGGTTGCATGCAGATGAAAATGCCGATGAACAGCGCTGCGACTTCCAGGATTGCGTGATAGTTAAATCGATTCTCCTGCCGAATTTTTTTCGTTCCCAGCCATAGGGAGAGGCCCACGAGCCCTAGTTGCATGATCTCGCGAAGAAATGGCCACGGATGCCAATTGGTACCCGGAAGTATTTTCGTTGGGTCGAGTAAGGCGACAGATAACACGACACCTAAAAGTAGCCAAGCGTTAGGGTTCAACCCGCTGATGCTTAGCGGTCGTTCTTTGGCGATATCCAGACGTTTCGCGAATTCGGATTCTTTGGGGTAATACCAAAAACGATCAACGACGTAATAGGTCGCTACCAACATCGTACAAGCCACCGCCCAGGGGACGATCAAGTTTTCCATTGTCCACAGGAATGCGACGCCCTTGAGGTAACCGAGAAACAGCGGCGGATCGCCAATGGGCAACAGGCAGCCGCCACAGTTGCAAACCATGAAGATGAAGAACACCACGGTGTGCTGGTTGTACTTGCGTTCGTTGTTGGTGTCGATCAATGGTCGAATCAACAACATGGCAGCGCCTGTCGTTCCGACAAAGCTCGCGAGTAACCCACCGACGATGAGAAAGATGCAGTTCACCCGGGGTGTCGCTATCAGATCGCCTTCGATGCGGATTCCGCCGGAAATCGTGTACAGGCTGAAGAGCAGCACAATGAAAGGGATATATTCCAACAGGATGGCGTGCGAAAGCACCGTGCCGACCCGTCCTGCCCCGCTGGCGTATAGGTAGTAGAGCAGCGTCACCGCAGCCCAACCGGCGGCGACGTAAAAACGATGCAGGTTGCTTTCCCACCAATGTTCGGTTGCCGAGAGGAGCGGAAAGAGCGCAATGGCCATGAGTAGAAAGACGAACGGTATCACGGCCCAGAAAGGTGGTACGGAGCCGTGACCATCGGCATGGGGCTTTTCGGCATGCGTCTCGTCGCCGGCGTGGGCTGCAGTAGGATGAGCCGGCTCGTCGGCATGAAGGCCATCCGTCTGAGCGGCGTTTGTGTGTTCTTGTTCCGCTGGCGGATGGCCGCCATGCGGCTGAGCGATTCGAGCCGAAGGTGAGAAGATCATCCACGCGAAATAGGCTAAGATAATGATCGCAATCGCGGTCAACACAGGTCGTTCGTTCGGAGTTTCGACGGAATGGCTCATTCGGTTGGTGCTAAACGACCTCAGTAGATTGTGGGTGGTGACCTAAGAATTTAGCGAAGAATCCACGCGGTAGAAAGTGTACTCACGATAGGTTCGAATGGGGCCCTGGTCGATTTACCTTTTGTTCAGAGCTAATTGCGATTTCTTGAAGGCCTTGGAATGAAAGCTTGGTTGCGTCCCAATCGTAGAGCGTTGCTAACTGCTGGATTATTGTGGGCCGGTCTGCTCGGGGTTGGAATCTGCCTAATGTTGGCATCTGGCGGTCGATCGTTCACGTTCTGGAGCGGCGCAAGCGCCGCAATCGCCGGAGGGATTGGGCTCGGATTGACGATTTGGGCCTCTCGCTTGCCTCGCGTCGCCTATGCCCCCTCGGGTAGCCTGCTGCTGTTTCTCCGAGGTGCCAAACCGATTCGCATTCCGATCGAAATTGTCGAGTGCTTTTTCTTGGGGCAAGGTCCGAGTGGTGTCCGTCATGGGCAAGATGAAGAGGATCTGGAAGCGAGAAACATTGTTGTGCGACTCGCTGAGAAAGCGACGGAATGGCAGCATGGCGATGTCGATCGGCGGCTAGGTAATTGGTGCGGAGGTTACATCACGATCAACGGTACCTGGTGCGAACCCATCAATACCGAAGTCGTCGGTTTGATGAATCATGACTTGGCTGAGGTTAAACGTCAGCGTCGTCGTGATGAGGAGTCGAATTCTATCCCCGCAGGCCAACGCGGATGACTCGGTTGTTGATCAGCGTTCGGTCGGCGGCCGAGGCCCGGATCGCGGGCCAGCATGGTGTCGACATCCTCGATGTGAAAGAGCCAACGGCCGGTGCGATGGGGCGAGCTACGGTCGATGTGCTCGAAAGCGTGCGTGCCGCTGTGCCCAATGCACGACTGAGTATGGCGGCTGGAGAATTGCTCGATCCGGCCATTCACGATTTCGATTGGAATGCCGTGCCAGGTTTCGAATTCGTAAAAGTGGCCCCGGCTGGCCTGCGGACACCAGACGCCTGGCGGTCTGCCTGGGACCGTTGGATCGATTGCTTCACCGCCGCCGAAAGTGGAAACGCCCAAGGCGTTCAGCCGTCTCATCGTTCGCATCGTCGAGCGGTCGCCGTCGCGTATGCCGACAGTGAAGCAGCCGACACGCTCGATCCAATTCGGCTCGTTAACGTGGCTCTCGAAATGGGCGTCCGGCAGTTTCTGTTGGATACGTTTGTCAAGGATGGGACCCGTCTGTTCCACCATGTTTGTCCAGACGAACTCTCCCAACTTGCGAATGTGATTCATGCATCCCATGGGTGGATTGGTTGCGCTGGTTCGTTGGATTTGCACGACATTTCAACAGCGATGTCTTGCGGTGCTGACCTCGTCGCCTTCCGCGGTGCCGCTTGTGATTCTGGTCGCGAAGGGCGAATCAGCGCTAACAAGATTGCCGGTCTTAGGGCAGAACTGAAACAGTGTTTCAAACCACAGAAAAAATCTAATGCGACGCGCACCACGCCGTCGCCATGAAATCGTGCAGACAACTTTTTGCCGAAAACTGGAGCAGTTGCTTGACTTTGCTGCAATGCACATTGATACTCTTTCCTAAACAGGAAGTTTGCTTCACGGCAAATAGAGACAATCAAGTTGGACAAGGTTGAGGAGAAAACCGTGCCTAGTTCCGTTATCGAAGCTATCCAGCAAGGTATTTGGGATTTTGAACCAGCAGAGAGCGGCGGTCGAAATTTTCAACGCACAGGAGCGTTGCCCGGCACTAATGATAAGCTCGACGTCTTGGCCGAAAGATTGAGCACCGGTCAGCCTTTGTGGCATCCGGAAGATCGTCGTACTTATCGCGACGACGATTCTGAGTAGTCATCATTTCGTCCGGCGAACGAGTTCGTGCTTGAGGCGAGTTGTTGCTGGGGACTCCCGCAGCGATGCCGGTCCGTTCGGAATGGTTCGACTCACCAGGACAATCCAAGACAAAGTGAAAAATTAAGACCGACCACCGAATTCGGTGGTCGGTCTATTTTTGTTGATCCCTCATTCTTCGATCGAAGGTTTAGAGCGTTGCGAAGAGTAGATCGATCTTCGATTCTCGCTCTTCGCTTGCCTCCTCGACGTTTCGGCTGCGATCTGAAGTGGCGAACGAAGAGACTTCAAATCGCGAATGGAGTGGCGTCTGAGCCCGCTGCGATCGTTCGTTGATGACAACAGGTTGGGCCTGATCGGCCTGCGCTGTTTCGTTCAGGATCTCCGCTGGCGCCACCCGTGCGGATGTGAATTTGTTCGCATTCCAGATGAGGAAGTCGTTACCGTCGGTTTCGCCGTCGGCGTTAAAATCACCTTGGCACCATGTTCCGGTCTGTTGGAATTTAAACTGATTCCAAACCAAGAAATCGTTGCCGTTGACGGTGCCGTCCAAATTCGCATCGCCGTATTGATAGGCGTTACCTGATGGCAAATTGATGGCTCCTGCTTCGGCCAACCACAGATCAATGTCGACCGTTGACAGCGCGCCATCGCTGGAAAGATCGAACGCCAGATCACTCGAGCCGTTGGCAATCGCAGCGACCAACATGTCGATATCATCGCAGTCGTAATCACCGTCATCGTTGAAGTCGCCATCGACAACCGTACCCGATTCGCCGAAGGAGATGAAATACTCGCCTCGCGAATCGACCGCAGAAACGCGCAACAGGTATTCGCCAGACATCGCCGCGGTGTGGGAAATGGTCGTGCTATCGGTTGTGACAACCGCGCCGCTTGGGTCGAGAAGCTCCATCAGCAAATTGCTGCCAGTCGCTCCCGCCAATTCGTTCTCAAACAGCAGCGGTCCACCCGCCGGTAGATTTGCTGCAAAGTCGAGGACGTCGCCGGCGACGGCAGTCGTCGCGTAGACATCATCGGAGCCAGGCTGTCCAAAGACAAGATTGTCGAGCGGAGTAATATCCGAACCGACCCCAGCGGCGATCACATACGCGATATCGGCAGAATTTCGAGTAATCGCAATCGTTTGTGAAGCGCCCGATGAAACCGAGCCGCTGGTCACTTGTTCCAGCAACGTGCCGCTTGACGAGTAGGCTCTTAGGAACGCCACGTCCGAACTGTCATCGGACCCGACATCGATCGAGACGAAGCTTGTCAGCTGATCAAAGTCTGCCCGGAATTCGTTGGCACCTTCCGACCAGCCCGCGGCGCTGTTGACTCCGGGAGCCAACACAAGGCTGCCCGTAGGAGCTGCGAACGAAGCAGAAGCCGCGAACACATTGCCTCCCAGGTTGTTGGACAGCGTGACGCCTGGAGTCAGATCGTTCAATACCGTGCCCGCGGCGTAATTGTCCGGCTCCACTGCCCCCATGCTTTCCGCCGAAGCATAGCCCAAGACACCGGCAACTCCCTCCACATTCTGTGGCAGTGACAAGTCATCATTCGATTCCGTGTCGAATTCAGCGTCACGCGTTACCAACAAACTGTAGCCGGCATCCTGTCCGCTAAGGCGAGCAAAATAGCTCGTCGCGACACCATCGGTCGTCGTATCCTGGAATTTGTTGATAATGCTATCAACGTTGTCCGAGCCGGTTCCGCTGGCGACGAGGTTGCCGGCACTGTCAAACAGTTCGAGGTCGACCGTTCCGGCGCCGTCATAGTTGGTGGCTCCGACCGTTGCGACTTGACCATCTTCCAGCGAGAACTCATACCAGTCTGCCGCAATCGTCGGTTCGTTGATCGAAATGTTGTCGTACCCACGCCCGTCCGTTGTCAGCGTGAAGTTGTCGAATTGCTGAAACTTCACTTGGAAGTTCGCACCAAGCGTGATGCCGGCGACGTTGGCAGCTGACACCAAATCGATCGTCTGCTTCACCCATTCGCCATCCGCTTGACTCGTCGGATTGAAGACTCGATGCCAATTGACACCGTCGTCACTGATCGAAACACCGTCGCCGTTAAAGCTACCGGTGAATGTCTGTGGGAGCGAGGTTTCTTCGTCGGACCATTCGGCATGGTAGAACGTCAGCGTGGGGCTGTTGATGCCGGTGAGGTCGGTCGTCCAAATGGCTTCATTCAAATTGTCGGTGCTGTCCGTTCCGACGGCCATGACCATCGCCAAAGCGCCGGATGCCGTTCCGTAGGTGCCCGTAATATCGATTTGCCCTTGCGGAGCTGATGAGCTGGTCGCCCATCGGGGGCCAAACGCACCCGATTCGAAGTCTTCGCCATCGACTGGAATTCCATCAGACGACGGAAGTTGGCCGATGATTGCCAAGCGATCCGCGTCTTGGTTTAAGCTTACGACGCTGGAATCGATGTTCTGTGCCGTTGCCATCGAATCGTTGTCGAGGCCGGTTAGGTCCTCGGTTTCTGCGGCCGCATTGAGCAGTAAGCTGACGTCGTAACCGCCGACCGAGTCAGCAGCCCCTCCGACCGTGATGGTAAATTCGCCTCCATCGCCCGCGGCAATGACTTGAGCCAAAGCATCGCTACCGGTGGCGGTGACGTTTGCGACCACGACGCCATCAGGATCGGTCACTTCGACGGTCGGTGTGAGTCCGGCCGCCCCGTTAATCAGCACGGTCAGCGTTTGTCCTGGATCGATTTCGATGCCAAAACGGTCTGTGTCGGCGACCGCATCGATCGAGTTAGGGAACGACTGCTCGTAGATCAGCGATCCGAGTGGAGCAATCGCTACAGGGGCCGGCGCCTCGACCGTGAAGAACGTTTCGAAGTTATCGCCTCCCACGCCGTCGGCATTGCCGTCGAGTGGCGTGGCGAATGGATTTTGCAGTCCACCCGCCAAGAGCGTCAAGCGATACTCGCCGAAGCCCAAGTTACCAGACGTAATATCAACGCGGAAACTGTTGGAACCCAATTTGTAAGTATCGTTAAGCGTCAGCCCGATCAGGTCGTCATCGGCCGTATCGAAGACGCCGTCAAAACCGGCGCTGCGAAGTTCGTAGCTGGCCGTGTCGTTGACTGCCGCCGGATCCATGATTTGATCGAACGAGACATCGAACCCGGTCAAGTTGCTGGTGAGAATGCCGCCATCCGGTGGTAAACCTTCAAAGGATTTAATCTGTGGCGCGTCGAGCGTCTGTGTCATCGCATTGAAGGTGTTGATACGCCCAGCACCCATCAATCCAGCGAAACTGCCGTTGACGGCGTCGATGTTCTCCGCCGTTCCTAGCAGTTGAGCGACAACTTGCTCGCGAGACCAGCTTGGATTGGCCGACCAAATCAGCGCCGCTGCCCCGGCCGCGTTGGGGGCGGCCATACTGGTTCCGGAGAACGTGGAGTAGGTGTTGTTCGGGGTGGTCGAAAGGACGCTATTTCCGGGGGCCGAAATGTCGACGCCGATGCCGTAGTTACTCGATCCGGCTTTCATGTCACTAGAGTCGGTGCTGACCGTCAGCAGTGACTCGACGAACACCTGACGTGGCGGGTTCAACGCACTGCCGTTACCGGCCGAATTAAAGTGCAGCACGCCCGCGTCGTACATGTAATCGAAGGCGGCGTGCACGACCGGGTCGTTGGCCCAGCCATCCATGTTGTAGCTCGTATTGACGATATCCACGCCATTGTCGGCGGCGTAGGTGAACGTTTCGGCGACGACCGCGGCTGTCCAGCCGGCGCCACCGTCGTACCATTTCAGCGGCACGATGGTGGTACCTGGAGCAGTTCCAACCGTACCAATGGAATTGTTAATCGTTGCTGATGAAATTCCGGCGACGTGCGTGCCGTGATCATCGCCCGCTAAGGCGTCCGGATTGTTGTTGTCGTCGAGGAAATTGTAGCCGTTGACATCGTCAACATAGCCATTGCCGTCGTTGTCGATCCCGTCGCCGGGAACCTCGCCGGGATTCGTCCACACGGCTGACACCAGGTCCTCGTGTTGAATATCCACGCCATCGTCGGTGATGCCGATCAGGATATTCGAATCGCCTAGCGTAATGTCCCAGGCATCGACGTTTCCAATGAGTGGGTGATGGTACTGTGATCCGAACTGAGCATCGTTGGGGACAAGATCGCGAGGATCATCACCAGAGAAAACAAAGTTGGGCGAACTCCAAAGGACATGGCTGGCCTCATCGAGTTCCTGCATCGCAGAAATTACATCGGCCCCTTCGCCCAAATCGATGTGGACCAGAGCAACACTTTGATTTGCATTCTGCTCATAGGTAAGCAGCGTCTTGATCGGTTTAGCAGTCGCAACGCCCGTCTCAGCAGACCAATTCAGGCTCGATACGATCTCATTCGAGTCCGCTCTGGAGGCGTTGACCTGAGTGGCGACGATGATCTCGCCAGGAACGTATGATTCTTCGCTCGCTCGTTGCGAGACTTCTTCAAACGTGACCGCGTCCAATTCGAACGGATCAGAGATTCCCAGGTCGGCTGCAAGCAAGTGGCGAGCTTCCAGGTTTTCCAGCGTCAAAGAGCTGGAAAACACGCGGCGGTGGTTTTTAGTCCAACGGGAGAAACGATTTTTCATGCTTGAGCCTTTGTATTGAGCGCGGGGCGCCAGGTGAACAAGTGAATGAAGCCGAACGAGCCTTGGAATTCAAACGGTTGAATCTGCGAGGCCTGAAGATGAAATGGCGAGGCAGTCGCCCAAAGTAGGGATTTGCCGATTGTATCGATTATAAGCGGAATAAGCGGATGCTGAAGGGGCAGATCTCGCTTCCTGTAAAAAAGAACGGTATCGAATCTCACATCCCACCCTACTGAGTCAGGGGCCTGTTTCAGGTGAAACTTCGACCGTGGTCCCCGAAACCTCGGCGACTAGCGACGCTGCCTCCGCGGCTGCGCTCAGTAATTCAGCCGCCGAAGCGTCTTTGACCGAGAACGAAACTCGCTTATCGAGGCTCGTTTCGCAGCCGGCAGCGAAATTGACGCTCCATCCGATCTGGTTGGCGAGAATTTCAATCACTCTTCCCACCGGTTTGTTTTCGACCTTTAACGTGTAAACCTGGGTCGACTTCGAGTTTCCATTCGATGTTGATGCTCCCTTTTTGGACCACATGTCGGCCAGCCGCCAATGGTCTTCGAGGAGCGAGCGGACAACGACCCGCGCGCCTTTCTTTTCGACAAACGCTTGCGGCAGTTCCTGCTTGATTTCTGCCAGCCTTGTTTCGGGCGCGCGTCCGAGTGGATACGTTCGTTCAATTGAGACACCAATCGGAAATCGTGTCACCATGAATTGTTGCTCATCTCCCTCGCCATCGATCGTGAAGTTCATGCTGAAGCCTGCAAGAACGAGTGTTAGACTCTCCGAGAGTGTGAGCGGCGGCAGCTCACTGGCTCGCCAAACGTCGTGCGGGATAACAGTGAGATTTCCAAATTCAAGATTGGCTCGCTCGCCCAGTCCGGCCACAATCGCGGAAGGCTCTGACAATTCTTCCCACTCAAGCTTCAAACGCTGCAGGAACGGTTTACGCAACGCGATCGGCAGCTTGGCCGCTTTCTCGTTGCGCAATTCGGCCAGGGTTGCGATCCGCGCTGCCGTCTGCTTGGGGCCGACATAGATGACCGGGCCAACGAAGCCGACGCTCAATTTGTAAGGACGCAAAGCGTCGCGGAGCGTCTGCTCGAAAGGGGCCAGGCCACCGGTGGCGCTGATCGGCATCGATGGGTCGACTCGCCGGTCAAGGAAAATTGCGACATGCTGCGCATCAGAAAGTGAGTTGAGCGCTTCACGAATGGGAGTGTCAGCCCAGGTGACGCCGACCGGTCGCGCCAGCGCTTTCTTGAATTGGGTGCCAGTCAGCCATTGTCGTGCCAGCGCGGTTTGGCTGCAGAGCAGCAGGCAGATGGTGACGGTCGCAAAGCGAAAAGTCGGCGATCGGTGCATGTCAAATTGTTCCGATTATAACGATTATGCGGGGCCAACGAGGAATGCGGACGTGACTCTCTGCTACCAAATTGAGCATTTGATCGCGGATAAGTAAACTCGAGGTTAAATCAGTTCAACCATCGCTCAGCGAGAATCGGAGAACGGCCCTCCATGCAGCCGTACGAACAGCGCCAAAATTGCTTGGCTCGACTCTACAAAAATTACTTAGGCGATCTGGACACGGCCAAGTTCATTTCGGCGGTCGGGGCTACCTATCGTATCCCGGCTCTGCATCGATTAGCCATGTACGGCGAGATCGACGATCGTCGAGCTGCCGTCATGGCACTTGGCTTCTTGGGTCATTACGATTCCAACACGACGGTCGCTTCGCTATTGCGGGATTCTGATCGTGGTGTGCGTTTGTTGGCTCGTGAGGCGATCCACAACGTGTGGATGATGGCCGGCAGTGCCAGGCAGCGTCAGCGTTTGCAGGTTGTCAAGCGACTGGTATTTGCGAAGGACTGGAGCCAGGCTGCTGGTTTGGCGATGGACCTTTGTGATGCCAATCCGAATTTTGGCGAGGCGTTCAATGAGTTGGCCGTCGTCAATTTTCATTTGGGGCATGTGGCGCGAGCACTGCAAAATTGCATCGCGGCGGTGAAGCTGAACCCGTATCAGTATCACGCGCTCGTCAGCGCCGGGCATTGTTGTTTGGAACTAAATCGTCCCGCCGATGCGCTCGCGTGGTACCACCGCGGACTGGGGGTTCAGCCCGACTTGGATCAGGTGAGGCACGAGGTACATCGTTTGCGCCGGCTGCTAAAACGAGCTTAGTCGTCCGGACCCCGCTCTTCTGGTTCGTCACCGCATCATCGTCTGCGGTTGTTGTTGCATCACTTGGTAGACGGCCTGCATGTAGTCACGTGGCGATTCGGAGAATTCTTCCAATGCGACTTCCGAATGGAACATGACGATCTGATCTTTGTAGCGGATGCCGTGTTCCCGTTTCCCCTCGAGATAGTTTCCTGTTTTGGTCAATGCGACCGGATCGTATCCGACCAAAATGGGGCTGTATTTCTCCGGGTCGGCCAGGAATTTTTGTTGAGCGGCCAAGCTATGGAAGAGGAAGACGCGTCCGCGGTGCTTGGCGCCCCAACGACGATCTCCTTTGATCCACTCGTTACTGTCCGCCAGAGTCACGGCACAGTATCCCTCCATCGCGAGCGACGGCTTGATGGGGGCCGTTGTTGCTTGGAAGGATGTCTGGCTTGGGCTGCTGGAGGGAATGAACTCGGAATCGGCCATGGCCGACGGTGGAGACGCCGGCGCCGGTGCGACCAGTGCGGGTGGAGTGTTGTTCACCGGTTGGTGGAATTGGTTCGTCATCAGGTTGCCGGCTGGACCTGCCTGCGGCGCTGGTTGAATTGTGAGTTGCGGTTGATCACGCGGCGGTTGTGGTTGCGGTGGCGCCGACGGTGTCGTGCTGCCAGACGCGAACTCGTTCATGATGACTTGCGATTCAACCTTGACGGGCGAAGACTGGTTGCTGGCCTGAGCGACGACCCCTTTGACGTCGGAGGTGTGAACTGCAATTTGGTTGAAGGCTTCTGTTTGAGCCCGTGCTGCGGCGGTGTAGGCCGCTTGGGTGACTCCATTTTCCGTAGGGACCAGGGGAGACGGCGAGTTTGCAGCTGCCTGCATTTGGACAGCAACTGCCATGGTGTCACTGTTGGCAGGCGCCGGCTTGGGAGCTTTTCCAAATGGCGACCCCAGTGCGTTGGGACCTTTTAAACTTGCAAAAGGGGATCGATCGACCGGCGGTGGACGCGATGTGTGCTCCGGGTAAGCCGAGGCACTGTTCGATCCGAGCTCCTGTTGCTCAAGCGGCATGGTTGAAGATGGCGACTTCATGGGAAATTGGTTCATTTGAGCTATCTGCGTGCCGTCGCGTGCCATCGATTTATATCGCCAAGCCAACTGCCGCATGGTCGATACGTATTGCGTTGGATCTTGAGGGCTGGTCATGCGCATCAATTCTTGGCCAGACGGCGTGAGGACAATGTCGGTCGGCCACGATTTGACGTTGAATTGTGCCGCAACTTGGGGCGCCGTGGTGACGTTGATTTGGACCGGCACGAAATCGGTCGTCAGATTGTGAACGAACGTCGCCTGGCTGTAGACTTTCTTCTTCAAGCGGACACACGGCGGGCAATCGTCGGAGGTGAAGTGCACCATGAGCAATCGCTGCGAACTGGCCGCAAGTTGCTGAGCGGTCGCGAGATTTTGAGCCCATGGCATCTTGTCTTCGGCCGCTGTGAAATTACAAACAAGCGAGCTGAGAAGAATCGCAAGTAAGGAAGTCAGTGAACGGTAACGAAATCGACTCATGGTGGTCCCCGAGGCTTCAATGCGAGCACGTAGCTCTGTTGTAAAATGGGTCATCGATGAGGTTATCGGTCAGTTAGTTTGGAAAACATAAGGTGAATTTGCCGGCGATAGAAACCTTGCGGCCGCTGCCATCGCTAGCGGTCCTTTGGCGGTGAAGAGAAACGCTCGCGGAGGGGCAAACGGCTGCCGTAGGAGCGGTCGCGGCAGAGTTGCGATATCGGCATGACACCAACAGACTGAGCCGAAATGGCCTAAAAATAGATCAAAAAGTAAAGGTAGAGGACTCCCAGCTTGACATAGCCGATCGGATAAGTAAGATCCCAAATAGTTGTTGATCTGCTTTGCAGATATCGGCGCTCTTGGCCCAGTTTGAGTTCTCTTGGGTCAGCCTCAGTTGGGCGAATCATTGGATTGGCTGTGCTGGCAAGGTTATCGGGCGCCTCTCGCGTGCACCTGCGACGGAATCCGCGACGGTGTTTTTTCCGAGCTGTTATCCTCTCGGGAAGAATCTGAATCGCTCCGCGGAAGCGACGACGTTGCTGGTCACTAATGTCGAACCAACTGCCGCGCGGCTGGTTCGAAGTGATACTCAAGTATGATTGCGGCCGACATGGAGGGCTTCGGGCTTCTGCCGCCGTCGCATCTTTTTATGACAAATTTACGCTAAACGCGCAGGTTTCATCGCTTGTAGCTGTCTTGGAAAAAAACTTCGCACTGCTGCGACTAGGCACGCCTTCGAGCGGCTGGTCGGCACAGATTTCTAGGTGAGGAATATGGGAAAAAAGAGAAAACAACGATCTCGATCTGGCGGCGGCGGTGGCGGCGGAGGCCGCAATGCTGGCGGTAACGGTGGAGGCGGCGGCAACGGCGGTGGTGGAGGCGGCACTCGCACTCGACGTCGACGACGAACGGGCGATGGTGGAGTGAAGCCGGCCGACATGCCAGAAGTCGTAGGAGAAAATGGCGAACCAGCGCCACCGCAGCCTGGTTCCGGCCTGCTCGAATTGCATCCCAACGGTTACGGTTTCTTGCGTAACCCCGAAAATAATTACGACCGAGTTCGCTCCGATCCGTTCGTCCCGGGCACGATGATCGAGAAATTTCGGTTGCGTGAAGGCGTGATGATTCAAGGCATGGTGCAACATGCTCGGCGTCAACAAGGGCCGCGTTTGCGCGAGATTACCGATATCGATGGCATGACGCCGGAAGAGTACCTGAACGTCAAGCCGTTCGAATCGCTCACACCGATCAATCCTGAGTCATGGTTGCGTTTGGAAACGGGCCCAGAACCGCTTTCGACGCGCGTGATGGACTTGTTGACTCCACTCGGTAAAGGGCAACGTGCTCTCGTTGTGGCTCCGCCTCGAACGGGTAAGACGATGCTCTTGCAGCATATTGCGCACGGCGTCGCGACCAATTATCCCGAACTTAAGCTGGTCGTGCTGCTCATTGATGAACGTCCAGAAGAAGTCACGGACATGAGACGCAACGTTAACGGCGAAGTGATTGCCAGTAGTCTTGATCAAGACGTGGAAAGTCACGTTCGGATCTCGCAACTCGTCATCGAACGCTGTCGACGCCTGGCCGAAATGGGCCAAGACGTCTTCCTGTTGATGGATTCGATCACGCGATTGGCTCGAGCTTTCAATAAGTGGGTGGGCAACACGGGACGTACCATGTCCGGTGGTGTCGATATCAAAGCGATGGACATTCCCAAAAAGCTGTTCGCGACCGCGCGCGTTTTCGAAGAAGGTGGCTCACTCACGATTGTCGGTACGGCCTTGATCGATACGGGCAGCCGCATGGATGAACTGATTTTCCAAGAATTCAAGGGAACGGGTAACATGGAGCTTGTGCTGGATCGCAAGCTGTCAGACCGCCGTGTGTGGCCAGCCATCGATATCTCGCAGTCGGGAACCCGGCGTGAGGAATTGCTGCACGACCCGGATACGCTACATTCTGTGACGATGCTCCGTCGAACCCTCACGTCGATGCACCATGTCGATGCGATGGAACAGCTGACTCGCCAACTAGGGAAGTTCAAATCGAACCGAGAATTTATTAAACTCATCGCAGGGGCTGCACTCGACTAGTGCAGCAACCTGTGACCATGGCCTCACGGCCGTGCCTGGAGGATAAGCGAACTGGCTAGCAGCCCGACTGGAACTCGGGTGCCCCGCAAGGGGTTGCGGGTTCGAACCCCGTGTCCTCCGCTCAAGATCGAAAATGCCGACTCGCAAGAGCCGGCATTTTTCGTGCGCTTGTTTATCCTGCGATCGAGACGCGAGTTGGCAGCTGTCAGTGGG
The DNA here is from genome assembly GCA_964480915.1 of uncultured Pirellulaceae bacterium. GTDB lineage: Bacteria > Planctomycetota > Planctomycetia > Pirellulales > Pirellulaceae > CAWGCE01. The sequence goes on along the minus strand of CAYZRS010000013.1, from coordinate 40,861 downwards.
GACGATGCGCGAGTCTTGGCTCCAGCGTTTCGCGTTTCGGTCCATGGTGCGCCGTTCATCTCCATCGGAACCCTAAGCGTCGAAGTCGACCGTCGATTGACGGCGGCGATTCACGTGGAGTTGAGTCACGTCGGGGCGCGAGTAGTGTCCGGCGGCGTCGAAGTTCTGCCGCTCTTCAAGAACGCGTCGATGATCCAATTCGGCGACCGTCAGCCCTTCCGCTCCGACCAGCGGTGCGACGACCCAGCTGCCATCGGGAGCGGCGATGCAAGATCCACCGTCAGCCCACACATCGGTCGCAGCGCCTTTCAGCGTTTTGGCTCGGACTTCATCTGGAACGTCGGCTGCGCTCATCATGCCTGAAACAGAAACAACGAACGATCGGCTCTCTTTCGCGATGAAGCGGGTAATGTCTTCTGTATTGCGCTCGGAACCGGGCCAGATGGCGACGTGGAGATCTTCGCCCAACGCGTACATGGCACTGCGTGCCAAGGGCATCCAATTCTCCCAGCAGTTCAGTGCACCCACCGTGAAAGGTCCCAGCGAGTGGACTTGCAGTCCGTTCCCATCGCCTGGGCTCCAGACAAGTCGTTCTTCGTACGTCGGTACCAGTTTTCGATGGACCGATTCGATTGTCCCTTGAGGGCTGATGTAGATGAGTGAGCAATACAGGCTGTGCCGGCCGCGATCTCGAGGCCGTTCGATGACGCCCAAGATCACAGCTATCTGACGATCGCCCGCCAATCGGCAAACTTCGTCCAGATGACCTTCCTCCAGACAGACGGCCTGCGTCGCGTAATCGGCGAACATCGCTTTCTGGAGCTCCGAATTGAACTCCGCACCGCCGGTCCGATCAACCCAGAAGGGGTAACCGGGAACGAGCGCTTCGCCGAATGCCACCAACTGACTTTTCTGTTTCGCCGCTTCTTCGACGTAGTCGCATACTTTTGCCAGCGTGGCATCGCGATTCATCCACACCGGTTTCATTTGGCCCATCGCCACGCGGAGCAAGGTATTGGCAGAATTCACAAGATGACTCCCTTGGATCAATGTTAGCGGTTTGGTGGCATCCGCGAGCAGGCGAAAGCACGCTTGTTGCCATCAAGACGAAGCAGTTCTACGGCGGAACGTCGATTTTGCCACCCCGTCTGCACATTCTTGTAAACTGAGTTCGAGTTGGCAGGACAGGATGGGCTCACTATTCTGACCAGTCCATCGTTCCTGGCCAATCGCCGGACATGCCTTTTCATTTTTCGAGTTGCGATTTGAATCCGAAGTTGAAAATTCTGGCGTTGGAAGCTTACTACGGAGGTAGTCACAAGGCTTTCTTGGATGCTTGGATCGCACGCAGTCGTCATGAGTGGACAGTATACGACTTGCCGCCGTCCAAATGGAAATGGCGGATGCGGCATTCGGCGGTCACGTTTGCCAATCGCATCGCGGCGGCCGGCTCCTCCACGTTCGACGCAGTTTTCTGTTCCGATATGACGAACTTGGCCGAGTTCCGTGGGCTCGTTTCGCCGGAAATCGCCCAGTTGCCCATGTTGCTCTACTTTCACGAAAACCAGCTCACCTATCCGACCGCCAAAAAAGATACGCGCGACCACCACTTCGCTTTCTCCAATCTGGTTTCGGCTTTGTCTGCCGATGCCGTTTGGTTCAACAGTGAATACCATCGCACCAGTTTTCTGGAAGCGATGACCGAGTTCCTAAAACGGATGCCCGACCATCAGGAACTCGTTTCGATCGAGCGCATTGGTTCCCGATCGCAGATCTGGCCGCCCGGCATCGAATCGATCGGTCGGAGCGATGATGCGCCGCATGCCGCAGACGAAGGCCGACCAGCAGGCGATCGACCTGCCCTACCCTTGCATATCGTTTGGGCCGCTCGCTGGGAGTTCGACAAGAATCCGGAGGATTTCTTTGCCGCCATGTTTGCATTGGATGCGGCCGGTTTCGATTTTCGACTTTCGGTGTTGGGTGAATCATTCCACAAGCCGCCGGATATTTTTGCAGAGGCACAAGAACGGCTCAGTCATCGAATTGCACAGTGGGGTTTCTTGCCGACACGAGCCGATTACATCGCCTGTCTCCGGTCGGCCGATTTGATTGTCTCGACTGCAATCCACGAGTTCTTTGGGATTTCGGTGGTCGAAGCGATTTCGGCGGGAGCTATTCCCGTCTTGCCAGCGAGACTTTCCTACCCAGAAATTCTGGCCGTCTTGAGAGCGGAGACGAAACGCCTGTGCCTGTTTGATGGCAGCGTGGCGTCGTTAGTCGAATCGATCATGACGCTGGCACCGTTGGTCCAGGCACAGACTTGGCGGGCGAACGTTCAGGCCGAATTGGCAGCAGCCATCGGCCGCTTCCAACTCGACGTGCTCGCGCCCGAGATGGACGATCAGCTAGTCAGGCTCGTGAACCGATAGCTGGTCCGACCACCGTCGCAGATGCTAAGACTTGGCGGCTCGTCCTGCTCGACGTCGGTCCGATTCTTTGAGGATGCGTTTGCGGAACCGGAGTTGAGTTGGAGTCACTTCCAGTAGCTCGTCTGCTTCGATGTATTCGAGTGCCATTTCCAGCGACATGACTCGCGGCGGTTTGAGCAGGATATTCTCGTCGCTACCGGCGGCACGAATGTTCGTCAGTTTCTTCTGCCGGATCGGATTGACGACCATATCTTCTGAGCGCACATTTTCGCCGACGATCATGCCTTCATAAACGTCATCGCCCGGTTTGACGAACAGTTCGGATCGTTCTTGGAGGCCGAAGAGCGCGAATCCGACAGCGCTGCCATTGGATTGCGATACGAGGACTCCATTGGCCCGTTTGGGGATATCGCCATCGAGTTCCCGGTAACTTTCGAAGCGGTGATGGACGATGGCAGTTCCTTGCGTCGCGTTCAGCAATCGCGTCCGCAGTCCGATCAGCCCTCGGGCGGGGATCAAGAACGAGACAAGGCTGTATTCGCCGCGGCTGCTCATTTCTTGCAGTTCGCCGCGTCGCTGTCCGACCAATTCCATGATCGGTCCCATTTTTTCCGTTGGAACTTCGACGTTCAGGATTTCGAATGGCTCCAGCGTCTTGCCACCTTCTTTGCGAAGGATGACCTGTGGTTTCGAAACGGACAGTTCGTAGCTTTCACGTCGCATCGTTTCGATCAGCACCGAAAGATGCATCACGCCCCGGCCACTGACGGCGTATGACTCGCTATTGGCGACCTGGCGGACTCGCAGTGCCACGTTGCGTTCGGTTTCTCGCATCAAGCGCTCACGCAATTGACGCGTCGTCAGGAACTTGCCTTCTCTGCCGGCAAATGGAGACGAATTGACAGAGAAGACCATTTCCAAGGTTGGCAGATCGACGGCCAGTCGTGGCAAAGCCTTCGGCGTTTCGACGTCGCAAATCGTATCGCCAATTTCTATGTTATCTAAACCGACGAGCGCGACGATATCGCCAGCCGTCGCTTTCTCCACCTCGACTCGCCCCAAGTCTTCAAAGACATGGACCGAGGCCAGTTTGCCGCGCTGGACTTTGTCGTCCGCTTGCAGGACAGATACGGTCTGCGCCGTTTTCACTTCGCCGGCACTCAGTCGGCCAATGGCAATTCGGCCGACGTACTCGGACCAGTCGATGGTGGTCACGAGCATCCGCAGCGGAGCGTCTCGATCGACGTCGGGGCCGGGCACGTGCTTAAGCACGAGGTCGAGGAGCGGCTCCATCGTCTTCGATTCTAGATCTGGATCGGTGGTCGCGTAGCCATCTCTGGCGCTCGCGAAGACATGGGCAAAATCGTCAATGTGCTCATCGGCGCCGAGGTCGAGCAGCACCTCCATCGCCTCGTCGACGACTTCGTGAGCACGCGCATCTGGTTTGTCGATTTTATTGACGACAATGATCGGTTTAAGGCCCGCTTCGAGCGCTTTCTGTAATACGTACCGAGTCTGAGGCATCGGTCCTTCGGCGGCGTCGACTAGCACAAGTGCTCCATCGGCCATGCGGACGACTCGTTCCACTTCGCCACCAAAGTCGGCGTGACCCGGCGTATCGATCAGATTGATTTTGACACCCTTGTAGGGAATCGAAATGTTCTTCGCCAGGATGGTGATGCCCCGTTCACGTTCCTGGTCGTTGTTATCGAGAATCCGTTCGCCTTGCAGCTGGTTGTCTCGAAACTGCCCACTTTGCCTAAGAAGGCAATCGACCAGCGTCGTCTTCCCATGATCGACGTGGGCAATAATCACAATGTTCCGAATGTCGTCTCTGCGCATCTTGAGTGTCTAGTCCGTTCCGAGAGGGGGCGGCAAAGCTGTTCATTGGTCGCCGCTGAAGAAAAGATTGATCCTCTAGTGTCGAGAAAGCGTCGATTCTGGTCAAGGCACGTTCGCCTTCGATTGGCGACTTCTTGAGGGCCGAATAGAATAGAAGAAGGCGATAACTGGCATCCGGCAGGAAAAACCTCAGGCAGGTCCCGATGAAGCTTTCTTCGATTCCCCAAGCTTATCGGAACGTGAATAGGCTCAAGGAGATTTTCGGCGTCTTAAGCCGATATGGACTGGCCGACTGGTTCAGCCGACTGCAGGTTGAATTTGCAAAGGATTTTCTCAAAGACCCGGACGGAGAAGCGCTGGCTCGGCACACGCGGGAGGCGCGGATTCGGTTGGCATTGACCGAGCTTGGTCCGACCTTCATCAAGTTGGGGCAACTGCTAAGTACCCGCCCCGACGTCGTGGGGCGTCCGCTCGCGATCGAACTGAAGGCGCTGCAAGATTCGGCACCGGCCGATAGTCCGGCCCTGGTCCGCCAGACGATTGAAGAGGAGCTCGGGCAGCCGGCCACAGAAGTATTTGCCGAGTTCAGCGACGAGCCTTTGGCCGCCGCCTCGATTGGCCAAGTCCACGCGGCCGTGCTTCCCAATGGACAGCGGGCGGTTGTGAAAGTGCAACGCAGTGGTATCGCGAAAATGATCCGCCGCGATCTCGAAGTGTTGGGCGTGATCGCTCAATTGATGGCACGTGTGCCAGAGTTCTTGCCGTATCGCCCCGTCGAAACGTTGGCTGAAATGCAACGCGTGCTCCTGCGAGAGCTGGACTTTGGACGGGAAGAGCGAAACCTGCAGCACTTTGCGGCACGCTTTGAAGGTGACCCGCGGATACAGATCCCGCTGCCCTTTTCCGAATGGTGTACTCCGCGCGTGCTCACGATGGAGATGATCCAAGGCGCCAAGCTTAGCTCGCTCGATCGTCTGGACGAATTGGGGTTTGATCGCGAAAAAGTGGCCCGCAACGGCGCCGATCTTTATGCCGAAATGATCTTTGATGACGGCTTTTACCACGCCGACCCGCATCCTGGAAATGTCATGCTGCTTCCTGGCAACGTGATTGGGTTACTCGACTTCGGCATGGTCGGACGAATTGACGAACCGCTGCGTGAGGATGTTGAAGAGATCATGCTGGCCATCGTGCAGCAAGATTCAGCCCATTTAGCGACGGTGATATCGCGGTTGGGGAAGACTCCCTCCGATTTAGATCGCGCCGCTTTTCGTACAGAGCTGACCGAATATGTTTCCCACTATGCGACGCAGCAACTGGACCAATTTGACTTGGCCGGTGCCCTGTCCGAAATGATTGACATCGTGCATCGGTATCGTATCTCGCTACCGCCGCAAATCAGCATGTTGATCAAGACGTTGGTGACACTGGAGGGAACCGCGACTGCGCTCAGCCCGAGTTTTAGTCTGGCCGAAGTGATCCAGCCGATGCAGCGGAAGGCGCTGATGCGGCGTCTGTCCCCACAGCGTCGTATCAAAAAGATGCGACGGGTGTACATGGAACTGGAACACCTGGCGGCAGTTCTTCCTCGCAGGACCATGGATATCTTGGAGCAGATTCAGTCGGGTAACTTTGACGTGCATCTTGACCATCGCGGTTTGGAACCGTCGGTGAATCGACTGGTTTTGGGACTGCTGACGAGCGCGCTCTTTGTTGGTTCGGCGTTGATGTTGAGCCAGAAAGTGCCGCCACTGTTGCTCCCAGGGGAAGGCATGTTTGGCGTCCGAGATTTATCTGTGCTCGGTTTGATGGGTTGTGCGTTGAGTTTCCTGATCGGTTTGCGACTCTTGCGAGCGATCGGAAAGTCGGGGCATCTCGATCGCCGTGATTAGGCTAGGTGTTGGACGCGACTGGGCTCGTGTCGTGACGATCGGTGCGAGAGTGAGGACCCCTTCCGGCTTTTAGCGGAATCTGATGATTACCATTCGAACCGAAACGCCGCACGATTGGGAACGCGTCCATGAGCTCACGATGTCAGCATTCGACGCATCGGAGCATGGACACCAGGGAGAGGCGGAGCTTGTCGCGACGATCCGCGCATCGGGCGCTGCTGTGATTCCCCTCGTCGCTTGCGAAGATGCTCAGATCGTCGGCCACATCCTTTTCAGTCCCGTCACGATCAAAGCTCAAGATGGCGAAAGCAGGCTCGGCATGGGATTGGCTCCATTGTCGGTCACTCCGCAGCGGCAGAAAGCGGGTATTGGATCGTTATTGGTTCGACAAGGGCTAGAGCGCGTCTTCCATCGTGACTTTCCGTTTGTGGTGGTACTCGGTGATCCGAATTACTACCTGCGATTTGGATTCCAGCAGGCCAGTGAATTTGCAGTGGCTCATGGATTCGCTGGCGTGCCACAAGAAGTCTTCATGATGAAGTGCCGTTCCGATGCAGCGCCTTGGCTTAACGAGGGTGGTCGAGCGTTTTATTTGGACGCTTTCGGCGCACAATTCGCGGACGGAGAGGCCGGCAATTGAGGTCGACTAGGCCGCGTCGCGGAGTGGCGGCTCGTTTGGACGGTCTTCTCCAGCTTGCCAACCATTGAGAACCGCTTCGATTTTGGCATTCAAGGCATCCAGTTCATGGAGGACTTCATTCTGCCTTTGATCCAGCTCTTTGAGCAGGTTGGGCTTCGATTCGGTCGAGTTTTCCATGAGGGCCGGGTCTCACGTGGAAGGAGTTCGCCAATGCTTGGCGGCGGGGAATCGAACGGTGTTTCGGCAGAAAAACCGTCGCTGTGAGAGTCCCATCGGAACCTGGGATTGGCCCGTATCAGCAAAGCTGTCAATCGGCGAGCCATTTGGGGAAACAGCGTGTCGCCAAACGGAATCGGCCCGGATTTGGCAGGTGTGAGCCGCCTGCCGGTTGCTCCGAAGAGATGACTAACTCGGGCATTGAGGTCGCATAATGCTCGGGTTAAGCTCGGAAATCGAGCTGAACGGGCCTCCTATTCGCTATCTACGGGCTAGACAGCAAGAATTCCCATCGGCTACGATGATGGGCTATCTTCGTCCGAAAAACCGCTAAAGGGTAGCAGGTCGACGAACGGTAAAGTTCGGCAGGAAAGTTAACGCAACAAGGAGCAATCGTGGTCAAGCTGATCGTTCGTGATCGAGAGAGCATTCAGGAAGCCGTACGCCGCTTCCGTAAGTTGGTTGAACGTAGTGGCATCAAGAAAGAGATGCGTCGTCGTGAGTACTACGAAAAGCCAAGTGAAATCAACCGACGTGCACGATTGCGTGCCGAACGTCGCGCTCGTCGTCAACGACTTCTCGCCGGCGCTTAGAGTCCGCTACGCTAAATCCGCGATCGCGGATTCGAGTCGTGTCGCGGTCTTGAGCCGTTGTCAGTTCGCCGTGACGAGCCCGCTCGCGACGTCTTTGGACAACTGAGCGTAGTGCTGTGCGCGACGCTCTTGTCCCAGCTGCGTCAAGACTTCGCTGAAGACCTGGCTGGTCAGCGGATCGAACTTGTTCAGTTTGATCGACTGCGCTAAGGCGGTGGCTGACCGATCGTAGTCGCTCTGGAAAGCATACGCCTCGCCAAGGATGCGATGGAGGAACGCCGACTGAGGCCGTTCGACGATCGCTTGGCGGATCATGGCAATTGCTTCCGGGGTGTTCCCCTTGCTGATCGTGAATTTTGCATACTCGGCGACTCGCAGGTCAACGTCGTCGATGATGACCTGATTCGTTTTTCGATTGAGCGAAACGGGTTCGACTTTCGTCGCTTCTGGACCGACGGGTGGCAACCGATCGACTTTTTCTGAAAGCCGGTCGTCGACCTGGGCCAATGGAACCGGCGGTTGGCCCGCGGTCGAGGTCGGCAAAGGTTCGGGTTGGTTCGCCAATGGCTTGGCGTGGTTGTAGTCGGCATAGATGTCGGCTGCCGGATACGGCGTGCCAACGACCAAGGTGGCTCCCTCTCGAGATATCTTGAAACCGAACGGTTTGACCAGTCGGTACAACAGTTCGTCCATCGAGTGCGCACTGACATTGGCCGACACGGTTCCCGTGACGTCTTGTCCGCAGACGATCGGGAAAGCGCAGTAGTGCGACAGCTGTTCCAGTAGCTGTGGCAATTCAATGTTTCTGGCATCGATTTGCCAAGCTTGGGTGTACTCGTTTTGGGAAACTTCCAGGCGTGGATTCACATCGCCAGGATGGATACCGCGATGTTGGTCTTGCTGGGCAAGTTCCAATTCTTCCGGCGTGAGTTGGCTGGTACTGGCCGACGAGATTTCCAGCGTCGCCATGGGCTCGTTCGTACGGCGATTCTTCAATCGACAGGTCTGCGGTCGCACAGGAGTCGCCATGGGAGGCGCCTGACGTTCTTTGGATTCTGGTTGTTCGACCGCAGCACTGGACGAGGTTTGCTCGTTTCGACAAGCGCGACAGGGGTTGTGCGGGGGGGGGGCTTGAGTTGCCACTGGCCATTCGGCCGCCGGTAACACTTCCGGGGCGGTCGCCACAAGATCGAGTCGGCTGTCGACTTCGACGGCCGCTGGTTTGGTGACGGGCGGCTCGGTTTCCAATTCGGCTGTGTCGCTGACTTGGATGACTTCACTTTGCGTTTTGCTTGTGAGGTTTTCGAATAGACGGCAGCCTGTTTGCGCAGCGCGTTCCAGGCTGTCAGTGCACGTCGCTAGGGCGTCGGCGGTCGCGCAGGCCTGCGGCTCGTCGTAGACTGCGAGTTGGGGCGGAGCGACGTGGAGTTCGCTTGTTGTGTCAGCGGCGGTTTCGTTCGCGACCAGGTCGATCGGCATCTCGGCAGTGCCAGCGTTGACGATCGGTGCGGTCGGCATTGCCTCGGATTCGATCACGAAAAGCGAATCTCGCCCTGGCGTGGCGGGCGGCTCGTACTCGAAATGGGCTGATCGCGCGCTCGCTTCGACCGATTCTTCGATCGGTGGTGGCACATCGCCAGGCTCGATGTGCTGGGCGGTGACCCAGCTACCAACAGTGACGAAGCCGACGACGAGACTCCATTGGAATGCTCGTGTGAATCCAAACAATTTTGCCAACATGGTTTCCCCCCGGGACGACGTGAACACGTCGAGTTTTGGCGCTTAGGGTCCGCGCATTGCGGCGGTGCCCGTGGCGATTCTGTATCTCCACGGTCCCTCTTATCGACAATTCGGAATGTCAGCCTGACCAAAAAAAACGGAACAATCGTTATAGATTGCCGCGAGGCCTGCTAGCGATACGGATGGCGGGACCAGGATTCGGTGCCGAACCTCCAGGATCGTGAGTCGAGGGCCAGAATGGCCGACGGAGATGAGGCGAGGCCACAGAGGCACTCACATTCGTATGGGCAGAAAAATAGACGCGACGAGGTCCCCTCAGCTCCCAGCTGTCCTCGTCGCGTCCCAAAAGCACTTTGTCCTTCCCCAAGGGCAAAGCTACGCAACCATAGGTCAGCGCTTTAAGGTGTCAAAAAATCTGCTCAGAATCGCAGGGGAAGTCCGGTTTTTGCGTTTGTAGCAACGATCAGCTCGTCTGGCGAAGAGACTAGAGCCAATCTAGCCCGACGTCGAAATTCGGTGACGAGTGGGTGAGTGCTCCAACGCTGATGCGGTCGACACCCGTATCGGCGATCGCTGCGACCGTATCGATGCGGACACCACCGGACGCTTCGAGTGAGACCGAGGCAAAACCGTCGTCTCGCATGGCAACTGCTTGTCTTAACTGGTCCGTTGTCATGTTGTCGAGCAAAACGATATCCGGATTGGCAGGCAAGACTTTGGCCAGTTGCTCTAACGAATCGACTTCGATTTCGATGATCATTTCAGGATCGGGTGTCGATCGAGCGACAAATTCGCGAGCCCTGTGGACTGCTTCGGCGATTCCGAATGGAACTTTGGCCGATTGGTTGCCAAACGCGATATGGTTGTCCTTGATCAAAACTGCGTCGTACAGCCCCAGGCGGTGGTTCGTACCGCCCCCTTGTCTCACCGCATATTTTTGGATGCGGCGCCAGCCGGGTAGCGTCTTTCTCGTGTCACAGATCACGGCACGCGTGCCATCGGTCTTGGCGACAAAGGCGGACGTCGAAGTCGCCACGCCAGACAGTTTTCCTACGAAATTTAGAATCGTCCGTTCTGCCACGAGCAAATGTCGCACATTGCCGGCGATCTCGGCCACGGCTTGCTTCGGTTCGACCACATCACCGTCTTGGATGATGGGCGTCCAAGTCACATCCGCATTCATTTCTTGGATGACAATCGGGCCGACCGGTAGCCCTGCGATGACACCCTGTTCTCGCGATACAACACGAGCCGCCGCCGTCGCTTCCTCTGGCACGAGGCTGACGGTCGTCCAGTCCTGTTGGCGGCTGAGGTCCTCGGCGATGGTCATCCGAATCAGCTGGCGTAGGTCGTGTTCCAGTGCCTCGTCCCAGGCGACTTGTTGGTGGTGCTTTGGCATGATCTTCGTATTCCCATCGGTCTTGGGCCGCTTTTTGGTTGGCTATCGCCATGGTGCGACATTCGCCCCATAATAGTCGTTTGTCCGCAATTCGAAACGGTGGCGATGTGTTTGCCAGGCGGACGACCCGGAGAGGCTTGCAAATTCACCATTCCAAACGCCAAACGTTGAAAACCATCTTTACCCGCGGTGACGAAAAAGTTGTCGGTGGAGCGGCCCTTTGTGGAGCGCTCGGTCTGTTGGCTTGGCTCATCCACTGCGCCTATTTTGGTGGAGGGAGCGTTGAGCTGGAACTTGTGGAGCCGGTTTCGTTCTCCTACGAACTTGATCTCAATGAGGCCACGTGGCCCGAGCTGGCGCAACTGCCGGGGATCGGGCCGGTGCTGGCGAAACGGATTGTCGCCTACCGCGAAGAGGCGACCGATTTTCAAAGGCTCGACGACCTGCAACTGGTGAGGGGAATCGGCCCGCGGACGCTATCCAGGTTAACGCCGTACATTTCGCAACGAATGAGCCGAACAGCGAAGGATGATTCCTAGTGGAGTTTCGTTTACATAGCCCGTTTGAACCTCGTGGTGATCAGCCTGCCGCCATTGATGCGCTGGTGCGCGGCTTGGACGATGGCCGTAAACAGCAAACGCTGATGGGTGTTACCGGCTCCGGCAAGACATTCACAATGGCGAACGTGATTCAACGTGCGCAGCGCCCGGCCCTCGTGATTTCCCACAACAAGACACTGGCGGCTCAGCTCTATTCCGAGTTTCGAGATTTCTTTCCAGAGAATGCGGTCCATTACTTCGTCAGCTATTACGACTATTACCAACCCGAGGCCTACATACCCCAGCGCGATATCTACATCGAGAAAGACGCGTCGATCAATTCGGAGATTGATCGGCTGAGGTTGGCTTCGACCAGCTCCTTGGTCAGTCGAGAAGATGTGATCATCGTTTCCAGTGTTTCCTGCATTTATGGATTGGGGTCGCCTGACGATTATCGATCGATGATGGTCTCGCTCCGCAAAGGCCAGGAAGTGAAGCGTGACGAAATTCTCTCCAAGTTGATCGACATTCAATACCAACGGAATGATATCGGCTTCGAGCGAGCGAAGTTTCGTGTGAGGGGCGATTGTGTCGATGTTTGGCCGGCGTACGAAGAATATGCCTATCGCATCGAGTTCTGGGGAGATGAGGTCGAGTCGTTGTCGATTATCAATCCGACCTCAGCGGAAGTGATCAGCCGGCATGATGCGCTGTACGTCTATCCGGCCAAGCACTTCGTCATGCCCGATGACCGAATTGCCAACGCCATCGAATTGATCAAAGAAGAGCTTGAGGAACGGCTGCAGATTTTCCGTGATCAGGGCAAATTGCTGGAAGCACAGCGGCTTGCCGCGCGGACCCGTTACGACATCGAGATGATGATGGAAGTCGGCTATTGCCCCGGCATCGAAAATTATAGTCGGCCGCTATCGGGCCGTCCGCCCGGGTCGACTCCCGATACGCTATACAATTTTTTTCCGGATGACTACTTGCTGTTCATCGACGAATCGCATGTGACAATTCCACAAGTCCGTGCGATGTATGCGGGAGACCGCAGTCGCAAACTCAATCTCGTCGAACACGGCTTTCGGTTGCCCTGCGCACTCGACAACCGCCCCTTGAAGTTCGAAGAATGGGAACAAAAGATCAACCAGGTGATTTTCGTTTCCGCGACGCCGAACGATTATGAGTTGAACGCGACGGGCGGCGAGGTGATTGAGCAGATCATTCGGCCAACCGGCTTGCTCGATCCGGTCGTGGAGGTGTTGCCGGCCAAGCATCAAGTGGCCAACCTCGTCGATCAGATCCGCGCACGGTTGGCGGCTGACGAGCGGGTCCTTGTCACCACGTTGACGAAACGGATGGCTGAAGATTTATCGGCCTATTTGAATGAACAGGGAATTGCTTGCAAATGGTTGCATAGTGAGTTGGACGCCTTTGAACGTGTCGACCTGTTGCGAGAATTGCGACAAGGCCAATTTGGCGTCTTGGTCGGAGTGAATCTTCTCCGCGAAGGCCTGGACCTACCTGAAGTCTCGCTGGTTGCGATCATGGACGCAGATAAAGAAGGGTTTCTGCGAAGTGACACGGCGTTGATCCAAACGATTGGAAGGTCTGCTCGGAATGTTAACGCCAAAGTTATTCTCTATGGTGACAAAGTGACGGATTCGATGCAGCGTGCTATCGATGAAACGGAACGTCGTCGCCAAATTCAGGCAGCTTACAACAAGAAGGAAGGAATCACTCCTGAGACAATCAAGAAGGCGATTCGCGAAAGCATCGAATCTGAAATGTCGGCTCATCGTACGGCGAACGAGGCGCTAGGCGCCGACAAAGACGAAGAAACCTACGTCACGGAGGAGTTCATCTCGGAATTGGAAACCGAGATGATGGAAGCTGCGGAGAATCTAGAGTTTGAGCGGGCAGCTAATCTGAGGGATCGGATCAACGACCTCAAGGCAGAGGTCCGAGGCGAAAAGAAAGCCAAGAAGTCGGCCACGCGAAAGCTAAAACGGGGTCGTGGCCGAACTGCCAAAGTCCCGCGGCCGAAGAAGTTGTAACGCTTTTTCGTTTAAGGAGTCGGATGGCGTCGTTCATGGAATTTCAATAAGGCGTCGACGACTTTGACGTACTTCGCGGCAGCCGGATCGTCCGGAAACTCGCGTAGGAGTTTGCGATAATGAAAGTCCATGCGACGGAGCGTTTTGGGTGAAATCTGTTCGAAACGTTTGATCTTGCGATCTCGAATTTCGCGCCCCACGAAGTTAATGATCGCCGCGTTGTCTTTGTCGAAGCCGACTTGAAAGTTCTTAAAACGGGCCTTGCCATCTCCAACCACTGGACGCATCACCGAATTCGGGGACGTACTGTGAGCTGCCCCTAAAAAGTGCCCCAGTTCGTGGACGAGGACTTCCAACCGCTCCGGTTCCTGCACCGTTGGAGAGTTCTCGCGGATGAGAATGTGGTGCTGCAGCGGGCCACGCGTTCCGCCGAGATGATTGCGACCTTTTTGAAATCGATACTGGCTGGAAAAAACGATGGCCAATCGGCTTTTGCCAGGATCGACCTCTTGTTCGAATTCAGATAGAGAACGCGAAAAGTCCTGAATGCGATTGTCCGATTGCCAAATGCCGTACTCCCGGACGACAAATCGAATATCGGTATAACGGGCGATTAGCTCGGAAGCGGCGTGCACGCGGGCCGTCAGGCGTTTCTCCCAGTCGCTCCGTTTCGTAATCTCTTCTTCGTCGACAAGGACTTTGACGAAGATAATTTCGGCTGCTGGGGCCGCGTCGATCAGCGTGTGCAAGGAAAGGACGAGAAAGAGAATGGGAATCAGCGTTCGCTTCGAATTCAAACTGACGGTGATCGCTATGAAAAGGTTCGTGACTACACCAATCCTTTACGGACTGCCCAAACTGCTGCTTGCGTGCGATCTGAGACGCCCACCTTCCGCAGGATGTGTTGCACATGCTCTTTGACGGTTTCGTAACTGATCTCAAGTGCCAAGGCAATTTCTTTGTTGGTAAGCCCCAATGCCAATTGCCGAAGAACTTGGCTTTCACGTTGTGTCAGTGGGACTTCGACGTCGGAAGCCAAGCGAGGTGTCGACAATGCGCCGGTGACGCGTCGTAGTTCCTCGCGCGTCCAAATGGAATTCCCGCTGGAGCCTTCCCGAATGGCGTTGAGCAAGATGTCGCGACCGACGGTCTTGAGAAGGTAGCCACAGGCGCCTAATGCAACCGAACGAGCAACATAAGTTGGATTGTCATAGGTGGATAACATCAATACCGGCAAATCGGGCGCGTCGAGTTTGATTCGCCCCAATGCCATCAGTCCGTCACCGTCCGGCATGCGCACGTCAAGAATGACGAGGTGGGGGCGTCGTTCCAAAGCAATCGAAACCGCCTCTTTGCCAGACGTCGCCTCGGCGACCACCGTGATTTCTGTGTCCTGCAACAGACTTTTCAAACCACGACGAACCATTTCATGATCGTCTGCAATGAGGATTTCAATAGCCATCTCTAGTTCCTTAAGCAACCTACCCTTGAGTGGGTGGTGTCTAATCCCCCCCGCCGATGCCAGCTTAACAGAACGTCTGTCGAGTCGCAAAGTGAGGAAAGCCTAACGAGTCATTTAACGGAATACTTTGCTTAGAATTGGGACCAACTCGTCCAACTTGGTAATTTCAAAATCGGGTTTTGCCAATTCGTTTACTGCTTCTAGGTGCTGATATACCCCCTCGCTGGTGCGGAGTCGGACTGACTTCATCCCCAGCTTTCGAGGTCCAATGAAATCTTTGGTTGGGTTGTCACCGACATAAACGGCAGCCCTGGCTTCGACTTGCAGTTGTTGCAGCACCCATTCGAATGGTGCGGTTGCCGGTTTCCAATTCTCTCGGCCCAGTGCATCCGAAAAGACGACGGCCTGAAAGTGGGAACCGATTTCTAACGCGGCAAACTTAGCCTGTTGCACCGAAAGGAAGCCGTCGCTCACTAACCCAATTGCATAGCCTTGCTTGCCAAGTTGCCCGAGCAGCTTGGGCACTGCTGGAAAGCTGGATATCAACGGAATGTGATCGCGATAGATGGTCACCATCTCGGTGATCGTTGCCGCGTCAAATGGCAATTGATGATTGCTCAGCCATTGATCAAACGTGTTACCGGGATGGCTATCTGCGAGTTGGCAGAGTTCCGCTGCGACTTCCTGTTGGGCGATTCCGAAAGTCTGTTCCGCCCAACCGGCGACGGCGCGGAACCCGCTGCGAACATAGTCACGTTCCGCATAGAGCGTATCATCAAGATCGAAGATGATGGCTTTGGATTTGGTCACGGAAACTATCCTTGATGAAGAAAGACTCATCACAACGAGTCATGTACACGCCCGTTTCGTAGTCGGCCAAGTGCTTGGCCGGATTGGCCGAGCTAAGTGATTCGTTGATCAGTCGCGCGACATCGACTCCTGCTGCCACCGCCAATGGAAGGCCACCGCCGAGCCTAGCGTTGATTTCGATGAAATGGGGAACACCATTTTGCAGCATGCACTGAACGGTAATCGGACCACGTGCTGGCAATTGTCTCGCAATCGTCAAGCAAGCGTCTCGCACCGAATCATTTGGGATCGTCACCGACTGAATCGCCTCGCCTCCGCGAACTGCGATGCGTTGTCGCGAGACGACAGCCTTCGGTTCACCTGCGAAATCGCATAGGACATCGGTCGTAATTTCAGGCCCTTCCAATAGTTCCTGGATGATGGGGTCGGGGACGTATTCGCAGAAAAACGACAATTGCTTTCGATCCAGTACTCGAAAAGTATTGGCCGCTGCACTGCCCCGCCGCGGTTTGATAAACACCGGAAAGGCGGCGTCGGGAATTTCAGCAGCGTCGGCCGGCAGCCAAGACTTCGGAGTTGGTAGGCCAAGCTCCGTGAAGAAATGATAGGCCTGCCATTTGTCGGCGGCGATTTCGACCGCTTGTTCCGTGACGACCGCCAGCCTGGCGCCGGTCGCCGTGATCTCTGACCGATGCTGAGAAAGAATCGGGATTTCCGGATCGATCAGCGGGAGGATGACGTCGATTTTATGAGCCGCGCAGATTTCCGCGATGACGGCCGGGAATTCGGGTGCGTCGCAGCGTGGTACGAGGCAGGGGACATCCACCACCTGCAGCGCTGGTGCCAGCCAATGGATGTCGGTTCCGACGAGCTTTCCCTTCGTCCGCGACGAATCCATGGATTGACGGAAGGCTCTGACGAGCTCAACGCGGCGGCCGACGCTGCTGAATAGGACGTTCATGGTTTTCTCACGGGCTTACTACCCCGCAAGTCTACCAAGTCGGTTGGGTAACTCAGACCCCGATTGCAACTAGCCCGCATCACGAAAAAAGGCGACGATGCTCATGGCATCGCCGCCTGCGGTTGTTTTCTCAGTCTCTGAGAAGCTGCTTACTTGCGTCGGATCATGCCGATCAATCCAAGCAGGCTCATGCCGATGAGGCTGAAAGTACCTGGTTCGGGAACCGACTCGATCTTGCCGATGCGGAAGAATTCGAACTTGTCAGGTTGGTCGAGCGAAGCATGCGTGACAGTAATCGTGCTGATGTCGCCAGAAGGGTAGACCTGGTAGTTACTGACGCCAGGT
Source organism: uncultured Pirellulaceae bacterium (assembly GCA_964480915.1). Taxonomy (GTDB): domain Bacteria; phylum Planctomycetota; class Planctomycetia; order Pirellulales; family Pirellulaceae; genus CAWGCE01. The sequence goes on along the minus strand of CAYZRS010000013.1, from coordinate 23,933 downwards.
GATCCGAAGCCAGTTGCCACTCCCTGGAACATCAAGCCGCTGCCGATTGGCGAAACGACTGGGCTGCTTCCAGAAACAAGCGACCAGTTCTCGGTGCCCGGCATGAACACGTTCACGGTCTCTTCGTTATCGTTCGTCAGGACTTCGACGACATATTGATCCGAGCAGGTGAAGTCGAAGCGGAACGAGTGCGAGCTATTGGGTGTTGGGTGTCCGGCGTTCAAAAATTCGCCGCCCATGGTGGCCGCGTTGCCAAGTGGAAAGTCACCGATCGCGGTTACTGTCATGTCGCATCCAACGCAACCACCAATGTCCGTGAACGTATTCGACATGCCGTTGTCGATCGAAGTCCAGCCAGTGAGGTCGAACCAAGTGATGTCGCCAGGTGCAGCGAAAGTAACCGATGAAAGGGCCAAGACGACGACTGCTGCTAGTGTGTTGATTTTACGCATAATTATATTCTCCGAAGCTAAGTAGCTTGATTTTTAAAACTTAAGAAAGTGACTAGATGATTAAGCAAAGTTGGACCGCGTTTCGGTCCGTTGCTGGTCATTAAGCATCCTCAAAAATGAATTCAATTTCCTTTCCTCCTGCTAACAACGCGTTAGCAATCGAAGGAGAAAACTGTTCTCATTAATCACCTCTTTAAGAAAATCAGAGCTGCTAGTTCGGGTGAGCTAGCAATAAAAAATGGCTCAACACTGCCAACCTACAAACAGACCATGGAAGAACCCCGCCTCTTCATTGGGGATCAGTTGGTTGTTTGCGGTTTAGCTGTGTTGAGCCACGAGCCCTCTTTGGTTCAGTTTCAAATTCTGTGTGTAAAAACGAAAAAACCCACAGAGACAACTGATACCTTCCAACGGCGTTTGCCGCGAAAAAGAATCAGTTATTGCTGTGGGTCACTAGTACTCGTTGGGTAGGACTTCTTTAACTCTCTCTAAGATACCAAGACTTTCGAAGGCGTCAAGCCCGTGAGAAAAGTTTTTTGGGATTCCCCTGCAGCACTCTTCTCTGCCTCAGTACATGCCCCATCCTAATCTCGTTTCATAAGCCGTCAATATCTCGCCAGAAACTTCTGTGGAATGATCCTAAGTCATTATTAATTAACGGTTTAGGTGCGTGATCTGCGAATGGTGAGGCGGATGATTCGGTGCAGATAGGCCCTCGCGATCGAATAACGCCCGTCCACGCCGTATTGCTCCTGCATCCAAGTCCTATCGGGGAAAATGCCCCGCAACAGGCCTGAAAGGTCGTCGTATAGCAGTGCATTGAAGGCAATATAGGCGATTCGCCCAAATTTGGACCGTTCGGGATGCAGCAAGCCGGCTCGATTGATCGAGGATTGCAGATAGGCCCGTTTCCACCAGCTTGGTTTCAGTGCCGTCAGCACTTCTGGCGGAATTGGCGTATCGAATAACTGGGCAGGCATCCAAAGCGAAAAGTAGACGGCCGTTGCCAGTTGCCGATCCATCACCGCGGCGACAAACCGTTCCCAATTAATGGACTCAGTATGCACGATCCGATCGACATCCGTGTGCAAGCGGAATCCGGGGGCTCGGACATAAGTATGCTTCGCCGTGTGAACCGCGACTTGCAGCAGATTGTCTTCCGGAGATAGCAACCGTACGACGGTATCGCATTCGGTCCCTTCGATTGCCACCGATCGATGCATGAGTTCTTCGGCAGTCGGTTCCTGGTCAGGGCGTAGCCAACGGCCTGCAATCGGCCGCCACTGAAGCTCGAACCAGAGCTTCTCACCGTCCGGCATTGGCTTCCAGTACTCGGCACCTCCGGTGAGTTCCGCTTCATCAATCTCGGCCGCTTCTAAGGGGCTGCGGAATTCGAACTGGAAGCCGGCTGCCACCATGATTTCGTGTGCCTGACGAAAGAACCGCCGCTCGACCAGCACGTCGAGATCGCCCATCGGGCAGCAAGCCGCGCATTCATGCAGCCCTCGTGCGATGCCCGCATTCTTCAATGCGACCATCGGAATGTTCGCTTCATGCAACGCTTGCGCCGCCTGATCTAACTCGGACATCATCAGCTCAAGACGTTGTTGGCCAGCGTCGTGCGCCGCTTGCCAGACAGCCGGTAGCTCGATACCCTTCTCTCGCAATGCGTGTCCCACATGCGGAGCCACTTCATTGGCTTGGCAAATCGCAAACAGGGTTCCATCTGCCGACAAATCGTACGATGCGATTTCATCGGTGGCGACGTCATGTCGCGACGATTCGCCCACGAGTCGTACCATCAGCCGTTCGACATCGCTGAGCGGTTTCAGGAAACAATCAGACATTGTCTGTTTAGCTCGCAAGGATTTTGGGAAGCATCGTTTCGCGGTACCAGTCGATATAAAGCGCGAGACCTTCGTCGAGCGAGACTTTCGGTTCATAACCCAAGATCTGTTTCGAAAGCGTCAAATCAGGCTTAATACGGCGGAAATCGGCCGCTCGCTCACCGGCGAATTCAATTTTGATGTCGGCTTTGCAAAGATCTCGAATGCGTTCCGCTAGATGAGCGATCGAAGTTTCGACGCCGATGCCAAGATTATAAACACCTCCATTGGCCTCTTCGCTCTGACCAGCAGCGATCAGGCCGCTGACGAGATCAGAGATAAAGACAAAGTCACGCGTTTGTTGACCATCGCCGAAGATTTTTAAGTCTTTGTTCTGGAGGGCCAGTTTCGTGAAAATTGCGATGACGCCAGATTCCGATTTTGTCAGTTGGCGAGGTCCAAAGACGTTAGTGAAACGGCAGCGCACGGTCGGCAGACCCAGCTCGTCATTGGCGACTTTTAGGTACGTTTCGGCAGACGCCTTGGCGGCAGCGTAAGGAGAAAGCAAGGTGCCTCGCGTCGCCAGGGTAGGAAACGACTCTTTCATCTCAGGCACGTCCGCATTGCCATAGAGATTGGTAGAAGCCATGACGAATTTTTGGATCTTCTTTTCGACCGCTGCCAGCAAGAGGACCAGCGTCCCTTTCACATTGATATCAAAGTCGAACATCGGATCTTCAACCGCTTTGGCCGGATTGATCTGTGCCGCGAGGTGATAGACAACGTCGATTCCGTCGAGTGCTTTCTCGACGGTCGCCTGGTCGCGGATGTCGCCTTCGATGAATTCTGCCTTGGGATTCAAGTTCTGGCGGTCGCCAGTCAGCAAATTGTCCAGGATCCGTACCTTGGCACCGCTTTCGATGAGTCGGTCGGTCAGGTGCGAGCCAATGAATCCGGCTCCGCCGGTCACAAGAATGTGTGCTTGAGATAGATCCACAGGGGTCTCCAGTTTTCGAAGAGAGTCAGTATTGAATTAGTGAACAGATTCGACAGCCATAGCATGTCGATAGATTTCGATCAGTCGATCGTAGTTACTGGCAGCGTTGTAATGGCTTTCGTAGTCGGCTCGAGCCGCAATGCGCATCATTGCCCGTTGTTCCGAATTGTCGTTGATTTGTTCGATCTTTGCATGCAGGTCGCTAAGGTTTCGAGCCTCAAACACCATTCCCGTCTCACCATGTTGGACGATTCCTGGCAATGGTTCGACGTCGCTGCAGACGATGGGGACCCCGCAAGCGAGTCCCTCGGTGACAACACGAGGAAAGCCCTCGTGGTGCAACGAAGGTACCAGCAGCATGCGGGCACCATGCAGTTGGTTGAGTACTTCCGCCGTGGGTTGTAGGCCCAGGAACTCGACGTTGGCATTTGTCGCTTTCGCCTGCTCGCGAAGGTCGTCGCCGATAGGGCCTTCGCCAATTACCTTCAAAGGTAAGTCATCGATTTTGGGCCACACGTCAATCAGTTGTCGAATCCCTTTGTTCTCGATCAATCGCCCGACGTACATGGCGTAACCCCGGTCGGTACCGATGCCCGGATCGGGATCAATGAAGTGAGGCTTGATATCGATCTTGTCTCGTGAAATGCCCATTTCGAGAAATGGACGGATGCCGTATTCCGTGAGTCCGATGTAGCGTGTTACGGCTTTGTGCCACGTCTGTTTGCGATGGTGAGTCTGAATCATCAAAGCCGCGGCGGCCGTCTGAGCTTTCGAGTCATTCACACAACCGTAGCGAACTCCACGCCAGGCGCCATGCTCAATGCACTCGTGGCAGTGTTTCCCGTTGCGATGAAATATTCCGTTGCAACATTGCATCCGATAGTTGTGCAGTGTCAAAACGACCGGGACGTCGTTGTCGTGGCAGGCCCAAAAAGCGGCTGGTGATAACAACGGAAAGTAATTGTGGACATGAGCCACTTCAGGGCGGTGCTCGTGAATCAGCTTGGAAATGTCGTCGTAAGATCGTTTTGACCAGCTGGTATTCCAAAAGAGTGAGGCTTTTTCCCACAGGCTGTAGTCATTGTATTCATCATTCCGTCGATCGTACTTGATGATCTCTTCTCCGCGTGAGCGTAGCAGAGCTTCTTCCATGCGGGCGACGGTATCTTCACCCCCGGTGTGGCCGGCGCGAGCTGCATTGTGAAGCCAGAGAATTTTCATGCGAGTCTACGGTAGGATTGTGAGCGCGACGAATTGTCGGCGGCCGAATTCGTTCTGTTGTGTTTGGGCAACATCGTAGAACTCAGCGCGATTCGGTTAATCGAATTGTTCCAGTCTTAAGGCGGATTGCAGCAGGACTCGTTCGACACAGTAAACAGGTCGCAAAAGGTGTGCCACGGCAACCGATTGAAGACCAAATCGTCATTCGTCAGGCCTTCGGTACTAAGCCGACGATTGCCGGCAGTAAGGTTGCCTGAGAATCACAACGGCAGCTGCGCTGAGAAGAAATAGGACCATCGCAAAGTCACTCGACGTCAGTGAATTCGTCGTCATGGCTTTCAAAAAGGCAATGCAGGCCGCGCTGGAGCCAAACCCAAACAGGCGATTTGAATGATGCCCAGCCATCCCTGCTGCGCCCATCCGGAACCAGACCACGAACAGCCCCACGGCGTAACACATCATCGGTAACGCGCCGACAAAGCCGGCCGATACGAGGGCATGGAGAAAACCGTTGTCTCCAACCACCCGTTTGCCGCGGTACATGAACCTCGTCATATTGAGGAACCCATGCCCGATGAAGGGCGATTCGCCGATTCTGCTGATGCATTCTGCCCAAGCCGAATCCCCCTTTTCCGTTTGGATTCTGCCCGACAGTTTAAGCAGTTCTGACAGGCTCGACATGCGAAAATTTTCTCGCATGTCGGCGTTCAACACAAACACGCCCAGCATCGCAACCATCAGGCCGACAAAAATGAATCGGTACGAGGCTTTGACACGTTGAGTGAAAATCGAATAGCCGCCGGCTAACGCGAGCCCTAACAATCCGGTCCGGGATCGTGCCATCACGATGACGATGAGCGGTGGCGCTATCAATGCCATGACCATGAATGCATTGAGTCTTCGAAAAGTCAGCCAAACACCGACGATGGCAAAGGCGGCCATGACCGAGAGGTTGATCGCATTGATTCCCGGCCAGTCAAGTTGTAGCCGTTCTGCCCCCGACAGGTACTGACTGGCACCTTGAGAAATCGCAAACATTAACGTCCAGCACGAGATAAAATAACAAAGCCCAATGACCGCTTCGAAGCACTTTTCGACGACTCGTCCCGATTGTTCGTGATGACTGATAACGAGTACTGTCGAGGCCCAAAACATCGCCACTAGCAATTCGGTACACTTCCACGCCGACCAAAGTGGCGCAATGTCGGATAGAAAACCGCTCACGATGGCAACGATCGCGAACCAAGTCCACCAGAGAATCGGCGGATTGAGCATCTGCCTTAGGATCCTGCCGATTTGTCGATGAGCGGCTAACGCCGAAAGCAGTCCCACCATGGCGATGGGCACAATTCGGTAAATCGTATGCGTTCGAGTGACTTGAACGCCCGCGGCAATACGAAGACTTGTGTCGACATAAGAAAATGATGTCGCGATCAAGATGATCGCACATAATTGCAAAAGACGAGTCGGCATCGAGACGCGTTGGGTTGCCACAATTTACCTGTTCTGATCGATTCGGATATTCACACGTGGGCGAAGTCCCACCGTTATTGATCCATCTCCAATGCACGCCTTGCATTGGATTTTAGTATTTCCACCCCTCGTTCCAACGGCCATGCTTCGGCTGTCGCGCGAGCCTGTTTGCCCATGTCACGAACGTGCGCTGCATCGGCGGCGACTTTGTCGAGTACCCCCGTCAACGCGGCCACGTCACCCGACGGAAACGAATAGCCATTGTAACCATCCTCGACGCGGTCAATGACGCTACCGCACACGTCGGATCCAATGACTGGTTTGCTCCAACTCATCGCCTCCACAACGACGAGTGGGTAAGCGTCACGTCGGGAAGGATGCAGGACAACGTCGGTGGCGGCGTAAACTTCGTCCATCTCGGCAGGCTCTTTCCAACCGACGAAGGCGACATGCTGCTCGATCTCAAGTTCTTGGACGAGTTGTTCCATCTTCTCGCGATCGGGCCCCTCGCCGACGATTAGTAATCCTAACTGGCCTTCATGTTTCTTGACACATTGGGCAAAAGCTTCAATGCCGACATCTTGCCCTTTGACCGAGGTGTAGATCGTCGAGATCATCGAAAAAACGATTCCTCGCTCTTGGCAGCCAACGAGTGCTCGTAGATCGCGCGCCGCGTTTTGAACGTCCGGATCGGACTGTCGAGTGACTGGGTAATGAATGTCGACCATGAATGGCAAGTCGACGATCTGTTCGCTGCGAACCCCCATCGTGACAAGGACATCGTGTGCCACCTTGCCAGGCGCGAAGATCATGGTGACGCGTGGCAAGAGCCAGTGCAGGAGCGCTTTTCTCAGTTGATGTTTGGGCCAAGCTCGCTTGATTGTCTCTTGAGGAGTGTCGGTCCAGATCGCCACGTTGCGGCCACGAGCTAGGCGAGCTGCAATGAGCGCCAAGCTGGGAAGATGCCCCCAGTCGGCGATGATGAATGCGGCCTCTTTCTCACGCCAAGTGCGGCGTAGGAACTCCCAATCGATTCCACACACGACGTTCATGTATTTATTGGGATAGCCGGTTGCCAGCTCCGTTTTCCAGGGGCGTCGCCAGCTGCCTTTCCAGAGGTGGTAGATTTGCAAATCAATTTCTGGATCAGCAGCCAACCGGCGAAACATTTCGTCCGTATAAGGGGTTGGCAATTTGTTGAGAATATAGAGTTTCACGTCGCTTCCGTTTTCCGCGATTTCGGCCGTCGTCGCTTGCAGATCGCGCCGAGCCTGGCAGTGGTGGACGAGCCATTTTGCCAGCGACCGCCAATGCCAGCGGGAAGGTGGTCGCCCGGCGCACAATCTCTCCTTTTCTGCATCGGCGCGATTGATAGCAGCGGCATAGTCCGGATTTGGAGATTTCGCTATTCTCGCGGCTAGAGTTGCTATCGCGCGGTTGGGCGGAGAATGAACTTGGCAAAAAATGATCAGGAACCGTCGCTACTGACGACCGCCACTCGCGGTGTTGCCTGGTCCTTATCTGCAGGGATCGGCGTCATGGCGATCTCGCTGGCGGCTCAGATACTCTTAGGTTGGCTGCTGACCGATCACGATTTCGGTGTCTATGCCTACGCCGTCGCCTTTTATCACATCTTTCGCGTGTGTACCGATGGTGGAGTCGGCCTCTGGTTGGCAAGGCTTTCGAAAGAAGAATACGATCGTGATTGTGGTCACGCGTTCTGGCTGGCCAGTGGTTTATCCATTTTACTGGGGGGAGTCGTAGCACTGATTGCACGGCCGGTCAGCGTTTTGTACGCCGAGCCCCAAGTGGCCCAACTGTTGTGGATTCTGGCTGCCACCCTGCCCTTCAATGCGCTTCGCGTTGTTTTGTTGCCTGGCCTTCAGGTGCACCTCCGATTTCAAACCCTGGCCACCGTCAAATTCGTTTCGGCGCTCGTTCGTTATTCGCTTGTGGTTGGCTTAGCATTTGCCGGTTGGGGACCATTTAGTTTTGTGATTCCGATCGCGGTGATCACGTTGCTAGAAGATGTTGTCTATCTGCTCAGTCTGAAGATTCCCGTTTGGCGAACTCGCTTTCGTTGGTCTGAATGCCGTCGGATTCTGAGCGAGAGTTGCTGGTCGCTGGCAGGAACTCTGCCCGAAGCGGTCAGTACGCAGATTGACTATGCGGTGCTCGGATTGGTCGTCAGTACCGAGGTTGTCGGCGTCTACTTCTTTGCTTACCAGCTTACGATTCAAATGGTGATGCTATTTAGCGAGAGCCTGCGTCGCGTCATCTTGCCGGTGTTTGCGCGTGTGGAAAGTGGTTCCGAGGGAGAGTCACGTGGACTGGGTTTGAGCGCCAGTTTCCTGGGAGTCGTTGCAGCACCCGCGATGTTGCTCTTTGCCGCCGTCGCAGAACCATTGGAAGCGATTCTGTGGCACGGTCGTTGGGAGCCAGCGGTTGTTCCGATGCAGTTGTTAGCGGCTGTGATGCCGTTGCATTTGGTTTCCATCTATGCCGAAATGCTGACACAATCTCGAGGCAGATTTCGCATGTGGGCTGCGGCCGTGCTACTCAGAGGTCTGGGCTTCGGCATGGCAGCATTCGTCGCTGGTACTTGGACGGGAGGCGCCATCACCGATGTCACGCGCTGGCTGGCGGCGTTCATCGGCGTCGCTTCGATCATCGAACTGATCGTGTTGTTCCGAGGCAACCTGCTGGGATGGCCGACATTCTTGGGTCGGTTCTTGCCGCCGTATGTGATCTCGGCTGGCTTGGCCGTTGCCGTGATCTACTTGATCCCATCGACGCCGAACCCGTTCATGACGTTGGCGGCACGCGGAGCCGCTTTCGCCGCGGTCGCCCTCGTGCTGTTCAAACTACTTTTCTCGCATTCTGTCGACAACGTGCTGGCGACGCTACTTCGAATTCGAGATCGTTCTGCTACTTAGGCCGTCCTTGATCTTGCCTACCACACACGCAAGACGACACTTGTCTCATTAGCCGGAAAGCGCGTGGTCGATACGGCTTTTGGTGACCGTTTCCAAGAGTTCTCGGAATCGCTTCGAATTGGTTCTGCGAGCGCCGATCTGTTCTGAGGCGGCACGGGCGTTGCGTTTGAATTGCGCCAACCGTGCGGGAAATTGCAACATGTCGTGGACGATTTGTGCAAGCGCCAGCTCATCGCCGGGCGAAACCAGCCAGCCACACTGATGTTCCTGAACAAGGCACGCAAGCTCGGTCTCTTCGTCCGAGATCACGATGAGTGGAGTTCCCGCGGCAAGTGAATAGAACGCCTTGCTCGGGATGGCCAAACCGGCGACTTCGCTTTCCAGCGAGACCATCGCAATGTCGGCGGTTGCTAGTGAATAAGGAATGTCCTTTTCCGGCAACCAAGAAAGAAGCGTCACGTTCGCAAGTTGTTCGGTTTGCAACGCGTCATCAATCATCGACCATTTGGGCCCGGCGCCGATGAACAGAAAGTGAGCTTGTTGGTCGGTGATTCGTCGAGTCGCGGCCAACATCGTTTCTAGGTCGTGCCCCAGACCCATGTTGCCCGAGTACATGACCGTAAGCTTGTTTGCCTGGTCATGTTTTACTGCAAATGGGTTTTGCTCTTTGGGCAAAGGTCGAATTCGGTCCGTGTCGGCCCAGGGATAGATAACGTGCACCTTACCGGCTGTTGTCGTCGCGACGTCAAACTGCGTTTGGACCACTCGGGACATGTATTCGCCCAGCGTCAGGACTTCATCGGCCAGGTTGTAGGCCCAGCGATTCCAACGGCTCCAGGCCCGCTCGACGATACCGTCTCGTTTTAGTTTTCCCATGCGCACCGGCAACTCGGGATAGATGTCGTGGACCATGACAACGAATTGTGTTCCGCGAAGTCGGTGCATCGTCGCGGCAACCCAGGCCAGCATCGGAGGGTTCGAGAAGATGAGCAGCGGCACCTCTTTCGGCCAACGCCAGAGCCAAAAAAAAGCATGGACCATGTAGCAGGTCCAGCAAATCGAACGTAGGAACATGCTGCCGCGCCGATACCGGAATGAGCGAAACACGTTGAGATTCGGCTGCGAACCTTTGGCCAAGGTGTCCGGGTGTCCGGTGAGCAATTCGATCGACCAGCCGCTATGGGCAAGGTCTTCGGCCAGTTCCCACGTGAGAGGACCGGCCATTTGGTTCAGCACGATCAATCGCTGAGGTGGTGATTCTTGATGCCTCATGCCAGCCAAGCCTCGAGTTCGTTGACGAATTCGTCGAAGCCATGATTCAATTTACGGAAGATCGGATTGTCGTTTTCCTGGATGTGAAAGCATAGCTCTTCCAAGAGGTAAATATCGACGGCCGACTGGCGTTCGTCGGCATGACGCCAGTCGATTCCGGGGCGACCAAAGGCCGTGACCAACGCTTCCTGCTCAGGCGATAGCCGGGCGACGAGTGAGGCGAGTCGTGCCGCGAGTCCTGAGGGAGAGCGGGCTCCCGACATATAGGTGATGGCATCAAAGTCGGCTTGCCGTCGAGCCGCGTATTCCCAATCAATGATCCACGTTTGATCGTTGACCAAAATGTTGGCCGGTTGAAAATCGCCATGCGTTGCCGACGTGGTCAGTTCACTGGCGCCGTCCCGGCGGATGCGTTCTGAGAGATGCGCCAACAACGATTGAAGCAACCTTTCGATGTTGGACGTGAACAATTCGTTGCCCGCGAGGCTCGTTTTCGCAAATGTCACGCACCGATCGATGTAGGCTGCTGTCGAAATGGTCTCTCGCGAACCAAGTGTGAGCTGACTGAGGCTCGCTGCCGCTTCCTGCGCCGCCTGTGCTTGATCTTCGCTGCTTGCGAGTCGATTGATGGGCGTGGCGGCGATGTAGGCTTCGCGAAACCAGCCCGCCGCATCATTGCGTTCCAGCAGGGCCGGAACTTGGACGCCGGCGGCGAAAGCTGCGGTTCTGGCGTCGAGTTCGCACAAGTATCGCTCTCTGGGGAAATCGCGCTTCAACAGGCCATAGCAGCAGCCCTGCGCACGCATCAGGATGCGAACCTTGTTGTTACCAGGGACGACGATCGTATCTTCTTGATCCGGTAGCACCCGATTCAGATTCATCGTGCCATGCCCTAGTAGCTTGGCCAGGGATCGGTGCGTCGCTAGCCGCACGTACAGCTTCTGCAGCGGTCGTCGCCAAGCAACGGTACTGCGCGAGTATTCTCGGAGGATCGGTTCGAATGCGTCCTGTCGTGCGTTCGGTGGAAAGATGATATTCAGCCAAGCGTTGCAAACCCATGGGGTCGAGTTGGCGCTTGGGGGCGCACTTGAAAAGTCGGCTGAGTAGTCGGACTGGAAGCGACTGGTCCAAAATTTGGACAACGTGTCGGCGACAATCTGTTCGATCGGTTCGCGTTGTCGAAGGTGACTAATTCGCATCAGCAAGTCACCTTGTCTTGAGGCTGCTGAACAGCAATCGATCGAATCTCGATCGCGACGTCGGAGATCGACTGGGTTCCGTCGATCGTGTGCCAACTGGGATCGGTTTCGCGGAACCCTTGGTAGTGTTTCAAACGCTTCGCAAGCGTTTCTGCGCTGTCGGGAAATGGTTCGTTCTTCAATTGAGAGCGGCGTTGAGATTCGTCAACGGGAATCAACAGCAGGAAGCCAGCTTTCGCGGTCGGACTGAACGTTTGCAAGCATCTCCACAAGAGACGTTTCGATACCCTGTCGCGCGGGAAATTCAGCTGGAAATCTAGGTCGGTATCCTGCCAATATCTGTCACAGATGACGGTCGTTCCAGTCCAGAGCTTAAAACGCATCCATATTCCATAAAGCAATAGGAGATCCAGGATCGCCAGGGACTGCCAACACCAGCGAACTTTGTCGTTGCCGAAAGCGGCGGTCCGTTCGCGACTGCGCCCGGATTTGGCGACGTTTTTTTTTCCGACGAGACGGGCTCCGGAACGCAGCACTCGTTTGAGCAACAGCATGCCTGGCGTGTAGCCTCCTCGCGACCAGAGGATTTCGACGCGGCGTCCCTGTTGCATTCGCAGGTGATCGGCCAAGAGGTCAATTTGCGTTGACTTCCCGGCACCATCGAGTCCACTGAACACAAAAAGAGAACCGCTCACGTGCGTGGCTCCTACGGCCAGATACTACAAGAAACACGCCCCGAGGCAGTCATCGATGACATGAGGGCGAATGGTTGGCTCAAGATTACTTGGGAAACGGTATCCTGCCGTTTTCGACGGGCAAGTTGCCATTCTTATGTTCGTTCAGGCGGGTCGCCTCTTCGAATCCGGCGTCGTTGTCGGCCGTTTGGTCGTTCTTTTGGTTTATCGACGCCGGCATCGGGTAACTGTACTCAGGAACGATCCGTTTTAACATTTGACGCACAACGGCGTCGCCCTGTTCCAACGTTTCGCTTAAGTCGGAAATCGATTGGAGTACCGATTCGGTAGAATAGGGTCGATGGTAGGCGGCACGAACTTTGGGATGCGACGTTTCCAGCATCTGTTCTTCGTCGTTGTAGAGTTCTTCGTAGAGTTTCTCTCCGGGACGGATGCCGACAAAGTCGATTTTGACCGTGCCCGTGGGCAGACCGGAAAGACGGATCAAGTCCTTTGCCAGATCGACGATGTAGATTTGGTCGCCCATTTCCAAGACGAAAATTTCGCCACCGGAACCCATGGCGGCCGCTTGCAGAACCAATTGTGACGCTTCGGGAATGGTCATGAAGAATCGTGTCATCCGCTCGTCGGTGACCGTCACGGGGCCGCCACGCCGAATCTGCTGCTGAAAGAGCGGCACAACACTGCCGTTAGAGCCGAGGACATTCCCAAATCGGACAACGACAAAGGCTGTTTCCGAGTGCTGGGCCATCGTATGAATGTATCGTTCGGCAATCTGTTTTGAGGCGCCCATGACGCTGGTCGGATTCACCGCCTTGTCGGTGGAAATCAGGACGAACTTCAGAGCTTTGAATTCGTGGGCCAGATCGGCGACGCACCGGGTTCCCAGCACGTTGTTCCGTACGCACTCCCCACTGTTACCTTCCATCAAGCCGACGTGCTTGTGAGCCGCTGCGTGGAAGACAAAGTCGGGACGATGCTCGCTAAAGATGGTTCGCATGCGAGCCTCTTCTAAGACATCCGCCACGATCGGCTTGATGTCGACTCCTTGCGATTTTCTTGCCAATTCGTTGTTGATCAGGAACAGGCTGTTTTCGCCTCGCTCCACGAGGATTAAGGTCCCCGGTGCGAATTGGAGCAATTGTCGGCAAAGTTCGGAACCGATACTTCCGCCCGCGCCGGTGACCATGACCGTTTTTCCGGCGACGTCGGCAGCGATCTTGTCCATATCCAGTTCGATCGGATCACGCTGCAGGAGGTCGTTGATTTCCACATCACGAATCGGCAGCGATTGCCCGTCCGTAAATTGGTTGACGAGAGATGGAACGATTTTCAGCTGCAGCTGGTTGGCTTCGCACGAATCCATCAGCTTGCGAAGATCGTTGCCTGCCAGTCCATCGGAGGCGACCAAGACATCGGTCGCATTCAGCGTCGAGGCAACCGAATTTAGATCGTCGAGTTTTCCAAGGACCGGGATGCCACCGAGACGCGTACCGTGCTTCGCTCGATTCTCGTCCAGGAATCCGACAACTCGGTAGGGAAGGTCGGGATGTGAGTGGATCTGATGAGCCATGAGGCCACTGCGGTGATCGGCACCGATGACAATCGAATATCGACGCTCCACCTTGTTGAAGTAATTCTGTTCCCGGCACAGCCGCCAGCTGGCGCGAAGGGCACCAATGACGAGTGCTGTTACTAGGCAGTCGACCGTCAGGACGAATCGAGGGATCATCCCTTCGAAAAGGAACGAGTTAATCAAAACCAACACAAGCAGGCTGAAGACGGACGCTTTCATCAGCGCCACAAGATCGGCGAATGTGACGTATCGCCACCAACCATGAAAATGACCAATCATGTAGAACGTGGTCAATTTGACCAACAGAATCGTGGGCAGGCTTGCCCATAGTTGCCGCGATTGGTGCAATGGAATTTGAAAATCGAAACGGAGCCCAAATGCAAACAAGTAGGCGGTCGCAAAAATGATCAGATGCCCAAAGGCGAGCAACCAGACTCGATGCCTCAGCAAGAATGCAAACCAAGTTCCCGGTGCGGCACTGGGCGGCAATGGGGTTGGCGGCTGAGCCGGTGCACCGTTCGAAAGATTGGAATCAGGTTTAAGCATGCTGGCGACCAGTGGTTTTTTCAATGAGTTAGCTACGGGAACTGACAAGAGGTTTGCGAAGAGGGATGCGTCCCTTGCCATTGCCGTTCGTCGCGGCTTTGCCATTGGTTGGCTGGTAGCTGCCGTAACCGTAACCATATCCGTATCCGTACTCGGTACTCGTTTCCCAGCCGTTTGCTACGACGCCGATGACGTTGGCTTCAAGGCTGTTCAGGACTTCCATCGATCGAGCAGCCGTCACTTGAACGCCCTTGCGAATTCGCATCGTTAGCAGAATGCCATCGGCACGAGCAGCGATGATGCTTGGATCGGAGACCGCCAGAATGGGAGGCGTATCGATCAAGATAAAGTCGAATTGTTCACGATACTGTTCGATCAGCGCGGCAAACTCAGGGGTGCTGAGTAGTTCCGATGGTTGTCGCGGTCGTTCGAGCACGGGCAGGAAGTAGAGATTTTCGATTTGAGTTTTCTGAGCCGCTTGCTGTGGCGTCGCGGCACCTGAAATCGCAGCCGCCAAGCCAAATTCGGGTTCCGACTGCAGTCCTAGCAGCTTGTCCATGGTCGGACGGCGGAAGTCGGCATCAATCACAAGAACTCGCTTACCCGACTTGGCGATCGAAACAGCCAAGTTGGCCGTGACGGTCGATTTTCCGTCGCCCGGCAGCGGACTCGTGATTTGAATCACCTTTTGATTCAACGTCGAAGTACTGAAATACAGATTGGTCCGCACGCCACGGAACGCTTCGGCCACGGCGGACGATTCGCGATGCACGGTCGCCAACGATCCGGCGAACGACGGATATTCCCGGCTGACCACCAACTCGCTTTTCTCCATCGGAGGGATGGCACCGACGACGGGGACGCCCAGCGATTGGCGGATTTCCTTGGTGCTGCGGAAAGTTCGTTCCGAAGCATCGATACCCCAGGCCACGCAAGCACCGAGCAGCGTTCCGAGGATCAAACTGCCGGCCAACACGACCAAAAGACGCGGGGAGACTTTCTCACCGACAAGGGGTGGTGCCGTGACCGTCATGGTGTCGCCGCCGTAATCACGAACGAGATCGATTTCTTTCAGCCGAGCGACCACCTCTTTGTGTAAGTGTTCGGTGCGTTCTTTGTTTGAACGGAATGTTTCATCTTCCAGCAAAAATTCCTGCATCATGCTGGCTTTGTTCTGTTCCATGTTGAAATCACGATCGAGTTGCGCGATCTGTGAATCCAAGATTTGTAATCGGTCGGTGAGGCTTTGGATGTAGATTTCAACGTAGTCGTCCTCTTCCTGCGATTGCTCCTGGTCGTTGAGGATGACGCTATTGATCGCCATCTGGTTTTCGAGCATCCCGTTCAGCATTTTCTTGACTTGCGATCGTCGCTTGACGACCGAATTCAATTTTGGGTGCCCTTCGCCGTACTCATCGAGCAAACTGCTTTGTTCGACGTACAATCGAACGTATTCACCGACGAGCAAGGAGGCGTATTCTCGAACCGCTTCCCGTTCGGCAAACTGCTCCTTCTCCTCCATTTCAAACTTTCTCCAACGAGAATAATCTTCATCAAGATTCAGTTGAGAAAGCGCTTCGTAGCGGATCGCATCTCGGCTGACGCTGCCGGCCGTGATGACTTTGGAAAGTGCCGCCAGTTTGGCGCGGAGGACCGTTTGTTCCACCATGAATTCTTGGCGTGCTGCTTCGATGCGTGCTTGACGTTCATGGTGCACATTGACACCCTGCCCTTCTTGCCAATACATCGGCGGAGCCGTCTTGCGGAAGGTCTGGTAGTCTTCGTCGATGGTAAGTAGCTGTGCCGAGAGTTCCTCATTCGCTTTCGCGATGAGGTCGTACATCTCGCGGCCTACCTTCTGGTTCGACTCACCGAGGAATGCGGAATAGGTGTCGTTGAGAGCTTGGACGACTTTTTGACAGTCGTATTCGTTGCCTGAGCGGTAGCTGAGTGAAATGACCGTGGTGTTTTCTTGCTTAATATCGACGGTCAGTTCGTCGATGATCGCCTTCACCGGATCGTCCTCCTCCGAAAGAGTCTCCAGCGACAAGAGTTCGTGATCTTTCACGGCACGACCGACGATCAGCGGGCTGGCCACCATCAGGGCATGCGTTTCGATCGTCTTGTCGTAAGCTGCTTGTTCCGAATCACCTTCGGTGTTGAAACCCGAGAAGTGCTTCGTGACGATCAAGATGTCGGACGTCGATTCGTAAGTACGCGGCGCCTTCAAGAAGTACAGCAGACCAAGCACCATCGTGATCAAGAGCGTCGCGGCGACAACGCCCGGATGTCGCATGAGCACGCCGACGAGGTCGGTGAGTTGTTCCTGAACATCACTTTCCTGGTTCACTGCTCGCCCGTTTACTTGACTCATGCGTCCAACCTCTGTGTTTTGTGTGCTCTGGTTTGCTCTGTTTTGCGAGACCGCTTGGTCCATACCGGGGCAAATTAGATACCAATGGAAGAGCCGATTTACTGCCAAGCGTCGGCAGAATGGAAAAGATCCGCAGATCCGTCATTATTGCGGCGAATTCTGTCGGCATCAAAGAAAAAACCGGCAAAATCGCTGTGGATAGGCTTTTTTGCCACCAAGATAGACAAGCTGCGCGGGCATTTCGGGCCCCGCCGCACTTCCGTCCCGTCGTATCGTCGTTCGCTCTTGTCGCTGAACGATGGACTTGTCCCACGGATGAATCATTTTCGCCACAGCGTGGTGTCGCGGGCGCCCTCTAATTTTCGAATTGGTTCAGCAGTTGATCCTGCACTTCCTTCAGCAGGGCGCGGTGCTTACTCGGACCGGGAGCCAACTTGAGCAGGATCGTGGCATGGTGTTGCGCTTCGCTGAGACGCGTATCGGCCAACAGTAGTTTTGCCAATTCAAAACGGGACTGAATGTCTTGCGGCAAGAGTCCGACCGCGACGGTCAACCGCTCGATCGCCAATTCGTCCTTTCCTTGGAGTCGGTAAATGTGACCTTCGAGCGCTGTTCGCTCTGCCGGGCTGAAGGTAATTTCGGTTGCGAGCGCATCGAACGCCATGGCTGCCAAGCGGACGCGATTCGACTCGGCTTCTGGGTTGGAATAGTAACTGTCAGCAATTTGGACGAGTCTTTCCGCCGAGCGCGGGAGGACTCGTTCGAAAAGTTCTGTGGTGCTAATCACAGAAGCGGCGATTTTCATGACTTGATCGATGTAGCGCGGCGACAGCAAAAGACACCGCTTCCAGCGTGCAAAGCCGGCTTCGGCACGTCCTGCTTCCAAATCCATGAGACCATTTTGAAAAAGGACGTCGGGAAGGAAGGGGGCGAGGACTTGCGCATTGTGAATGCGAAGTTCTTCGTGCTCGCCATCGTCAAAAAGGATACCCACTTGAGCCAGCCCCATGTGAACTCGAGGCAGGAGCGGGCATTGCTCGCGCGCTAACAAGAGCGCATCGTAGGCGGGCGCTAGATGGTTTCGCACTTGCAGACTGTCTCGCAACATCCGGAGCGAGGCTTCATCTTCGGTAGCGATTTGATGGGCGCGCAAGTGGAGCACGCGAGGGTCACTCAGTCGCCACAGCATCGAAGCATCCGCCGTTGGTATCTCGGCACGCAATTGATGGAAAGTGGCGATTTGATAATTCGTCAATCCGATGTTCGCGTTGAGAAGTTGCTCCTCCGCATAGTCGCGATCCCGATTCAGCAGCGGCAGTGGTTCGGAGGAGGTTGCGTCTTCACGGAATGACTTGGTGGCGTTCGCGTAGTGACGCAGCCGAGCTTCGAAATCGGCCTGTTGTCGCATTTCAGTAACACTCCACGCACACCAGACGAGTAAGCCGAACAGCACGGCCGACCACGCGGTTCTTCTTAATGGGGTTCCCGTTGGTTCGGTGCTTTGCACACCCGGCGCACCTGCGGCGCCGAGCAAGGCGCCGAACAGCAGCGCATTCGACGGCATGTAAAGGCCGAAGTCGAACAGGGCATGGACGGCTTGGGCGGTGAGGCCAAAGAAACCGGCTGTGGCCAAAGCGAGCGAAACCGCGTCCTGTTCCTGGCGGCGTCTTAGGATTGCGCGGAAGGCGAAGAAAATCGCCGCCAGCATCATGAGCAGTCCGGGCAGGCCTCCTTCCAGCAATGCTTCGACATAGTGGTTTTCGGCATGGACGTACCAGCCGTCGACGAACGACGATTCGAAGGGGCGGTAGGCGAATCGATAGGTGCCAAAACCGGAGCCTGTTTGCCAAAAATCGGCGGCAGCGCGGAGCGAATCGGACCAATGGTCAAGTCGGCTGTTTGTCGGAAGGCCGTTGGCTGACCAGATACGCTGAAACCTCGCGTGTAAAGAGACGCCGCGCCCCAGCCAGACTGCGAGACCAATCGCGGCGAAAAGAGCGACGCTGATCATCACGTAAAAGGACCGTTTCGATCGCAAACGTGGGTCGAAAAAGACGGCGGCGCCGAAGGCAACGACCACCGCCACGACCCCTCCACGCGAAGTCGTGCAAACGACCGCGGTAGCGATCAAAACACAAATCGCGCCGACCGCGAGAAATTGCCATTCCCCTTGAGGTTCGTCGTTCCAGCCAAGGTCATGCTCCGAGGAGCGCTCTTCGCTGTCTCGCGCGGCCAGGTAAACGTACAAACCGATCGCGGTGGCCAGGCACAAATTCAAATAGCCGGCTGCGTGGTTCTGATTTACGAAAGCAGCAAACGGTGTTCCGCCCTGAGCCAGCGGAATGGTCCAGTAGAGCTTGCCGTTGAAGCTGAGCATTTGCACGATGCCGAACAAGGCTGTGGCAGCGCCATTCACAGCGCCAGCCAGCAACAGCCACAACGCCAGCTGTCGGTTGTTGCGAAAAGCTGCGGCCAAGAGGAATGCGCCCGTGCCGAGCGCCAACGCGGCAAAGTTGAGTTTGGTCGAACCTGGGTACAGCGACAATGGAAACGCCTCTGCCGGTTCTGTCATTTCGTCGGCGGAAAGCGTTGACCACCACTCCAGACTCTGAGGGCTGAGCATTCGGTGGACAGCAGATGGCAAGGGAATCAACTGGATCGCACCGAACAGCAGCGCTGCGAGCAGGGGCCAGATGACTCGTGGTACCTGAGGCAGGTGTTGTTTCACTTGCCAGGAAGCTGCCAGCAGAAACAGAGCGCCGGCGGTCAGGCAGGCCAAAATCCAGCTCTGATCGAACGCTTTGACGCCTCCGAAGCGCCATGCTGCGACGATCGTCGGCGCAACAAGGCACAGCCAACCTAAGTATTGAAATAGGGATCCGCGACGTTCCATGTCAACGATTGGGGCTGGATGAATGGGCGCACAAAACTCACCGCCCGTTGTCAAAGAGTGTACAAAAAAAGACCGCAGCCGGCTGACTGCGGTCTCTTGATTTTATGGTCGCCGTTCCGGACTATGGAGCAGCTGGGCTGACCGGGGTGTTGTCATCGTCGAGTGCGAGGGGAATGGCAACGGCTGCACCCAAGGCCGCGAGGCCCAACAGACGTCCACCGCCACCGATAGCACCTCCACCGCCACCGCAGCATCCACCCGAGGTGAATCCGCCGCCGCAGCAACCAGCGTCAACGTATCCGGTATCGATGTAGCCTGGATCGATGTATTCTTCCACGTATCCAGCGTCGACGTAGGGTTCGGTGTAGATTTCTTCGCCGATGATCTCGGTGCCACATCCGCAGCCGCCGTCGATGATCTCACCGCCAACGATGCCTTCTTCGATGTAGCCACCGTCGACGATTCCTTCGGAAACGATTTCACCACACGAGCCGCAATCACCAGCGATGATTTCGCCTTCGATGATTTCGCCATCGGGCGTTGGTGTCAGCGTTGCGTCCAAGAACATCGCTTCAGCATCGATGCCTTCTTGGTATTCGACAACATTGATTGCAAAGTCAGTTGTTCCGGTCGAAATCGCAGCTTTCGCAACGTATTCGCCCGGTTCGAGTGCTGCCAATTGGAAGTGACCCATGTCATCCGTTTTCACGGAATTCACGACGTCGCCATCTTTCAAGAAGCTGATTTTTGCTTCAGCAGGCTCGGATTTTCCAGTCGCGTAGAAGACACGCAAACGTCCCGCCAAACTGCCATCGTCCTGAAGGTGGACGTTCAGCGTTTCTTGGGCGTTACAAATCCCAGTAGCCAGTAAGAGCAGCCCTATCACTGCTGCCATACAACGACTCTTCATCTTGAATCTCCTGGAGAAGTACATCACGCGCAGACGTTCTGGCGTGGGGTGATTTGGTATGTGTATATGCACCGAGTATAAGCAAGGCACTGACTGTGTAAAGCAACAATTCGAACTAATCCATGCCGTTTGCCCAAACGCCCGTACTTATCCAGCGGACGGCCTATTCGAGTGGTTTTTCCGGTAATCGGCCGATTGCCGGTGTTTTCGTCGATCGACCGGTCCGTTTGTGACGGTTGTAGCGATTATTCCGACCCGCCTGCTTGCCAGAAAAATTCCAAAAAAAATCGCCGGCACAGGAAGTTCCTGCGCCGGCGATTCCGCTTCGCCTGATCGGGACGGCGTTAGTTGTTACCGACGAACCAGTTGATTCGGACGGTGTTCAGTACCACGTTGCCAATGAGTTCCAGTGGTGTGTACTCAAGCGTGATGAAGTCTCCTGGCATGATGCGAATGCGTTCGGTCGGGTCGACCATCGCACGTCGCAGGTTGACTTCGATCGGTACTTGTTCGCCGCACAACTCGCGAACGACGATGATGCGAGTCGCGGGCAAGATTCCGCCGGCTCCACCGCCCCCACCAAAGATGCCGTTCGAATTCGTTCCAGCAGACGATCCGATATTGCCTCCGGAGAGGGCGATCGCTTGCAGTACATCGATATCGTAGTCACGCGGGATGGGCCATTGTCCAGCTGGCAACAGTCCGCCAGTGTAGAAGACCTCTGTTTCTCGTGAGCGGACGAATACGACGTCGCCAGCGTACAGCATGATGTCTTCTTCGCTGAGCTCGACGATCGGATCGTTCGGGCCGATACGAAGCGGAATCTTGATGACGTTGGGTTGTCCCATCATCGCTTCCGGTTGAAATTCCGGATCGTTCAACTGATCGTAGTAGTATTCCCGTTCCTGCTCGTTCGAGAATGCTCCTCGGAGAATGATGACTTCGTTCTTTGCGTCCGGTCCCGGCATACCGCCGCTCTCGCTCAACGCATGGAGCACATCGTTCTCGTAGGCTTTCAATTCGATCGGGTAGCTTTGCCCTTGCCGTGTCTGACCGAAGGCTTGAGCCAAAGCGAACGATTGTGGGTTGTTGAAGTTAAATCCGGAACCTCCCGAATCGGACGTCGTGTCTTCTCGGACCACGAGGACGTGGTAGGTTCGGGGCCGCATCAGAGTCACGATGATTCGTTCACGATCTGCTTTGAGAATCTTCTCTTTGATGTACGTGTAGCGAATCCGCTGTTCGGCTTCGGCCAGGGTCAAGCCGCGGACATCGAGTGCATCGATGAGTGGCAGCGAGATCGTGCCGTCTTCTCGGATCGGCACTGGGTATCCAACGGCAGGCGGCAAGTCGACGCCCGCTTCTGGAAAGTGGACCGGGGGCGGTTCGTCCTTGGAACCCAGCACCCCTTCGATATAGATTCCAAGCACATCGCGCTCGTCCAATCGATAAGCATCGGGCGGCTCTTGGCGGAGCCGAAGGAAGTTGATGGGCTCCTTGTCGGACCGGGATTCACCAATCCCTTGGCCCACACAATAGCCAGGAACTGTGTTGCGATAGACGCTGCAACCCGTCGCGAAAGCGAACGTGAGTGTAAGCGCCGTAATCGCAAGGAGGCGATTGCGTTCTAGGAACATCCTGTATTTCCTTTCCTTGAGTCGGTAGGCAGGCGACGAAACCGAATCCATTCGGTCTGGGTCCAATGTCTTTTTGGCGAAGCGACCTGACTGGTTGACTCTACTGATTACTAAAACTTGTTCTGTCGTCCGGTTACGCGCGGTAATTCCGGTCATGCAATCGATCGGAACGTTGCGAGCGATAGAACAAGGAAATTCGAATCGGCAAGAAAAGTCGCCGTAGATTGCCTCCGTTGACTTTTGCCGCTTTTCCCCGCTAAAAACCCGTGAATACAAGTCTTGATTCGCCGCGGGAGGTCGCTAGCGTCGCGCTTGCAATGAGGATCGCTTCCCCAGTTTGTTGTTTTGGCTGCGAGTAGGGCTTTCACTGCTTTCAATGAATTGCCATCTCGGTGAGGAATCGGAGAGGTACATTTTTGAATGAAAAAAATAGCTGCTGGACTTATTGCGGGACTCGCTGTCGGCCTCCTTCTGCGGTGGGCGTTTCCGACGCGTATCCTCTGGGAAAAACTCGCGACCGCGTTGGCAACGCCACTGGGACTCGTGTGGCTGTTGCTGTTCATGGGCCTCGTGATCGCTTGGCGCAAACGGGAGAAGCGGATCTTCATCTCGGTGGGGCTCAGTTGGCTGCTGCTGACGTTTGGTGGCAATCCCTATTGCGCTCGGTTGGCGCTCGCTTCTTTGGAAGAAGAATTCATCAAGCTGCCCAGGGAGCCGGATACTGCGCTATCGACGATTGTTGTCTTGGGAGGCGGATCGAATGCCGATCACCATGGACGGGCTCAAATGGATACGGCCGGCGATCGTTTTGCGCTGGCCGCCGAGTTGTTTCATGCGGGCAAAGCCGAGCGGATTATCTGCACCGGCGGACATATTGAAGGCATGGACTTGAATTCGGGTCTTGCCGTCGGTGACTTGGGCGCCGAATTGCTGACTCGATTGGGCGTCCCCAGCGATGTCGTGCAAACGGTCGGCGGTCGCACGACTCAAGAAGAGATGCAACAGGTTTCTGCACTATTGGGGGAGGAACCAGAAGTTGGCTTGATCACATCCGCTTTCCACATGCAGCGAGCCCTACGATTGGCCAAGAAACACGGCCTAAAATTCAGACCCTTGCCGGCCGATTTCGCGTCGAGGCAGTCCTTACGATTGCAACCGATCGATATCGTTCCGACTGGGTTTGCTTTGGACATGAGCGCGCGAGCCGTCAAGGAACGGCTCGCTCAGATCGTCGGCCGTTAGAACCTGTCCCGAGCTAAAACGGGAAGAATGTGGCCAAGATCAGTCGCTTGGTATCAAAATCGAAATGATCTTCGGTTGTGTCATTCAGTCGCGGACCGAGCGGATCGTCAACCACTGCACCGGAAAGGTTGTAGCTCACCGGTGTGCTGTGGGCACTCTGATAGGTTGTTTCGATCGTGACCGAATAGCGACCGGCCGATAGCAACGTCGTCGCGCTGCGGGCGTCGCCAACGCGACTGCTTAGTTCAAGGACCGATTCGCCAGCGGCGTTGCGGACCGTCATGGTTAAGATCGAGTCGTTCGTTGCCGAATTCGAGTCGGCGGAAAAGATAAAGTGGAATAGCTGCGATCTGTCGACCGTCAGCTGATGCGTACGACTGGAGCGCAATGGCGAAAGGTAACCATGGACGAATGAATCTCGGATAACCGGTTCGGTCCCGAAACGAGCCACGAGCTCGTATGTGCCTGTCATATCAGGCGATTCCGCATCAGCCATGATTTCCACGACGTAAGATTGCGCCGCAGCCTCGATGGGGAATTGGACCGTCATTTGATCATCGTTGTGAATGATGATTGTCGAATCGATCGCGTTGCCGGCCGAGTCGTATACCTGCAAGGCCCCGCTGAATTGAACCTTTGGCTGCAAGCTCCCTTGCCAGGGACGAATGCGACGACCGCGATCCG
>CAYZRS010000012.1:27018-109688 GCA_964480915.1 uncultured Pirellulaceae bacterium | reverse complement strand
GCTGCCCCTGGTCCCGATCTGAATCAAGACGGGAAGGTCGATGTCGATGATATCGATTTGATGCAAGCGGCCATTGCGTCGTCGAGTTACGTGCCCGCCTATGACGTCAACGTCGATGGTGAGTTGAATCTTGATGATCGAAATGAGTGGTTGCAGTTGGCCAGGGATGTCAATTTAGGGCCAGGGCCTGCTTATTTGGAAGGGGATGCCAATCTAGATGGAAGCGTCAACGGCATCGACTTCGTGATTTGGAATAATCACAAGTTCACTAGCTCAAGCCGCTGGTCGGAAGGTGATTTCGATGCCAGCGGTGCCGTGAACGGTATCGATTTTGTATTTTGGAATAACACCAAGTTCCAGTCGATTGACTCGGTCGGCGACGTTGTTGTTGAAGAACCTGCCGATCTCGAGCCAGTTTCTGCAGGAGAGACACCAATCGCTCTTCCACAATTCGAACCGTCGCGACCTAACATCAACAACTATCCGGCAGGGAAACAACCGTCGTCATTCAGACTCGCTAATTCAGTGCGACGCGCCAACGAGGCAAACTCTGCCAGCCGACAGGCACTCGTCAATCTGGATGACGTGTGGGCATTCCTCGGTTCGGATGATCAGGACTCCCGCGAGTTGCTTTCCCAGGAATTGAAGAGCGCCAACAGGTCAGCGGGTCGTTGATTTGTCGATTCCGTTCGGCAAAAAAAGGCGGCCCGTTGCGAGGGGATTGCAACGGACCGCCAGCGCCCCGCGGGGTGGATGCTCGCCAGCTCTACGGCCGAAGAGCCTTAAGCGGCGCGGGAACGCAGGGAGTTCAGTCCGGCCAGGCCGCCCAGCAGCAGCAAGACGAGACTGGTCGGTTCGGGGACGGCCGCGAGTTCGTTGTCGGCGGATGTGAACTTGTTGCTGTTCCAAATCACAAAGTCTTGCCCGTCCGTTTCGCCATCCGCATTAAAATCGCCCCCGCACCAACCGGCACCCGAGGTGAATTTACTGTTGTTCCAGGCGATGAAGTCCTGGCCATTCACGTTGCCATCCAGGTTCGCGTCCCCCAACAGGTAGGCGTTGCCGGAGGCGAGTTCGGCGGCCCCCGCTTCTGCCAGCCAAGCGTCGAGGTCGGCTCCGTTCACGTTCCCGTCGCCCGTCAGGTCGAACGCGGCCCCGTTGGTGCCGGCAGCAATCTCGGCCACCAGCAAGTCGATATCGTTGCATGCGAAGTCTCCATTGCCATCGAAATCGCCAGAAATCGTGGCGTTGATGACTCGCAACCAAACCGTCAGCGGATCGCTGTAATCGACTTGCCACGCCAGACTGCTGTGAATACTTGGCAAATCGAGCGAATCAAAAGTGCTATTCACGAATCCGTTGGTGGTCTGCAAGAAGACAAACTCATCGTCGAGTGAGGGGACGAATCCGCTCACGAGATCGACATCCAATTCACCATTCAACGTCGCATTTTGTGAGACGATGAATTGGTCGAACGTTCCGACGGTGGTCCCTCCCAGTCGGATACGTAGCGAGCTGCTCGAGTCCAATTCGACGGTTTCGACATCGACGACGCCCAGTCCGGCACTGATTCTCAAATTGCCCGCATTGGCGATCGGCACATCGACGTCGGAGCCCACGTTAAGCGTCAGTGTGGCACCGTTGAGGTTGCGTACAAAACCATCGCCAGTAAACAGAGCGCCAGGTTGGACGGTCGTATTGCCGGCCAGTTCGAGAACATCGTTGCCATCATCCAGCGTGATTTTCGAAGTGGGACGAATCGTCGCATTGGCTGCCAAACGGCCAATTCGATCAACGTTGACGGTTCCATTGAGTGTGGCGCCGGCTCCTTGCAACGAGGCCGCTTGGGAGCTCGTGCCGAGTAGGTCAAGTTGCCCCGACGATCCCAACGTCCAAGCGTGCTGGAATTCGAGGTGGCGGCCAGCACCGACAATCGCCGAACCATCGAACGCTTCGGCGAGCGCCGTCGTGACGAGGAGTTCACCTGAAATCGCTTGGATCGTGCCGTTTTCCCCGTCACCGTCGAGGTCCGGGGCAGCGACGGTGCTGATGGTTAGTTCACCTCCGCCGGTCGAGTTGAGCAGGCCGTTGTTAACGAACCCGTCACTGGCGACGGTTCCGTATCCACTCGTCGTGCCATTGTTCTTTACGACTTCGCCGTTCACGGTGCCGCCGGTGAAATTCATGGCGCGAGCAATCGAGGTGTCGAAGGTCCGGGTAAGCGTCAAAGTGCCTCCGGTGGCGGCTCCTAGATAATCGACTTCCAGCACTTCGCCGTTGATCGTCAAGAGACCATCATCCGCGATAAGATCGGAACCGCCGTTAAAGTAAATGTCGGTATCGATCTGGCCAAAACCGCGAACGCCGGAACTGAAGGAATGGAGTTCGCCAGAACCTTGGACAAGACCGCCCTCCCAACGGTTGGGGTCACTTTGGGATCCACCATCGACAAACAGCACGGAACCGTTGCCATTGATGTTGACTGTACCCGTGGTACCAAGATCGACGCGGGCGTCGAATTGTGTGACTCCATCGACATTGATCGTTCCCAAGACGTTGATGGGTGAACCGTCAAGCGACGTGGTGGCTATTCCTGCCGAAGAGACATTCAGCTCGCCCTCTTCGCCGAGCGTCCATCGGTCGGTGGCGTTTGTCAAATTGACGGTGAGCTTTGCCGTTGAGTTGTTAATGTGAATTTTGTCACGCGTTGCGCCGGGCGTAAAAGAGCCAAAGTTCCCCACACTGGCCGCATTGATCGTGAGATCATCATTCAGTTGATAGTCACGCAACGACGAACTGTTGCTGTCAAGCGACACGGTACCGTTGGGCATATTGAATGTCGTCGGACCATCGACGGTTACAAGTTTCGCAGCTCCCACGCCCAAAGTTCCATTGCCGGTATGCGAGGACCCGCCGTGGAAAGTGACCTCTTCCCTGAAATTAAGACGAGCACCCGCGCTCACGTCGGTGGCCGAGCTGCCGCCAAAGAACTCGACATTCGAGGAAATATTGTTCAAATTCCCTGCCGCGGTGATGGTACCGCCGACAACCCGCAGCAATGCTCCATCGACAATGCTCTCGCCGATCGCGCCATCGTTGTCGTTCAGATTGAGATTGCCGAGGAGCGTCCATGAGGTCGGTGTGTTCATGTTTAATGTGCCACTATTCACATTCAGCGTGCCGGTGAAGTCATTGTTGGCCAGATTGATCTGATCACTGTTGATCGTCAGTACCGCATCGTTGTTGACGGTGGTGACTCCGGTATTGGAGTTTGAACCGTCCAGGTTGAATGATGGATCATTGATCGTCATGTCGCCGTTGACGGTGATATGTGCGTTTTGATTTAGGTTGAGGTTTCCGTTGATCGTGGTGGTTCCGTCGACTCGCAATCCTGCATTGGCGGCGACCGATACCGTGGCGGTAGATTGGGAAGTGAAATCAGATTCCAGGGCGAGCACGCCCGAATTCACACTGGTCAACGAACCATTCAAGGCGTTGTAATTTGCACCGCGAATGGTCGCGGTATTGGCAACTCCGGTACTGCCCGATCCCGCGTTAGTGATAAGTTGGCTTCCCGCTGCGGCCTGGAAATCATTTGCCGTATCGAAGACCGATCCGGCCGCCATCGATAAGACGCCGTTGAAGTCCAATGCTTGCATATCGAGGTTGAGCGTTGTGTTCTCGACGATGCCTACGGGGCGGTTGTTCGTAGTGCCATCCAAATCAATCCGCGCGTCAGCATCGTTGGCCACCATGTTTAAGACGAAGTGCGACGTGGCGGAGGCACCGGCCTCGCGACCGGTGCCGAACGAGCCGTTGTTGGTAAAGATCGTCGTCGGGGCGCCCAGGCCGTTCGTAAAACGAAACGTTCCGAAGCCGCCAAAAGCGCCACCGAGGTTGGTTGTTACGGAACCACCGATAGCCGCTTCTCCACCATTCATTTGAAACGTGGCTAGGTTGTTGACGATCAGCCCTGTGAACTGCAGGGAACGGTCTCCGCTGGTGTTTTTGGAAACGATAAAATCGGTTCCCAGGCCCAGGTCGATGTCCCCTGCGATGAGCTTGAATTCGGTCGTGTCGACACTTGTGAAGTTTGTGAGGGTCAAGTCACTGATTGTGAAGTCTTGATCGATGATGGTCTGGTCGCTGGCGGCGTTCGCCAAGTCGCCGATAAAGACATCGTTGGCAGAACCAGGAATACCATTGGGGTTCCAGTTGAAGGCGGTCGACCATTGCTTGCCGATACCGAAGTCGTCCCACGAAATGTTTTGTGCTTGGAGATTGAAGCCACTAAGAGCCAGAATCAGGAACAGAGTGTTGCTAAAACGTCGGTCCGTTGTCATTGCCACGCCCTTTGCTTGATGCACCTCTGCGGTGCGACTGAATGGAAGAGAAGCGAAACAGAATGGCGTGCCTGAGCCCGCCTCTAAGGGGAAGACTCCTTGCGTCGCCTAATCGGCCGCTTCCCCCCGGAGAAAAAAGAAGGCGAATTTGGCAATTCAAGTTAGACAAAGTAGACTGTGGGAGGTTGTAGACCGCGTCTGTTGGCAGATTTTGGAAGACGGCGGGCAGTATTTCTCCAATAAGCCTTCTTGGTGCGGCCAATTCTCGACTCGTTAGGATTCTTTCTCGATAGGCCTCAGTCGTGACTCGTGACAAGCAAGCGGCCAGCGACGACACCCCCGATATCGATCTCGATACGGTGAGCCTGCTCGTTCCTCGAGCTCGATTGGGTGAGGAAGAGGCGCGAGACCAGCTGTTGGAACACGTTCAGAGCTACATGACGTTGATGGCAAAGCAAAATTCGCCGCGCCATTTGCAAGGAAAGTTTGGCACGTCGGATATCGTGCAACAGTCGTTGGCCCAAGTGATTCGAGGATTTGACGGCTTTCGCGGCAAATCAAAGGGAGAATTTTACGCTTGGCTCAAAGTGATCGTGACGAACGAAGCGAAGAAGCTGCAGCGAGATTTTCATCGCGACAAGCGGAACGTTCTGCGCGAAAGGCCAATGACGACCGACAACAGCGGCAGTGGGTTTGGCTTCGTCCCGGCCGACGATGCGTTGACGCCCGGTGCAAATGCGATCGCGGCGGAACAGATCGCTCAGTTGCATGGCGCACTCGAGGCGTTACCGGAAGACTATGCGGAAGTCATTCGATTGCGGAGTCTCGAACGACTGTCATTTAAAGACGTTGCCGAGCAGATGAATCGATCGTTGGATTCTGTTACGAAATTGTGGTACCGAGCGATCCTAAAACTCCAACAAGAATTAGAACGCAACGATGAATCGGCAAGACTCGAATGACCCGCCAGCCGATGATGCTCGCCTGATCGATTTGGCGAAACAAATTGACAAACGTTTAGAAGCGGGTGATGACCGCATCATGACCGATTCGGTCGGGTTAGCCCCGGCGGAAATCGACGAGATACAACGAGCGGAGCAGGCGCTAGCCTTCCTCAACCGTGTGCGCCACAATCTCGAGGCGCTCGACTCACGGGTCGAAGTGACCGACGAATCGGCCGGTATCGCCGAAGATTCCACTCGCGTAGGCAGAGACGGCTCGCCATTGCCCCATGCCCTTGTCGGCGACGAACCGGAATCGCTCGGTCGATTCGAGATTCAAAGCGTGCTGGGGCAGGGAGGATTTGCCCGCGTCTTTCTTGCCCGCGACCCACATCTCAATCGACAAGTTGCCCTAAAAGTTCCACTGCCCAATTCATTGAATGATGAGGCGGCGAGGAAACGATTCGAACGGGAGGCTCAGGCGGCGGCAATCCTTAGTCATCCGGCGATCGTTCCCATTTTTGAAACAGGCAAAGTCGGCCCAATTTCCTATATCGCTTTTGGCTATTGCCCGGGGACGAATCTCAGTCAGTGGTTCGCTGATCAACAAGGAGATATCTCGCCGCGAGTCGCCGCTGAAATCGTTGCCAAGATCGCCGAGGCGACCGAGCACGCGCATCAGCGCGGAATTGTTCATCGTGATTTGAAGCCAGGCAACGTCCTCTTGGAGCATTCAGGAACTACCGATAGCGAGGCGCTCGCTGCGCAAGATATTGCAGATCACGTTCGCATCGCCGACTTTGGATTGGCGCGATTCGAAGCGTCGCAAGAAGAGACTTTAACGATCGAGGGCGCGGTGGTGGGAACCCCGGCCTACATGTCGCCTGAACAGGCCCGCGGCGAGGCGAACGTCGGCCCAGCGAGTGACATATTTTCGCTCGGAGCCATGCTTTACGAATTACTGACGGGCGAGCGACCGTTCAAAAAAGAGACGCACTTGGCAACGCTGCGGGCGATCGAAAATAGCGAGCCTGTCCCACTGAGAGATCTGCAGCCGACGATTTCCAAAGACCTGGAATCGATCTGCCTCAAGTGCTTGCGTAAATCGGCGTCCGACCGATACGGATCGGCGTATGAGTTGTCGGCCGATTTACAGCGGTGGCTTGATGGTATTCCGGTCCAGGCGAGGCCAGCCACCTCTTTGGAAAAAGTGGCCGCGTGGTCCAAGCGGAATCGTGCGCTGTCGATCGCGATGGCCGTTGCGTTCCTCGCTGTGGTGACTGGGTTGGCTGGTACGACATGGCAATGGCGGCAAGCTCGCCAAAACTTGATCCGCGCGGAAGCTGCCGCAGCTGAGGAAAAAATCGCTCGGGTTCGCTCTGAAAACGTGGCCAAGTTTTTGGGACAGACCTACCGCAGCGTAGACGCCGAGCGTGATGGTCGTGATGTTAAAGTCGTCGACATGCTCAGCCGTGCGATTGATGAGGTTGCAGTCGACTTCGCTGATGATGACGAATCGCGTTGGATGTTGCAGAGGCAACTTGCCGGTGCGTATATGAACTTGGGCGTCATCGGTGATTCGCTGGAGATACTCCAGCCGATCCGTGAAGAACGCGCTGCGGATGGAAAGCTCAATGATGATGAGTCCGTCCAGTTGTTGCTGGACTTGGCCACGGCCCACAACCATGTCGGCGATCAAACGAGCTCATTGGATTTGACCGAGCAAGCGGTCGACTTGGCGACGGAGATCGGCGTTGAAGACCACCTGATGGCCCTGTGCCTGAAAGGGCGAGCGGACGCGCGAGCGAATCGAGGGAATCGGGGAGCGGCGATTGACGACTTGCGGCAGGCTTTGGTTTTCTTGGAATCGGATGCGACGTCGACTCGTTCCACCATTGTGAATACCAAATGTCGATTGGGGTCGATACTCCGGGCGCAGGGGAATTATGCGGAAGCGGAGCAAATGTTGCAGTCCTCCTTGGACGAACTAGAGAGTTTGCACGGGCCCGATCATCCGCATACGCTGAACGCTAGATCGGAATATGCGAACTTGCTCGCGGCCATGGACCGAACCGAGGAAACGGTAAGCGTTCGACTGGCGCTCCTGGAATCGACGGAGCGAATACGGGGCCCCGACCATCCCAAGAGTCTGACGGCGAAGTCAAACCTGGCAGCGACACTTTCCAGAATCGGCCGGCCTGCCGAAGCGGTTCCCTATTTCCAAGATTGTATCGAACGATCGAAAAAGGTCTTTGGCGACGAAAGCCCCTACACTTACATTCCGATTTATCTACTGGGCAATGCGTATCGTGACCTGAAGAAACATGA
Source organism: uncultured Pirellulaceae bacterium (assembly GCA_964480915.1). Classification (GTDB taxonomy): domain Bacteria; phylum Planctomycetota; class Planctomycetia; order Pirellulales; family Pirellulaceae; genus CAWGCE01. The sequence goes on along the minus strand of CAYZRS010000012.1, from coordinate 102,076 downwards.
ACTGGCCAAGTCGCGTTATTTTACCGCCTACACTGGTTTGCGAGAGACACTGGGGCCGCTGAACAACTGGACGACTCGATGTTCCAACAGCTTGAATAAGTCGTATGAACAGGCGGGCGATTGGCAAGCATCGGCCGACCTCCACGCGCAGGCTTCGGCCGATCACGCGGCCGCCCATGGAGCCAATAATCAGAATGCGGTTCTCCACCTCACGCTTAGCGGCACCGCTTTGATTCTCGCCGGGGAGATCGAACGAGGTCTGACGGTTATTGAGGAAAGTGTTCGTCGGTTTCCGGCCGATCTGGACGCGGCCTTCGTCCGGATTTACGCCCGCCTGCTGCAAGCGTTGGTGGAAACGGAACAGTTTGCCGTCGCGGAAAGATACGCCGAAGACTACGCCGATCTGGCGAAAAAAGAATCGGCGGACGCCAAAGACAAGTTTTTCAGCGGCGTGTTTTCTGGGTTTCTCTTCGCGAGGAAAGGAGAATCAAAGCTCGCGAAAGAATCATTGGCGAATCTGTTTGTCGAGCATCTCGAATGGCCGGACTTGCATCCCCACGAATGGCGACTCCTCCATAAGTGTCTCCTCGGACTGGCCGAAATGTCTCAGGTCGAAACGCACGATCTTCATTCGCTGAACGCCGCCATCGAAGAGGCCGTGGCCGCAATTCCCCTGCCTTAAGTAATCAGGCATACAGGACGGTCGCTTGTTTACCTGATCGATGGTGACGAGTAGACTGCACGTGCGATATTTTACTGTTCTTGGGCTTCGGTAATTCAAATGCCACGCGACGAAGAACTCATTTCTCGGCTTTCTTTCCTTCTCCTTGCTGGCTTGTGCATGATGTTCTCCAGCGGTTGCCAACCCGCTGCCAACGAGCCACCGATGGTCAAGCGAGCCGACCGGCCGAAAATCGAATTTTTGGACGAAGTGAACACCAATTTTGAGGTGCCCGAGAGGCTCGATTCACTGACGTTTGTCGACACCAATGGCGAGCAAGTTCGCTTGTCCGAGTATGTCGGGAAGAAGCACGTCGTGCTTGTTTTCACGCAGGGTTTTTCCGGCATGCTGTGTCCGTTTTGCAAGACACAGACTTCTCGTTTGGTCGGCAACTATTCGAAGTTTGAAGATCTAGATGCGGAAGTGTTGGTCGTCTATCCAGGCACGCGAGATCATCTGGATCAGTTTATCGAAGCGGCCAAGACGGAAGAGGCCAATGTCGATTCTGTTCCGTTTCCAATTCTCTTAGACGAAGATTTGGCGGCGACGAAGTTCTTCAATATCAAGTCGCATTTTGCGCACCCGTCCACTTTCATCATTACGAAAGATGGCGACATCAAACTGGCGTATGTCGGTGAGGATTTGTCTGCCGATCGACCGTCCATCAAAGCGATGCTAGGCGTGCTGGAAATGGCGCAGCTTACGAATAACGATTAGGAAGACGGCTTCGATTGGCCCCGCCATGTTTGACGAGACGATGGATGAACCGAAGGACTTCTTGCAACTGGCTCTTCGGGAAAAGTTCTTGTCGTCGCAACAGGCGGAAGAAATTGTAGCAGCGGCCAGCACCCAGAAGATCTCGATTCAAGAAGCTGCGACCGAGTTGCGTCAGATGACCGCTGCTCAAGTGCGAGCGGTAGAGCAGTTGATGGAGCCCCGTGCCGTAGCGCCCGGTTACGTGGCACTCGCGCTGATTGGCTGTGGCGGTAGTGGAACGGTTTTCCGAGCGAGGCAGACTGCGCTCAATCGAGATGTCGCTATCAAAACGGTCGACTTAACGGCCCGGCGTGGTGATACGTTGATTCGGCGTCTGCAGCGAGAAGCAAATTCCATTGCGCAGCTCGATCACCCTCACATCGTCTCCATCTATGATTGCGGACTGCACTCGAACCATTTCTATATCGCGATGGAATTGGTCGTGGGGCAGGACCTCGCTTCGTTGATTCAGTCTTCGTTTCGATTGCCAGAACGGACCGCGTGGCAAATTGCTCGTCAGATCGCATCGGCGTTGGCACACGCCCATCACCGCGGGATTGTCCATCGCGACATCAAGCCGGCCAACGTTTTGCTGACCAAGACGCCCGTTGGGAGCGATGTGCCGCTCGAGATCCCCTTTGCGAAAGTTGCCGATTTTGGACTGGCGCTGCAGGCGAGTGATATGGATGAACCGAGTATTACGGCCGAAGGGACGTCACTGGGGACCCCGGCGTTCGTGGCGCCCGAGCAACTGAAAGATACGCACGTTGACCAGAGGGCCGACATTTATGCTCTTGGTGCCACGCTCTTTCACATGCTCACAGGAAAGCCTCCGTTTTTGGGCAAATCATCGATGCAAGTGCTCGTCAGCAAAACGGTGGGCGATGACGGTTGGCGCGACGATGTGAAGTCAAGTTGTTCGGATTCGACGTTTCAGCTGTTTCGAGACATGACGGCCTACGAAGTGGAAGATCGCATTTCTGATTATGGCGAGCTTCTACGCCGCATCGATACCGTCATCGAGGCGTTACCTGCCGACGACGATGTGCCCCTGGGGACGACCCGCGAATTCTCGACCGACGTCCTGGCTGCGGCTGCGCTGGAAACGCAAGACGCTCACGAGGTGCAGCATGGTCAACGAAGTCGATCGAAACTTGGTGGGCGAGTTATTGCCGTGCTGGCGTTGATCCTGGCTCTCTCGGCTGGTGGAGTATCGCTGCTAAGTCGATCGCAGGAACGACCACTGAGTGTGACAGAGCATTTGCAGTGGACGATCAGTGGACCGCCCGAGCGGCTCTTCAATGGAAGGAGTGTGCCCCGGTTTCGAAAATCCAGGACTTGGCTCCGTGCGGACGGAATTGAAGGTGAGAGCGTGCTCATGGCAGAACCACCTGCTTGGATCGAACTGCCGCTGCGAATGCAGGGGGATGAGGCCCGCGATCTGCGGTTGAGCTTTAGCGTGCGACTGGACGACGCGGCCAAAATTCGGGTTGAAATAGCAGCGGCGGACGGTCGTCTGGTCACGCTCCAGATCGACGAAACATCGGCGCAGTTGCTGCCAGGCGCGGATGCTAGATTCTCGGGTTTTCGCCAAGTCGCTTTGGAGAAGCCTGGTGACTCGTACTATCACGTGTGCTCGTTTTTCAAAACAGAAGAGCAGCTAACCGTCGTCGTCAACGGGCTCGTTGTCGGTGCTTTCGAATGTGACGCGTCGCAGACGGACGCCGTGACGTTGCACATTGTGGAAGGACGGATCGATCTGGCCGACCTTGAGCTCTTCAAACTCGAACCAAAGAAGCCAGCATCGTTGGGCCGTCCTTAGCCTGTCTCTTCCCCATCGGCCTGCAACGCCTCAGCGACAATGGCCTCCAGCGTGAACGTGCCATTCTCGAGCGAATCAAAGATCGAATCGGCAACCATGTTCCGGTCGTATTCGGCAAGTTTGGCCAGGATTTTTTTGACGGCCTGTTCGTCGTGACCTTGCTTCGCAAGGAAGGTGCCGAGCGCCTCGTAGGACGTATCGTCGGTCATGAGAGGGACTCCTGTGATTTGAGAGGCGATCGGTTGGCGTCAATATACCGGCGCATAGCCCGACACAGACATAGACGTTTCGGGATCGAATTGCTTACGGACCAGGCCCGAAATACGGTCAAATCTGCAATTCATCGCTGGCAATTGTAAGCGGCGTTACATTCGGCAGACGAGCTGGCCGCTCACGCGGCGGACCAAGCGTCTCATTTCTAAGACGCTAATGGTCGCCAGGACATTCGGGATCGGAATGCCGGTTGCGACAACGACCTGCTCGATCGACGTCGGTTGCGTCTCGATCGCCTGGAGGACACGTTGCTCTTGCGTGTTCAATTGCAGTTCGGCCGGGTGATGGATGGTTGTACCATCTTCTCGCGGCGAGGCTTCGACGAGTGGCCCGAGCGCCTCGAGTACATCGTCGGCCGATTCGACGAGTGTGGCGCCGTCTCGCAGCAGAGCATGGCATCCTTGCGACATGCGGCTATCGATCGGCCCCGGGACGGCGAACACTTCTCGACCTTGCTCCATGGCGTGGCGGGCCGATGTGAGCGCGCCCGACTTGAGTCCGGCTTCGATCACGATCACGCCCAGGCTGAGGCCGGTGATCAGACGATTACGGCGTGGAAAGGCGCCTTTGGAAATCGGCCAGCGGCTAGGAAATTCACTCACCAGCGCGCCGGCGGCAGTGATTTCTTCTGCCAGTTTGAGATGTTCGGCTGGGTAGACGTTCAGAACGCCTCCAGCCAGCACGGCCAACGTGCGGCCGCCCGATGCTAAGGCGGCCCGATGGGCGACGCCGTCAATGCCGCGAGCCAGTCCGCTGACGATCGTTAGGCCGGCCCGCGACAGCGCCGACGACAGACGTTCGGCCACTCGTTTCCCATACTGAGTCGCATGACGCGTTCCCACGATGGCAATCGACAATGCGTCCTGGGAACGGATGCGGCCTTTCGTAAACAGTGCGTAGGGCGGATCGTAGATCTCGAGCAGGGAACGCGGGTAGTCGCCATCGTCCAAAGTCACGATGGCGATGTCGTGTTTGCGGCAGTTGGCGATTTCTGCTTGCACATCGACGTGCGTCGTGGCATGAACGATGGCGTGGGCCAGTTTGGCACCGACGCCTTGGACCTGCTGCAGTTGTTCCGAGGTTGCTTCGAGCACCGCTTTCGCAGACCCGAATTGAGCCATCAGCGATCGACGAACGTGAGGGCCAACTCCGGGAACAAGCGAAACGCATAACGAGGCGGCGAGCGGATCATCGGTTATGGACTTTCGATCATTCACCGAAGCACTCACTTGCACCAGAGACTAGCTGCCGACCGGTTGGATTCCAAATACCGCGTCTGCGGCCCAGTTTAAGCAGATCTCGCCGATTCGACTACCAAACGGTATCGATGTCGGTTCGGCGATCGCAAAAAGAAAAGGAAACGCTGCTTGCGAGTGTTAGAACCGGTATGTTGCCGATCGATTATTCGAAAGTGGCTTGAATTGCCGATCGAATGTCTGATTGAGCAACGTCGTCGCGAAGGACGACGTGCCCTAAACGATCAGGGAGGACCAGGCGGATTTGTTGGTTCACCGTCTTCTTGTCGCGGCCCATGGCGGTTAAGAAATCATCAAGGTCTTGAGTCGGCATGCGGGTTGGCAGGTTGGCTTTTTCCAATAACGTCGTTTGCCGGTCGAGGATGCTGGGTTCGATCATCCCGAGCTTCACCGCCAGTTTCGCAGCACACGTCATGCCGATGGCGACCGCTTCGCCGTGCAAATAGGTCGAGTAGCCGGTCAACGATTCGAGCGCGTGGCCAAACGTGTGCCCGTAATTCAGGATGGCTCGAACTCCGGTCTCTTCACGTTCATCGGCGGCGACGACTTCCGCTTTGATCTGGCAGCAGCGAGCGACAATGGTTGCCAAGGTCGCCGAATCTCGCTGTTCGATTTGCTCGATGTCGTTTTCGAGTTGCGCGAAGAAGGCCGCGTCGTGGATCACTCCATATTTGATGACCTCGGCCATGCCGGCTGCGAATTCATTGTCTGGTAGCGTATGCAAAACTTCGAGATCGATCGAAACGTGCACCGGCTGCCAGAAACAGCCGACGATATTTTTGGCGTCGGCCAGATTGATGCCGACTTTGCCGCCGACGCTGCTGTCGACTTGAGCCAGCAAAGAGGTCGGCAATTGAACGAAGCGAACTCCGCGGCCGAACGTTGCCGCCACGAAACCGGCCAAGTCGCCCACCACGCCTCCGCCGAGCGCGACGACGACCGCCTGGCGATCGGCTCCCACGGACAGGACCTGTTGCCAAAGCGAATCGGCCGTTTCCACACGCTTCGATTTTTCACCCGCCTTGACCGTGAGCAAATCGAACGGCAACTCCGCCGTCCGTAAGCTGGCCTGAACGGTCTCGGCGTAGAGGGCGCCCACATGGGAATCGGTGATGACGATGACCCGGCTTATGTCGTCAATTGCCGCCAGCTGGGATCCGATCTGACGGAGCAGTCCGTTGCCGACATGAATCTCATAGCTACGATCTCCCAGAGAGACGGCAACCGTTTGGTGCGAGCCGGTCAAAGGCGACTATCCTCGAGCCCGTGCAATGTCATCGTCCGTGATCGCGATGTCGCGTCGGAAGCCGGTATGCATGCGGGTGTAGGTAATGTTGCTGGCGTTTTCTGGGTCGGCGTGAACCGCGGCGGCTATTTTCGCTTTTTCCTGCGGTCCCAGATCGCAGTCTTCCGGCCAAGTGGAAAGTGTTTCGATGACCAGCGCTTCGCGGTAAGGGTCAAATTCGTCGGACATCTGTGCAACCGGTCGAAAGCCGGACTCCCATAATCAACGATTGATCGAGTAATCTCGATCCCAGATCAAGTGCTGTCCAATATAATGCCGAGCCGCACGGGCGCAAACATAGCCAACCGACCCTCAGCCAAGAACAAGCGAAGAACGAGCCAAACTATGAACAGTGGAAAAGTCCTGATCTGCCTGATTGTCGCGGTTGCGGTGCTCGCCTCGTCGGTCGCCTGGTACCATCAAGCGAGTCGAGGGACTCAGGTTCTCGAGCTCTGGGGTGCCGACAATGCCTATCTCATTCGCTGTGCGGAGCAGATTCAGCTGGCGGCGAATGGGCAGGAAGCCGAATTGGGCCGGGCACCAGGGATCGCTCATGCTCGCCAAGCCCTGATTGTCGATGCGAGCTACGATTGGTCGGCGAGCGAGCCTATCCCGACGCCGACTTGGAGCCACCATCTTAAGTTTACCGGGGAGGGGCGCGAGTTCGAATTGCGGTTCGATCTCGCACAGCGAGTCTTACAGGGCGGCGACACGTCGCATGTCCGCATGGGCCCCACTTTGGCGAGCGGTTTGAAAGTCTTTTTCGACGAGCAGTTGGGCCACTAGCGAGCGTCTCAAGAACGCTGCGCGACCACCTTCTCTTTTCCCGTCGTCGTCGGCAGGGCGATGGCGACGAGAATTCCGGCCAGCAGTCCGCACAGGTGAGCTGTGTTGGCAATGTCGGCGTCGAAGGCCGCTTTGAGGACTCCCATGAAACCGAGGATCATCCAGATCATCATGAAGATGATGGTGTCGCGGGCAATGCCCAACCGGTCGCCCGGTGAGATGTACATGCGGATCCAAATGAAGCCGAGTAATCCGTAGACCACGCCGGACATGCCGCCAAAACCTGGCCCGGCCACGATTGCCTGTCCAATGTTGCCACCGATCGCCGAAGCGAAAACGACCATCGCCAGGATGGCAGTGCTGCGACGTGATTCGATCATGCCGCCGAGCGAGAATAGCCAGATCATATTGAATGCGATATGAGCCACATCGAGATGGACGAAGATCGGCGTGATGACTCGCCAGATCTGGCCGCCCCGGATATCACGCCAAGTGTCTCGCGTCATCGTCGCTTGACCGTTGGGTCCGGTTTGCGGAACCAGTTCGTGAACTGGGTCGGCAAACAAGAGACTGCGCATGATCGACCCGTGTTCGTTCGCCCCGAAACTTGTAAAGAGTGCCACAGCAACACAAGCGATGCCCAGCACCATGGTCAGCGGTGAACGTCTGGCCGTTGGTTGGCTCCACAAATCGTTTCGTACGTCGACCGTATTCCGGGCTTGCTCGGCCGCTTCGCGTTGTTCGGTCAGCCGGAGCTTTGCCGCTTCGGCGATTGCTTGAGGAAACTTGTCGTGGTCAGGGTTCTCGCGGAATTCGGCCAACAGTCGCCGTGACTCTTCCAGCTGATCTTCGTCTCGAACCCAGACCGTCCAAGCGCCTTCGTCTTGGTCGATTTGCGTCTTGATTTGTTGCGACAGCAGGTAATCGGAAAACAGCAGCGCCTGCTTTTCGTTGTCTATCGAGCCAATTTGTCGCATGGAAGGGGGTCGTCCTGGATGGCAGAAGGCGGCAGCAATCGCCGCGATAAGACTCGAATGTAGTGATCTGCCGCCAGAAACGCTACCGCCATGTTCCGCTGCGGCCGCTGTCGAGTCGCTATGGTGAAATGGGGGCCGCCTTTCCTATACTGGGCTGAAGACCATTTGCGGCGAAGGCCAATCATCACGCGGAGCGGGATGACACTTTGAATGAGAAAAGGGAGTTTCGTGATGCGCTCGATTGCCGTCATTAATCAAAAAGGTGGAGTTGGTAAAACAACGACCGCGGTCAATCTTAGTGCCGCACTCGCTGCCGAGGGTCAATCGGTCTGTCTGATTGATTTAGACCCGCAGGCGCACGCCTCCTTACACTTGGGTTGGTTGCCTCAAGAGTCTCCCACGGTCGACTCGACGTTGCCGACTGGCAGCTACGGTACTATCTACGATGTTTTGGTTGGCAATGCGCGGCTCAAGGATGTCGCTTGCGAAGTTCGGCCCAACCTCACGCTCATTCCGGCCCACTTGGACTTGGCTGCCGCTGAAACGGAGCTGGCGGGGGAAGTCGGTCGCGAGATGATCTTGCGACAACAACTGCTGCATTACACCTCGCGGTTTGATTACCTGATCATCGATTGTCCGCCATCTTTGGGCGTGCTAACGATCAACGCGCTGGTGGCTGTTCGTGAAGTCTTCTTACCCATGCAGCCCCAGTTTTTGGCGCTGCACGGTATGAGCAAAATGCTCGGTACTTTGGAATTGGTCGCGCGGCGACTGAATCCCGGTTTGCAGCTGACGGGTGTGGTGTTCTGTATGCATCAATCGGGAACTCGCTTGGCCAGCGAGATCACTCGAGATGTGACCGAGTTTTTCTCGGCGGTTGACGATCCACGTTGCCCTTGGGCGCGAGCGAGAGTCTTCAACGCCAGAATTCGTCGCAATATCCGCCTCGCTGAAGCGCCCAGTCACGGGCAGACGATCTTCGAATATGCGCGATCGTCCAACGGCGCCGACGATTACCGTATGCTGGCGCACGAAGTGATCGCGACCAGCGAAGGTCGGTTTGCTGCCCGGCGATCCGCCGGGACGCGCCCGGCGATTCGCTGACGTCGCCTAGCCAGCTATCCCCACGCCGCCCGCTGAAGGCGGACGTCCGACCCGATCTAATCGGCAAGGTTTGACTGACTTGCAGTCTTTGGCCGAACGCGCGAGTTCTTGCATCACGCAGCCTTGTTATCAGCGGATTAAACGTTGGTACGATGTCATTTCACGCAACCCAGCGCGGTAGGGTCAACGCGGTCCGCCTATCTTCGCGTGACTTTAACGGCGATTCCGATTGCTCATGCGAGCCGGCTAGAAAACCCGACTGGTAGGTGTAATTGCACCAACCCGCGACTTCCGACTATCCCGATGACCAACTTCGGAGGAGCCAATCTTTTCGGGTGGCTCTGATTGTGCCCGTCACGGAAGCGGGCCAAATCCTAGCGATTCGAAGAAATTGAATAGACGCTTTCGACAGCCAAGCGGGCGGTCAGGCATTCAGGAGGATAAGTAACCATGAAATTTGTGTTCTCTAAGGTCATGGTCAGTGTGGCAATCTGCCTGACCGCAGCAACGACAGCCACCGCGCAGTTGCCGACCGGTTACGGGGTTGCTCCCGGAGCCATGAGGCAAGCTCCCTATGGCACGATCACGCCCAGCAGCGTGCAGAGCAATTGGAGCAAGATGACCGCTCCGATTACAAACGCGTTGACCAACAAGCAGGCCGCTTATCCTGCACCGACGGCCTACAACCCCGCGTATGGCATGCCGGCGATGCGGAGTTTCACGCCGACACCGAGCCAGCCGATGCAAGCCATGCCGGCGGGAACCATGCCGGTCGGATCGATGCCGGTCGGAGCCATGGCCCCGACGGCTCCCATGGCTGCACCCGTCGCAGCGATGATGCCTTCAGCGGGTCCAGCGGTTGCTCAAACCGGTTGCGATGGTGGTTGCGGGGGCGGCTGTGCCGAATGCGGAATTTCGGGCGTCACGGCTCAACCGATCTACGGTCCCGAGTCCTATATGACTTCGTCATTCGGTCCTTACGTGAATGGTGGACCTGTTTTTCCTGTCGAAGCGGCCACGGGTGCCGGGGCAGGCTGCCCCAATTGGTTCGGCGGTGTTTACGGACTGATCATGGATCGCGATGGCGAAGATGATTACTTTGTTTTGCAAAATCGAGCCGATCCACGAAACACGTTCTTCAATGCGAACGATGCCGACATGGATTTCGCCGGTGGCGTGGAAGCTCGCTTGGGCAAGACGTTTTGCTGCTGCCGCTGGGGCCTCGAAGGCGTCTATTGGGGACTGTTTCCCGACGATCAGAGCGCCAGTTTTTCGGTGCCACAACCGGTTGCGAATCCTTATGACCTCCGATTCGACACGAACAATGTCTTCCTAAATTTGAGCGATCCGATCACGGGACCTTACCGTGACTCGATCTACAACCAATTTCAAAACGGTGCCAACGCGATCCGTGCCGTTCGTCTCGACCGCTCGTTCGAATACCACAATGTTGAAATCAACATTCTGAGTGGACCTTTGACACCTTCCGGTGGCGGTGGCTGTGGTGGCGGCTGCGGCGGAAGCTGTGGCGGCGGCTGTGGTTCTTACGGTATGAGTGGACCGACCTCGGCGTGTGGCGATGGCTGTGGCGGCTACTACGGTGGCAATTGCTATGGTGCCTGTCATACCGCCTGCGGACCGCGACCCCGACTGAACGTTGGTTGGTTGTTTGGTGTTCGATTCTTCAAGATCGACGAAGCGATTCGACTTTCGGTCGATGCCGAAGATGGCGTCTACAACTCGGGCGACCCCAGTTTCGAATTCCGTCACAACATCCAAACGGAAAACAACTTGGTCGGTGTTCAGATGGGCGTCCACCTGGACTACTACCTCACCAAATGTCTGCACCTAGAAGCTGGCTCGAAGTTTGGCTTCTATGGAAATCACGTGAACAGTTCGCAACGGATCAGCAACGACCTCGGAGACGCTTATGTCACCGCGGCTGGTGTTGAAACCGATTATGATTTTCATTCGAGCAAGGATGATATCGCTTACCTCGGAGAATTGCGTCTTGGACTTGGCTACAAGCTAAGCTGCAATTTCCGTCTCACTGGTGGGTACCGCGTGGTAGCCGCTTCGGGAGTGGCGTTGCCGCTTGACCAAATTCAGCATGGTCAGCAGTTCGCAGCGCCTAGTGCCTTCGACAACATCAATACCAACGGTAACTTGGTGTTGCATGGAGGCTATGCCGGCTTGGAGTTTGCATGGTAACTCTGGTCGAGCGGAACCACCCGCCCCACCACGCCTGAAAAGGCGAAAGAAGACCCCCACCGCCAATTTGGCGGTAGGGGGTTCTTTTATGCGCTGATGCCATCTTTCGTCAACTGATCGCCTACCAACCTCGCCTCGCGATCAACGCCAGATCAAGACGCCGCAGCAACGCCGGTTTAGATTGGCGCGAGGGCGGTCGCCCAACGAAGATTGGCCTTAGACGATCACGCTCGTGATCATTTGGAAGTCGGGATCGTCTCGAATGCCATCGAAATCGGTTTCTCCCGAAACGAGGTCGCGATACTCGGGATCAAGATCGAACGACTGCATCAGATACTCAATTGCCAATTCGACATTTTCACACAGCGCCCAGTAGCAGGCCAAGTTGTAGTAGATGATGCCTTCGTACGGTGCGTGCTCGGCGGCGTTTTCTAAAGCGCAAATCGCCAGGTCAATGCGACCGGTTCGCTTGTAGCACCACCCCAGTGCCAAATGGACGTGGATGTTCTCTGGATCTTCGGTGGCTGCCGATTCCAATGGAGCCGTTGCCGCAGAGAAATTCTCCATCGCGCGGTATGCCTGGCCACGTAGATACTGGACCTGCCCGATATGGGGATCGTCGTTGTCGAACTGAGCGAGTACGTCGAGCGCTCGTTGGGCAATGCGATCACGGTTGCTTTTCTCGGGCATCCAACGATCGGCAAAGACCATGATCAGATCGAGCAGCCCTTCGGCTGTGCGTAATTTCTTCTGCCGTCGAATGTCGTCGAAGATGGTGCTCATCGTTCTACCTGGAAGCAGCTGAGAAAGCCTCTACTCTTATTTTAGCTGCTCTGAGCTTCGATCCAAGAAATTTGCCAGTCAATCGGGAAAAGGGCAGCACGGATAAGCGTTACGGCGGGTACCCCCAGCCGGGGGTTTAGATCGACCTTGCTGAACGATCGGTTTTTGGCTGCCAAACGAGCGGCGAAAAGTGGCGCCAATCGTCACAGTTTGCGTCGCTTTCCGTGGCCGTAGAGCTCGCCTGTCGGACGACACTTTGGCCGGTGACCTCTCAACTCGCCGTCGCCCTTGTGGTCAATTCGCCTCGCGCCACCTCCTTCGATGATGCGGAAATCGCACTTCGGACCCACAGAGGCGTAGCGCCCGGCGATTCAAATGCGGGAATTCCGCCTCTCGTTGCCCAAGGCCGTTTCGCGCGCCCGGTTTGGATCGGGAAATGCATGATGATGGAGGTCGCCACGGCTTTCGTTTGCGCCGGGTCGACATCTTTCCCCAAGCCGCTCCCCAGCTCCCCGGACCTTCATGCGTATCCCTGTCTTCATTTCTGGATTCATCCTGCTGTTGACGACCGCCTCAGCGGCGAAGGCTCCGCATCCCATTTGGTGGGAACGTTGTGACGTGCCCGAGCGCCGCATCGTCTTCGTGGCGCAAGCCGTCGGTGAGACGGTGAACTCCATCGCTCGTCCTGATTCGCTGCGCCCGACCGAATGGCGTCGTACGAGTGATGGGTGGCAGCCACTCGAGCAACTCATGGCCCGTCGCCCGCAAGAATCTTGGACGGCCGCCAGCCATTTGCACCCGCTCGTCGTCGGGTCGTTCTTGGTGCTGGCTTCGTTGGGAGCATTGCTCTTCTTCGAAGAAGATCGCACTCTTGAGTTCATCCAGTCCGAAGACTAGCGCCCATTCAAGAACCGATGTTCGTTTACCGGCTTCAGCCGGCAATCAGCATTCCGCTAGCGTGAATCGAGGCGAGACGACCCGTGCCCAAATTCGGTTTGGCGACCGGTCCTTCGTCGGTCATCGATGATTTGTCGCGTCGCCCGCTCCGCCGGGAATGCGAATCTCATCCACCATTCTCACGATCGATTCGGGTGGAGGCGGAGTGACCTGTGAGACCGCAAACGCGACGACGAAATTCACAATCATTCCGAGGAAGCCAATCCCTTCGGGCGAGATGCCAAGCCAATAATTCTTGTGATCGGCGACAAACTGAAAATAGACGATGTAGCCGAGCGTGAAGGCGATGCCACAGATCATGCCGGCGACGGCGCCTTCCCGATTGATCCGTTTGGAAAAGATGCCCATCAAGATCGTTGGGAAAAATGAGGAAGCGGCCAACCCGAAAGCAAATGCGACCGTCTTGGCGACAAACTCAGACGGCGGGTAAATCCCGAAGAAGGCGGCGATGGCCAGGAAAACGAACGAAGCGATTCGCGCCCAAAGAACTTCCTGTCGGTCCGACATGTTGGGACTGACGATCTTCTTCATCAGATCGTGCGAGATCGATGTCGACAGGACCAGTAGCAGGCCGGCGGCCGTGGAAAGTGCGGCCGCGACGCAGCCGGCCATCACCAATGCAATGACCCACATTGGCAGCCCGGCCATCTCGGGATTGGCCATCACAAGAATATCTTTGTCGTAGTAAATTTCGTTCGCGCTGTCGGTCAGCGGATTCGCGACGATGCGGGGCCGAGTCGTCGATTGGGCATCGGCGAACGTCGGCTTGCCTGCGAAGGCGGCTCCGGCGCTGTGTTGCATGACACCATCACCATTCTTATCGGTCCAGGCGATGAGGCCTCGATCTTCCCAATTGCGAAACCAGCTTGGCGCGTCGACGTAACGGGTCTGGTGAATTTCCGCGATCAGGTTGGTGCGGGCAAACGCGCCGATCGCCGGCGCCGTCAGGTAGATCACCGCGATGCAGGCCAGCGTCCAACAGGCCGATTTGCGCACGGCTTTGACCGACTTCACTGTGAAGAACCGTACGATCACGTGAGGCAAGCCGGCCGTGCCGCACATCAGCGCCGCCGTGATACAGAACATGTCGATCTTTGACAGGCTCCCTTGCGTGTATTTTGCAAATCCCAATTCGACATTCAGCTGATTCAATTTGGTCAGCAAGGGAACCGGGTCGGCACCGTCCTTCACATAATTGCCGACGAGTCCCAGCTGTGGGATGACGTTGCCCGTCAACAGCATCGAAATAAAAACAGCCGGAATCGTATAGGCGAAAACCATCACGCAGTACTGGGCAACTTGCGTGTTGGTGATCCCTTTCATACCGCCAAGACCGGCGTAGAAAAAAACGATCCCGGCGCCGATGACAACCCCGTAAGCGATCTCGATATCAAACAACCGCGAAAACACCAGTCCGACGCCTCGCATCTGCCCCATGATGTAGGTCATGCAAATGAAGATAGCGCACACAACGCCCACGAAGCGGGCGACGTTGGAATAGAAGCGATCACCCAAAAAGTCGGTCACCGTGAACTTGTTGAATTTCCGAAGGAAGGGAACGATCAGCGTCGTCAGTAAAACAAACCCACCGGTCCAACCCATCAAGAATCGGGAAGCGTCGTAACCGCTGGCCGCGATGCCACCCGCCATTGAAATGAAGGTCGCGGCCGACATCCAATCGGCAGCCGTTGCCATGCCGTTGGCGAATGGAGAGACCCCCCCGCTGGCCACGTAATACTCTTTCGTTGTTCTCGCACGAGACAGCACGGCGATCCCGATATAGAGCGCAAAAGAGAGTCCGATCAGCAGGAAGTTCCAAGAGTCTTGTGTCACGCTTGGTCTCCTTCTTGGTATCCGTGCCGTTCATCGAGTCGATTCATCGCGAACATGTAGACGACGAGCAGGAGCAGGAAGCCCAGAATCGAACCTTGTTGAGCCATCCAGAATCCGAAAGGCGCACCGCCGATGTGCGGCAGCGACGCATCAAGCCAAGTCCGAAACAGCACACCACAGCCGAGCGATATCAAGAACCAGGTGAGCAAGATGAACTGCACGATTCTCAGGCTCTGCTGCCAGTAAGCAGTTTTCGAATACGTGGCTTGGGGGTGAGGGGCCGGCGGCGCGTCACTCGCGCGATGGTCCCCAGATTCGGCCGAATTCATGGTCGTCTCCGCTGCGGATAGGTAGCCAGAAGTATAGGCAGGAAGCGGCCCCATCGCTGCCCAGGAGGAAATTCGCAGATTCTTGTACGGAATGCCCGTCGGGATGTCTCTATTACTAATGAGGACCAAGCTGACGACAAACGGCAAACAAATATGCCTGACGAAGCAAACTCCAGACGAATTAAGTGAAGAGGACGAGAAATGCGGCTTACACTGCGAACCCTGCTGGCCTATTTAGACGAAGTGCTAGAGCCTGAAGACGCCGAAGAGCTAGCGGGGAAAATTCGTGAAAGTGATTTCGCCAGCGGACTCACGCATCGTATTCGCAATTCGATGAGTCAGCTGCGGCTCACTTGTCCTGATCCGCTCGCCAAAGGGTTGGCCGAAGATGCAAATTCGGTGGGCGAGTACATCGACAGCACTTTGCCTGACGATCGGATCGCTGATTTTGAGCGTGTCTGTCTCGAATCGGACATGCACCTGTCGGAAGTATCGGCGTGTCACCAAATCGTGACGTGGGTGGTTCGTGAACCGGCCGATGTCGATCCGGGCATGCGCGACCGGATCCGTACGATGGGTGCCAGCATGACGGGTGGTCATCTTCGTGTTGACGACGCGCTGGCCGATTTGGAGGGGGACGAAGACGATTATGCCTGGAAGGGTGGTCGGGTCAGTGCCGAGCCGCGCAAACGCAAACCTGATTACATGGAAGCGAGCCGCAAACGGAGGAATACGGCCGCGCCGTGGATTGTTTTGGCGCTGGCCGGTTTTCTTTGCACGGTCGGCTTCATGCTGTCGACTGCGGGCGATCATGGGCCGACCTTGGAACAAGCCAATCGGTCGGCGCCGTCACAGCCTGCGGCCGAATCCTTGGCAACGCCGGCCGCTCCTGAGTTGAGCGCGGTACCCGAAATGAACGCCGCCCCACTTGCGATCGATGGCTCGGACGAATTTGTGCCGCCCGAGCCTGGTGTGCCGACGGCAGAGCCTCAGCTCGAATCCGAGTTTTCCGCGCCCGAGTTGAATCCGGCGCCGCCGCTGGCGTTTGAGCCGGCGCCGGCAACTGGCGAGCCAACGCTCGAACTCGATTCAGAATTTCCAATCGTCGATGCCGACGCCACGGCGACCGAACCGGCGCTGACTTCGGAGCCGACGTTGGAGGGGCCGTTTCCAGCCGATAACGACTTGGCGACGAACGAGCCAGCGACGAGCACGCCGGCCGATATGGGCGACGACCTGACCGCGCCCGCTCCGATGACCGACGCCGAATTGCAGGGTGATGTGGAGGCGGTTGCCGCGATGACCGGCAGTACCGAACAGCCGGCGGAGGCGGGAATTGCCGAAGATTCGGCACTTGTGGAGCGCGAGCCGATCGATGCGGGGCGTTTCATTTCCGATCGCGAAGTCCTCGCGTATTGGGACCAAGAGGCTGGCATCTGGGGAAGAGTGGCTCAACGGGCCTCGTTGGAGTTGGGGGTGCGATACCGAGTCCCCTCGGCGTTTCGGCCTCAGTTGCTACTGGGGGATGGCACGCAGCTAACGATTGATGGGCGTAGTGAATTCGTGTTGGACCAACCGGATGAAGGCAACAGTCCGTTGGTGCGAGTGAGTTATGGGCGGATGACGGTTGCGGCGCTCGGGCAAGAAGCCGATCGCGTGCACTTCACGGCCGGTGGCCAAGCGATTCAAGTTCGATTTGGCGATTCGGATTCAGAGTTTGCTTTGGAAGTTACCAAGCTGTTGACGCCGGGCGAGAATCCGATCACAGGTGTTCGTCAGCAAGCAGTTCGAATTTGGACATCCGCTGGACGCGTTGGTGTGATCGCGGCCGACCAGGAGACGCGGGCTGTCGAAGCGGGACAGCGGTGGGCTTCGACGCAAGGCAGCCCAGGGCAAATTCAACAAGTGGACAAGCTGCCGAATTGGGTCGAGTCGGCCCAGGTGAGCGACATCGATCGTAACGCGCTGATGAAGATTGAGCCGCTGTTGGACGTGAACCGTTCGTTGACGCTCTCACTTTCCGAAGCGGCCGAGAATCGCCGCCAAGAGGTTCGTGCGCTGGCGGCGCGTTGTCTTGCATCCTTAGAACGCTTTGAACCATTGACGGCGTCACTGGCCGATGCGAAGCAGCATCCGGCTTGGCCGCAGCAATTCCGCGAACTGCAAGCGGCATTGGCTCGGAATCCAGAAACGGCGGAGCGGGTTCTTGACGCTTTGCGAACGACTTCGGGTCAGGATGCAGAAACGCTCTTCCGAATGTTGTGGGGCTACAGTAAGACTCAGTTCGCGGAAGGAGCGGCTGAGGAATTGTTGGGATACATGGAAGGGGATACGCTTTCCAAAGGTGTCCTCGCATTTCAAAATTTGCATGCCGCAACGAAAAAGACGCTTTACTATCGCCCAGAACAATCGGTCGCCAGGCGGAAGGAAGCGACGACTCAGTGGCGGCGGCAGCTGGCCAGTGGCCAAGTCGTTTATGAAGAGGTTTCACCGATTTCAGCCACGGACTGACAGGGAAGGACTGGGGGCGGAGACAAGGCGGCAGGGGCAAAGTGCTTCCGATCTTTTTGTCAACCGCCGGGGGGATTCCCGATTTGACGACGTAAATGGGAAAAACAATCACGTTTGTCGCGAACCCCCAGCACGGCTAGAATACTGAGGTGCCGTAAATGCACCTTTCACATATTAGAAGAAAGGAGGCTGACGATGCGGACAAACGTTGCCATGCGTCACGGACATTTGGCTGCAGATACCCAAGAAAGGATTCGCGAGAAAGCGCAGAAAGTAAGCCGTTTTCACGACCGAGTTTCCGGTATTGATATCACGATCGATTTGGAGCACGCTGACAGCCCGACCGTCGAGTTTCAAGTCTCGGTAGACGGAACCAACGATTTTGTGGCCCATACGGAAACTCAAGGAGGAAACCTGTTGGGCGCAGTCGAAGCGACCGTTCAAAAGATCGAACAGCAACTAAAGAAGTACAAACAAAAAGTAATTGACCAGCACCGAACCGGCGCTCATAAGCATCTTCCTTTGCCAGATCAAGAACTGGAAGAACAAGACAGCGAAGAGTAACACCGCGGTGCGTTGATCGAGCCAAAGCAATGCCGAACGAGGGTTGCGTATGGGGCTCGTTTTGAAAGGAACAACTGATGAAGTTTGCCGATTTTATTTGCGGCGAAGCCATCAATGCTCAACTTGCGGCTGACGATAAGGAAACCGTAATTTCGCAGATGGTGGACGCATTGGTGTCGGCCGGAAAAGTTTCCGGCGACGACCGAGACGGCATCGTAGCCGCCGTCATGAATCGGGAAGAGCTTGGTAGTACGGGAATCGGTCGCGGTGTCGCGGTCCCCCATACAAAGCATCCCAGCGTCGACAAATTGGTAGGGACGGTTGCCATCAGTGAAGAGGGGGTCGATTTCGACAGCCTTGATGGCGAAAAGGTTCAGCTCTTCTTTCTGCTGATCTCTCCGCCGGATCAACCGAGTGAGCATTTGCGGGCACTCGAGAATATTTCTCGAAAGTTGCGCGATGACACTTTTTGTCGCTTTTTGAAGCAGTCGAAAACGGCTGCCGATGTCCAACAACTGTTGGAAGAAGCGGACAACAACCAGTTTGTGTCGTAACAGTGGTCGGCCGATTCGGCCGGCATCTTAGCGCCGCGACGGACGGAATTCGTCGGGGCGAACTGCAAGGCCCTAGGGCCCGTACTTTGTTGGTAATGGTAGAGCAAATACATATGTCCGAACTTGCGACCGGTACTGTTTGCGTTAAGAATCCTCAGGGCTTACATGCTAGACCTGCGGATTTGTTTGCGAAGACTGCTAGTCGATTTGACTCCACAGTAGAAGTGGTCAAGGCTGGCGAACGCGTCGACGGCAAAAGTATCTTGAGCATTCTCACGCTGGTTGCAGAGCAGGGCACCGAATTGTCCATCGAGGCGAAAGGGCCGGACGCACAAGAAGCGATCCGAACACTTATTGCCTTGGTCGAGGCCGGCTTCGAAGAAGAAGGCCAGGAATCAGTCACGTAGTGGTCAGGTGGGGTCGCCGATTTGCGACCAGATGATCGCTCAAAAAAATAGAAAGGGAAGGACGACGACGGGCTTGATGCCCCCACGGCCCCACATGGGCGGTGGGTGAGGCAGTCTCCGATCGCTCCTTCTCACACATGAAATACAACGACGCATCGCGCATGCTGCGTCAGGTTGCGGCAGCGCGAGTTACAAATCGCCGGCAAGCCGGCTGTCCCTCGGGACAGTCAGGGTTCGCCATCCGGAATCGCCAGGGCAGAGCCTCTGTCTCGGCAAATTCTGTTTTCTCTGCATCCCGCTGGATTTCTCCATGGCAGGAGCTCCACGGATGAAAGTTCGCGTTCGCATTTGGTTCCAGAAGAATGGCGATGTTCGCTTTATTGGACATCGCGACTTAGTGCGCGCCTTCGAGCGTGCGTTACGACGATCTGGTCTCGAACTGCGAATGAGCGAAGGGTTTCACCCGCACGCCAAACTGAGCTTTCCTTTGGCTCTGGGGGTGGGCATCGAAGGCGTCCAGGAGGTCATGGAAGTCGAATTCGATGAAGAAATCGTCGCAGATCAATTGCTCGGTATTCTTCGGGGCGAATGTCCTCCCGGTGTCGAGATCACGCAAGTCGAAGTGCTGCCGCCTGGCACCAAGAAAGCTCAGGTAGAGACGATCGAATACGAATTGCCGATCCCCGACGATCGGCACGCATCGGTCAACGCAGCGATCGAACAACTTTGGAAGCAAGCTGAGTGCACAGTGACACGTCCGGGCCGCAAGGCGCCCGTTGATGTGCGTGCCGATTTGGCTGCTTTGGAAATCACGCACGGCAATCTACGGATTCGCCAACGCATCACAGGCACCGCCAGCGTGCGGCCACGAGAAATCCTGCAAATTCTAGGCATTGATGACCTAGAAGAATCAGGCAGTTGGCTGACGCGAACGGTTGTCGAGCTGGCAAACAGCTGAGGAGAACCAACATGCGAAATGCAACGCATACTGATGAACGTCCCCAAGACGATTCACCCCAAGATGGAGACGTGGGCGAACGACCGCCCGCATCGTTCGATGTCGAAAATGGCTCGGAAGAGAACGAGAATGCGACTTCCGGCGAAGGTGATAACGGTGCCGATGGCGAGCGGCCCGAAGGTGAACGGCCGCGTCGACCCCGCCGGCGACGCTCGCGGGGTTCCCGAGGAGACCGCACGCGCGGTGAGCGTGGTGAACGTGGCGAGCGGCGACCACGCTCCGATCGTCCTCGTCGTGAGCGGCCAGATCGTGACGAGGGAGACCGGCCCGAGCCCAAGAAACCGAACAAAAAAGAGCTGCTGATCAACGTCGCTCAGTCGGAAGAGTGCCGCGTCGCGCTCGTCGAAGATGGGGTGCTCGAAGAGCTGTTCATCGAAAGAGCGAGTGCTGAAAATTACGTCGGGAACATCTTCAAAGGGAAGGTCGTGAATCTGGAACCCAGTATCCAGGCCGCGTTTGTTGATTTTGGCGTCGGCCGAAATGGGTTCCTTCACATCAGCGATGTCGAGCCACAGTATTTCCGACAGGCCGGCATGGACCCCGAAAAGGCGCTGCAAGGCAACGATACGGGACGCGGCCGCGATGAAAAAGGTCGCCCACGACGCAAGCCGCGGATCGGCGATCGTCCAAGAATCAAACCGCCGATTCAGGATATCTTCAAGCGCGGTGATGAAGTGCTGGTGCAAGTCATCAAGGAAGGGATTGGGACCAAAGGGCCGACGTTGTCGACCTACATCAGTATTCCCGGTCGCTTCCTCGTCTTGATGCCGGCGCTCGGACGCGTCGGTGTATCGCGGAAGATCGAAGACGATTCGGCTCGCCGCCGGTTACGCGGTATCCTGCACGAAATGGCGCCGCCGAAAGGGCTGGGGTTCATCGTCCGCACGGCGGGCGTTGACAAGACGAAACGGGAGCTGTCGCGAGACCTGGCTTACCTGTCGCGGCTGTGGAAAGTGATCACGCGTCGTGTCCACAAGCACCCGGCACCGATCGATATCTACGAAGAAAGCGACATGATCATTCGGACGATCCGCGATATCTTCACCAGCGATATCGATGCGATCTATATCGATGAGAAAGAGGCCTACGAACGGGCAAAAGAGTTCTTGGGAATGGTGATGCCCAAGCATGTCGAGCGTTTGCACTATTACGAAGGTGCCGATCCGCTTTTCCATAAATACAACTTGGACGAAGAGATTGCGAAAATCAATCAGCGCACCGTGCCACTCGGCAACGGTGGGTCGATCGTGATCGACCAAACCGAAGCGTTAGTGGCGATCGACGTGAACAGCGGTAGCTTCCGTACCAGTGGCACCGCAGAGGATACCGCCTATCAGTTGAACATGAGCGCCGCACGCGAGATCGCCCGGCAATTGCGACTGCGAGATCTGGGTGGCGTGATCGTTAACGATTTTGTCGACATGCGTCGTGAGAAGCATCGCCGCAATGTGGAGCAGTGTTTGAAAGAGTCGGTCCGTCGTGATCGGGCGCGCACGAAGATTTTGCGAACGAGTCCATTCGGCCTGATCGAAATGACGCGGCAGCGAATCCGGCCGAGCGTGAAACGTAGCGTATTCCAAGATTGTCCTTGCTGTAACGGCAAGGGATCGGTGAAGTCGTCCGAGAGTATGGCGATCGACGTCGTTCGAATGATGATGCTCGCGCAGAATCACGAACAAGTTTCGCGCGTGGTCATCAAAGTGAACGACGAGGTGGCGGCTTACCTCAACAACAAAAAGCGTCGAGAAATCGCGCTGATTGAGGACGAGGGCAAGATGGACGTCCAGATCTTGGGAAGCGAAAACGTGTTCCCCGAGCACTTGGAAGTCGAATGCACCGACGCCGATGGCCGATCGGTCGTGCTGCCGACGTAGCGAAGAGCCCGATTTTGGCGTCCGGACGGTCGTTTTTGGCCGCCTGGCGCCGATTTGGCTGCCTTTGCTCCGTTTTAGGGCCTCGACTGAACACGGCAGGGTCCGTATATTGAGGGGCTCGAAAGTCGACAAATTCTTCGGTAGGCCTCCAGCGATGGGCTCTGGCCGTCCGAATCCAAGATAAACCGTTTAGACGACTCATCAGGTGACGATCATGTATGCAATTATTTCTGACAGTGGCAAGCAGTTCCGAGTAGAAGAGGGACAGCAGTTCGAGATCGATTATCGCGACGTTGCCGCTGGCGAAGAAATCAAGTTCGAAACCGTGTTGGCCGTTTCGGGCGATGGCACGACCAAGCTGGGCAAACCAGAATTGGCCGGCGCCACGGTAACCGCCAAGGTCGTCGGTGTGACGCAGGGTCCGAAGTTGGTCGTGCAAAAGTTGCGTCGCCGCAAGAACTCGCGTCGTAAGACAGGCCATCGCCAAATGTACACGACCGTGAAGATCGAGAAGATCAGCGGCTAACCTGTTGGCCCGGCCGAAGTTGAGAAGCTTCGCGCCTGCTGGATTGCGGCGGCCATCGGGTCGCCGATGCTTCCAAGTGGTCTGCACGGCAATTACAATCCGTGCATGCGATCGCTACTCATTGCAGTTGTTGTTATCACTTGCCTTGTCGACGGACTTTCTGCGCAAGTAGCCGACCAGGCTGTGTCGGGCATCAAATTTCGCCCTTTCACATACAAGGACGAATTCGAGGGCACCCCGCCTGAAGGGGTCATGCTTGATGGCAACATCAAGTCAAAAAAGGGCTTCTTGTTTATGGGCCCAAAATCGACGTTCATCTATCCCAAGCACCTCAGCAGCCGCTCGGTCACGTTGGAGTCTCGATTTCGCTTTCCCAAGTTGAGTCAAGAAGTTCCTCGCTCGCTCACGGCCCTTTCGTTTATTACCAGTTGGGATGAGCTCGGCCAAGAAAGGCTGAGCATTGTCTTTCGCCGTGTGCGCACCGCTGGCGGATCGATCGAGGGATACATCACTTTGGAACATACCAAGGTTGATAATAAGCGAAATCGAAAGTCCACCATTTACGCCAAGGTCGATCACAACGAAACCGATCTCACGGGAGAGAAGCTTCAAATGTGGCGGCTAGATTTTGATTTCGGCCGGTTAACGTTGTCTTGTGATGGCCAGTTCGTGGCCAAAGCGTTCCACGAATTCATATCGCCCGTTGTGCAGGGTTTTCGCATTGACAATAACTACGGGATTTTCCCGCTCTCTTCCTTGGAGTGGTCCGGCGAAGCGCCTTCGAAATACAAAGAACGTCACAACGAGCTCTCGCGAAAATCGAATCAATTGTTTCTCGCATCGCAGCAATTACAAAGTTCCAAGGACCATCAACGAGCTTTTCGCCTAGCACAAGAGCGCATCAAGATCGCCAAGGAGTTGTGGGGAGGTGATGCGTTGTTTACTTGCCTGTGTTCCAGTGATGCGCTGATCGCATTGGCGAAGGGTGGAGAGTATCAAACCTGTGTCGATCGTTGGCCGCCGGTGATCGCCCGTATGGAAGAGTTGCTTGGCGCGGAGCATCCGAGTGTTCTATTCAGGCGTTCCGACTACGCGGCCGCCTTGGACCGAACTGATCGACAGCAGGAAGCACTTGTGATTCTCGATGACGTCATCAAGCAGTTGGAGCGAGGCTATTCCGAAAGCCTGGTCGATACGGTGAAACTTGGGGGTTTGCGGAAGTTGCGGGTTGCAGTCGAAGGTAGAAACTTACGGACGGTGCGAGGTTCGGAAGACATCGAGCAGATTGTGGATACGCTTGAAAAGCAGTTGGCGCTTCAGCGATCAACCGGAGATGACGATTCTTGGGGCATGACCGAGAAAAGAGAGTTGCTCGAGTACTATCGTCGATTCTCGTCTGCGGACCCAGAGAGCAAGTTGTTCGAATTTGAGCAGCTCCGCAAAACGATCGATAGCCAGGTCGCGAAAAGGGATTTTGACGGCATTGTAGGACGCGTTACCCAAGCAGCTGAACTGGCCAAGGAGTTGCTGGGCAAAGACGATCCGATGACCCTTAAAATGCTGCGACTTGTGGGCCGGCATCAGTTTGAGCACGGGAATGCGGTGCAGAAAGAAGGGGCGATCAATGTTCTTGAGTCGCTGCGGGAAGCGTATGCATCTCGCTATGGAGTCGAGCATCCCAAGTACCACGACTTACTCAATGGGCTCGCTATCCAGATGTCCGCAACGCGTGGTGATCGAAAAACGGCCATCAAACTGTTGGCCGAGTCGGCTCGGTTCTACGAGAAATACAAAGATCAACCGTTGCCCGATGGTAATAGCACATTTCTGCGGGCACGCGCTCTTTCCAATATCGCTGTTGAGTATTTTGCGATGGGCGAAATGGCACAGGCAGAACGGTTCTACTTGGCGGCGTTGCCCATGTTTGGGGAGCCAGACACTCCTTACACGATATCGATCGTGGAAAGCACGCTGCGCGGGCTCGCAAGAACTCAGCAACAACGATTTCCGTTTACCAGGCAGCTTTCCGAGGAACTGTTGGCAGCTGGAATCCGAGAGATGTCACCTCAGCAAGAAGCGAGGTTGGTGGCATTTACCGGCACCTTGGCTGCCACCATGGGCGACAGTCCACGGGCCCGTTTCGTCCTTCGGTCACTTGTTCATCCTGTGGTTGATCGTCCTTTCAGCGATGGGCATCCACTGTGGATAGTTGCTTCGCACAGGAGTGCACAGCTGGACGCTGAACGGGGCAAGGAGGCATTGGCAAGAACGAAACTGGAGGAGGTGCTTCATAAGCAATTGGCCAGCATCGCCGACTTATCGGCCGGCTTGTCGACCGTTGATGCTTTTCTTCTGGCTGGCTACGTACAATCGGCGCTCGATGATTATCTGTCGCTTGGTTACGAACAATCGTACGTTCACGCGTTGCCGTTCAAAGCGCTCAGGTTTGGGATCAGGAGTTCTGGCCGGCATGGCATGCAATCGGATGAGACGACAAAAATTCTGGACGAGATTGAGCGGCTCACAGCGAAGTTTTCTGCGCAGTACGCCCGAGGCTGGGACAGCTATCCTTATGATTTGGAAGAGATGCTGAAGCAACAACAAAATCTTGAGTCGTTGCTGATTAAAGAGGAGAGAGCTAACGTCGCTACGTCAGGCGATGAGGTACTCAAGAAATTAAGACGAAACACTGCCGAAGACGCAGCTCTGGTCGATTACTATGCCTACCGGAAATCGCATGAGCCTGACTCCGCCTTGCAGTTGTGCGCCTTTGTGGTTCGAGGTGAGAAGCCGGTGCAGCGGGTCGAGCTGGGCAGTTATTCTCACATCGGACTCGTTGCAGAAAAATGGCTGAGTTCGATCTATAAGAATAGTGGTGAGGCGGAAATTCGAGAGCACGGTTTGAAGCTGAGGCAACTGATTTGGGAGCCGGTCGAACCGCACTTTCAGCTGGCTTCGTCCGTCGCCGTGGTTCCTGATTTCGGCATTGATTTATTGCCATTCGAGGCGCTGCCGGCTGACATAGACGGTACGTACTTGCTTGACAATTACAATATTTCCATGATGCCGTCGGCGGCCTGGGCCGTTCGATGTTGGTCCAAGCGATCGCCAAAACCAGCACCGCTGTCGATGCTGTTGGTGGGTGATATTGACTACAACCGCTCTGTCAGCGATCCAACTGACCGGCCCAAACTGCAAGCGTTTGAATTGCTCCCGGATGGCAAGGATTTCATTCCGCGCGTCCGATCGAAGTTCCAAAAAGTTGGTGATGCTGACAAATTTGTCGTTCTTTCCAAGGCGGACGCGGCGGAAGGAAAGGTGCGAGCGGCGATCGGAGGCAAGACGATTGTCCATTTGGACACACACGGTGCAGTATTTCAGCAAACTGTAGAAGAGCCCCATTTTCCTACCAAATCGATGAAACCTATTTTCCTCCGCGATCAGCATTTTGCGGTGCAACTGCCAGGGATGCAGTCATCGATTGCGCTGGCCGGCGCCAATCGTGCTGGTTCGCGAACTGGTGGTCACGATGGACTCTTATGGGCGGCAGAGGCTGCGACGCTCGACCTTACAAGCGCCGAGCTAGTCGTGTTGGATTCCTGCAGTTCCGGAAGGGACGCTGAGTCGTTTCGATCGGAAGGGATGTTCAGTTTGCAACGTGCAGTACATGCTGCTGGTGCTCGGACGGCAGTCTCGACGTTGTGGCCAGTTTTCGAACGGGCCACCATTGTGCTTTGGGATGAATTCTATCAAAACCTTTGGGAACGCGGGATGAACAAAGCAGAATCACTTCGAGAGGCAAAGCGAACGATACGGGATCGCTTTGATCACACGGCCGGCAAGTTGCGAGTGCCCGGTGAACAGGGCGAGCCTTGCCCCGCGTTTTTCTGGGCACCTTTCGTGCTCAGTGGTGATTGGGAGTAGAAAATGTCAGATGCATTGGGCGGATCGTTATGAACGCAGCAGCGCAACTGATTGCTCATCGCGGTTTGCCGAAGCGGTTTCCAGAAAACACGCTGGTTGGGTTGGAAGCGGCTGTTGCTGCTGGTGCCCAGTGGTTGGAAATTGACCTGCAGCTAACGGCGGAACGCGTTCCGATTCTCTACCATGACGACACGGCTGATCGTGTGTCGGGCTTTCCTGTGAGCGTGCTTGAGACGCGGTTGAGTGAGTTGCAGCGGTTCGGCGCTTTCTGTCCACAGCAATTTGGCGCGCAGTTTCGTGGGATCCCCATTTCGACATTGGGCCAGTTGGTGACTCGCATGAACGGCTGGCCGGGTGTGCGCGTCTTCGTCGAAATCAAAGCGCACAGTGTGCAGCATTTCGGTGCGGAGGTGGTGCACGATCGGATACTTGCCGATTTGTCCGCGCTGCTTGATCGTGGATCGGTGGCGGCGATCATCAGCAAGGATCTTGCCATTTTGAAGTCGTTTCGCACATCGGGTTGGCCGATCGGTTGGGTTCTTCCGGCTTGGGACGATAGCAAGGAGCGCCTCGCCCAGGAAATTCAGCCCGACTATCTGTTTGTGAAACAAACTCGAGTCCCGCTCGACGATAAGTTAGTGTGGCAAGGTCGCTGGGATTGGGCCGTTTACTCAGTCGACGAAATCGAAAAAGCAGTTTTCTGGCGCGATCGCGGTTGGCCTTTCGTGGAAACCAACGTGGTCGACGAATTGATCGAACATCCCCGATGGACTCTGGCTGATGGCGCTCCACTCAAATCAATGTGATGTGTTGATTGTGGGTGGAGGTATCCACGGCGTCGGAGTCGCGCAGGCGGCTGCGGCCGCTGGTTACAAAGCGGTCTTGGTCGAGGCTCGCGCGCTGGCTGCCGGTACTTCGAGCAAGTCGAGCAAACTGATTCATGGTGGGTTGCGATATCTCGAGCACGGACACCTGAAGTTAGTTCGCGAGAGTCTCTTCGAACGCGAATTGCTGATTCGTCTTGCGCCGGGATTGGTGCAGCGACAGGCATTCTTTCTGCCGGTCTATGAAGGCATGAGTCGGCCAGCGTGGCAATTACGAGCCGGTCTATCGCTGTATGCGATCCTCGCCGGGTTGCGAAAGCATGTTGGTTTTCGTTCTGTGCCAAAGCGTGAGTGGAGCGATTTGGACGGATTGCAAACGGACGGTTTGAAGCAAGTGTTTCAGTACTGGGATGCACAAACCGACGACGCAGCTTTAACACGTGCCGTCATGCGCTCGGCCGAATCGTTGGGAGCCACCCTGTTATGCCCCGCCAATTTTCAAAACTGCAAGTTGCCAACCCAAGCGGAACCTGGCCGGTGTTTGGTGAGCATTGATGTCGCCGGCGATGTGCAAACATGGGAAGCGCAAGTGGTGGTGAACGCGGCCGGCCCTTGGGCGAACGAAATCGTGCAGCGCTGTACCCCGCAGCTTCCGCAGTTGCCGGTCGACCATGTGCAGGGGACGCACCTCGAACTACCAACCGAGGTGGGGAGAGGATGCTACTACATGGAAGTGCCAAGCGATCGAAGGGCGGTCTTCGTAATCCCTTGGAAGGGACGGACGATGCTGGGAACGACGGAGCATGTCTACGAAGGCGATCCGGCGCTCGTCAAACCACTGGAGGTCGAACGAAGTTACTTGCTCGATGTCTACCGGCAGCACTTTCCTGGAAAGCCGTGCGATGTCTTGGACGAATGGTCTGGCCTAAGGGTCTTGCCCCGCGCTGCGGGAACGGCCTTTGGACGTTCGAGAGAGACGCAATTGCCGGTCGACAACGAAACGAAGCCGCGATTTGTCTCGATTTTTGGCGGTAAACTAACTGGCTACCGAGCGACGGCCGAAAAAGTCATCGCACGGATCGCCGGTTCGTTGCCAAGTCGATCCCGCAAGGCGACCACTGACGAGTTGCCGTTGGCTGCAGCACCGACGAGCCGAATTTCGACCTGAGTGGAAAGCCCGGGAATTGACGCATGACCGCAAACGGTGCCCACGTCCTGGCGATTGACCAAGGAACGCATGCGACTCGCGCTCTACTGTTCGATGAAGTCGGGCAGAATGTGGCCGAGTTTCGAACAGAGTTGGTGGCGATCGAAGCGGCTGATGGGCATGTCGAATACGATGCGCAGCGGTTGTTGGATTCCGTGCAAACCGTCCTTCGGCAAGCGGTCGCTCATGCGGCCGACCACGCGCTCAAAATCACCGCGGCCGGGCTGGCGACACAGCGTTCCAGTGTTGTGGCCTGGGAAGCGCGGGAACGTGATCCCGTGTTGCCATTGGCGCCGCTGATCAGTTGGCAAGACACCCGCGGATCGGATTGGATCGAAGCTCTGTTACGCCCCTGGGAGACACAGATCAAATCGGTGTCCGGGTTGCCACTGACGGCTCATTACGGCGCCAGTAAATTGCGCTGGTTGTTAAAGAACTCGACCGCAGTCCAGTCGGCCCAACAACGGGGGACGCTGCGACTGGGTCCGTTGGCGGCGTTCTTGATCGACGGCCTGATCGAGTCACGTCCCTTTGTCGTGGATCATGCCAATGCGGGGAGGACTCAGTTGCTCGACTATCGGGCTCAGGCTTGGGACGATCGGTTGTTGGAGCTGTTCGAGCTTCCCACCGGCCTCCTACCAAGGCTGTGTCCCAATGTGAATGGCTACGGACTGCTGGCCGGCACGGAAATTCCACTGAACGTTGTTCAAGGCGATCAGACGGCCGCACTCTTTGGCCTGGGAGCTATCGGTTTAGCTCAGCATGGCCTGGCGACCGTAAACCTGGGGACAGGCGCTTTCGTCTGCTTGCCTCAAGCCGAACCGACGGACCATCCCCGGTTGCTCAGCGGCATCGCCTGCACGCGCGATCACGGGGCGACGGAATTTGTTCTGGAAGGAACCGTCAATGGTTGTGGTGCGGCGTTGGACTGGGCCATTGGTGCGCTGAAGGCGGCAGGGCACGAATTTCCGGACGACCCGTTTCTGGCCATGGAACAATCCATCAGGAACCGACCGTTATCAGATGCAGCAACAGATGCAGCAAGTCGGTTGATTTTTATGAATGGGGTGAGCGGTCTTGGGTCGCCATGGTGGCAGGCAGAGGATCGGAGGTATTGGTCGAGTGCGGCAGCTGGGGGCACTGGGTCGGTTGAGTTGGGTTCGGTTTCCGCTGGCGAGGCAATGGCAGCGGTTGCCGAGAGCATCGTCTTCTTGGTGCAGGCCAATTTGGACGCCATGCAGTCAGCTGGCGCGACGATCAGGTCGCTTCGTGTGTCAGGAGGTGTTTCCCGATCGGACGGCATCTGTCGTGCTCTGGCGAGTCTAAGTGGCATGTGCGTTGAGCGAACGTCAGAGCGAGAAGCGACGGCGAAAGGGACCGCTTGGTTAGCGGCCGGCGCGCCCCATTCGTGGTTTAAAAATGAAGCGATTCACGACCAAATATCGATGTTCGAACCGGCAGCGAGTCGCCCACTCCAGCGTCGTTACGACGAATATGTGGCGTGGTTGCAGCAGCACGACGAAGGCTAGCTACCCAAAGTCCGCGACCGCTAGAGAATGTCGCCTCGATGAATTTTTCGGTTGCTAGCTTGCCAGTATGAAAGGACGGTTAAGGCCTCCGTGATTTTCCGTAACTCTATATTTGGTAGATGTTTGCGATGTTGTATTCTGGAGTGAGGCCGCCATTCTGGGGCGGCCAATGGCCTGTGCGAATGGCCCTAAACGCTTTATAGACAAGCAGTTGTGACAAACTCAAAAGCAGTGATTGACGGCCGATTCGAAGTCCGTAAAATCTGCCCTTTGTCCCAAATGTTGTAGGCTCGAAAGCCGAAGCTACAATATATTGGGGTTTCTGCAGCTTTATCCCCCTAGACAGGATGGTAGGCTCGCAGTGCGCCTCCACATAAGACTGGCGGCGTTTTTTTGTGCAGTTATTTAAGCGTAAGCACCGAGATTTAGTGTACGTTAGTATACCGTTTTGGCCGGCGTGCGCTTCCGCAAGATGTGGAAGACTTCGAGATAACAGGAGGTATTCATGGCAACAGTTCCAGCCAGCTCACGAGCAACCGCAGTGAAGAGCAAAGCTACGTCCACGACCACGCTGAAAGCAGGCCTGAAGGTCGCAGCCGAGTTCTGTCCGGGCGA
The DNA here is from genome assembly GCA_964480915.1 of uncultured Pirellulaceae bacterium. Lineage (GTDB taxonomy): Bacteria > Planctomycetota > Planctomycetia > Pirellulales > Pirellulaceae > CAWGCE01. Next base: position 71,430 of record CAYZRS010000012.1, on the reverse strand, counting down.
TGTAAAAGACCCGTTTGAGACGGTCGATTGGGAACCGCGAACAGCAGTGATTAAGGACGAGAACGGGCAGCCGTTGTTTGAGCAAAACGACTGCATGATGCCGTCGAGTTGGAGTCAGTTGGCGACGAACGTTGTTGTAAGTAAGTACTTCTATGGTGAAGTAGGTACGGAAGAACGAGAAACCAGCGTCCGGCAGCTCATTCATCGCGTGACGCGGACGATTGCCGATTGGGGCATCGAGGACGGCTATTTCGCGACGGCCGAAGATGGCGAGACATTTTACCGCGATCTCACGTGGCTCTGCCTTCACCAGCACGGTGCCTTCAACTCGCCTGTCTGGTTCAACGTCGGTCTTTACCATCAGTACGGGGTGTCGGGCGCGAAGTGCAACTGGCGTTGGAACCCAGATACCGATCTGGTGGAACAGCCAGAGAATCCTTACGAGTACCCGCAGGGCTCGGCCTGTTTCATCCAAAGTGTGGATGACAACATGGAAGACATCATGCGGCTCGCCACGAGCGAAGCGATGCTGTTTAAGTTCGGCTCCGGTACGGGAACCGATCTTTCCACGATTCGATCGCAACGCGAACGCATGAGTGGTGGTGGTCGCCCCTCGGGTCCGTTGTCCTTCATGCGAGTTTACGATCAGATTGCAGCGGTCGTGAAATCGGGCGGGAAGACTCGCCGTGCGGCGAAGATGCAATCGCTCAAAGTTTGGCATCCCGATATTCTTGAATTCATCGAATGCAAGCATAAGGAAGAGCAGAAGGCACATTGCCTCATCGAAAAGGGTGGCTACGAAGCCAATTTCAATGGCGAAGCTTACAGCTCAATCCTCTTCCAGAATGCCAACCTATCGGTTCGTCTGACGGACGACTTCATGAAAGCGGTTGATCGCGACGATTCATGGACGACCCGTTTTGTGACGAACTCGGGGACAGGCCCAGAGTACAAAGCGAAGTGGTTGCTGGGTCGGATGGCCGAATGTGCTTGGCACTGTGGTGATCCGGGTGTGCAGTATGACACGACGATTAATCGCTGGCACACCTGTCCCAACTCGGGCCGCATCAACGCCAGTAATCCGTGCTCGGAATACATGTTCCTCGATGATACGGCCTGCAACTTGGCCAGTATTAACCTGATGAAGTTCCGCGCTGAAGATGGATCGTTCGAAACCGAACGTTTCTTGTCGGCTTGTCGTTTGTTCTTTATCGCTCAGGAAATTCTGGTCGATCACGCCAGCTATCCGACCGACCAGATCGCTGGGAACAGCCATCGCTTCCGTCCGCTCGGATTGGGTTATTCCAACCTGGGTAGCTTGGTCATGTCGAGTGGTCACGCGTATGACTCGGATGCGGGTCGTGGTATTTGTGGTGCCATGACGGCGTTGCTCCACGGTGCGGCCTTCCGAACCAGTTCGGAAATGGCGGCAGTTGTCGGTCCGTTTGCCGATTACCGTGACAATGAAGAGCCGTTTTTGCGTGTCATGAAGATGCATCGTGACGCGGTTTCGAGCATTGACGAAGAAGGGCCCGCTGAACTGAAAGAAGCGGCTCAGAACTTGTGGGACGAAGTCTTGCGTCAGGGTCGCAAGTATGGTTTCCGCAATGCTCAAGCGACAGTACTGGCTCCTACCGGTACGATCAGCTTCATGATGGATTGCGATACGACCGGGATCGAACCGGACATCGCGTTGGTGAAGTATAAGCAACTTGCCGGTGGCGGGATGCTGAAGATCGTCAACGGGACCGTGCCCTTGGCTCTGGAAAACTTGGGTTACACGCCGGAAGAAGTGGCCGAGATCAACGCGTTCATTAATGAGCACGACACGATCGAAGGTTGCCCAACTTTGAAGGAAGAGCACCTGCCGGTGTTCGACTGTGCCTTCGAACCGCAGAACGGTAGTCGGAGTATCGATTGGCGAGCTCACGTCTCGATGATGGCGGCTGCTCAACCGTTCCTATCGGGAGCGATCTCGAAAACGGTGAATATGCCCAGCGATGTGACTCCGGATGATATTTCGGACGCCTATTACTGGGGCTGGGAGTTGGGGCTGAAGGCTTTGGCCATCTATCGGGATGGTTCGAAGCAAAGTCAGCCACTCAACACGTCCAGCGAAGAGGACAAGGCGGATGCCAAAGCGGCGATCGCCAATCGGCCTCGCCGCAAGCGACTTCCCGATACGCGTCAGTCGGTGACGCACAAGTTCGATATCTCGGGTCACACGGGTTACATTACGTGTGGCTTGTACGAGAACGGACAGCCGGGCGAAGTCTTCATCACGATGGCCAAGGAAGGTAGTACGATTGGCGGCGTCATGGACGCGTTTGGCACCTCGGTGTCGCTCAGCCTCCAGTACGGTGTTCCGTTGTACGACTTGGTCGACAAGTTCTCGTACTCCCGTTTCGAGCCGATGGGTCCGACACGGAATCCAGACATTCGCATGGCGAAAAGTGTGGTCGATTACATCTTCCGTTGGTTAGGGATGCAGTTCATTCCCGGTTATCGTGAAGAACAACTGGGCGTCGCTTACCAAGAAGTCAGCTCAGAGGAAGAGAATTCTGCTGCCGCTGTTTTGCCGAAACCATCGACCAATGGTGAAGCGAACAACGGTGTCGCTGTTGGCGAGTCGGTTTTTGGTGAACAACAACAAGAATTTGCTCGCCTTCAGGGTGATGCGCCAGCCTGCGATGGTTGCGGTTCCATTACCGTCCGCAATGGAAATTGTTACTTGTGTCACAATTGCGGTAGCAGCATGGGTTGCTCTTAAGTTTCTGCTGATTACGGCAGTCAATCGAGAACGGCCAGCCAATTCGGCTGGCCGTTTTTTTTGGGCTCCCGAGCCGCCGGCATTCGGTCGCCGGCAAAAATTGCCAAGACGGCTGAACTTCGGTTAGAATCGAAGCATGGGTGCGAGACAACTTTTTCCGACCGTTTTTTTCCTGGTTATCGTGGCGTTTATCGATGGCGTTCCTTCGGCGTTGGCCGTTGAGAACGAACGGTCGACACTCGAATACAACCGTGACATTCGGCCGATCCTTGCCGAAAATTGTTTCGCGTGCCACGGTTTGGACGCGATGTCTCGCGAGGCCGACCTGCGGCTCGATGAACGCGACGCGGCAATTGAAATGGGGGCGATCACCCCGGGGGAGGCGACCGCCAGCGAATTGGTGGCCAGGATCGATGCGACCGATCCTGACATCTTGATGCCACCTCCCGGTTCACACAAATCTCTCACCGATGAGCAGAAGGAGATGCTCACACAGTGGATTGACGAGGGCGCGAAATACGAACCGCATTGGTCATTGATGGCTCCACAAAAGAGAGCACCGCCTCTAGTTGCCGAAAACGATTGGCCCAACAATGCGATCGACCATTTCGTGCTTGCCAAGCTCGAAGCGAACGGGATGACTCCCAGCATTCAGGCGAATCCTCGACGTTTGTTTCGCAGGCTTCATCTGGACGTTACCGGCCTGCCGCCTTCACCGGACGACGTCGCCGAATTCGTTGGCGACTTTTCGGCTCGCGGTCACGATGCCTGTTCGGATTGGATCGACCGGTTGATGGCGACCACCGCTTGGGGCGAGCATCGAGCGCGCTACTGGCTTGACGCGGCCAGGTATGCCGACACGCATGGACTGCACTTTGACAATTACCGTGAGATCTGGCCTTATCGCGATTGGGTCATTCGCGCCTTCAATGCCAATCAGCCATTCGATCAGTTTGTTGTGGAACAGATTGCGGGTGATCTTTTGGAAGAGCCTACGCGTGATCAACTGATTGCCACCGGATTCCAACGCTGCAATATCACGACGAACGAAGGAGGAACCATCAAAGAGGAGAATTTGGCGATCTACGCAGCCGATCGAGTCCAAACCTTTGGCTGGGTCTTTTTGGGGCTGACCACGAACTGTTGTCAGTGTCACGACCACAAGTTCGACCCTCTCTCGGCGAAAGATTACTACTCGCTGGCCGCTTTCTTCCGCAACACGACACAACCGGCCTTGGACGGCAATGAGAAGAGGGGTGGCGGGCCGGCATTGGTGTTACCGAGTGAAGAAGACGCCCTGCGGTACGAAGAGTTGCCGGGCGAAATTGCGGCGCTCGAAACAGAGCTAGAAGAACGCCGGCGTTCGGCCCCGCTCGACTACCACGAGTGGCGAAAATCGAAGTTGCCCCAATTGGTGACCACCGGTGCGGCGGACGATGCTCTTGTGGCGCACGCGCTGTTGACGAGCGCAACGAGCGCAAACAGCGAAGGCGACCAATCCAGCGTCGTCGCCTCGGCGACCGGTGAATTCGAGTGGAGCGAGTCGGGTCCAGTCGGTCCGGCAGCCAAACTATCCAAAGAGTCGACGTTTGACTTGGGCGATCTGGCCAATATCGCAAGGGACCAGCCGTTCAGTGTCGGCGCATGGGTGCGACCTCCTAAAACGAGTAATGGCAAGACCGTTTTTGGTCGTATGAAGGGAAAGAAGTCTCGTGGTTGGGATCTGTACATCCACGGTGGGATTTACGCCTTCCATCTTGTTGATGCGTGGCCCAAGAGTGCTTTAAAGGTTGTGACGAAGGGCAACGTCGTGACGCCGAACGCCTGGCAGCACCTGTTCATAACGTACGATGGTTCTGGTAAAGCGGCCGGCGTGCGACTGTACATTGACGGACAATCGCGTCCGACTCGAACAGCGACGGAGACGTTGAAAGAAGACGCGACAACGACCAACGATGCCCATTTGCGGATTGGCCAGCGAACTCAGGGCAATGTCTTCGAAGGGGGATTCGTTCAAGATTTCAGGTTGTATGACCGCCTACTCACAGGTGAAGAAGTCGCTCAGGTGTCGCGCCAAGTTGTACTGCAGACAGCGCAGCGATCGGTTTACGCAGAGCTCACCCTGCAGCAGCAGGATGAACTGTTCACCTATTTTTTGATGCATCAAGATGCGCAGTTTATCGCTCTCGCAAAACAACATGAAAAGCTGAAGGCAGAGATCGATCAGATTAGGGCCCGAAGTCCAGTGACGTTGGTGCAGAAGGAGAAGAAGGACTCACCCGCGATGGCGCACGTTCTCATGCGAGGCGCTTACGATCAGTTAGGTGAGAAGGTCGCTGCCAACACGCCAGCGATCCTGCCTCCGCTACCGGCGGGTGCTCCCGCAAATCGACTTGGGCTAGCGCAGTGGCTCGTTGAACCTTCCCATCCTTTGTTTGCGCGAGTGACAGTCAATCGGTTTTGGCAGGAGCTCTTCGGCAAAGGTCTGGTGGCAACGCCGGAAGACTTTGGCGTGATGGGAGCACCGCCCACGCATCCGGAACTGTTGGATTGGTTGGCTGTCGATTTCCGCGAAAGTGGTTGGGACGTAAAGCGGCTTTTTAAGCTGATGCTCATGAGCGCCACGTACCGTCAATCGCCGAAAGTAACGCCCGATCATTTGGAGCGAGATCGTGACAATGACCTCTTGTCACGCGGCCCGCGGTTCCGGATGGATGGGGAGATGATTCGCGATTATGCATTGCAGGTGAGTGGCCAGTTGTCTCCCAAAATGTATGGTCCCGGCGTCCGGCCCTACCAACCCGATAACATTTGGAACATCGTTGGATTGCCCGGCGGCGACACTCGCGAGTACAAACAAGATACGGGCGAGTCGCTTTACCGCCGTTCGCTGTACACGTTCTGGAAACGAATGGCGCCTCATCCAACGTTCGAATCGTTCAATGCGCCTAGCCGTGAACTCTGCACGGTCCGCCGCGAACGGACCAATACTCCGCTCCAGGCGCTGATCACACTGAACGACACGCAATTCGTCGAAGCGGCTCGCAACTTGGCTCAGCGTCTCTTCGAGCATGACGAAAAGACGATCGATCGATCGGATGACGATCGGTTAACAGAAGCTGCCGGTCTCGTGCTCGGTCGCCCTTTCACCGAGCCCGAGCGAAAGGTCCTCTTGGCCAGCAAAGAGCGACTCGAGGCGTACTTCACTGAAAACGAAGAGGCGGCAGCCGAGCTCATCCAAGTTGGTGAATCGAAAATTGAAGATGACATTCGTTCCGCACAATTGGCAACCTGGACGATGCTCTGCAATCAGCTGTTGAACTTGGATGAAGCGTTAACAAAGTAGAAATCGCCCGACTGGCGAAAGGTGAGCGATGAGTTCTCGACAACAGCAGGCAGAGATCGATCAATGGCTGGCCCATGCGGCTGCCACACGCCGCCAGTTTCTTGCCAGTGGTAAGCATCTACTTGGCGGAGCCGCCTTGGCGACACTGTTAGGCAAACCGGCCCGCGCCACCGTGCCGACTCAGTTTCCACCCACCGCGAAGCGAGTCATCTACCTTCATATGGTCGGCGGCCCTTCGCAGATGGACTTGTTTGACTACAAACCGAAGATGGCCGATTGGTACGACAAGGATCTTCCCGAGTCCATTCGCAAAGGGCAGCGGCTCACGACGATGACCAGCGGCCAGGATCGCTTCCCCATTGCGCCGTCAAAGTACAAATTCGAACAGGTGGGCGAGTGCGGGATGTGGCTGAACACGGAAATGCTGCCTGCGCTGGCCAAGAATGCGGATGATATCTGTTGGATGCGCAGTCTGCATACCGAGGCAATCAATCACGAACCGGCGATCGCCGCGATGCAAACGGGAAACCAAATTTCCGGTCGCCCCTGCCTCGGTTCTTGGTCATCCTACGGTCTCGGCACGATGAACGAAGACCTGCCGGCGTTTGTGGTGTTGGTTGCCATCCCGACGAATCGAGAGCAGGAGCAGGCCATTTCGTCACGGTTGTGGGGTAGCGGCTATTTGCCGGGTCAGTACGCGGGGGTCCGCTTCCGCAGCGGCGTCGATCCGATTCTCCACATCAATAACCCGCCCGGTGTGAACGACGCGATTCGTCAGCAAACGATCGAAGGCATCAATGAACTCAACCGACTCCATCACGACCAAGTGGGCGACCCAGAAACAGAGACTCGGATGAAGCAGTACGAAATGGCCTTCCGCATGCAGGCCAGCGTCCCCGAGTTGACTGATTTGAGCCAAGAACCAGAGCATACCTACAAGCTTTACGGCGAAGAGGCCAAGAAACCGGGTACGTTTGCCAACACCGTCTTAATGGCCAGGCGTCTTGCCGAACGAGGTGTGCGGTTTGTCCAGGTCTACCACAACAACTGGGATCATCATGCGAACGTGAACGGTCGTCTGCCCGATCAGTGCAAGGACGTCGATCAACCATGTCATGGTCTGATCGAAGATCTGAAGCAGCGTGGGCTTTTTGACGACACGTTGATCATTTGGGGAGGCGAGTTTGGCCGGACGATCTATTCGCAGGGCCAGCTGAGCCAAGAAAATTACGGTCGCGATCACCATCCCCGTTGCTTCAGTATGTGGATGGCCGGCGGAGGCACCAAAGGGGGGCAGATCTACGGTGAGACGGACGATTTCAGTTACAACATCGTGAAAGATCCGATCCACATCCATGACTTTCATGCCACGGTGCTGAAGCTGCTCGGTTTCGACCATGAACGGCTCACGTACCGCCACCAAGGCCTCGATCAAAAACTGACGGGCGTTGATCACCCAGCGAAAGTCATCGATGACTTGATCGCGTGATGATCGCTGCGGCAGAATCACAGAAAAAGACCTGCCGGTTTATTGCCGGCAGGGCTTTCTTTCAGAATAAGGCAACGAACGTCACGACCCCTCAATCGCGATCGATCGTAGCCTCGGTGCTCCTCAGGCGAGCGATTGGCTCAGCTGAGGTTAGTTCTTAGGAATCAGTTGGTCGATCGTCTGCAACAATCCTTCGACCGGCTTCTGCATGACGCGGCTGATCGATTTGTTGCCCAACTTCGTGTCGATCGAATCGCCGAGCGCTGGGAGCAATTTTCGCAGTTGTTGATCCACCGAGCTGCGAATGCTCGTGTCCCATTGGTCGGCATCTTTGGCGATTTGCTTCAATTCGGCCGTCCACTGGGTCAGTTTGGGGATTGAATCTCTGGCCGCAGAGACGTCGTCGATGGAATTTATGGTCTTCGTAAGTTGCCGGAGGACCTCGGTGACTTCAGAACTGGTGTCCGCAACGGTAGACGCCGAGACGGCGGCCGATGCTTGCACGACGCCGTCGGCTGCGATGGCCCTTTCCGGACCGGGCGATTCGTGGGAACCGATGCTCATTTCTGATGATGTGCCTTCCTCGGCCGTCGCATTGGCACCAACCGCAGCGGTCAGCTCAGCCGAGTCGTCGTGTGACCTATCGTCGCCGGCATCGTCGTGCTGAACGTTCGTTGTCGAATCACTCTCATCCATGGTGGTTTTTTTCGTTGCTACGTTCATTGAGTCGACCGTCGTTGCCGCCACCTGCGGGCTGTCGTCAGCTGCCAGGGGCCGTTGCTCGATCGCTGTCTCGCTACTTTCGATCATGCCGTGGTTTTCGTTCGAGCCACCCATCGCGTCGGTCACGTCAGCTTCAACAGTCTCGATTGTGTCGTTGTCGTCGGCTGCTCGAAGAGAATCGCCGGCATCGGACACGGTGATTTCATCTTCGACCGAGAGCGATTCCAGGTCCGAAGCATTGGTGGTCGTTGCCGACTCGCCGATCGTTGTTCCGTCGGACGTACCTGCCGCAGACGCGACAGACGTTTGATCGCTTTTGTCGTGCCCGGTACTCCAGGTGTACAGTCCCCACACGACCGCACCGATAAGAAGAAGTGGCAGTAGCAGTGCGATTAGCCAGCCTAGGCCTCCACCGTCGGCAGGAGCCGACTGAACTTGGTTCTCGTTGCGAGCGGACGAGACCTGATCGGCTGTCGCGGCGGCCACCAAACTGCCGGTTGTTCCAGTCGCCGACGGCTTGATCCACGCTCCTGTGGTTCCCACCAGTTGGCGGTCTTTGAGGTCATCGAGCAGGTCTTCCGCCCTTTGTCTTCGTAGTCCCAAGCGAGATTCCAGCAGTGGAGCCGTAACACGTTCCTCCGTCGTAAAAGCGTCGGCCGTTTTTTGTACCAGCCGGTCGGCGATCGCCGGTGCGTCGGTGAGGGCGCCCGTCACAGAACTCACTTTCGACTGATCTCGAAGTTCGTGGAACAATTGATCGGCCGCATCGGCGGGGATGCCCAGCCGCTGGGCCAATGCCTGTTCCGTAATCGCTTCACCCGGGCCAAATTCGTCATGGCACTGCTTCACCAAAGCCTTCAGTTTTTCTGGAACAATTCCGGCAATGGCTGCTCCACCGGCCGCAGTCGCCAGGCCGACGGTAGTCGCCGTACCAGTCGTCGCTGGCATGGCGGCTTGGCCTAAACTGTTGATTGACTGTTCGACGTTGATTAGCTGGTCGTCCAGACAGGAAAGCAATTGCGCGGAGTCGAGCCGTTCTGCATGTCGATGCTTCGCGATGGCGCCCATGACGATCGGTGTCATCATGCCCAACATCGAGCGTGATGCGCCAGCGCCCAGTCCACTGGCCCGGCTGAGTGCGGCCGTTGCCTGGGTCGCATTGGCGCCAGAAAACGAGTCGAACAAATGCGTGCCGTCTTGCGCAAAAGTTCGACCCATTTCAGGAGAGACGACATCTTTCAGTCTGCTCAACAGCGAGCCATCGTGATGGTCGAGCTCATTTTCCAGCATGGCCACGCCATCCTCTGTCTTGGTCGCCGAAATGACGTTTTTCAGGATGGTGGGAATGGCGACTTGGAGACCGGATTGGGTCTTATTCTTGTCCGATTTTAGGAGCGCGCTGATCTGCGAAGTGATGTTGTCGCCAATGCTATCTTGAATCGTATTCCAAAGGCTAAATGCCATAGTCAAAAATCTCCCGTTCCTTTTCCCAGCGGTGACCGCGTTATGTATCCAGAGATGAAATCGGTGCTAAATCAAAGTGGCCGGTCTAATCGTCGAGTTCTTTCGACCGCCTTTGCAGGTGTTTGAACATTTCCCATAGGTCATTGGAAGCGGGAGCCAGGTCGGCGCTTCTTCCATCTTCCACGATTTCGAGAACGTCGGTCGCCTGAGCGTCTGTAAGCCCTACGGACCCGAACCAACCGAAAAAACGTGTGGCTTGTGGCGTGCTCATCCTTTCGCCCGTGCTGTTATCAACGATGCGTCCTTCGGTCTGATCGCAAGCCTCCGATTCTACTTCCTCAGTTTTCGAGTTCGAGGGAGTGCCCCTGGAATTGTGGTAGAAGCTGTGGGGCGCAGAGTTTTCACTAACGTCCTGATTCGACCCGCTTCTTCGGTCGCTGGCCGTTCGATGACCGTCGTCATCCGTTGGTCGTTCTCGGCGACGCGCGCCTTTAAGTCGGCCAGTTCCTTCAGGATTTCGGCCAATTTCGCTTCCAAACGAGACCGTCGTCGGAATTGCTGCTCGCAAACGAAGTTACCACGAGACCGGTTCATGGTCCGGATAGGTGGCTCTCCTTGCCGATTGGCGTCCGCTAGCGTCTTCGCAATTGACTCACGCCACGATTTCATCCACATACCACACCTTTGAGCCGTTCGCACTTGAGCCCTAATCACATTCGCCATGTCCCGCTTCCACCGTTCGACAAGTGCACGTTGTCAGCAGGCGATCTGCATCACCTGGATCTTGGTCGGTATGACTTCGGTCGGATGCATTCGAGACACATATCTCTACGGACTGAAATCCCAACAAGCGGTGGCTCCAGCGAATCTTGCATCGGCGCAGTTCAACGATTACCGATCCGTTCGTGTCTCGAGCGGCGGTTATCATCCTCGCGTTGATCGAGTCGAGTCGATCGTGCAATCGCCACGTCGGCTAGTCTACGCTGCCTTGGGGAAGCCTCGGTTGTCGCCGCAGCAAGAACAACAGCAGCGGCAGCTCGCCGCAGAGCTCGCCGGTCGCTACCTCAACGAGAATCAATTGAACGACGTCTTTGTCGACGTTCGCCGTTACGAACCGGCCGAGCAGTGGCAGCGACTTATGGCTAACGATCGCATATCGCCGTTTTGGAAATACACGGGGGGAGTGATCGACTTCGTCGGCTACTCGTTGTTGCCGAACCGCGCGTTGCAGCGGAATAGTTTCAGCCCGTTTACCAACACGCTCAGCATTAATTCAACACGACCCACCTCGGCGCTCTACGAAGCGTCATCTGCCAAGGAGTACCGCCAGCACGAGCACTTGGGAACCTATACGGTTCTGCAAAGAGCACCCCTAGTTCCGCTCGTGCATCATGCGAAAGCGAGTACCGATGTTCTGACCTATGCACACGTGACCGGTCAGGAAGAACTGACTCGCGATCTTTTCCCTACTTCTTATGGCAAGCTGGGAGGAGCGGTTGTGTCGGAGGCGCTCTTCTTTGTGCCGCTGCCGAGCGACACTCCCTTCTTTACCGCCCCGGCAGCGCGCGTCGCCGGTCGCGTCGTCGGAGGTGTTGCCGGCAAGATTGCCTTGAAGACTCAAGAAAAGAAGATCGAGCAACAGCCGGTGGCGCTCCAGCAGTGAATCATGCCGCCCAGCATCGGTTGCGTTTCCGACCGACACCAAAATAAAAAGGCACCGCTTTGACGGGAGCCAAAACGGTGCCTTCGATGCTCGTTGTGTGAGCTTAGTTCAAGCCGAAGAGCGAGGCCAGCGCGTTGGGCTCTTCTTCGTCATCGTGCTGTTCGGCATAGCGAGCAAACGTCGAATCGACCAAGCTGTCTCGCCGGCTGACTTGAGGTGCCAACCACGCCGTCGTCTCTGCGGTCGTTACCAAGTCTTGATCCGATGCTGCCATCGTGAGTTGCTCGTCCGTTTCGGCGACCAGCGCATCGGAGGACTGGAATTTGAATGCATTCCAGTTGAGGAAATCGCCGCCGTTGACCGAACCGTCCGCATTAAAATCACCATTACACCAGCCAGCCGTCGCGGTGAACTTGTTCGCATTCCAGATCAAGAAATCCATGCCGTTTACGGTGCCATCAAGGTTGGCATCGCCCAGCAAGTAAGGCGAAGCGAATCCGTTAGCCAAGGCTCCCTCGGCCAGCCAAGCGTCACGATCGGCCAAATTTAGGTCACCGTCGCCCGTTAGGTCGAACGATAAGTCGGTTGAGCCGGCAGCAATGGCCGTCGTCAAAGCGTCGATGTCGTGACAGTCATAGTCGCCATCGTCATCGAAGTCGCCGTCGATCACGGAACCGCCCAATGAAAGTACATAGTCACCCGCGCCACCTTCACCTTCCACAGCCACGTAGTAGGTTGCTGCGGAAGCCGCGGTGAATGTGAGGCTCGCGTTCTTTCCGTCAGCCGCCGAATTGGAATCCATCGCCAACGGATTGCCGGCAGCATCAAAGATGATAAGAGCCGGGTCGAGCGTATTTCTGGGGACGTTGTTCACGTCGTCCAGCGGGGTGCTCGTCATCAAAGTTACGGTTTCTGCCGCCGCCAGAGTCAGCGGATACATGTCGTACTCCGTGGCGGCGAAATCAATCACGTCGTTGTCAGCAACTGCCGCTGTGTCAACGGAAACGTTCACAAAGGAAGTCCCACTCACTTGAATACCGATCGTGGCACTGGCGCCACCATTGTATTGCGGGTCGCCAAAATCGACGTCGCGGTAAGCGAAGCGGACCGGTGTGCCAGACTCGGCGACCTGAACCTGGAACGTCGCGTCGCCAATAAAGCTGAATCGAGGCCGATCGGTCCACTGCACGATCAGTGTGTTGACTCCGCCAACCATTCGCTCTTCCCAATAGACATCGCCAGTGTCTGCATCGATGTCATCCCAGAAAGGCATGAGGGCAGTTGCCCAGCTGGCAGAAGGCAGCGCCGAGTTTCCAGTTCCTAGCGATGCGCCGCCGCCGGCGATGATGCCGCCGTTGTTACCCACCGTGACGCTGCCTGCCGGGAAGACATCATTCCCCACCGTCGTGACGATGGTCGCCTCACCGTCATCATCCAGTCCAAGCGCCGTACCGGTCGCTGTGATGTCGATGAAGCCACCTGCATCATTGAATTGGTTGAAGGACAACGTTCCTCCTTGGATCGATCCCAGGGCCCCACTGACTGGGTCTAATGGTCTCGTGGCAAGGGTCGGATCACCATTGGCTTCGGTGTCAAATACGATGTCCTCTGTCACCAAAATCGAATAGTCGACGAATTGGTCAGAGGAGACTCGCACCGTATAGGTTCCCGTCGCCGGTACGGTGTATCCAAGAATGCCTTGGTCGAAGTTCTGGATCGTGTTGCCAGCAGAGCTGTTAGAAGCCGTGGCGAGCAAGACAGAGCTCGAATCGTAAAGTTCGATCGTCTCGTTGGTGAGAGATCGGCCGTTCAAGCCGACGGCAACGATATCGATCTGGTCACCCGCCGTGAGGCTGACTTGATAGTCGTCGACATCGGTTGTGGGGGGTAGGTCGAGGATATCGATAACGTCGCCGTTAGAGACCGATGCGGTGTTGAAACTGAATTCCATGCCGCTGGTCGAACTTGCCTGATAGCCGATCGTCGCACTGGCGCCACCGTCAAAGGCGACGTCACCAAATTCGACATCTTGATACGCGTAGCGTGCCAGGACAGGACCCGAATCAAAGAGCTGAACTTGGAAGGTTCCCTCGCCCACGTTGTTGAAGTGAGGCCGCGCGTTCCATTGGATGATCAGGCTATTGATTCCGCCGATGGTCGTTTCCTGCCAGTAGACATCACCTGTGTTGTCGTCGATGTCGTCCCAGAACGGCAGTAAGGCTTGGGCAGCGTAATCAGCCGTCGGCAAGTTCTCGTTGACGTAATCGATCGCGACGCCGGCACCTGCCACGACGGCTCCATTATTGCCGACCGTCACGCTGCCGGCTGGGAAGATGGCATTGCCGACGGTGGTGGTAATGGTCGCTTCGCCGTCATCGTCGAGTCCCAGCGAAGTGCCTGTACTGGAAATGTCAACGAATGCGGCGGCGTTGCTCGATTGCTGGAACTGCACACCACCATCGCTTCCAGCCGAACGGCCGATCGCTTGGTATCGTCCCGTGCCCGACCCAAGATCGAAGAATGAGTCGCTAAAATCTGTGACGCCGCCTGCGATTCCTTCAACGTTGATGTTTCGATAAATGTCGAACTGGTAGGCGGAAGCGGTGTCGCCGGAGACACTCAACATGACGTTGCCAGTCGTAGGCACGGAAGTGAGCGGAACGATTAGCGTCTCGCCAGGATTTGCCGCCGTAACGCTTGCACCAAGGCTGGTGAATTCTGCACTGACGGTGACACTAGGATCGCTTGGGCGAATCACGGCAGTCACACTTTCGCCCGCTTCGACGAAGAAGGGGTAACTGTCCGTGTCTGTCGCGCCGCCGAGTGTGCCCGGATTGCCGGTGCTGGACGAGCCAATGCCGGCCGCGATTCCGTCGTAAACGAACGGTTCGATCCCAACGCTGAAGAAGGCTTGGTAATCGTCACCCGCAATCCCGTCCGCGTTCCCGTCCAGCGCGGTCCCGAACGGATTCATCGTGCCGCCCGAGAGAACGCTCAGCCGGTAAGAGCCGATGCCGAGCGCACCCAAATCAACATCCAAATTGACGTTTCCGCTACCGACCAAGTATTCGGTTGTGGCCATCGTCATGGAGAGGATTTCGTCGTCGGCCGTGTCGAACGCACCGTCAGCGCCCGCACCTCGCAGCTCATAGTTGGATGCATCCAGTACCGAGGCCGCATCCATCAATTGGTTGAATTTGATGCCGAAACCGGAGATCGGATTTGCGGCCGATGTGGAACCACCAGGCGGAACACCGTCAACAAGTTGCACCGTGGGAGCTGAGACTGTGCCCGTTAACGCATTGAACGTATTGACGCGTCCTGATCCTAGCAGACCGGCAAAGGCCGGATTGAGGCTGTCGATATCGTCAGCGGTACCCTGCAACTGTGCCACGACTTGCTCGCGCGTCCAAGTCGGATTGGCTGACCAAATCAGGGCAGCGACGCCTGCCGCGTTGGGTGCAGCCATACTCGTGCCGGAGAAAACCGAATAGGTGTTGTTCGGCGTGGAGGACAAAATGTCGCTGCCCGGTGCCGAGATATCGACACCTGTTCCCCAATTGCTGAAGCCGCTTTTCGCATCGGAGCTCGTCGTACTTGCGACCAACAGCGTTTGTTCAAACACTTGTCGAGCCGGGTTCGCGGAACTACCGTTACCGGCCGAGTTGAAATGCAGCACGCCGGCGTCGTACATGTAATCAAACGCCGCATGGACCACCGGATCACTTGCCCAACCATCCATGTTGTAACTTGTGTTTACGATGTTCGCGCCGTTGTCTGCGGCGTAGGTGAATGTTTCGGAAATGATCGCCGCGGTCCATGTTCCCCCGTCGTACCACTTCAATGGCAAGATCGTGGCGCCACCCGCCGTGCCGGAAACGCCGATGCCGTTGTCTAAACCAGCGGCGGCGATGCCAGCAACGTGCGTCCCATGATCATCGCCGGAAAGCGAATCTGGATTGTTGTTGCCATCGAGGAAGTTGTAGCCGTTCACATCATCGATGTAGCCATTTCCATCATTGTCGATGCCATCGCCGGGCGTTTCGCCCGCGTTTACCCAAATGGCCTGTTGCAGGTCTTCATGTTGAATATCGACACCGTCGTCCGTGACGCCGATAACGATATTCGAATCGCCGACACTGATGTCCCAGGCGTCGACGTTTCCAATAAGCGTGTGGTGATACTGGCTGCCGAACTGTGGGTCATTCGGGATGAGATCACGAGGGTCATCACCTTCATAGACGAAGTTGGGTGTACTCCACAGAACGTTATGATGTGAATCGAGCTCTCGCATCGCCTGAATGAGGTCGGCATCTTCGCCCAGGTCAATGTGGACAAGTGAAAACGAACTTGTTTCGCTGTTGTCGAAACTCATGATCGTGTTGATCGGCTCGACTCGAAATTCCGGCAGCGACGTTGACCAGTCGACCAAGTCGGACGCGTTGCGAGACTGAATTCCCAGCGGTCCTTCAATGGCGACCAAGAGCTCGTTCGGGACGTGAGTATGCTCGAGCGTCCGTTCGGCAATCTGCCCAAAACTGACGGCGTCGCGAGCAAACGGGTCGGCGATTTCGATGAGCGTTTCATCGGCCGAAACGAGATCGACGCCAAAGTCGGCTGCCAACAGTTGCCTTGCTTCGAGAAGTTCTAGTTGCAATTCTCTGGCTTGCATCGAACGCTGGCTCTTGTTCTTTGATGAGCCCGTTAGCCTTTTGAACACCATCGATATCTCCCCATGTGATTGCGGATAAAAATATGAGTTGTCAGCACGCAGCCGAATTCAAGCTGGCTCCGTGCTTCGTCATGAACGCATGTCGCGATGACAATTTACTTGGGACACAATATTTGCGTTAGATTGATGCTAGCGCTGCCCATGTACAGTAGCAATAGTTGTCATCATTGTTGTTGGTGGTTCTTTGGCGAAATGGGTTGAATCGGAAATGCTCGTTGCCAATTTCAAGGTCGAGTTGCCCCGTTCAGTTCTCATTTAGCGTGTTACCAGTCGCGGCGATCCTCTCCGTCAAGTAGCGTGCCGCGGTACCAGTCGGTGTTTCGAAGTCTCTCAGTGTGGAACACATGGAGAGGATCTTCGCCGCGAATTCGTGAGGCGTCGTTGCCGATTCTCCGTTGCCGTGTGAGAGGAATTCTTGCATCGACATGCCCTCGGTGTGCAGGATTGGCTTGTGAGCCAAAATGCCATCGGTCACCAGTCCCGATCCTCGCAGTCCGTAACGACTCACCCAATAAGGCAACATCAGAAAGTCGACCGATTCCAGCATCGATCGGAATTCCGCCGGCGACAGATCACTCTGCAAGACTTCGACGGTTGCCCGAGGAAACACATTGCGAGTCAGTGACTCCTCCAGTTGAAAACGAGCATGTTTCCAACGCTTGCCCCGCGGCTTTTGAACCAAGATCGTGATCGAAAACGGACAGGATTGCCGTGCGGCCAGTTTTCTTAGCTCACCAACAATTCGAGGAATGTCGAAACTCCCTTTGCCTCGTCGCGCTTGGCCTAGGCAGCCGATTGTAAAATGGTCTTTTTGCTGAACGGTGTGGGCAGCCGCAGCGGTGGGAGCTTGGTTGACGGGGATCGTTGCAGGCAAGACGAATTCGGCAGAGCAGGGTAGGCCGGTTTGCTGCGTAATGAACTGAGCCAGTTCGGCCGTTTCGGTGTAGAGCCAGATCCGTCCGGACTTCACGTGGTTCCCCAACTGTAAAACTTCATTCGCCGACAGGCGAGAAAGGACGTCGGGGCTGAGGATGCGCAGTTTGGCTCTGGGGCGGCGGTCGGCGCTGTTGCCGTCATAAATCTGAAACAGCATCCGCATGCTTACTGGGCGACAGGATGGGATGACGATTTGGTCGGCGTGGCTCATGCCCAGCGCTGCAACCTTTGCAGACAACGCACTGGCGGCGGACGTCGCCCAATCCGATTTTGGCGAGCGGCGTGTTCGAAAGAGCGAAGCGCTGCGAAGAATGTTCCTGCTCGGAAGAATCGCAAAGATGTCATCGGCGTGGACATCGTCGGCGAGGGCGAAATCTACCGTCGTGGCAACGAATACTTGTTGACTGGGAGCCAGCGAGCGGATGGCGCCGATTTGCGTGTGATGGTGACCGCTGACCAGCGAGAGGTCTCGTTCGACGATCAGTATCAACGGGGCGGTCCTTGTCTTGTTCCAGCGTCGAATCGGGCCTCAAATCGCTCCCAGGCTAACGCATTTGCGTCCGTTTGCTTAGCTCAGTTCCGAGGCCCTTTATTACCCGAGCTGAGGGGAGTCCATTTGCGCCAGATAGTGGCGATCGAATTTTGGTAGGACCGTCTCCAGTGGACTGTAAGGGCCCGGTGGTAGATGGCTCGCCGCGCCCCGTTGGACCAATTCGCAGACGTGCCAATCCTGCCTGTTCGTCATGTCCCAAAATTCTACCGCGCGAGCCGGATCGGCCTCGCCAGATTCGATCGCTGCTTGGTCAAACAGGAAATCACATTCGATGCGTGTCCGGTCGATGGTTTGGCGATAGAGCCGATGCACCATCACGTAATCGGGATGCGGGCTGATAAACATCGTCGGAAACAGCGTGTAGTAGCCGACGGTTCTCCGCTGTTTTGACGATAGCCGGGGCAGAGGACGACTGACCGATTTCCCGTCCGAAGACATCGTGTCAGTGCCGTCTGATAACTGCATGGGGCCACCTTGAAACGGGCCCGAATCGATGTCGTTCGTCGCCGATTGGTACGGTGTCAGCTTCGCCAAGGCCGGGTGGACTGTCGGGCAGTGGTAACATTCGCTGAAATTTTGAAAAACCAATTTCCAATTGGCTTGGACGTTGTAGATGCGCTGATCCTTCATCGTCAGTTGATCCATCGACCAGGGCCGAAAGTGGTCCATGACGGCATCATAGGCGGCCGCAAATGGTTCGGGTTCTACTGCCAAATTGATCATCAGGTAGCCGTTCCACTCGGCCGAGGCGATCGGCGCCAGTCCAAACTCGTGCGACTTGAAATCCGGATCGTTGCGCATGTTGGGCGCGCTGAGCAGTTCGCCCGCACCGCCATAAGTCCAAGCATGATAGGCGCATTGGATGCGGCCGTTATTCAGTTCTCCACAGGGCTCGGTGCACAGGATCGCTCCACGATGACGACAGACGTTGTGAAAAGTTTGCAGCCCTTGATCCGTGCGCGTGGCCAAAATGGAAACGCCTTCGATTTCGTAGGTGCGGTACTCGCCAACGGCAGAGAGACGATCCACGCGATCAAGGCACAGCCAACCGTTTCGAAAAATGCGATCCGATTCTTGTTCATGGACGGAACGACTCGTGAAGTATCTTGCGGGGAGGCCTAATTCCATCGGTAGGTTCCAGGGCTAAGCGGCGTCGTGGCGCGGAGTTTCAAAACGCGTCTCTTGCAACCTGTTCTAAGGTAACCCAGGCTGATTTTATGTCACGCCGGGGTAGCGTGGATGTGACCGATAAATCTTCGATGAGTGGTCACCCGTGTCGAAAACGCCGTTTCATTGAACTCGGAAAGTGGTTGAGGGAAGATGAACGCCGGTCATGAGTCGCGATTTCAAAACGAATGGTGGAGCTGCCCGATGTGGTTGCAAAGAAGTTGGTTCGCTGGTTTCTTGGTTTTCGTTGCGCTGCTGCGAAGCAGTAATCCTGTGTGGGCGCAGGGTGATGAGCAGCCGGTCTGCCAATTGCCAGAATTACGGCAAGAGCTGCTGCAGCGGATGGAGGCTGATCAAAAGATTCGCAAGGAAGTGAATCGGCGGTTGGCGAATGGTGAGAACCTGGTTGCCGTGTCGACGAAGCTGGGAAATAGGATGGCTCGCGTGGACCGGAAGAACTGGACGTGGCTGTCGAGGCAGGTGCGTAAGCATGGCTGGCTGGGAAAATCGCTGGTCGGAGAAGACGGCGCCCGAGCGGCTTGGCTGTTGGTGCAGCATGCGGATGCGAACCCAAAATTTCAACGGACTTGTTTAGACAAGATGAACCAGCTGGCCGACGGTGAAGTCGGCGCTGCCGATGTCGCCTACCTGACCGACCGTGTGCTTTTAGCCGAAGGAAAGAAGCAGCGTTACGGAACGCAAATGCGTGGCATCCTCCGCGCTGGCAAGCAAGGGCTCGAGCCACTGCCTTGCGAATCGCCCGAACAACTTGACGCCTTGCGGGCAGAGGTGGGGCTGCCACCGATGAGCGAATACATGTCGCATTTTCAAAACACGTCGGCGGCGAATTGATTGCTTCGACTGCGCTTAGGGCACGCTCATCGCTTCATCGGCATTCGCGGCGACTCGGCCTGGTTGGCCTCCTTCATAGACCGAGAACTCGGCCCAGACGGGTAAGTGGTTCGAGATCGTGACTGCCTGTTCCATCGACAGATTCAACTCGCGAAGAAAATCGAAGACACCCGATCGTCCGGTCAATTCGACAGTCGCATGGCGATCGACGATGATGTTCACGTTGGATCGGTCATGCTGCGGGTTCGTCGGCGCATCGCGAATGATGAAAACGCCGCTCGGCATGGCCACCTTCTTCTGCAGGTCGGTCGCGTTCATCGCAAAATCGCCCAGTAAAATCACGTCGTCCTCACCACGACGATCATTGCGTACTTGATCAAACACGGCCGGTGTGATGCCGTTTTCGCGTGGCGCTTCTTCCGGGTCGACCAGCATGTTAACCAAGCTGAACGTGAACGCATCCTGAGGGTCAACGCCGCGTACTCGAAACCAGGCAACGAACGGTTCGTATTTCAGCAGGTCGTCTGGGTCTTGCACGCTATAAAGTTCATAGCGGTCCACTTCAATTCGTGTTTTGTCATAGATGAATGCGAACTGCTGAAATTGTTGTTGGCGACCCACCCGTGGTCCCACAACGAAGTCGTAGTCACAACCGAGCGCATTCGCCGCGTCGACCAAAGCAGGAACGGCATTCTGTTCGCCCGAGGTAATGTCCTGCAGCGCGACGACGTCGAAATTGGATACGATCCGCGCCGTGACTCCCACGATGTCGTTTCGGGCAGCTTTGGCATTGTCGAAGTTGTCCAAATTCATCGTGGCCACACGAATGACGCCCGCTGGGCGAGTTGGCGGTCGCGGGCTGCCGCCACGTAAGGTGTTAGTGATCTGCGTCCCAAGGCCGCCTCCCGTTGGGCCGACCGGTGTCGGCGTGAGCGTCCCCAGCGGACGACCGGACGGGTCCTGAAGTGAGAGTTCGCTCATCACGAACCAGCCACCGATCGCTGCAATGAGTAACAACAGGATAAAAGTCGGACGTCCCATGGGTCGCCTTTGATTGTAGGTTGATTTGCCGAGCCGGATTTACCGACCTCTACTTTTGTCGCGGAGAGTAGGCCGATCGGTCGGGTTGGCTCAAGTCGAGTTTCTGCTGCGTTCGTGGGGTGACTTTCCGAACGTCGGTCATCCCACCTGCCGTGCTAGCTATTTCAAAGTCGTGGACGCGTTGCTGCGCTGGCGAGATCGGCTATTCTGCCTGACACAACAAGTGAAACGTATTGCAGGAATGAACAGACTCGAAGAGGTCACACGATGAGCGAGAAAACAGTTGCGGTCCTAGGCGCCAGTTCGGATCGATCCAAGTTTGGTAACCAATCGGTGCGAGCCCACATGCAGCAGGGTTACACCGTCTTTCCGATTAACCCGAAGGGTGGCGAGATTGAAGGGCTGCAGGTTTATCTTTCGCTGAGTGATGTACCGGTGAAACCGCTCCAGCGGATCAGCGTCTACTTGCCACCGGCGATCGGCATTCGTGTCCTGGAGGAGATTGCCGAAGTCGGCTGTGAAGAGCTGTACTTGAATCCGGGAACGACAAGCGAAGAGCTCTTGGCGAAAGCAGAAACGTTGGGGCTGGAGCCGATTCAAGCTTGCAGCATTGTCGATTTGGGAATGCGGCCCTCCGACTTGGCTTGAAATCTTTCGGAAGCGAACCGGTAAGACACTGGCAGCTGGCAGCTGGCGAATCGTCGGGCGTGGTTCGGCGTCCGTTAGGCCGTTGCCGTCGTTTGCTGGTTGGCCGTCGGTCGCGCCTTGAGCATCGTCGTCGCGGTTCGGTCTTCTAAGTTTGGCCGGAAGATGGTGAGCAGCGTCAGCGGCAAATACCAAGCGATCGCCAAGCCGCCGCCCCAGCCCATCCAAAATTGGGCAGCCACCATGATCAGTGCTGTGCAGCTGATCAATGTGCCGAGGTTCTTTTTCGCCGGCCACAGCATCAATCCCAGCGAGAGCACAACAAACAAAGCGAGTGCCGGCAGGCGATATTGGGGATTCCAGCCGCCCGATGTCTCGTCCCAAATGCCTTCGAGCCCCGTCATCTGTGGAGCTCTGAGGCCAAACATCCTTTGCAGATCGCTCAGTAAACCACTCGTGCTGGGCGTCAACGCGATCAGGCCGGCCATCGTCACCAGTGCAATGAGTACGCCTGCGACGAAGCGTGCCCAGCCTCGTCGCCAGTAGTAGCTGATCCACAACGGAACGATAAACAGCGGATAGTAAATGCAGCCCGAGGCTGCTCCCACCAACAATCCGGATACGATCGGTTGCCGGTAAAACAGCACCGCCCAGACGAGTAACGCGGCCGGCAGGAAATGGTCTAGCGCACCGGTCATTTGCGAGGTGTAGGGCATCATGAGATAAAGCATGGCGGCACCGAAACCATTCGTGACGTTGCCAAAGTGGCGATGTCCAACCAGCACCAGGCCTAACACGATCGCTGCATGCGAAATGATGGCGAGCGTCTTATGGGCGCTGACGGGCAGGTGATTGAGTGCGGCATAGCCTGGGCCGTTGGCATGATTGAAGTCGATTAAGTTGTCCAACCGCGCATTGCCGGGCGAAGAAGCGACGTTGGCCATCAAAAAGATGAATAGCGCTGCACCCATGAAGGCCAATCCACCAATCGTGATATTGGGGGTCAATAAAGGCCGCCTGCGCAGGACGGAATCGAGCGCCAATCGGATCATCCACAGACCGGCACAACCGACGAGCCAAAAATAACCCTCGCGGCTCATTTCTTGACCGATCGACAATTGGGCCGTCGTCTCTGGTGAGGCAGTATGATCGATCTGTTCGGCAACCATCACGTCGACATTGGCTGCCTTCGACTGGTAGCCGAAATAGATCATCAGCAGGCCGGGCGACATGGCCAAAAGCATCAAGATGTCGAGGTTGCGCACACTCCAAAATCGGTTGAATTTGAAGAACAAACCAATCGCCAGCAGCGACGACAGGTAGACCCATGTCGTCGGCGCTACAGGATGATATTGGAAGAGGAAATGTTGCATTTGTGATGTCGCGAAACTTCGGGCGAATCGTCCAGAATACGCCCCGCCGATTGCGGTGCCTACCCACGAATTTGGGCGGCTCGTCAAATTACAGGCGGCCTAATCGGTCAAATTACGGCTCTGCCGATTGGGGGATATGGGCATCGTTTGGCGGCTAATCGTCCAGTCCGAGTCGATCTCGAGCCTCTTGAGCCCAAGCGCTGTCGGGTGCGAGCGCCAAGAATTCTCGCCAGTGGATGTTGGCCTCGTTGTGCCGTTCCACCTCGTCCAGGGTGCGAGCGAGATGATAGTGGACGTCAGGATATTCGCGATGGCGATCGAGCGTCCCACTGAAAGCGGCAATCGCCAATTCCTGCTGTCCCATTTCCGCCAACACGCATCCCAAGTTGGCTCGTGCTTCCACAAAGTCTTCGTCGAGTTCTAGAACGACGTAGTAGCGTTCGCGGGCGGCCGAAACATCGCCTAAACGATAGAGCAATTCGGCCAGCTGGAAATTGATTTCCGGATCGGTACCGTCGACGAAGAGGAGGGCTCGATACGTATCGACCGCCGCCTGTAAGTCGCCGTTGTCTTCATAGTTGGCTGCCTGCGTTAGCAGCTCTTCCGAGCTGACTCGTTCCAGCTGCTGCGGCTGAAAGTAGTCGACCGAATTTAAAATGACCGCTTCTGCTGTCTCGCTTGTCGTCGGCTGAGAAGGTTGCGTTGAAGTGGATTCGTTGTCTTCTTCCGCTGCGGCAAAATCGAAACGACGTTGACCGCTGCTTTCGATCAGACCTTCGCCATCGCGAAGCAATAAGTCGCGACCTTCGACGATCACCGACAGCTGGGCCAGTGGGCGATCGACGTTAGGTGCCAGTTTCGACAGCGCGTCGAGTTTCGACTCAATTGCCTTCGGCGATGCGCCGGCCGCCAGCAGCTGCGCCAATCGGCGGGCCGTGATGACTTCTTGAAAGTCAAAATATGGAAGGCGATGAACAATGCGTGCCGGTTTGATCAGTCCCCGCCGATGCCAACGTCGTACGTGGGCCAGCGGAACTTTTAGGAGTTCGGCCAACATGGCTGGTGTGTAGAGCTGGCGGACGTCTTGGTCCGGTTCGACCAATCCCAGTTCTTCCCACAACTGAGTTTCGGCCATGATCTCGATCAGGCCTTTGGCGGCTGCGGCGGCGACCGTCGCTTCTAGCAAGTCGGCCGCTTCAAACGGCCAGGCATCGGCACCGATCACGATCAAGTCGAGCTTGACGTGTTCGGCGCTGACGGGAATGCCGCCCTGTTGGCGAACCAACTGGTGCGCTTCCTGTTTGGTGACTCCACCCAATTTGCCGACGAAGGCAACGTAGCGTCCCAGCAATGGGGAACGCTCTTCTTGGTCGGTGCTGGCGAGTTGCAATTCCATGCTGCCAGTATACGGGGTCAAGATGGGCTCGCCGAGGAGGTGCCCGTGAAGTGCCGCGTTTTGATTACTCGGCTTTCGAGAGACGAACTCGGTCCGTCGACCCTTTCGTCGCCACCGCTCGCCAGCCACCTTCGTTGGCGCGTGCTGATCGAGCCTGCGGTCCACGTGCGCTCGGGCCAAATTCGAGGACAGGTGCCCGCGGACGCCATTGGTCGTCCGAAGTGATTGGCCCGGTCGCCGGTGTCGGTTCGGTCGTTTCGGGGTAGCTGGTCGTTGGTGACGATTCGATGGTCGGACCGGTGTAGTTTTCCATCGGAGCCGTCGGGATGGTTCGGATCGGTTCCGCATAGGGAGTGCTCGAACTGCTGTACGAACTGACCGGGGTGGAATAGGAACAGCCAGTGTCGCAAACAGGGACCGTTGGCGTGATGGGGACCCGCATCATGACCGTGCGTGGAACTTGGCGCATCGTCGTTTGTGGCACCCAGCGGTTGGTCGTCTGTGGGACGTCGACCGTCTTGTATTCGGCAACCATTCGAGTCGTCGTAACGGGCACTTGTTCAACACGATCTTCGTAGACGACCTTTTGCGTCGTGACGGGCACGCGGCGAACCATTTCTTGCGGAACCCATTTGCAGACGCGTTCCGGTACGTAGTTAGTGATTCGTTCCACGACAGGACGCTGTGTCGTCACCGGAACTTGTCGCACTTGTTCCTCTTGCACCATGCGAACTGTTTGGACGGGGACTCGGCGTGACTGAACTTCTGGGACGTAGTTCGTTACCGGAATGGCCACCTTGCGAGTGAATTGTTGCGGGACGTATTGCGTCTCGGCGATCTGTTGGATGCCAACGTTGGGCACATAGACCTTGTTTGCTGTCCACGAACCGGGTTGTTCTTGCTGTTGCCAGTAGAGGCCGGCACGACGGAATTGGCAGTCGCCCGTGAGTGGGTCTTTGTCGCAGCCCCGTCCTTGCCATCGCAATCGATTTCGCACATCGCCCGGTTTGAAGACCATTTGATCTACGTACTGACCCCGATCGATTAACTGTTGACGATAGCTGGTTTGGGGCACCATGGCGGTCGCCATCTGATCTTGCATGACGGTCTGAGTGACCGGTTTTTGTACGACGCGTCGTTCTTCACGATAGGCCGTTTCGGTGACCGGTTTTTGAACGACCCGTCGTTCCATCCGCGACGATGTCTCATTCACGTAGCGCACTCGGTTGTAGCTCATATCGCGGTACTTCGTTTCCCAGACGGGACGCAGGACGGTTTGGCGCTCTTCACGATAAGAAGTCTGAGTGACCGGCTTGGCAACGCGATGACGACGTTCCTGCATGACGGTTTCTGTCACGGGACGATAGGACACAACTTGTCGCTTCTGCACGACGGTTTCGCTTTGCATGCGATAGGTCGTGATCGGTTGTTGTTCGTAGACGGTCTGGCAGGTCAGACGATAATCCTGGCAGGTGACCGGTACGCCATATCCACCCTGTGCGAAGACGGGGAACGGAGGAGCCACCATGGCCAAACTAAGAATGCAGATGAGTGCGCGAAAACGTTGCATTGTCGTGGTTGCCGCGAACGGCTTCTCCTCTGGGAGTTCACGTAATTTTGTTTCAATGCTGGCAAAGCGTGCCGCCTTTGCGGTCTACGAAGAAGTCGCCCAAGGGCTCCTGCGATTCATTGCCAGATTCAACTCAAGTTTAGCACGCTAGCGTTGCTAAATCGAATCAGAATTAGCCGTGAGGGTCTGGTAGATGCCCACTGCCGCACCTTGTTTTTGCCCAGTCGGAATAGCCCGCAAACTTTAACATCGGGTGTTCCGGATTATGCGGACAGCTCCCTTGTCGACGCCCTTATGTTGGTCGAGGCGGATCTGGTCTGATAAATCCGACACTTGGGGCGGCGGTCAGATGGCCACATTAAACTGGCCGTTTCTTCCTACCAATGATCTCTCGTGATGCCCGGATCAGGGGGAAGTGGCTGCCGGTTGGAGCTGTTTGAGTAGCTTGTTCGCCTCGATGCGGACGGCCTCGCTCACAAGCCCGCCTGCAGCGACTTCGGTCAGTCCTTCGATCAAGCCTGCCGATTCCAGCGTCGTCTGATCGTTGGCCAGTTTTTCGATCGAACGGAGCGCATTGGCCACGATGAGGTCACGTTTCCAAAGCAGCCATTTTTGCTTTTCCGGCTCGGCCAGCGACTCATCCATATCGACGGCCAAGGATGCCTCGTCCGGTTTCAGCATTTGTTTCAGCATGGGCGCTGCGCGGCTGTCTGATTGGCGGGCGAGCCCGGTCGCCGCGTTGTAACGAACATCGGTGTTCGGATCGTCGAGTAAAGTGACTAGCTGATCTTTCGCCTGCTGGCTCTCTAACAAGCCCAGAACGAAGGCGGCGGTCGATCGGATGCGATGTGGACGCGCGTCAGAGACAGCAGGACCGTCGCCGCTGGCCGGCGCCGCTGCAGACGTTTGACTCGCTGAGATGAGCACCGGAATGAGCTCTGCGTTCGTCAAGGCCTGTTTCGATCCAATCCGGTCGACGAGCAGACCGAGCGCTTGGAGTGCGCTACGACGGACTTCGGTGACTTCCGGCGGGTCGGTCCGTTGGATCGCCTTGAGTAGCGTCGGCATCCCATCGTCAATGTTGAACTCGCCTAGCACTCGGCAAAGATAAATTTGTAACCACAGGTTGTCGCGATCTGTTTGGTCGCCCGCAAGCTGATTATCCAGGAGTGTACTGACACGGGCAGCCAGTGCAGGGTCTTCTCGCAAGTGCTCGAAGCGAGGATCGCGAAGCGTGTTGGCAAGCGTCAGTGCCTTCTGCCAACTGGCGTGGTTCAGATGCTCGATATCGTTGACCAATTCGGTCGGTTGCGTGCCCATGTTGGCGACCCAGCTAACCAGCATCCAGACGCCAACAATCACGCTGACAATCAACAGCGGAATGAGGAACAGCTGCATGATGAACGAGGCGGCCGGCGGTTGGACTGGCGGCAGCATGTCGTCGGCGTTTCGAGTGGATTCACCGGGTGGCGTCGACGTTGAATCGGTTTCAAGATCGGTCATGAATGGCGCGTCGCGGATAGGGTGTCAGAGCGTTGAACAGGTGATTTGCCAGTTTAGACGCTCTCTGCGAGTGTGGGCAGTGCTCGATCTGATGCGAGCGGCTGTGGGGAGCGAACCGCACGTGGGTCGTCCGGTTAACATTCGGGCGTAGAATGGCAGCATGAACCTACTTGATGAACTGCAGCTTCCGGTGACACAACAATTGGCACTTGACGAGTGTCTTTTGCTGGCCGCTGAGGGGGCCGCACCGGGAACCGCCGAATCGTTTCGCCTTTGGGAACTGGATGCGCCAGCCGTGATTTTGGGGCGTGGTTCGCGTTGGCAGGAGGAAGTAGACGTCGAAGCTTGTTTACAAGCATCGGTACCCATTGTGCGGCGTTGCAGCGGGGGCGCTACCGTCGTCGGCGGGCCTGGCTGCCTGTTCTATTCGGTCATTTTGGATCGGCACGCGCGACCGGAACTGCGGGTACTCGATCAGGCTCATCGTTTTGTGCTCGAGCGATTGAATCGGGGACTCCAGTCGTTAGGTTGTGATTCTCACATTGCCGGTACCAGTGACCTGGCACTGGCAACGAAGGTGGGACTTCAAAAAGTGTCAGGCAACAGCCTCCGACTGCGACGTGACCATTTGCTCTATCACGGCACGCTGCTCTACGACGCCAATTTGGATCAGATTGCCAGTCTGCTCAGGACGCCGCCACGGCAGCCCGACTATCGCGACGGCAGAAGTCACGCCCGTTTTCTCACGCAGTTGCCAGTCGCAGGTGATCGACTGCGAGAAGCGATCATCGCCGCCTGGTCACCACTCGATTCGACCGACGATTGGCCGCAAGCCGACAGCCTGCATTTGGCGAACGAGAAATACGCGACCGATGATTGGAACCATCGGTTGTAGGTTTCACGGGCGCTCGACGCGAACACCGACTCACACCATTTGCCACTTCTTGCGCAAGAACCACTCGGTGGTTAGCAGTCCAACGACAAGGCAGAAGAAGAGCCACGCATCGATACCGGTGTCGGCTAACTGCCACTTGGATTGAAACTCGACCCGCGACTCTTCGGGTCGGTCGATGAACTCGTTGAGCAAATCGGGCAACTCTTCGGCGGCCACGGTCCGTCCGCCGACGTCGCGGGTGATCGCCGATAAATTGGCCAGCTGCTGAGGGTCAGCCGCCGCATCGGTCAGCTCAAGGTCACGGTCGAGAACGGCAAACCGCACCGTCCTTTGAAACGTCTCGGCCGATCCATCCGGCGGAGTCTTGACCGACACTTCAAGCGTGTAGTCGCCCGGCTCCATGAGCGCTTCGGTGCCGCCGCTCCAGCCTTCCTCGGCAAGCTTCGTGAGTGCCAGCGGTGTCCGTTTTCCCTCCGGTCCAATCAAAATCGCTTTGAGGGGCTGCTCGGTCAGCTCACTCCCGTCCGCGTCGCGCAAGCCCGTCTTGAAGTTGGCTTTTGTCTCGGCCATGTAGCGGCGCTGTTCCAATTCGATCCACAGGTCGCCTTTTTGGTCTTCTTCTTTTTTTGCCAACCACAGAATGATCTGGCGCCAAAACCGTTTGTGAGCAGATTGATGCCCAAAGCGATACCAACGGTAGGTCGAATCGGTCGCCAGCGCGAGGAAGCGGCCCAGGCCAGCGTCGGAAGTGACCAGTAAGGGGGTTTCGTCGTTCGCTTGAGCCAACACTTGCGCGGTCGGCGTGAGCTTTTCGAATTTGTTGGCACCGTTCAGCGGCGGCAAACTTTGCCATTTCGTCAGATTGTCTTCTCCCAACGTGGTGACGAAATGGTCGGTGGTGGGCAAGAAGGTCAACGGACCGGGAACGTGTAGATCGGCACGCAGTTCACCATCCGCCGGTTGTGCCTGAAATCGTCCGATGCGAAATGGCATGACCGTATTTAATGCCGTCTTGCCGTATCCTCCGGGGCCAAATGCAAACCGTCCACCGGTCATGATCAGTCCCTTGCCGCGGGAAACTTCATCGGCCAAAGCGAGGCAGCCAGCCGGGCCGAGTGCTGCCGCTTCCAAGTCGGCCAGCACATAAACGTCGTACGGCCCTTGATCCATGATCGACAACATATCGATCGGCCAGTTCTGTCGGCCGCGGGGGTCGACCCACTGGAAATCCAATTGCATGTCGGGTGAAGCATCGACAACTCGCCGGATGAACTTGTGCTCTTGCCAGCCAAGATTGCCACACAGGTAGAGGACTCGTAAGCCGCCATCCATCACGTCGAGAAACGCGGTGAGTTCGTTGTTCTCTTTGACTTGCTCCCCCGGTTGTTCGGGCACAAAGAGAGTCAGTTTGTATTGGCCCGGTTGTTTCGGCTTGTACGATAATTGCACGTCCAGCTCTTGCGCCGCGTCGGTCGGTGTGATTTGGATGGGGCCTATCAGTTCCGTCTCGCCATCCGGTTTTTCGACTCGCATTTGGACGGGCATCGCTTGATTCGCGTAGCCTTGTGCGGACACGGTGCTGCGAACGACAAGATCGGTGTTCGCGAACACGCGATAGTGATCTTGGAGGTTGCGAATCGCCACGTCTCGGGCTTGGGTTTGGTCTCGCGAAGCGCCGTATGCGATCGTGTAGAGGGGACTTTCGCGTCGGGCCAATTGCCAGGCCGCTTGGCGCATGTCGGCCTGAGGGTTGACGCTTCGCTGAGCCCCATCGCTGAGCATGACCACGCCGAGTAACCGTTTACCGGTCTGGTCACGAACGATCTGATCCAAGGCGGCTCCGAGATCGGTTTGGTCGCCTGGCGGTTCGTCGGGTAGGTCGAAGTGGATGCCGTCCCACGTTAGCGGTTGCGTCGTTTGATCAAATCGATAGGCGACGACTTCCAGAGAATCGTGCAGCCGCTCGAGTTCCATGCGGCTGTCCTTGAGCGTGTTTCGCATCGCTTGCCAACGAGTCTCGTCGTCCATGTCGGCCACGACCATGCTGCGGCTCGTGTCGATGAGAACGGCGACGGTGGCGGCGATCGGTTCTGACTTGGTGTGGACGACGGTTGGTCGAAGCAATGCCAACACGATCAGGCCAATGACTCCGCCCCGCAGCCCATTCAAAATTTGCCGACGACGTTGATTGGCCGATGGGAAGGCGGGCCGCACCGTCATGATTGAAATTAGGACAACCGCCAACAGCAGCACGAGCAGGTAACTGCCGAATACGGGTTGGAAATGCCAGTCGATCATGCCGCCACCGCCTCTTTCGAGTCGGAAGTCGATAGCCCGGGCCCCGCGTAAAAACGGTTGGCGACCAGATGTTCCATCGCCAAGGCAAGGGCGACGGCCAGCATGAGCCACGGAAAGAACTCGCGGCCCATGCGGGCCTCGCCGATTTCTCGATCTACTTCCTCGCGGTTGCGCGCCATACGAAAGGTCGCCTCGCCCAGCTGTGTCGCCAGCTCCTCTTCCGTGAGCCGTGTCAGCTGCGTCTGCGAATCGGGAAGATTGACGGAACATCCTCTGCGTGAATCGTTCGCCTCACCCCCTTTGATGCGGTAGTGTCCCGGCGCATTGGTAAAGGGAACGGAAACCAAATTTTGCTGAGAAGCCACTTCTTCCCATGGGCTGCGAGGTGAAAACAGCTTGACTTTGTCGCGGAAATTGTGCGAGATCGTGGCCGCGTCGCCAATTTCATAATTCAAACGGGTCGTCCCGCTTTGTGACAAATAGCGAAAGGTATCGAATGTCAGTACGAAATAGGGCCAAGCGTTCGGGCCCGTCGGTAGCAGATTCCAAGGGCCGCGATTGGCGACGTTGAGCGCATCGGAAATCGGCGTGGTCATCGTGAGAACGCGCCCTTTCCCGCGGACCGTTTCGACCATGGCTGGTTGGCCATTACCAAATCGCAAAACGGTCACAGCGTCGTCGCGCAGGTTCTGGAAACCCCAGTGCCGGTAAATGGGGAAATCGTTCCAGGGAACCGTTGTGGCACGAGATCTTAAACCACGCGCGATCCGATGATCGCCCGCACCGAGACTGAGGTAGATGTCTTGCGCACCCGAACGCCATTGTCGACTGAGTGGCCCTGGCAGTAGCTCCATCGCGGCGGCCGAGTTGAATTGGTCGGTTGGAATCGCATTGCGGCCCAGAAAAATCGCCAAGCCGCCACCCTGAGACACATAGTCGGCCAATCTCTGCCAAGTGCCGACCGACAAAGGAGACGGATCGAGCAGCGCCACCGTTCGGTACTGGTCCAGCTCGGCGCTGATCAAACTGTCGGGCGTCGCGATCGCACAGCGGAATAGGGTCTGTCCCGAGCGATCGTTGCCTTCGGGACCCAGGACGTCGGTCAGCAGCGACGATTCGGCGCCGACACCGGGCACGATCAACACGTCGCGGGTCCGTGTGACTTCACAAGTAAAGAACCGAGTATCGTCGATGGGGAGTCCGTCAGAGCCGGTGATGCGCAGCAAGCCGTGGTGCGTGCCGCTACCAATGCCACTCAGGGAAAACCGTCCCGCCACCGAACCCCCCGGTGGCACTTCGAGCTGCTGTTGTCCACGCAAGGTGAGCTCGGGGAGCTCCGGCCGGCCATCGACCATGATCGGGAGTTGCGTGCTTTGCTGCTCGATCAAAACTTGAGCAGAGACCGTGCCGCCCGCTCCTTCGCTGCTGACTTGGTAGGCGATTTCCAAAGGTTGCTCGCCCGCCAAATAGGCATTGGCCAAATCGAGTTGCGTGATGCGAAAGTTCGTGGGCCGCTCCACGCCGACGTCAAGAAAATAGATCATGACTGGCGGGTCGGCCGTGACCTTTTCAATCCATGTTTCGTCGATCGGTGTTTCCCACGACCTGGCGGTAAGATCGGTGAGGACGTAGATCTCCTTTCTCGGTTTGTTGCTGGTTTGCAACAGCGAAACAGCGTACTCCATCGCCTGAGGCAAGTCGCCGACGTTGGCCGTCGTTACCAGCCCGGCAATCGTCTTTTTGGCGGTCGCCAAATCGACGCTGAAGGAGGCGTTGCTCATCGCCGTGTCGAGGATCCCCACATCGCTGTCGAAGGCGAACTGCTGGAGCACCCACTCACCCAGTTCCTTGGCCGCCTCAAGCCGCGATTGGTTTTGATGTCGATACTCCATGCGTGGCGAGACATCAAACACGATCGCCGCCGCAACGGGCGCCTCGGCATCTTCCAGCAACGTTGCCGTAGGCGTTTTCTGCATGCGATAGAAAACGACGCAGGAGAGGAGCAGCAGTGCCAATGAAACGATCCCCAGCCCACTAGAAATCCAACCACCAGCACTCGTTTTTTTCCAGCCAAATAGTGCCACCATGCCGACGATGGCCGCGCCGGCAACGAGCCCAATCAACAGCCACCAGTTGCCGGCCGTCGCCGTGGGGACTCGGGGCCTGGCCAGTGCGAATGCGAGACAGCCAATGATGCCGCAGCGCAGCGCCAAAAGGACGAATTGCCGCAGCCGCATTTTCCGCTGATTCGATTCCTTGCGAGCGCGTACGAAACGCAGAGCCGGGAATTGGATCGGTTTCGGCTGTCGCTTCATCAACAAGTGCAACACGATCGGGATGGCGACGAATGCACCACCGAGCGTTGCCAATGAAAGATGTAATAGCGACATGGTGTTTTAGGATTCAGGCGATGTGCGATTTAGGAGATGTGCGATGTGCGATTTGCGATTTGCGATTTGCGATTTGCGATTTGCGATTTGCGATTTGCGATTTGAGATTTGAGATTTGAGATTTGAGATTTGAGATTTGAGATTTGAGATTTGAGATTCCGGCCTCGCCTCAAAAACGTGCTTGCCGACTAAGCAAGTATTCCATCAGCGCTTTGTCGAACGGCATGCTCGTATCGAGCGGGATATAGTCGATGCCGCTTTGAACGCATTCTTTCTGCAGTGCGTCCCGGTATGCGGTCACCTCCTCGATGTACTCTTGCTGGTAGGCGGCTCCGTCGACTTGCAGCTTTTCTTTCGATTCGGGATCTTCCAATTCCATCAGGTCGGTGAACGGGAAAGTGACTTCGGCCTCATCCAAAATATGAAACAGAATCACGTCGTGGCCGCCGTGACGCAGGCGCCGAAGTCCATCGATCGTCTGCTCCGTATCTTCCAAGAGGTCGCTGAAGATCATCACGAGCGAATGATGTCTGAGCATCGCTGCCAACTGGACCAGGCTGTTGCGTATGTCGGTCGTGCCTGTCGGTTCTAGCTTGGCCAACAGCGAGAGCACGTTGCCCAGTTGGGTTCGCTGGGATTTGGGTGGAATGCAATCGCGAATACTCTGGTCGAACGTGATCAGTCCGACCGGATCCTGCTGCTGAACCATCAGATAGCACAGCGCCGCGGCCAGGCAGATGCCGTATTCGAACTTGGTGAGTTCCTGCCGATACGTGTATCCCATCGAACTACTAAGATCCATCATCAGGTAGCCGGTGATGTTGGTTTCGGCTTCAAACTTCTTGACGTAATACTTGTCAGTTTTCGCGTAGACGAGCCAATCGATATCTTTCGGATCGTCGCCGTGCGTATATTTGCGATGCTCGCTGAACTCGACTGAGAAACCGTGAAAAGGGCTGGCGTGGAGTCCCTGTAAGAAACCGCGAACGACAAACTGAGCGCGCAAGTCGAGCCGCGAGATTTGCCGAATCACTTCGGGTCGCAGGTATTTCTCGACAGAGTTCATCAGGCCGGCTCACGCATGTAGGCCCACTGCGGGGCTCGGTTTTAGCTCGCGTCAAACGATGAACGCGCGGCCCGCGAGGACCTTGAAGGGCGTGTTGCGGTGGCTCTTTGCGTTTTCGCGTCTTCGTGTCGCTGCGAGAAATGTAAATTAGAAAAAATCCGACTACTGAAACTTGGGGATTTCCGGTTCGGGGATTTCGTCCAGCAAACGTCGGATCACATCCTCGTTGTTGAGTCCCTCCGCTTGCGCTTGGAAATTGGTTTTGACCCGATGACGCAGTACCGGGATCGCAATCTTCTTCACGTCGGCAACCGACACGGAAAAATCGCCGTTCATGGCGGCCATCGCTTTGCCACCGTTAATCAGGAACTGGCCGGCACGAGGTCCGGCACCCCAATCGACAAAGTCGCGTATGAATTTCGGCGCTGTGTCGTCTTTCGGTCTCGTCGCTCGGACAAGCCGAGCGACATACTTCACGACGTACTCGCTCACTGCCACGCTGCCGACCAGTTTCTGTAAGTTGACGATCGCTCTGGCTGACAGCACTTTGTTAACTTCGACCGATTCGTTGCGAGTCGTCACGGCCAGAATCTGTTCTTCTTCTTCGGCGGTCGGATAGTCAATTTTGATGTTAAACATGAAGCGATCGAGCTGCGCTTCTGGCAGCGGGTAGGTGCCTTCTTGCTCGATCGGATTCTGCGTGGCGATCGTAAAGAACGGTTCGGGAAGGTCGTACGTCGTCCGGCCGGCGGTGACTTCGCTTTCCTGCATCGCTTGCAACAGCGCGGCCTGCGTCTTCGGCGGCGTGCGGTTAATTTCATCCGCCAGCAGAATATTGGTAAAGATCGGCCCTTGGACAAACCGGAACTGCCGTCGCCCCGATTCGTCCTCGTCAAGGACGTTGGTGCCGGTGATGTCGGATGGCATCAAGTCGGGCGTGAATTGAATCCGGGTGAAATCGACATCCAGGATGCGGGCCAGCGTGCTGACCATGAGTGTCTTCGCGAGTCCCGGAACGCCTTCCAGCAGGCAATGGCCACGCGTGAAGATCGCAGCGAACAACTGTTCGATGACCTCGTCTTGGCCAATGATGACTTTCTGCAGTTCTTCTTGCATCAACAGTCGGTGTTGGCGGAACTCTTGCAGAATCTCACCAAGGCTGCGTGCTTTTGTGCTCACTACTAAACC
The DNA here is from genome assembly GCA_964480915.1 of uncultured Pirellulaceae bacterium. GTDB lineage: Bacteria > Planctomycetota > Planctomycetia > Pirellulales > Pirellulaceae > CAWGCE01. Next base: position 36,370 of record CAYZRS010000012.1, on the reverse strand, counting down.
CTAACGGTTCGTTACGCGAATAAAATCTTGACCGCGATCGATTCTATCGCTGCACCGTTTTAGCAGCAACGGAGACGTCGCATCGGATCGGGTAACTGCGGGCGTATAATCGGAATAGTCTGGCCAAGTCACCAAGACAGGTCGCGGGGCAACGCGCAAAACGGCCGAGGTTTGCCCCCAGGCACCGCGATCGCGCCTGAGTTGTATAAATTCGGGACCACCGCAATGATGAACCAGGACGATTGCCGCCGGACGTAAATTCTTGTCGAGCCATGAGACGGTTAGTATGAAAGCCTGCCTAAGGACTGCCCAAGCGATGCGACGACAGTCGGCGAATGCCGGCCAGTCGCCGCTGGGTTGCATCTTGGTTTCACTGATCTTCCTTGCTTGTAGTGGCCCAGTTTCGGCTCAAATTACGGCCGACCAAGTCCGCGAGTCGATTCGTCGCGGAGTCGACTTCATCAAACAGGAACAAAATCCGAAGACGGGTGGTTGGACCGATGCGCATCAGCAACCGGGCGGTGTGACTTCGCTATGTGTCTTGGCGCTACTCAATGCGGGCGAATCGCCCGACGATCCGTCCGTCGCCGCGGCGCTCGACTATTTGCGAAAGTTGGGTAATCCGAAAATGGTCTACGCGACTTCGCTGCAGACCATGGTCTTTTGTGTCGCAGAGCCAGAGCAAGACCGACTGCTGATACGTCGCAATGCAGAGTGGTTGGAAAGCGCCCAAGTGCGGGGCAAGCCGACACCCGGAGGTTGGAGCTACTCGGCGGGAGGCGGTCGTGGTTCGCCCGATCAATCCAATTCACAGTTTGCTGTGTTGGCGCTGCACGAAGCGCAACAGGTGGGCGTCTTCGTCAGTCCCAAGACGTGGGAGTTGGCGGCACGATACTGGCATCAGAATCAACGTAAAGATGGTTCCTGGGGTTATCGAACCTTGGCCGGGTCCGGCAGTATGACCTGTGCTGGGCTCTCATCCTTACTTATCTGCGCCAAGAACCTGCTGCGTGGCGACGCCGCCGTAAAAAATGGTCGCGTGTTGTGTTGCGGAAGGCACGAGCCGATCGAATCGATTGAACTCGGATTTCGCTGGCTCGATAAGAATTTCTCGGTGCGTTCCAATCCGTCAGCCGGTAAGGTCAATAGCCAGAATTGGTATCACTACTACATGTATGGCTTGGAGCGAGTCGGTCGCATGGGGGGCCGTCGGTTCATCGGTGATCATGACTGGTACCGAGAAGGCGCCGAAGTACTGGTCGATACCCAAGACAAGCTGCGCGGGTTCTGGATGGGCAGCAGTCGCAATCCCACGATTTCCACGGCGCTGTCGGTGCTCTTCCTGTCCAAAGGACGCCGGCCGGTGGTGGTTTCCAAGTTGCAGCATTCGCTCACTGACAATTGGGCCCGACATCGTAGTGACATCGCCAATCTAACGCCTTACGTCGAACGACTGTGGAAGAGGCCGTTGACGTGGCAAACCATCAATTTCGATTCGGCCAGCGTTGAGGATTTGCTGCAGACGCCCGTGCTGTTCATTTCGGCCAGTAAACGAATCGCGCTGACGGAAATGAAAAAGCGGATGCTCAAGAAATACGTCGATCAGGGCGGATTCCTGTTTGTCGAATCGTGCTGCGACGGCGGCGCTTTTGATGAACAATTTCGAAAATTGATGGCCGAACTATTTCCCGATGCGCCCTTGCGCTTGCTGCCCCCGGACCATCCGGTCTGGCACGCTCAAAAAAGAATCGACAAAGAGTTCGTGAGACCCCTTTATGGCTTAGAAACCTGTTGCCGCACCAGTGTCGTCTACTGTCCGGACGGTTTGGGTTGCTACTGGGAACTGGCCAAAGAGAATGGTCAGGTTTACCCCGAACCGATTCGTCGGGAGATCGAGAATGTGCTGGGGATTGGTGCCAATGTGCTAGCCTATGCGACGGGGCGCGAGTTGCGTGACAAGCTTGACATGCCGGTCCCCATCGCTTCGTCGGAAGAAGACGAATCACTCCAGCGCGGCTCGCTTTATATTGGAAAGCTGCAGCACGGAGGTGGCAGTGATGACGCGCCGGCGGCGCTGGTGAATCTGTTGCGCATTGCGCAGAATCAAGCCGGTTTGCGAGTCAGTATGGCGAGGCAACTGTTGTCGCCGAGCGATGCCGGATTGCCAGATTATCCGCTCCTGTTCATTCACGGCCGTCGCGCATTTCGCTGGAGCGTAGAAGATCGTAAAGGGCTGTCACAATTTGTGAAAAACGGTGGCATCATATTTGGGGATGCCATTTGCGCCAGCAAGCCGTTCGCCGATGCGTTTCGCAGTGAGATGCAAGAAATATTCCCTGATAGTGAATGGAAACGAGTGCCCAACGATCACGAGCTGTTTACGGACGAGTTTCGTGGTTTTGAATTGAAGCAAGTACGCTTGCGGAAAACCGAATCGCGGCAGGTCGATCGGCCACTCGAAGCGAATATCGAAGAGGTGTCACCGGTGCTGGAAGGACTCGAAATCGACGGCAACTTCGTCGTCCTCTTTTCGCCGTTCGACATTAGTTGCGCGATGGAGAATCACGCGTCGCTCGACTGTACCGGCTACGTCGCGGAGGATGCCGCTAGGTTGGGGATTAACATTATTCTCTATGCGCTGCAGCAGTAGTCGGAAGGAGCTGGAGTTTCAAATTTCAAATTTCAAATTTGAGATTTGAGATTTGAGATTTGAGATTTGAGATTTGAGATTTGAGATTTGAGATTTCAGATTTCAGATTTCAGATTTCAGATTTCAGATTTCAGATTTGCAACCGGCGGACCCATTCGGTCCGCGCTCAACCAATCTCGCCCGATTTAGGCCGCTTCAGAGATCACCACATCGGACTCATTCTGCTGGCGAGGTGCAAAGTACTTCAGCAGCAGGGGCAGCCAAATTAGATTCCCCAGCAATCCGCCCAGCATGGCAATGCTTACCAGCACACCGAAGTAGATGGTTGGGATGAATTGGCTGTCGGCCATCGCCAAGAAACCGACCACCAGTGCCAGTGTCGAAAACACCATTGCCCGACCGACGGATCGCTGGACTTCGTTGAGCGCATCGTGCACCGATTGTCCTGCCGCACGGGCACGGCGGAATGCCATCAGGTAGTGAATCGATCCGTCGATCGAAAGTCCGATCGATACGGCGGCGATCATGGCGGCTCCCATGTTCACGGCGAGCCCGCACCAGCCCATCAAGCCGTTGAGCATGAGGATCGGAATCACGTTTGGAAACATCGCCATCAGAGCGAGTCGCAGGCTACCGAGTGCCAGCACCATCGTCACGATAATACCGACCGATGCGACAGCGAACGTGCGCCATTGATCCTTGAGGATGCTCTCGATCAACTGCGTGAGCATGACGTAGTATCCGCTGATTTCGGCACCGGCGAAGGTGTTCTCGGTGATGTCGCGCACTTGCGCGATGATTGCCTGTTTGTCTTCGGTCGGCAGCTGTTCGTTTGAACGGAGCATGATGCGGAACCAGTGCTTGGATTCGTCTTCTTTATCTTGCACGTAGAGCGCGTCATAAAACACGGGGATCGACGATCGCATCGTTTTCATCCCGGCCGAAATGAAGACGTTACGAAGACGTTTGTAGCGCGTCCGAGTCAGATTGGTCGGCGACACTCCGACGATCGCATCGGCCAAGCTGAGCACTTTCGTCAGTCCCGGTTCTTCGGTGCCATCTTCGCGCTTGAGGACCACTTCGGTGCGGAGTGTGTTTTCTAGTACGAGCACTTTGCGAATATAGTCCCAGTCCAACAGATCTGGAGCGGGAATCACAATGTCCCAGATGCCGGCGCCACCCAGTTTTTCCTCAACCAATTGGTAGGACTGAGCGATCGAAGTCGATGCTCGGAAATTTTTCGTAAAGTCACTTTCAATCCGCGTCCAACGGATACCGTAAATCGAGACCGCAGCGATCAACACGGTCAGCAGCGCGACCAGCAGCGAACGCCGTTGGACGAACTCGGCCAGCGCCGCCAATTGCCGATCCAGATGGCCTTCGCCCCAAGCCTGTTTCGGGTCGGAATCGCTTCGCCCAAACAACGTTAAGGCCGGTACGATCACCGCTACGCTGACGAGGACCATCATCGAGCCAATCGCCAGCATCATGCCAAAATCGCGAATCGGGGTGACCTGGGAGGCCATCAGGGAACTGAAGCCCACCGCGTCGGTAACACAGGCCCAGAAGATCGGTCCCGCCAAAATGGTCGTCGCCCAAGTGAGTGACATGATCGGTGTGCGGCCTAAGTCACGCGCTTCGCGGAAACGGCAAATGATGTGGACTACCGTCGCGATGCCAATCACGGTAATGACGGCGGTGAAGGTCGAACTGACCATACTGACTTCGATACGAGCCAAACCCAGAATGCCGTTGGTCAGGAGCAAAGCTAACTGGACCACCAAGATTGGGATGATCACCCAGCGGACACTGCGGAAGCAGATGAGGATCGCCAATCCCAATAGGACCGTGGTGGCGATTTCGAGCCGTCGCCCGTCGGCCATCATGAAACCGAAAGCGTCGGAAATCATCACCGGCTCACCGGCCACGATGCCCGGCTCCAGCCCGTCCGGTAAATCGTGCATCACGGCGCGAATGTCGGCGACCGTCTGGTCGTGCGAAATCGTTGTTTCGTTTTGCGGGTACAGCATGCACGCGACGCAAGTTGTGCGATTGTCGGCGCCGTGCGTATAGCCTTCGAACATGCGTCGGACATTGGCCGGTACACCGGTCGTCTGATCGACGACGCGTGGCCCGATCGGTAAGTCGATACTCAACACACCTTTCACACCCGGCAAGGCATCAAGCCGCTTTCGGATTGCCGTCAGTCGGTTGATGCCCGCTTCGTCGTCTTGGAAAAGTTGCGGATCGTCGTAAACGGCCATGACGACTTCGTTGCCGCCAAAAGTCCGTTTGAGTTCTTGAAAAGGAACGACGACCGGATCATCGGCCGCAAACATTTTTTCGATACTGCGATCCATGACGACCCAAGACGATGGGACGAACAGTGCGGACGCAGTCAGCCCGCCTGCGATCAACAGGGCGAGTCGATAGCGAATCAAGAAGGCGGCGATGCGGTGGTACTTGGTCATACTTCTCGGTGCGGCAATCCCGCGGTTGGGTCGTATCGGTCGTTCCAAATGTGCGTGCGCTAAGTGGAGACCGCATGGGAAAGAGTAGGTTTGGAATCGGCGCCCCGCAGCGAATACTGCTCAGCGAGTGATCCTTTTAACGTGACGAATGTCACCAGATTCGTAAAATGCTGGCAATGCCACCTTCCGCCGCGCCTTGATGGATCGCGGACGGCTTTCCGTAAGTCGCTTGTTTGCAATGGGTTAGGCAACCGAAAAGAAGCGTCGATCTGCCTTGTTCTGCCAATTGCGGCTCCCTATAATCCGCGACCTAACTTGTCTTAAGTTCTTTTCTCGCCACAGTTTGCAAGTCAGGCCTGGCGCCTTCGGGGGGACGAAGGGAGGGCCCACAAGGAAGTGGGTCGAAACTCAGATCGTTCGTTTGTTCTACGGAATCGTGAACCTGAATCGTTCAGGAGCGCCACCGCACTCGGTGGTGCCGCCGCTTGCGCTGCGCCGATTTCGTCAGTGGGCGAGTCGCGCCAAGTCGAGTCACCTTTCTGCTCGCCTGATTTTCTTGCTGCTCACGTGGTTTCCACTTTGTCGCGCCTCGGCGGAAGAGTTATCCGCACTGGTGCCAACCGCACCGATTCAGGTGCGAGCCGAAAGCGCTGTGCGTTGGCAAGAGGGAACGCGTCAAGTCCTGCTGCTCGACCGTCCGTTTGAATTACAACAAGGCACCAAGCGAGTTCAGGGTGAACGGGGCGTCATATGGCTTCAGTCGGCTCCTGCATTCGGACTGCGGCCTCACAAAATCCAGCTCTATGTAGAGAACGGATCGGTTTTGGATTTGGATGCGGGTTCTGCGAACGCGACGCAAGCGGTTCCTCAATGGGTTGGCACGTTCAGCTCTCCCCAACCGATCGACTTACCGTTCCCAATCGCTGACCAGCAGCCCGACAAAATGCCGGCGCTTTATCAGCGAGCTTTGATTGCCCTCGAGCCAGCTCCTCCCAGCAAGGTCTCACTAGCCCAGTTCGTTGCTCCCCAAACCGGCGGGGGCCAGATGCCGCCGTTTCTACCTGGGCCAACGGTCGGTGCGCCGGCGCAGCCCGTGAATCGCAGTATCAAGATTTCGAAACGGGGCGACGTGAGGATACAGTTTCAGTGGTTTCCATCTCTGGATGGCCAAGAACAAATTGCGATCATCAATTCGGGTGTGAACATTCTGATTTCGGGCGACCCGGTTCTGGGGCCGCTCGATATTTCGACCGATCGATTGGTGATTTGGACACCGAATACGGGCGAATCGCCACTCGTCGATGGGGGCGAGAACAGCTCACGGCAGTACGAACTCTACTTGGAAGGCAACATCGTCTTCCGACAGGGTGAACGAGTCATTTACGCCAACAGCATGTACTACAACGTCCAGCAAGAATCGGGTGTCGTGTTGGATGCGGAGCTGCTGTCGCCGGTGCCCGAATATCAGGGGCTCGTCCGGCTGAAAGCTGCCGTGCTGCGTCAGATCGGCAGTGGGAAATTTCAAGCCAATGGTGCGGCCGTCACCAGCAGTCGCCTCGGTGTGCCTCGGTACTGGTTTCAAGCGGGAGAGCTGAATTACGAAGAGGTTGACCAGCCATTCATCGATCCGTTTACCGGCGCGCCGCTGTTCGATCCGATTACGGGTGGGCCCGTGTCCAGTAAACAACGGCTAGCAGTCAGTCGCAACAATCGAGTCTTCGTGGGCGGTTTGCCGGTCTTCTATTGGCCAACACTTGCCACCGATTTGACTCGACCTTCGACGTTGATCAACCGAGTCCGTGTGAATCGTGACCGAGTCTTCGGGACGCAGATTGGAACGGGGCTCGACCTGGGACGATTGAGCGGTTTGAGCGGACGTGTGCCGGGTGTCGAATGGAACGGCACGCTAGACTATCTCAGCCGACGTGGTTGGGGAGTGGGCACCGATGTGACGTACGACCTTGATCGTTTCTTCCAGATCGAGGGGCCGACGCGAGGCTACTTCGACGCTTGGGGCATCGACGAGGATGGACTCGATAACCTGGGTGCCGATCGTCGCGCTCTGGTCCCCGAGGAAGACGTTCGCGGGCGGCTACTTTGGCAACATCGGCAGCGGACGCCCGGTGGGTACCAAATCACGGCCGAAGCAGGCTTCATTAGCGATCGAAATTTCCTTGAGCAGTATTACGAATCGGAATGGGATCAGTGGAAAGATCAAGCGACCGGCGTTGAAATTAAGCGACTCGTCGATAACGGCTCATGGAACATCGCTGCCGATGTACGGTTGAACGATTTCTTCACCCAGACGCAGTGGTATCCGCGAATCGATCAATTCCAATTGGGACAGTCTTTGTGGAGCGATCGCTTAACGTGGTATGGCCATTCACAGGTTGGCTACGCTGACTTGAAAGTCGCCGACCGCCCGCTTGATCCGGTCGATGCGGCCAAGTTTAATCCGCTCCCGTGGGAAGTGGAACGTGATGGTATCCGGGCTGGCGCGCGGCACGAATTGGATGTTCCATTCCAGCTGGGCGCTGCCAAAGTCGTCCCGTATGTGCTCGGCGATGTGATGCACTGGGGCGAAGATATTAACGGCGACGATTTGACTCGGCTCTATGGACAAGCCGGAGTTCGAGCCAGTCTGCCCATGTGGAAAGTGGATCCGTCGATTCAAAGCGAACTATTCAATGTGAATGGTCTTTCGCACAAGATCGTCTTCGAGGCAGAGTTCTTGTGGGCCGACGCGGACCAGAATTTTGACCAGTTGCCACTCTACGACCAGCTGGACGACGACTCGCAAGAACATTTTCGTCGACGGTTTATCGATGACGTCTTCGGCGGAGCACCTTTCGTTGACGATGCATTGCCACTTCGATTCGATGAGCGCCATTTCGCTTTCCGATCAGGGATGCAGAGCTGGGTAACGGCCCACAGTGCTGAGGTGGCCGACGACCTGATGCTGCTGCGGATGGGCGCACGCCAACGATGGCAAACGAAACGTGGACTCCCAGGCCAGCAGCGCATCGTCGACTGGATGACACTCGACGTGGAAGGAAGCCTGTTCCCGAAAGACGATCGTGATAATTTTGGCGAAGTCATTGGCATGCTCAATTACGATTGGCGTTGGCATCTGGGTGACCGGTTGACGCTGATGTCGGACGGTTTTGCCGATACGTTTGGCGATGGACTAAAAATGTTCACCGTGGGCGGCTATATCAGTCGACCTGAACGTGGCAGCCTGTTTGCCGGTTTCCGTTCGATCAGCGGTCCAATTGACAGCAATGTCTTAAACGTGGCGCTCAATTATCGGATGAGCGAAAAGTGGATCGGCACCGTGGCCGGCGTCTATGATTTTGGTGAAACCGGGAACATAGGTCAGCTGTTCGAACTTACGCGCATCGGAGAATCGTTCTTGGTGACGGTCAGCGCCCGAGTTGACGAGAGCCGTGACAACGTCGGTTTCGGTTTCGCGATTGAACCTCGTTTCTTCCCGCTCTCTTATCGAGGCTTTGTAGGCGGATCGCCGATCGCACCAGCGGGCGCTAGAGGATTGGAATAGAGCATGTCGAAACAAGAATACCGCCCCAGCGGTGGTTGGTTGGCGAAGTTCTCCCATGCGTTTCGCGGTATTGGCGACGGCGTCCGTGGCCAATCCAGTTTCCTCGTTCATTTCATCATGCTGTTCGCTGTTTTGGCGGCCGCCGCCATTTTCCGCCTGGAAGCGACTCAGTGGTGTTTGGTGCTGCTGTGTTGTGGGTTGGTGCTTTCTGCCGAGTTGTTCAACAGTTGTTTAGAAACGATGGCCAAGACGATTGACCGGACCGAGAATCGTGATTTGGGAAGGGCGCTCGATATGGCGAGCGGGGCTGTGCTTGTCGCTTCGATCTTCGCCGCGATTGTGGGTCTCATCGTGTTTCTACCTCAAGTGATTTAGCGCTTCACGTAGGTCCGTCTGTCCCCAGACGGACAGACTGCGAAGCAGTCGTCACAAAGCTTCAGGGCTACAACAAAACTGCAGGTGGTCTTTGGTGGTGCGTGAAGGGTCGGCGCGTAGAGGGTCGGGAGTCTTTTTCGGGTCGGTGCTGATTGGTGATGGAACGCGTGCACTACGAAAAAGACTCCCGACCCTTTGTTTCTCTCGGTCGTCTCACAGCGTCGGTGCTTTATGGATTTTGCGTGTGCGGTCTTTGACCGCCCGAGTCTGAGGACAGACTCGGCTACGTGACGTGGT
>CAYZRS010000012.1:0-26918 GCA_964480915.1 uncultured Pirellulaceae bacterium | reverse complement strand
GTGTGCGGTCTTTGACCGCCCGAGTCTGAGGACAGACTCGGCTACGTGACGTGGTAGGTCGGAATGGCGTCCGTCACGTAGGTCCGTCTGTCCCCAGACGGACAGACTGCGAAGCAGTCGTCACAAAGCTTCAGGGCTACAACAAAACTGCAGGTGGTCTTTGGTGGTGCGTGAAGGGTCGGCGCGTAGAGGGTCGGGAGTCTTTTTCGGGTCGGTGCTGATTGGTGATGGAACGCGTGCACTACGAAAAAGACTCCCGACCCTTTGTTTCTCTCGGTCGTCTCACAGCGTCGGTGCTTTATGGATTTTGCGTGTGCGGTCTTTGACCGCCCGAGTCTGAGGACAGACTCGGCTACGTGACGTGGTCGCCTTGCTTTCAAAGAAAAACGGCAGGTTCGCTTGGTGAACCTGCCGTGTGAATTCGTTTTGTTGGTAGCCGCCCGCTTACTTTGATCGTGTCAGAGCGGCTTCGGCGGTAACTGCAGAACCAGCCGTATCGGCCATGTCTTGACCGATGTTAAGCAGCGGAATCGCGTCGCCGGTGACGCGAGGCATCACTCCGTCCCATTTCTCGACCGTTCGAAGGTGGATCACGTCGCGATTCACAAACTTGGCCAGAAGCTCCTGAGCTTTCGCTTCCGCTTCCGCTCTCATCGTGATCGCGTCGGCTTCGGCTTGAGCTCGAAGCTTGATCGATTCGGCCTCGCCGCGTGCTTCTTCGATTTGCTGATCGGCTTCCACTGCGATACGTCGCAGGTCATTGGAGGCTCGCAGCGCTTCTTGCTCAGCAGTTTGCTTGGCTTCGATGGCTTCGTTGAACGATCGTGAGAATTCAAAATTGACAATGTTGAATTTCGTGATGTTCAGATGATTGGCCAACATTCGCTCACGCAACTGCGTTTCCATTTTGTCGCGAACTTCGGTTCGTTTGGTAATCAGCTGTTCGGCTGTGTACTGTGCAGTCACCGCTTTGACCGTCTCTTCGACAGCCGGGTTCAGGATACGCGATTCGTAATCCAAGCCGACTTCGTTGTAGAGATTGTCTACCGAATCGGGGTCGGGCCGAAAGTTGACGGCAACTTTTGATTGGACGGTTTGGAGGTCCATGCTCGATGCGCTGGTTTCCATGTCCATCTTCTGTTCGCGAACTTCGACATCTTTGATTTTCTCGACCAGCGGAATCCTGAAGTGCAGACCAGGTTCTAGGGCACCTAAAACAACTTGGCCGAAACGAGTTTTCACTCCGCGAAAACCGGCTTGGACCGTTGCGAGAGACATGGCGATCAGAACGGCCAAACCAATAGCCACAGCCACACCTCCGCCGATTGCGTTTGCTCTTTGCACTACTTGTTTTTGTCGATCGTCCACATATTTCTCCTCGAATGGCCAGAATGAGCCACAAAGCTGCGGCTACAGAGATCTAAGCGATGGGTGCCAAGGACTGACGCCAGAATTCGCCTATCTGTAAATCTATGCCGAATCATAGCTTACGTGAAAAACGGCGTGCCGATTCGACGCGAATTGGCCGTTTTTTCTGCGAAGAACATGGGCACAGAGGGAAGGGGAGTTGGCCACATTGTTTCTGCGATTCGCCCTGCCACGGAGTGCTTACGTGAACGATTTGCCTTCAAACGATTCGATGACGGCACGAATGTCATCGGTGATTTGGAATTTGCACTGGTTTTTATAGTCAAACAGTACGACGACCGAATTGCCGGTCGCTGCCACTTCGTCTAGATCGACGTTGTAAATTTCGTGTTCCATCACCATGCTCGTATTTCCCAGCTTGGCCGCGCGGGCCGACACTTGGATCTTGCCCGGATAGTGGATCTGCTTCTTATAGTCGCAGTGCAACGAGGCCAAGATGGGGCCCAAATGGAGCGGTTCCATCAATTCGCGCATGCCCGAATCGTCCCAATAACTGACCCGGGACGTTTCGAACCAGCGCAGGTGAATCGTATTGTTCACGTGGCCAAACAGATCCTGATCGCCCCAGATGACGGGTAGATCAAGAACGACAGGGTAACCTTCAATTGCCATGTGTTTTTGCCGTTCCTAGACATCGATGCCATCGACTTCGTCGGCTCGTTCCATGATGAAACGGAATCGGGCGGACGCGTCGCGGCCCATGAGGTCGTTGATGATTCGATCGGTTTCCAACTGGTCGTCGATTTCGACTTTGAGCATGCGGCGCGTTTTCGGATTGAGCGTCGTTTCCCAAAGTACTTTTGGCATCATTTCGCCCAAGCCCTTGAAGCGGGTGATTTCCGGAATCGCTCTGCCGGAGTGCTTTTCCAGAATTCGGGCCCGATCGATCTCATCGGCGGCCCAATGAGTTTCCTTACCGATGTCGATTCGAAACAGGGGCGGCAGCGCGATGTACAAGCGGCCGTCGGCGATCAGCTGCGGCATGTGGCGGAAAAAGAAGGTGAGCAGTAGCGTGGTAATGTGGTGGCCATCGGAATCGGCATCGGCCAGCAGGATGATGCGGTTGTAGCGAATGTTGGCCAGGTTGGTATGAGCGCCAATCCCACAGCCGATGACCGTGATCAGGTCTTGCAGCTCTTTGTTTTCCAGCACCTTCTTCAGCGATGCGTTTTCTGTGTTGAGTACTTTGCCTCGTAGAGGCAAGATCGCTTGGGTGTGCCGGTCGCGGCCCTGTTTGGCGCTGCCACCGGCCGAATCGCCTTCCACGATGAACAGTTCCGATTCGCCGCGGCCGCTCTTGAGGCAATCGCTCAGATTGCTCGGCATCATGCTCCGCTTACCGCTCACCTTACGTGAAATCGAATCGGCCGCCGCGCGAGAAGCGGCTCGTGCTCGCGCCGCTGCGATCACACGGGCAATGATCCCGTCCGCCACCGTCCGGTTGTTGTTCAGCCATTGTTCCAACGCCGGCCGGATCGCCCCGTCAACGAGACTTTGGATCTCGGGATTGTTCAAACGATCTTTGGTTTGACCTTGAAACTGGGGCTCGGCGATGAAAATCGAAACGATCGCAACGAGCCCTTCGCGAATGTCCTCATGCGTGATCTTGACGCCGCGCGGGACAAGATTGTGCGTATCGAAGTAGTTGCGAATCGCCTTGGTGATGGCGCTGCGGAAACCGTTCTCATGCGTTCCGCCGCTGCCGGTGGTGATGCCGTTGACGTAGGACCGCACGTGCTCGTCGGTCGATTCGGTCCACTGCAGCGCCAGCTCGATCCTTTCTTTTTCATCTTTGGCGAACGTGAACGGCGCTGCGTGGATCGCGCTGGCTTTGCGTTCTTTTAAAACCTTGCCCAAGTAATCGACGATTCCCTGTTCGTGGAAATAAGTGACCTTCGTACCGTTGGTATCGTCGGCAAAATTGACTTTGACGCCCCGGTGAAGATAGCTGGCGATCTCCAAACGCTGAGCGATCGTATTCGGATCGAATTTAGTTTTGGGGAAGATCGTCGGATCGGGCGTGAACGTGATGGTAGTGCCCGTCCCCCGCACTTTGCCGCTCAGTTTCTGCAGTTTGCTCTTGGTCTTCCCTTTAGCGAATTCCATCTTGTACTGATGGCCTCCGCGACGGACGACGGCAACCATCTTCTTTGATAGCGCGTTGACGACCGAGGCGCCCACGCCGTGCAATCCGCCGGCTGTCTTATAATTCGCACCCTCAAATTTTCCGCCGGCATGCAGGATGGTCAGCACCATTTCGAGCGCCGGTTTTTTGGTCTTCGGATGTTTGTCGACCGGGATGCCTCGACCGTTGTCCGAGACGGTAATCGTTTCGCCATCTTTGTGCAGTTGCACGTTGATTTCTGTGGCGTGACCATTCATCGCTTCGTCGACACTGTTGTCGACGATTTCCCAGACGAGGTGGTGCAGACCGGCCATGCCGACGCCGCCGATGTACATGCCGGGTCGTTTTCGGACCGGGTCTAGCCCTTCGAGCGCGACGATGTCTTTGGCGGCGTACGATTTCTTTTTGGTAGCTGTGCTCATCGTCTTATCGTTTGGCAAACGTGTTTGGGCTAAATAGGTTTTGACCGTCTGACCGGTTGGTCAGGCTATTCTGTTTCGTCGAAGGGTACTGGTGCTTCGACCGGCGGGTGGATGATCTTGGCGATCTTGCCATTCTTCTGGATCTCGTTACCGCGGCCGCCTCGCGAAGTGACGCGATACTTGGCGGTAGATATTGTTTTTTGAGCGCCCCGATTCGTTTCCACAACCAGCAGGTCGCGGTCGCCTCGCGACGGTTTGAATCCTAGCAGTTCATCATCTTTGGCCAGTTTGATGAGCTGAATTCCCTTTCCCGGACCGGACAGATAATTAATCTCTTCCGAAGGGCAAACGACCGCTCGACAATTTCCGGAGATCGCCAGGATCGTCTCGTCCGCATCGATCGGGTAAACGCCGACGATTCCGGCACCAGCCGAGACACGTGCATAACGTCGGCCGCTGCGAGTTGACGGTTCGGCATAGAGTTCCAGCCCGAATCGGAGTGCGTAGCCGTTGCTGGAGGCAGCGAAACCGTGAATCTCGGGGCACAGGTCTGGGTTCTTCGGATCCTCCTTGATGTCGCCGATGACGCGTGGATCGAATGAGTAGGCGGCGACGATCTTATCGCCATCTTTCAGCTTGAACAATTTCTGAATCGGTTCGCCGAAGCCGGTGGAAGCCGGAATGTCGACCATCCGAGCGGTGTAGCAGAATCCGAGTGCTGAGAAAAAGCCGATCGTTTCCCGCGTCGACCCGGCGACGATCGTGAGGATGGAATCGCCTTGCCTGATACGACTTTTGGACGGATCGGCAATTTGTTTTTGCCGTTTCACCCAACCATCGCGGGTGATCAGAATGTGGCAATCTTCGGCGACGATGAAATCTTCGGCCGAGTATTCGATCTCTTCACCCACCGATTGGATGATCGTGCGGCGCCGGCCGTCTTTGTCGCTGGCATAGTCTTTGATGAGCTCTTCGATCTCGCCACGAACAATTTTCCAGCGTCCAGATGCGTTCGTATCTTTGGTATCTTCTTTCAAGAGACGTCTAATCGCTTTGGCTCGTTTTTCTTTCTCATTCAGTTCTTGTTGAATGATGTTGATTTCAAGTTTGGCCAAACGATACAGCTTAAGCTCTAAAATCGCATCGGTCTGTTCTGCGTCGAGCCCGCCCTTCGAGGCCGGGAACCGTTTCATGATCTTGACCGCGGCGTCCGCTTTGCCGTCACTTTTGCGAATGATGCGGATGATCGTGTCCAGGGCGTCGAATACTTTGACGAAGCCACGCAAAATGTGCAGGCGCTTTTCCAGCGAAGCGAGTTCATTTTCCAGTCGTCGTGTGACAACGTTCAGGCGGAACTGTAGGAAGTACCACAAGATTTGCTTCAGCCCTAATCGATCGGGCGCGCCGACTTCTGGGTTTTCGGTTGGCACCAAGCAGGTAAGGTTTACGTTGAACGATTTCTGCAGCGAGGTGTTCTTGTAGAGGAATGCCAAGACTTTCTCGGGGTCGGCGTCTTTCTTCAACTCGAGATCGATCCGAATATCGTCGGTGGAAACGTCGCGGACTTCGGTTACCAGCGGCAGCTTCCCCGTAAAAACCAATTCGCCGATACGTTCGACGAGGTCGGCCTTGTTGACGCCGTAGGGAATCGAATCGATTTGCAGCACCCGTTTGGCACCACTGCCGGTGACTTTGGACGTCCCCCGCGTCTTGATCGGTCCTTGGCCGGTCCGATAAATGTCGCGCAGCTCTTCCTTGCTATTGATGATCTGGCCGCCCGTGGGAAAATCGGGCCCGCGAACGGCGTCTTCGGCGACGAGTTGAAAATCTTTGATCTCAGGATTGTTGAGCAGCTTGAGCAGCGCCTTACCTACCTCTTTCAAATTGTGGGGCGGAATATTCGTCGCCATGCCGACCGCGATACCGGTGGCTCCATTGACCAGCAGAGTCGGAACTCGGCTGGGAACGACGACCGGTTCGCGCTTCGTGCCATCGTAATTCGGTTTGAAGGCGACCGTTTCGGTTGCCAGATCGCTTAGGATTTGGCTCGACAGCCGCGTCATCCGACATTCGGTGTACCGCATCGCGGCCGCGTTGTCGCCGTCGATCGAGCCAAAGTTGCCGCTACCATCGATCAGCGGCATCCGCAGCGAAAAGGTTTGAGCCATCCTGACCATGGCGTCATAGATCGAACTATCGCCGTGCGGATGGTACTTACCCATCACATCACCGACGACCGTCGCCGACTTGCGATGTTTGGCATTATGGTCCAATCGCATCTGACCCATCGTGTAGAGGATCCGCCGCTGGACCGGTTTGAGTCCGTCACGCACGTCAGGAAGGGCTCGGCTCGTGATGACCGACAGCGAGTAATTCAGGTAACGCGATTGGGCAGCCAGACGCAGCGGTACGCTTGAAAGGTCCTCGCCCGACCCATCGAACAGCATGTCATCGCTCTTGTTCTTGCGCGACGATCGCTTGCGCGTCGATTTCTTGGGGCTCGATTTCTTGACCTTCTTCCGTGGAGAAGTTCCGGTCGACTTCGTGACCTTTTTGCGAACCTTCTTCTTGATGACTTTCTTTTTGGTCTTCTTTGTCGGGCGACGTTTGGCCACGCGAGAATTCCTCGGTTGAAAATTGGATAGGCACGCAAAACCGGGAAGTGGGATGCGCAAAATGGCGAGAACGAGTCGACCGGCATTTATTCATCGACGATGACGGTCGCGAAGATCAGCACTCCTTTACTCAATTCAAGCGTGCCCATTCCGTGTAGGCACGATTCGGGTAGCGAGGGAATAGGCTCCGCTCGCCGTGAAAGTGTAGGGATTATACAGGCTGTAGGTAAGCAGCCCAGCCGGTTTAGACCGGGATCAGGTTCAACTGTAACATCCGCCAAACAAAGTTTTACCTTCACAACTCTGACAAGCCGAATACAGCCCTACGGCCGTCGGTTCTGCATGTCCTGGCGGCCCCGCCTCAAATCCCACCTTCACGTGGCTGGATTTTTCCAGACGCGCTTGCCCATAGAAACCGGTCGAATTGGCTCGCCGGAAAGGATTCCCATGTCTACCCATCAATCGAAATGCGTTCGGTTTTCGGCCGTCGCACTGGTTTTTGCGTTGCCCGTTTGTCTGCTCGCCGTCGTCACGACTCCCTCGATGGCCCAAGAGACCTTTTACATGTCCGACCTGGACGGATCAGATTCTGGCTCGTGCACTTCCGCCGCGGGTGGATGTTCGGGCGGTTCGGGAGTTAGCTTTTCGGTCGGCGACGACTGTTCATCCGGCGGATGTGCAACTGGCAGCTGCGGGCTGCTGGGAGGCGTTGGTGCATTGGGCAGTTGCCTTGCCGGCGGCGGTTGCGGTGGCAGTGGCAGTGGCTGCGCACTGTGCAGTGGACTGCTGGGACAAGGGAACGGTATTCCATCGGACGGCACGCATTGTGGACTGCCCGCTCCGAAGTACCCCGTTCCTTTCGCCACGCCCAGACCGACGACTCCAACGCATTTGATGTACCCACCGATGATGCCGCACAACTCGTTGCCGCATTACCGTAGTACCTACTCGTTCAAGCACGGACCCGGAATGAGTCGCACCAACGTGCACTGGCGTTCGAAGAAGTTGGTGAACGTGGCAGAGTACATTCATCACCTGTTTGAATTGCCTCGCTAGTCGACCCGCACGCGGCCGAGGCAAGATTGCCGGCCGCGCTTCGACCTGAACACATAGAGCCAGTCAACAGTCGCGTTACGCGTCTTGTTCGACTGGCTCTTGTTGTTGGTCGGAAGTGGACGGATCGTCGACAGCGACTGCCTCATCGTCCGCCGGATCTGATTTCCAGGGGCTATTCCAATCGGACCAATGGTCGAGATACGTTGCGTAGGCGGCCCGATCATCGGCTTGACCGATCAACCATTCCTTCGTTTCCGATACCAGCTGCTGTTCTTTGTCGACCTGGAGATGACCCGTCAGAACGAGATAGCGCAGAAAGACGAAGTAGGTATCCAGAACGTCACAGCGGCAGTAGTCGTTGATCTCCTCCAGCTTTCCCTCATCGTGCATCTGCTGCACCATGTCACCCTGCACGTCCATCTTGCCAGGTTTGCCCAGCAGCGTGGCGGCCAGGTTGAGGCCTCCGTTAAAGCGGGTCGCACCGAAATTCACCAGCACTTCTTGCAGGTCTAAATGGGAATTGGTGTTGTAGCGGTTTCGCGGCTGGCTAAATCCACGTGACGAATCAAACCAATGCGGAATGCTGATTCCGTAACGGTAGGCGGCCAATTCCAGCAGGGGAATATCAAACCCGCGGCCATTGAAGCTGACCAACGTCGGACGCTGATACGCTTCCCAGCCCCGCCAGAAATTCTCCGTCATGACGTGCGAACGATACTTGGGCTCATCGAGCGCCACGATATCCATCAGGCGAAACTGCGAATCGACTTTGCCGACAATGATCGAAACGGGCAACTGATGTGTGTAGGGGACAAAGCTGGAACCGCTCTTGGCGACCAATTCGTCCTGGTAACGCTGGACCGCTTCTGCGGGCGTCAAATTTTCGCCCGGATAGCGGACTTGCGACACGAGCTGCCCGTCGGCAATGCTCTCCACGTCGAATAGAATGTAGGCCACATTGCCCTGGTCATGAGATCGGTCGGACATTTTAAATTCCTCGTCGTGGTTGGCTTGCTTGTAACTTATCACAGGGTGGCCCGCTCGACGAGATACGGGAGAAATCAGTGCAGATCAATAAACAGCAGCTTATCGACCGCTTCTTGCGCTATGTTGCGGTGGACACAACCGCCAGCCCGGCTGCCACGGAATACCCAAGTTCACCCGGCCAGTTAGATTTGGGCAAACTGCTGGTGGCCGAGATGAAAGCGATGGGCATTGAGGACGCGATGCAGGATGAATTCGGGTTGGTTTACGGGACGGTACCAGCAACTTCGACAACCAAAACGGTGCTCTGCTTTAACTCCCACATGGATACATCGCCTGACGCTTCCGGAGCAAATGTCCAAGCGAACGTGATCGAGGCGTACGCGGGTGGCGACATCGTGCTAGCCGGCGACCCGAATCAGGTCATCACGGTCGCCGATAGTCCCGAACTGAACGACTTGCACGGAGCGACCCTCATCACGACCGATGGGACAACGCTATTGGGAGGTGATGATAAAGCGGGCGTGGCGATCATCATGCAATTGGCTCAAACGCTGCTGGAGAATCCTGGCGTCTCGCACGGGCCGATTCGCATGCTGTTCACCTGCGACGAAGAGATCGGTCGGGGCGTGAATCATGTCGATTTGGAAAAATTGGGCGCCGATGTTTGTTACACGTTGGATGGCCCGGCCGCCAACACGATCGATGTCGAGACGTTTTCGGCCGACATGGCGACGGTCCGGATTCGTGGCGTCAATATTCACCCAGCGATTGCCAAGGATCGCATGGTCAATGCGATTCGCGCACTGGGCCATTTTCTGATGCAGTTGCCGCCCGAGTTATCGCCCGAACGAACTGGCGACCGCGACGGGTTTTTGCATCCTTACGATCTGAGCGGTCAGGTCGATGATGTCGAGCTGAAAGTCTTGCTGCGAGATTTTGATACCGAAAAACTGCGTGACCACGAACAAGTTCTTCGCGCGGCGGCCGCCAGCACGATCGAAGCGGTCCCCGGCGTTCAAGTCGACGTCGATGTCGTACGGCAGTATCGCAACTTGGGCGACGGCTTGTCGAAGGAGCCACGAGCCGTCCTGTTCGCCGAAAAAGCGCACGAGCGACTGGGGCGGAAATGGACTCAAGAGATCATTCGTGGCGGGACCGACGGATCGCGATTGACCGAGATTGGCCTGCCGACGCCGAACCTCTCCTCGGGCCAGCACAATCTGCACTCCGTATTGGAATGGGTTTGTGTCGACGAAATGGTCCAAGCGGTTGAGGTCCTGGTCGAGCTCGCGCAGGTCTGGGATGAAGCCTGAATGCAGTTTTTGGTCGATCTGCCAGCACTGCCGAAATCGACGCGGCTGGAGCGACTGGATTGGCCGGAACGGCTTCAGCGCCTGGAGGAACGCCCGTTTGACGATTCGCATGCTTGGTCGAGTTTACTGGCTGGATAAAGTTTGTTGCCTCGCTGGGGCTCCTCTGCCCAGTATGGGTAATTCAACTGAGCGCTAACCTAGGTGAACGCCGAATTACAAGTGTGGCCCGCGTACGACGGGTTTCCCTTTTGGCCTGCGTTTGCACAGGGTTTCGTTGTGTTCCGTTTGTCCCTTATCGTTCCAGCTGTCGGTCAGCAAGGCTCTCTTGAAGAGACTTTGGTTTCTCTCCTGACGCATCGTCCGCAATCTTGCGAAGTGGTGGTCGTCTGTGGCGCCAGCTACGTAGACCAATACGGGTTGGGAGACGAAGTCCGCTTCCTGCGTGTTGACGACCGCCTGGCTAAGTGGAGTTCGCTAGCGAATGCCGGTTTGAGCGCCTCCCACGGCGCCTACACCAACCTGGTGCTGCCGGGTGTCGAAGTCCTGGCCGATTGGGATCAAGCCGCGATCGATCGCCTGCAACGGACGAGCCGCATGGGCTCGGTCTCGTCGCTCATGTTTGACGATCAGCCAGAACACGCCACGGTGGCGATTGCGGGGCTTGATTATTGTGTCTCGACACCCGATCGTCGAAAGCGTTTGGCCGCTCAGGGAAAGCGGCTGAGGTTGCCAATGCGAGTGGACGGCCCATCGGCTTCTTGCGGATTTTTCCGCCGCCAGGATCTGTTGGAGCTGGGCGGTTGGGACGAGCGGTTGCCGGCCAACTTGGCCGATGTCGAACTGGCCTTTCGTCTTCGTCGGCAAGGCTTGGCGAGCGTCTGTGACCCGACAAGCCGAGTGATCCTACGGGAATCGGCCCCATTGCAACTGGCGCATGCCGGGGCGCGAGGCAACGAAGAAGCGGCCGCCGAACGCATGTTATGGTCGCATGCGAGGCAGGTTGGCATCCGTGCGTGGTTGGGCTATCCGGCCTCTTGGCTCGATCTACAAAAAGCCAAACACCGGATCGGTTCCGCGTTTCAAAGTCGCCCACTGTGGACTGCGGGCGACCTGACCGCAAGTTTAGCGAAGTCGGTTCCTGAAGCGGGTCGCAGGGCGGCGTAGGATTACTCTTCGCCGTCCAGCTCGACCGATGACTTGCCGTTCTTGTCCGGGAAGAAAAGTTGTCGTGCGAGATCGTAAAGCGATTTTGCTTCGCGTGAGACGGCCGGCGTCAGACTCTCGAATCGGCCCGCCCCTTCTGGCCAACGAACTTCCATGACTTTGCCGCAGTCTTCCAGTAATTGATAGACGCGGGCACGTGTCACACCCATTTCACGTGACTGCTCGCGGACACTTTTCAATTCGGCTCCCACGCCCAAGCGATGTCGTGCCAGCCCGGAAACCGCCTCTCCCGAATCGATTTCGATTTGCTGCAGCATCGGTTCAATCAGATTGTGAGCTAGTTCTTCCGGCTGAATGGACGCATTGGTTCGCAGCGACTGAGCAATGAAGTCCTCTGCGCCCGGAACAAAGCGAGGTACGAGTTGTAACGACAGCCGAGAATCGGATCGCGCGTTGCTAAGCAAGTGATGCACCGAGTGGAACACTTCGAGAACGACGCGGACACGTTTCTCACCATGCGTTTTCAGCTGACGGATGTCGGCCAGAGAATGGCCCAAGTAATCGCCTAGTGGCTTGTGCCAAATCACTGTCGGCAAGGATTGCAGGGACGGTGCTAGGCGACCGAGCGTCTCTCGACCCAAATGGAAACGCTGCACGGTATCGCACCACTGAACCCATAATGCTTCGGAAACGAGCTGCGGGGCGAAGGCCGAGGCCGATTCGTGAACGGCCGTGGTGTCAGCCGGCTTGTTTTGGATTTCGTCAGCCAGTTCTTGCAGTCCGTAAGGGACCGCTGGTGGCGTGTCGCTGGTCGCCCGATGAAGCAGCCGCACCAACGAACTAATCTTCTTGTGGCCAATGCCTCGGGTCGAAGTCAGCTCAGGAAAGGGAGTCTGCAGCAATTCGCCGACGGACCGCCCCAAAAACGCCAATGGAAGTCGACGGTCGTTGGGAAGAGCCCAAAAAGCGAGCGGCTTGTCTAACCGATCCGCGTATTCTGCTTGCATCAAAGTCCGGCGGACGGCCTCAAAGCTGCTTACTAGTTTGTGTTCTTCTGCCGAATTCGTTTGGCCCATGATCTGAATCCCAATGAAGTTGCCGAGAAAACTCTGAGTTTTCCTTGCGCGAAGTGTATAGTCGGATTCTAATCAAAGAGACTAAAAAATTAAAGAACCTGGCTGTCGAATCCCAGTTTTCAGATCGGTAAAGTGTTTTATAGTAAACGTTTACGCATAGGTCTGTCGCCAGGTTTAGTGGCTCGGAAGACCACTGGTTTCGCGTATTTCAAGCAATAAATTTCAGTTCTGTATTTCATACGAGTGTCGAATTACGTACCCCAAATGGGGGCATGTGAACGGGACTCCATCATGGGGCAAACGGCCGTTCGATCCGCCTTGAGCTTCTATAATCGGCAGTCGACAAACTGGGAACGGACTAGCAATTTGAGTAACGTATGCCACGAATCTGCGTCATAGGGGCCGGCCCCTGCGGGCTGACGACACTTCATGCGCTCGTGGAACACGGCTTGGAAGTCGATTGCCTGGAGCGGCAAGATGGTATCGGTGGCAATTGGTATTACGGCAGCCCACATTCGAACATGTACGCTTCGGCGACCATGATTTCATCCAAGCGGATGACCGAATTTCCCAGCCGTCGAATGCCGGGCAGTTTTCCTCACTACCCAAGCCATTCGCAGGTACTGAGTTACCTACAAGACTTCACAGATCACTTTGGACTCGGTCGTTTCATCCAGCTGCAAACTTCGGTCGAGAAGATAAGCCGTGCCGGCGACCGTTGGCAAGTTAAAGTCGCTGGCGAAACGGCTCCGCGTGACTACGACGCCGTTGTGATTGCTGCCGGCCATCACACGAGTCCCAATCTGCCCGACTTGGCGAGCCGCTTTACCGGCCAAGTGATTCATTCGCGCGATTATCGCGTGCCCGACCCGTTTGTCGGGAAGCGGGTCCTGGTGGTGGGGGCGGGCAATTCGGGCTGTGACATCGCTGCTGAACTTGGTCGGCATGCTGCCCATTGTTCGATCAGTCTTCGCCGCGGTTATCATTTCCTACCAAAATTCCTCTGTGGCGCACCGATTGACCGCTGCGGGGAAACGATGGCCAAATTCCGCTTGCCTTGGTTCCTGTGGCGCGCGATCACGACCGCGTTTCTTCGTGTCGCCGTTGGCCCGCTAGAACGGTACGGGTTACCGCGACCGCTCGACCGCCTGTTCGAATCGCATCCGATCGTCAATTCTCAGCTACTCGAAGCGATCGGACACGGTCGCGTCCACGTTCGTCACGGGCTGCGATCGATCGTCGGCCCCAAGGTCATCTTTGAAGACGGCTGGGAGGCCGAATTTGACGTGCTGCTTTGTGCCACCGGTTATCAGATGGAATGGCCCTTCTTGGCGCCGACCGAGTTCGATGTGCGAACTGCGAACGAATTGCCACTGCGGCTATTTCATCCAGATTTCAATGGACTGTTTTTCTCTGGCTTGATTCAACCCAACGGGGCGATTTGGTCACTGGCCGAATTGCAGGGCCAGCTGATTGCCAAGGTTTTGCTTGCTCAGCATGGGGTCGCAGGCAATTCGCAGGCGTCAGCGGAGACGCAACAAAAACTGCGTTCGGCGATCGTGCAGACCGGAACGCGTGGGCTGACGGGAGGGCTCAAATATCACGCTTCGCCCAGACACGCGATTGAGGTTGAGTACTTTGCCTATCGCAGAACGCTACGACGCTTATTGAGACTTGCCGAGCAACTAGGCATCCGGCCCGTCGAGCAGGGTTCGTCTGCGCTGGCGGAACGTGAAATGTCCCCGTCTGCCGAGCTACTGAAATCAGAAGTCTAGTTCCATGAGATCGGTGCCCAGCTGGGCTCCCGGAAAGATGTTGCAGATGACATCCATATTGATCGGGTCGGCAGTCGCCGATGTTGGGTCGACATGAACAATCAGCAATTGCTTGGCATTGACCGCTTGGGCCACTTGAGCCACTGGTGTCGCACAGCTGTGGCCTGTCTTCTTGGCCAGTTCTTCTTGCCCGTCTGGGAAATAGCATTCGTGGATTAACAAATCGACGTCTTGGATATGCTCGAGGTAGCTCGCATCAAGCGCCGCCGTCGTATCGGTGACGTAGGCTAGCGATTTGTCAGTCCAGTCGAGCCGGTAGCCGAAGCTCCCGCCAGGATGGATCAATGGAAAGCAACGCATCGTGCAGCCGCTTTGCAGCGTGTGGCTGTTGGAACCATCAACTTCCACGATAGAAAACGGTGGCTTGACGGGAAAGATAGGCTCGCAAAACAAATGATCGCGGACGGCAGCCGCCGTTTTCGAAGACATGAAGCCCCGCATCGTGGAGCAGGCATCACGTAACTCGATTAGATAAGTCAGTCCGACGATGTGATCTAAGTGAGCATGCGAAACGAGAATGTCCAAATATTCGGTTTCCAGCCGACTTTTAATTCGAAACGTGGAAGTGCCGCCGTCGAGGACGATGCCTTCGGTAGGTAAGAAAAAGCAGGCCGAGTGCCGCATCTCGGATGGGTGAAAGCCCCCGGTACCTAAAGCAACGATTCTCATGCGCGCCAACAGCTCACGAAAAGGAATAGCAGACGGCGTCAGTTTAGTCTGCAACGCCGCATAACAAAACTGCGTTATGAATCTGCGATGTGGTTATTTCGGACCAAGCAGTTTCTGCAGTCCCTTTTGAAGTTCTCCTTGGATGAACTGTTCGGCAGTGCTTCCAATCAGCTGTTTCGAGATGTCGGCCAGCGCTCGTTGGTCCAATTCGGGTTGCGAGAAGCTTCCCCGGATTGGGATTTGGACCGATTTTCCGCGTAATCCAGCTAACAGTTTTTCGTCTCCAATCCACTTATCCAGAATCGGAATGTTGGCTTCGAGCGCAATTGACTGATCGAGTCCCACCCAACCGTGGGATTGCACTTGCGCATCCCCGAGCCGAAATTCCAAATTTCGATGGTAAACCCGACCTCCACTCATTTGGAATTCGATTTGTTGTTGCTCGATCTCGAGCCAGGTGTTTTCTGCCTGTAGGAACGACAGCGAGTTCGAATTCTTTTGGATCAATCCGCCGACTTGCTGACTGACATTGAGTAACTGTTGAGCCATTGGCCCGGGGCTTACTCGAGCCTGGTGAATCGTGACCTGTCCGGCCAAATCGGCCGCCATCGGATTGGTCAACGGGACTCGGGCACCCGCCAAACGCGCCGAGAGGCTACCGCTCGCGGTCGCCGTGCCGGCCATCAAGGGTGTCACATACTTCAGCCAATGAGCACACAACTCGGGCGTCAACTCAATGTTCTCCGCCGACGTCGTTTGGTCGAGTACCAGCATCATCGGTTGTGCGTTGAGTTCAACGCGCGGCGCCATGGTCAGTTTGGCCGCCTGAGGCGCACCGGCTTGGGTATTGTTGGTCAACGCCAAAGAGAATGGTTCGGCGAAGACGACGCCTTGCTCTAAACGTGCATTGATTTGCTGGGCGCCCAAGACGACCCCGTACAGATTCGCTTGGTCCCAGCCTAAGGCGACCTGAGCCGTCAAACCGGGCGGGACGACCGGTTGCCTGGCTTGCGGTGCTTGGCCCGGGAACGTGGGGTTCGAGTTGGCCACGATCGCGGTCGATGTCAGCGGCCCCCGTAATTGGAATGGTTGGTTCTGCTGTCCAACGATTTGCAATTGCGGTCCGATCTGGTGGCGAATCTTGTCGAGCACGCGTTGCCAATCGTATTGCAATTGCCCTTGGACATGGGCGTAGGGAGCCGACGTGATCTTGTCGATGTTGCCCTGCGCTGCGACTTGGAGGGAATCGGAAGCGAGCTTCAAATTGTCCAGTCGCAAGAGGTCAGCCGGCTGGTCAAACGTGCCACTGGCGTTGAGCGTCACTTCGGATTCGTGCCAGGAACGGTTCCAAGCAGCCGGCGTGGTGGCCGTCGGTGCCGTCAATGTATTGACGATCAAGTCGGTAACCTTCGTTTCGCCCACGAATTGAATCTGGTTGGCGGCCGTGCTGAGTCGGACGCTACCGATGGCCAGCCCCTGGGGTACCATCGTGCTCGGTTGAGTCGGATCCGAAGTCCAAGTCCAGAGTCGCTGCAGGTCGGCGCGGAACGAAGTCGTTCCCGTCGCGCTGAAGGATTCCGGCGCTAACGAAATGTCGACGTCTTGAGCCCGCATTGCCAATGTGCTGCTGGCGATCGTTGCGGTCGGGATCGTCACGCGCTGCGTTTTTTGATCCCACTGCAGGGCGCCCACCAGCTTCACTTCGGGATCCACCAGAACCTGTGCTCCTGCCGCGGCGCGAACGTCCGCCAGTTTGATGTCGATCGGCTGCAATGCCACCGCGCGAATTGATCCGACGCCGGTAGCTGTTGCGTCGATGGCCCCCGACACGTTCCAGTCTCCCGTCGCAACCCAGGGCCGCAAACGGGCGAGCCACGATTCCACGCGACCTTGCAACGCGGCTTGAACAGGCCAATCGGTCTCTGCCGAGGGCTGGGGCACCGGCTGAGTCAGCACGATCTGTAGGTGATCGCTGCCGCTGGCGAGCGACGCCGATGCTTTTTGAATCTCTCGAACCGTCTGATCTTGCACCGTCCCTGCGAATGAACCGGACAGCGTCAGCGCCGATTCCTGCCAAGGCGGCATGCCTTCGTATGCCATTGCGAACTGACGAATGTTGGCCGTCGTTTTTCCGGCGACGTGACCACTGATGTCTGTTTGCCAGTCACCGCTCGACTCGAAACCACCCGCCAATTGCACGGTGCCGATGTCGGCAAATTTCTGCACTTCGCTGAGCATCGCACCCAAATCACCATTCGCTTGGAATTGCCCCTGACTGGCACTCCCGTTGGCGACCACGTGCAGAAACTCGGCCTGCGCTTCCAGCCGATCGACGACCCACTGCTGACCCACCGGCCGACCGATGAAATGAAGTTGCACTGGTTGGTCCCAGCGAACGGACTGACCGTTGCTCATACCGGCAAGGGTCGTGGTTGTCACGTCGGCGACGACCTGGCGACCTTGACCTGCGTTTTTGCTACTGGCCGTTAGCTCTAACGTTCCCTCGGTGATGTTTGTCCCGGCGCGAAGTCTTAACGTTTCTGGCAGCGACTGCGCGAGCCGTGCCAAATCGACTCGTCCGGTCGCTTGCAATTGGTGTCCAGATGTGGCGCTCATCGCCTGTGCCAAAACATCCTCGGCGACTAGCTCGGCCAAAGGAGCCGACCCCGTGACAGCCAATTCACCAAATTCGGATTGGGTGCGTAGGTTCTGAATTCTCACCTGACTGTGATCGATCGAGGCATCTAACTGAGCCGTGATGTGCTCTGATCGAATCTCGTCATTCCCCAGAACCGACGTCATGGCGAATAGTCCGCGCTCAATACCCAGTTCGCCGGCCGCTCGTAGTGCCGGTCCGTCGACTTGATTGGCCCAGTTGCACGTCAGGTCGGCGTTCAGCTGTCCATCCAGGCGTAAGTCGGGCACGGTTCGCGAAAGCAACGGTGCCAGAATCGGCAACGGAAACTGGTTCGATTGGAACACGATCTGCCCCGCGCCCAGGTCTTTGGCCGTAAATTCGTGCGGTGGTTTCCACTGGATGTCCGCCTGCAATTGGCCCGTCTGTTGTCCCTGAATCGTGTTGGCAGCCAGCTTCAGCACAAGTTCCGATTCATTCGCGGCCGGCACGTGAAGCGTTAGATTGACGTTGTCGGCGACACTTTGAATGCCGCTCACTTGATCGGCCACATCGATCTTGCCGTTGGTGATTTCCAACCCCAGGCTAACCGGCGACGACGTGCTGGTCGCTTGGCGACTTGATTCCTTTTCGGACGTCGTTAACGTGGCAAGCGCTTCTTGAAGGTTGCTGCCATCTTTCGTAACGATCAGCTGTAAGTGTGGATTGCGAATGTGAATCGTGCCCAACTCGCGATAATTCTTCACGAACTCGAAGAGCGGTTTCTCGGTCGAAACCTCCTCGATGAAGATCATCGGCTGCCCTTGGACATCGCGCACTTGGACGTCTTGCAGCGAGACGGGAGCGAGCCAGCCGGCGCGGGCCGTGCCGATTTCGACGTGAGCCGCGCCTGCCGGTAACGCCCATTGCAATAGGCGATCCTTAAGAGTCGTCTGCGTCACGATTTGGGGCGCAAAAAATATTGCCACCGCGAGGAACATCAGCAACATGAAGAGCCAAGGAAATCTGCGCCGTTGGCCACCGCGATGGTGGAGCGATTCACCACGAGGATCTTCGTGCGATTCACCAAGGGAAGTTCGACGTCGTCTGCGAGCCATGGTCCCGTTCCTTGTACCCTGAAGCCGCGGGCCTGGTTCATTGCCTGCGATATTCGTTTCTGAGTGAGTTCGAATTGGGCAGTAGTACCCAGTTTCGACGTTGTCGGTAAACAGAAATCGCCGGGGCCGGTCAAACGGAGTCACTGTGAGGTAGTGAGGCGGAGCGCGATTACCCATAAGGACTGGCAGCAGTGCTGGCAAAAAAATTGCCGAGCAAATGCCTGCCACCGGCCTTGGCTCAAGAATGGAACGTTTGTTTATCCGGTCGCCACACGCTCATAAATAAGAAACGTTGTCTCGAATTCGTTCTTCTCATCGACGGGGAACGATTCTTCGCGCACGATTTGCCACTCGTTAGGTTCCCACGCAGGAAAGTGGGTATCGCCTTCGACATCGGTTTCGATTCGCGTCAGGTACAATCGGTCGGCCAACGGCAGTGCCGTTTCGTATAGCTGCGCTCCGCCGATCACAAAGACTTCTTCTTGATCAGGATTGTCAAAAACCAATGCTTCTTGCAAGGAAGCGGCCACACGGGCACCCGGAAACGACCAATCGGTTTGGCGCGTCAGCACGACCGTCGTCCGTCCCGGTAGCAAACGACCGATCGAGTCAAATGTTTTGCGCCCCATGATCATCGTCTTGCCCATCGTCAGTCGCTTGAACCGTTTCAGGTCGGCCGACAACCGCCAAGGCAGGTCGCCGCCCCGACCAATAACGCCGTTCCGCGCCACCGCGACGATGAGAGAAAGCTTGGGCATGGGATTGGGCTCGGTTCAGACAGCGACGGGCGCTTTGATATGAGGGTGAGGTTCGTAGTTCACCAGCTCGAAATCCTCAAAGCAAAATTCTGACAGTTCGGTCGCTTGCCGATTTAGTTTCAGCTGAGGCAGCGGACGCGGTTCCCGAGCCAATTGCAAACGAGCCTGCTCGAAGTGATTGCTGTACAGATGCGTGTCGCCCAGTGTGTGAACGAAATCGCCGACTTTCAGTTGGGTCACATTTGCGATCATGTGGACCAGCAGCGCGTAGGAAGCAATGTTGAACGGTACGCCCAAAAAGACATCGGCACTGCGCTGGTATAGCTGGCACGACAGGCGCCCTTCGGCCACGTAAAATTGGAACAGTAGATGGCAAGGCGGCAGCGCCATCTTTTCGACGTCGGCCACATTCCAAGCGCTGACGACCATCCGCCGCGATTCGGGATTGTTCTTGATCTGATCGACGACCTGTGCGATTTGGTCGATCGTCGTTCCATCACTCCCGGTCCAACTGCGCCACTGCTTGCCGTAGACCGGTCCCAGTTCTCCTTGCTCGTCCGCCCACTCGTCCCAGATCGAAACACCGTTCTCTTTCAGGTAGGCAATGTTCGTGTCCCCGCGCAGGAACCAAATCAACTCGTGGATGATCGAACGCAGGTGGAGTTTCTTCGTGGTCAGTAGCGGAAACCCGGCTGACAGGTCGAACCGCATCTGGTGACCGAAAATGCTCCGCGTCCCAGTTCCGGTCCGGTCGCCTCGATCGACGCCTTCGTCCAGGATTTTTTCTAAAAGTGCCAAGTACTGCTGCATCGACTATTCCTTCTTGAGCAATTCTTCGACGAACTTGGCGAGCAGCGCCGGGTCGTCTTTCTCAACAAACATGGCAATTCGATCTGGCTTCACCCCGATTTTTTCCAAATGGCCCGCGATCATCTTCCACTGCCGTTCACGCTTCTTGCCTTCGGCCAGAAAGAGCTCGGTGACCAATTCCTGTAATCGCTGTACCGAAATCGCGTCCCGATTTTGGTAGTAATTCTTGATGATCTTCTGTTGGTGATTGGAAAATTTGGCCATATCTGCAGTTTCGGTTGCGAATGTAGTTCAAAATGTTGACGTGATTTGCCGGCTCGGCTGGTTCTACGAATCATATCCATTTCCGGCGGCCCAATCGTGACAGAATCGAGCCAGCCCGTAAACCAGCAATCGAACGGCCTTTTCGAGCCCTCTGGTATGCTTGGAACCCCTTTTTTGACGTTTTGCCGACGGTTACGATATTGGGAATCGGGCGGTCATTGAATAGAGTTATCTCGCGACATCGCTTCTGGTGAGAACCGCCGCACTGCAATGGAGACGTTATGCCGGTCGTTAAGTTCACAAAAGAGAATAAAGAAATCGAAGTGCCTGACGGTGAGAATCTGCGTAAGGCCGCTTTAAGCGCCGGCGTGAACCTCTACCAAGGACTGAATGGTTTTGGAGCCGAAATCAACAAGTTGGCGAACTGCAGGGGATTTGGCACCTGTGGAACTTGCCGAGTCAACATCACGAAGGGCATGGACAATGTGAACAGCCCCGGCATGCTGGAGAAAGTAAAGTTCCGCGTTCCGCTGCCCGACCCGATGGCTCCCATCGCCTTTATTGGCAACGAAGAGACGATGCGGCTGGCGTGCCAAACAACGATCCATGGCGACATCGAAGTTGAAACGGGCCCCGAATTAAATCTGTTCGGCGAGAATTTCTTTAGCTAACCGTTGGAGCCAGCATGAAACAGATCGTAGCCGTCATCAAACCGTTCTTGGCCGAAAAACTGCTC
This sequence comes from uncultured Pirellulaceae bacterium, assembly GCA_964480915.1. GTDB lineage: Bacteria > Planctomycetota > Planctomycetia > Pirellulales > Pirellulaceae > CAWGCE01. Next base: position 5,928 of record CAYZRS010000012.1, on the reverse strand, counting down.
GAGAGTTTGAAGCTGGCTCCGATTGAAGCGATCCAAGTGCGAGAGGCCAAGGGCTACGGCCGTCAGAAAAGTTACCTCGACCAATACACCGACACGGAATTCTCCGCCGCCTTTCTCCCCAAAGTCGAAATCTCGATTTGGGTCGACGATGTCCGTGCGGAAGAGGTGATCCAAACGATCATGGATCAAACGCGCACCGGCCGCATGGGCGACGGCAAGATCATGGTCCTACCGGTTCAGGAAGCTTGCCTTTAATTCGCCGGCTACTGTCAGCTTCCACACGATGCGCGATAGGCGTCGTCAGTTTTAGACCGGTGTTCTTCGTGCCGGCTTTAGCCGGAGAGGCACTAGCAACTAGCGCGGAGCAGCACTCAAAACGTGCTCGACGCACGCTTCGAACTGGCGCCGGTTTTCGCTGCGATAGTGGTCGGTCATTTCGATCAGCTTTCCACTGTCGGCATGCCCCAGCAAATGTGCCAGCGTCGCCAACTCGTCTGGCCGGGTTGGCATGTCATGGCGAGCGGTCGTGTTCATCAGCCGCAATCGCGCCTCAACGCTGCGCAAGAAGGTATAGGATTCGTGGAGGAAGCTGGCCGTCCTTTCGGTCAGGGCTCCCGTCTTCTGCAGCGCCTTAATCGCATCAAACGTATTGCTCACCAGAACTTCCGGATGATCCTGACATTCACGCAACTGAAGGATCTGCACTAGAAACTCGAGGTCGACCGTGCCGCCCAGCCCGCGCTTCAAGTTACTCACGTTGGCCGTGCGTTCCAATTGGTAACGCGTATCACGAATCGTGTCGGCGTCCGAATCGTCCCAACCGACGTCGATGATCGCCTCGTGCACTAACTTCATTGCCGCTTCGCTGGCAGTCGACTCTCCGTAGACCGGGCGCGCCTTACACAGCGCCTGACGTTCCCACAATTGGCCGGCTCCCGATTCAAAGTACCGAGCAAACTCAGCAAACGAGACGGCGATCGAGCCGTTTCGTCCCGTCGGTCTCAGGCGAGGGTCCATTTCAAACAGCCGACCGGTTGGGCCCATGCGCGTGATCGCGCGAATGATCCTTTGCGAGAGACCGCTATAAAAATGTTGGCACGATGTGGTTTCACTCGATTCGCGATGGTTGACCAAGTGACGGGTTGTCCCCTCCGATTCGTAGAGGAAGACAACGTCCAGATCGCTGTGGTAATTCGGTTCACGTCCGCCCAGCTTGCCGACGCCAAGAATGACGAATCGTGACGGTTGGGGTGGTGCTGCGCCTTGGCTGGTCCCGTGTGGTACCCCGTACCGCTTCACCAGTTTATCGTATTCTGTTTGAGCAATCCTGCGCAGGCAGACTTCGGCCACGTCACACAACATCGCGGTCGTCGTTTGAATGTCGTCCTTGCGGAGGATGTCGCGCACGCCGACTCGCAGGTGCATCGTATTCTTGAATCCGTGCAGGATCGGATCGATGTCATCCGCCTTGCCGCACAGGTCATCGAGCAACCATTCCAGCTCTTCGATCCGCGGATGCTTGCTCAGCGTGAGCGAATCCATCAGCTCGTCGATCATGCCCGGATTCGAAATCAGGATCTCCGAAAGGTACGGACTGGCCGCGCACAACCGGACATACAGCTGCAAAATCGGAGGGTTGAAACTGAACAGTTCCCACAACACTGCCTTGCCACCCAGCGACGCGCTAACACGAGCCAAGCTGAGGATCGTATCGTCCGGGTTCGGCGTGGCGGCGATTTGTTTCAGTAGCGCCGGCACAATCGCGGCGAAAAAGTGTCGGCAGCGGCGCGAATTGAAAAACGGAATGTCTTCTTTTGAGAGTTCGATCAGCTGTTGATAGGCTTTCATCGGATCTTGAAAGCCGTAGGGCGCCAGGGTGTTGCGCACATGGTCGCTGTCGGGAGTCTGCCCGAGGACCAGGTCGACTTCCGGGTCGATCTGCTCGTCATCTGAGAAGGCGTCATGCAGCAGGTGGTCGAGGATCGACCGATTCACGTTGGTTTTGTCTCGCAGGTCATCTTTGAATCGCGGCAATGGGTCGCCTTCGGTGGCCGAATAACCCATGCGGATGGCCAGTTTGCGTAACTCGTCATCCGACGTGGGTAGAGAATGCGTCTGCCGATCAAACATGATCTGCAGGATGTGCTCGATCCGTCGCAAGAAGACGTAGTTTTCTTCCAGCAGCGTCCGTTCGGTCATCGACAGGCAAGCTTCGTTTTCGAGGCAGGCGATCGCGTTTTGCGTGTTGCCGGTTCGCACCGAAGGCAAATCGCCACCGTGCAAAAGCTGCAGAAACTGAATCACGAATTCGATGTCACGAATCCCGCCGTGACCAACTTTTACATTGGTGAGTTGTTGGCCCTTGGTTTCGGCCGAGCTTTCGATCTTCCGTTTCAGCGCCTTGATTTCGGTAATATCGCTGCGTGACAGTTGTTGGCGGTAAACCCACGGCTGCAATTGGCTCAGCAGATCTGCGCCAAATTCAAGATCGCCCGCGACCGGCCGTGCTTTGATGAACGCTTGTCGTTCCCATGTCCGTCCGGTGACGTCGTAGTAGTGCAGGGCGGCCGCCCGGTCGATGACAACGGCTCCTTGACCGCCATCGGGACGCAATCGCAGGTCGACTCGATAAGCGGTCCCGCTTTCGGTCGTGTCACTGAGGATCTGGACCGTCTTCCGAGCCAGCCGTTCGAAGTATTCTTGATTCGAGACGCGCCGTTTCCCATCGGTCCGTCCGCTCTCATCAAAAAAGAAGACAAGGTCGATGTCACTGGAGTAATTCAGTTCGCAGCCGCCCAGCTTTCCTAAGCCCATCACGACGAACTTGGCCGGCTCTCCCGAATCGATCTTCGGTTCGCCAAACTTATCGGTCAGACTCGCCCGAGCCACCAACAGCGCCGCTTCACAGACGGCGTCGGCCAGGTAAGAGATTTGACGAGTCACGACCTCCAGCCGCTGACGGCCGATGATGTCGCCATAAGCGATGCGGGCCAGTTCTCGTTTCTTAAAGAGATTAATCAGGGATGCGGCCGTTTGTTCGTTCGAGTTCGATTTGAGTTCACTGGAAAGATCCTCAATCAGCAACTCGCGAGAGAACGGTTTCCCTTCTGTAATCCGTAACAGGTCGTACGTTTCTGGTTGGGCGATCAACAAGTCACTAATGAACTGACTTGTGGAGAAGATTTGCAGCAAAATCGGCAGAGCCTCGACGTCGCGTTCAAATAGCGATGCGAGTGCCAAAGGGCTGCGTGAGTTGGAAATGAATCGCTCCAAATTGTTCAGCGCCATATCGGGGTCGCTGATTTTGGGGAATTCTTCGCTGAAGCGTTGGCACATGTGCGCCAGAAGATCGATGGTGACGCCGGCCTGAGCCATACCGACCAGATTGCGATGAGCGGCCGGAGGGTTGGCAAAACCGAGCGCCAACAGCCAGTCGCTGGCGGCCTGTGGTTTGTCGAGGTACTCGACCAACTCGGATTGATTCGGCGATGTCGCCATGCGCGGACACAGTTACGAAATGGTGGAAGTGACAAAAGCGCGACTCGATGTTTCCTTCACACAATCATAACGTCAAAACCGTCGAACTGGTGATGCTGTTTTCGAGTCGCCGAAGATGGAACGAATTTTGTTATCGGCGGTCGCGTTGTAGCAAAGAAAAAAAGGAAACTTCCTGGGGGTGGCAGTATCGGCTGGCGGTTCTGCTATAAAAATCGGGACAAAGTGCCGCACTCGACACCGACATAACACGAGAGCCAGTTGCGGAACCGTACTTGAAAAGGTGTCGTCCCGCCTTTAAGCGAAACGTAGCCGTCTTCCCGCGGAAGCCGGTAGGTACTACGAACTCCAGTTTTGAAATGGGCACGAGGAGCACCCCCGTCATGTTCTCAGAAGCGACCATTCGAAAAACCGTATGGGCGACCGTGCCGTTCAACTTCGTGGGGGCGCTCACTTTCGGAATTCCGCACAGCTTTCCCGGCCGCTTGCTACAGATGCCGCCGGCTCCGGCCATCTTCACATGGAACTTAGGCTTCTTGATCGCTCTATTTGGCCTGGCTTACGCCTGGATCGCGTTGCAACCAAGAATTAATCGGCCGCTTCTGACGCTCGGTGCGATCGGGAAGATTGGCGTTTTTGTGGTCGCCGCCGTCTTGTATTCGTTGGGTCAGGTCGCACTGCTACTCGTGTTGGCGGTTGCAGGTGACCTGTTGTTTGGCGCGATATGGCTAATTTGGCTGCGTTCTGATCAGCCACCCAAGCTGTAGACCTCGGGTGCAATTTCGGACGTGACGACTTCGCCAAAGAGCGTATGAGAATGCGCGTCGTAGATCACGACCGGCATCACGTGTCCTGCTTGACGTTGATTGCCTTCAAAAACAACGATGCGGTCGCAATGCGTGCGGCCGGTCATCTGCACCTGAGGCCCGTCGGCTCCCTTTTCCAGCGCCGCTTTGCTTGGTCCTTCGACAAGGACCGACACCTCTTCGCCGATAAATGTTTGATTGTCTTCCATGCCGATGCGGTTTTGGATTTCTAAGAGCCGTTGGTTCCGCTCTTTCTTAACCTCCATGGGGATGTCGTCTTCCAGTCGCTCATGCCCTTTGGTTCCAGGGCGTGGGCTGTACTTAAAAATAAAGCTGTTCTTAAAGCGGCACTCTTCCATCAGATCGGCCGTCATTTGGAATTCTTCGTCGGTTTCGGTGCAGAAGCCGACAATGAAATCGCTCGAGACGGCATAGTTCGGCACGGTCTCGGCGATCCGGTGCATCATCTCGCGATAATCTTCCACCGTGTAACCGCGCTTCATCAGTTCCAGGATGCGGTTCGATCCGCTCTGCACCGGCACGTGCAAATAGGGCGAGCACTTGGGCAAGTCGCGCACCGCCTGTAATAGCTCGTCCGACATGTCCTTGGGGTAGTTGGTAACGAACTTGATCCGCAGCAGTCCTTCGATGTCGTGCAGCTGATAGAGTAGGTCAGCCAGCGTCGTCGTCTTGTCGCCGTCGCGATAGCGATAGCTGTTCACCGTTTGCCCCAGCAGCGTGATTTCCAGGCAACCTTGTTCGGCCAGGGTCCGCGCTTCTTGCACGATGTGTTGAGGATCGCGACCTTGTTCCGGTCCACGGACTGATGGCACGATGCAGTAGGTGCAGAATTTATCGCAACCGATTTGAATGCGGACGTACGCCTGCCAAGGAGTCGGCCTCATCGTGGGATCGCGGAGCGGGTCAAAGCTCTCGTGACTCCGCTTAATCTTGTCGACCGAACCGTCACTCCGGCCCAGACTGACCTCCATCTGCCGTCCGTCGCCCGCTTCGATACGATCGACCAAATCAGGAATCTGATGCAGCTGCCCTGGCCCAACCACCAGATCGACGTAGGGTGCTCGATCAAAAATTTGTTGCTGATCTTTCTGAGCCATACAGCCCATCACGCCGATCACCTTTTCAGGAAAATCGTTCTTTAATTCGCGCAGTCGTCCCAGCGCGCTATACACCTTGTCTTCCGCGCGTTGCCGTACACTGCAGGTGTTGAACAGAATCGTATCGGCCTGATCGACGTGAGAAGTCACGTCGTAACCGCGCTGGCGCAGGCTGGCAACGACCAGCTCGCTGTCCAGCACATTCATCTGACAGCCAACCGTTTCGATATAAAGAAGTTTCTTAGGGCTCATAGCGGCAACTATTTAGGGTGCGGGCGAATTGCACAGTTTAGCACGCACCGATTGAGCTGGGCGAGGGGGAAACAGCCGCTTTTCGCCGGCTGTTCTGTGCCTTGAGGCACCTGGCTGATCACGAATTCTGTGGCAGAGAATGAGCTGTCTAGCGTCTTCGTGCTAACAAGAGCGGGATGGCGACGAGCAGCATGGCACAAGTTGGCTCAGGAATGGGTGCGACGATCGAGCTTCGAACCGCGAGTGAGTCTTGGGGG
>CAYZRS010000011.1:0-120046 GCA_964480915.1 uncultured Pirellulaceae bacterium | reverse complement strand
CCGCAGCCACAACGGATGCCCCAGCGAGTTCATCGGTTGTCGGTATTGGCGCCTCACAGCGACTTAGGCTACACGCGTAAAGAGTTTGCGAAAATGACTTGGTCTGACTTCCAGTCCGACCTCACAACGGAAGAAACTCAACAGAAGCTGCAACGCGCGTGGGAAGATAGCAACACAACATTTACAACCAATCATCGGACGAAAGCAGGCGCCATCTGCGAGGTGCTCGTTCAAACCGAGGGATTATCCTACGACGACCAGTCCGTCGTTCTTCTCAACATCCAGAACACCGCAACCGAATAACAACATCGGCGACGCAAAGACGACGAGGGAATTCCACCATCACTAACAGGACGGTTATGCTTCTTAACGCATTCTTGCTAAGAGATCGGTTGTACCTTCGTGACACAACGGCATAGAATGCTGACGCGAAGTTGTCATTTCCTTTCAGTGCATGGTGCAAAGTGAAGCCCAAACATCTGGCTCAACTGCGGAAGGAAGCCGAAGCCCTCGCGACTCCGACGACTGGCGGTCCGGTCGAGCTTGCCGATGTCGATCGCGCGAGACTCGTTCACGAATTGCAAACGCATCAAATTGAATTGGAATTGCAAAACGACCAATTGCGCGAGGCACAATTGGAGCTCGTGCAGTCTCACAATTTATTTTCCGACCTCTACAATTTTGCCCCTATCGGCTACATCACCTTGGATCGCGGCCTGCAGATCGCACGAGCCAATCTCCGGGCGTCTGAACTGTTGGGAGTTGATCGCTGTGAACTTGTTGGCAGCTGGTTTCGCCGATTCGTTTCGTCGAAAGATCAAGACACCTACTATCACAATATCCAAAAGCAGCCGGAATTCGTCACGCCGCAAGAGCTAGAGCTGAGATTACTGAAGTCCGACGGCACGACGTTCCACGCGAGGCTAGAAATCACCGCATCGCGAGAAAGTGAAGGAGAGCAGGCGCATTGCCTCATTGCCATCAGCGATTTGTCGGCGCAAAAAAAGCCGAATCGGACAGATTCGAGTTAGAACAGCAACTGCAACAAACCCAACGATTGGAAAGCCTTGGTGTCTTGGCTGGCGGAATCGCTCACGACTTCAACAATTTGCTGACAACGATCCTATTGGAATCGCAACTCGTCTCAAAACAGCTTTCGACTGATAGCAACCTGCTGCAACACACCACCCGAATTGCGAAAGCGGCCAACCGCTCGGCCGAATTGTGCCATCAACTGCTGGCGTATGCCGGAAAAGGTAGTTTTGAAGAAACTGTCATCGACGTCACCGAATTCCTCTGCGACATGCAAGAGCTTCTCAAGACTTCGGTCGCCCACACCGCAGAACTTCGATTTGATCTTAATCAAGAGCTTCCGCCCGTCGCTGGCGGCATAACACAACTTCGGCAAGTCATGATGAACCTGGTTATCAACGCGTCGGAGGCCATGGTCGATGGCCTTGGAATTGTGACCGTTCGATCAGGAGTTTGGGATCCCCCAGAACAATCCACCGCCGCGACCGGTGAACTCGAATTCGAAAAAGAGAACTATGTTTTCATTGAAGTTTCCGATACCGGAAGAGGGATCCCACGATCCGACTTGGATCGCATTTGCGAACCATTTTACTCGACGAAGTTCACTGGGCGGGGGCTAGGCCTATCGGTCGTTTCTGGCATCGTGCGAAGCCATCGCGGGGCCATGGAAATCGAAAGCGACATCGGAAAAGGCACGACTTTTCGGATCATCTTGCCTGCTGCGGATCAACCACCAACGCCGATGAAAAACGAAAATGAGAACTCCTCGGTTGGATCGATCGATGATGCTTCATCGCAAACAATCCTTGTCGTGGACGACGAAGAAAATGTTCGCACGACGATGAGAGTATTGCTCGAATTCTACAAATACAACGTACTCACGGCCCCCAATGGGGAAACGGCAATCGATACCGTGCAAGCGTTCGACGGCCAAATCTCGTTGGTCTTATTAGACCTTACGATGCCTGGGATCGGCGCCCCAGAAATTGTTGCCAAAATCGGGGCGATTCAGCCCGGGATTCCCGTCGTCCTCATGAGTGGATACAGTCGTGACGACGTGGCCGATCAAATGAAAGAGCTGGGAGCAGCAGCCTTCCTTCCGAAACCCAGCACTGCCGTTCGATCGACAGTTCGCGAAGTGCTGCAAAGGCAACACGTGAAACCGACCAATTCTTAAACCGGCTTTGGCGATTGTCTTTCTCTGCTGCGATAGAACCGATGCTTCCGCTTGCGCCCAAACAGAGGACCTCGACAGACCTCACGCGGGAACTTTACTCCCGAATTGCGACACATCTGCTACCTGATCAGCGACTGGAGAGGCGACTCGGCTGAGCACCAAACGAATCGTGGTTCATGCCAAAATGGCTCGTTTCGGGACGGAATCTAGGGAAATCTGAGTGGCCGCTTGAGCAACCCCGTTTCGAGTTGGGATCGACGAGCCCGTTGCCGCGGCGGCGGTGTTGCGACACCGCGAGAAGCAGTCAACACGCCTGTTTTTCCAAGCGGTCAAATGGACCGTTTCCAGTGACCCGCTTTGCGGTTGCACTGCCGCCTCCACTTCTGCCATCCTATTGCTCGGGCAGACTCTTTTGTTAAATACCGAGGCCAATTTGGACAAACCGCTTCTTTTCTTTGCGGGCGTACTCACGCTAGGAATCATCGCTCAGTGGCTTGCTTGGCGATTCAAATTACCTTCCATTCTGCTACTGCTGGCCACTGGGTTTTGCTGCCGTTATCTACTGGGGCTCGATCCCGATCAGATGCTGGGGGAAGAACTGATCTTTCCACTCGTTTCGTTGGCGGTGGCCGTGATCATGTTCGAAGGTGGCATGACGCTCCAATTGCACGAACTTAAATCGTCGGGCAACGCCTTGTTTCGATTGGTCACCGTCGGCGTTGTCGTCGCCTGGGTACTTACGGGGCTGGCCGCATGGTTTTTCGTCGGCATGTCACCGCGCGTTGCCGCTTTAACGGGCGCTATTCTGGTAGTGACCGGCCCAACGGTGATCGGACCGCTATTACGGCACGTCCGTCCAACCCGCCGCATTGCTTCGGTCGTGAAATGGGAAGGGATCGTGATTGACCCCATCGGCGCGGTGCTGGCCGTGCTAGTCTTCGGGGCCACTTTCGGCGCCGTCCACGCGGGAATTGAGACCTGGTCTGCAGCGTCGGCTCTGGCCACGGCACTCATTTTGTTCAAGATTTTGGCAACCGGCATTTCGATCGCATCGATTTCCGCTTGGGCACTGACGGAGAGCTTAAAGCGATACTGGATTCCCGACTTCTTGCACAACTCAGTATTCCTGGCGGTCGCGCTGGCGACCTTTACGGCGTCACAGTTGATTCAAGACGAATCGGGATTGGTGACGGTCACCATCTTGGGCATCTTATTGGCCAATCAGAAATCGGTCCCCGTCAAACACGTGGTCGAATTCAAAGAGAATCTGCGTGTGCTATTGATATCGTGCCTGTTCATTGTCCTAGCAGCTCGAGTCCACCTGGCCGACCTGACAGCGCTCGGCTGGGGTGGAGCAGCATTCCTAGTGACGTTGATATTGATCGTCCGTCCCATCTCGGTTTGGGTCGCAACGATGGGGACCGAGCTCAAGAGGAACGAGCGCATTTTCTTGGCGTTTCTGGCTCCTAGAGGCATCGTCGCGGCGGCCGTTTCGGCAATTTTCGCACTGCACGCGCTCGGACCGCATGGCGAACCGGTTCACGGTGTCGTGCCAGCGCCTGCCGCGGAAACGGTCGCAGCTGCCGACCAGGGACCGACGGTTGCACATCCAGCACCAATGTCTGACATCGAATCGGTCCAACAAATTGTGCCGCTGACGTTTCTTGTCATCGTTGGCACGGTGCTCGTGTACGGACTCATGGCGGCGCCACTGGCACGCTACTTAGGCTTGGCCGTCCCGAATCCGCAAGGCATCTTATTCGCCGGCGCGGCCGATTGGATGCGGCCAATCGCCAAGACCCTGATGGAAGAAGGCATCCCCGTGCTGATGGTCGACACCAACTATCGAAACATTTCAACCGCCCGCTTGGCTGGCATTCCAGTTCATTGCGCCAGCATTCTGTCCGAGTTCATTTGCGAAGAGCTCGATTTGTCTGGCATCGGCCGCCTGATCGCCGCCACACCGAATGACGACCTCAATCGTCTAGCGGCGCTCGAATTTTCTCACATCTTCGGACGCGCCAACACGTATCAACTTCCGCCATGGCAATCGGCCAGCGGCAAGCGTGAGGCGAGTACGGCTCATATCGAAGGCCGGTTTCTCTTCGGCGAAGACGTGAATCATGGCGAGTTGGCGAGCCGGATGGCGCAAGGAGCGATTGTTAAACGTACCCATTTGACCGAAGAATTCACCTTCAGTGACTTTCAAGCGATGTACGGCGAATCGGCCTTGGTCTTATTCGTCAAGCAAGCGAACGGCGACTTGAGCATCGTCACGACCGATGGCAAGCTAGACCCCAAACAGGGGTGCACCCTGGTTGCCTTGGTCGACGCAGAACACGCATAGCCGACCGCTCTGCGGCAAAAGCAAGGCGGCCCCGCCGCGTCGCTCCTGGCCCGCAGCACATTCATTCGTTGCAGGGGTCCGCGAATTCAGCCCGGAATCGCATCGCCGATTTGCCGATTCGCCAAAACAATCGCACCGATTCGATTTTTGGTAGCGATGCGAAGTCACGGAATATATGATACTGCGGGATTGTGTAATATTTGATTATGCCAAGAGATTCATCCAGCGAAGGCCTCATTGATGAAGAAAAAGCGTCGCACTTTCAGTCGCCAACGAAAACTTCAATTGGAACATCTTGAAGACCGCCGCGTTCTGGCCACGCTCACCGTCACCAGCGATAGCGACGTAACAGGCGATGATGGAGTCCTCACGCTCCGCGAAGCCATCGCCGCAGCCAATCTCAACGACGAAGCCGATACGATCGTCTTCGACAGTTCTCTTTCGGGCCAGACAATTTCGCTTTCCGAAGGCGAATTGCAAATCACGAGCGAATTGACGATCGACGCCGGTGACCTGGCAAATCGAATTGTCATTGACGCCAGCGGCAACGACCCCACGCCCGACGTCGATGACGGGATGGGAAGCCGCGTTCTACGGATCGATGATGGCTCCGACAACGCGGTGACGGTCACGTTGGCTTCGCTCTATCTGACCGGCGGCGACGTCGATGAATCGGGAGGTGCCATCTGGTCCTCGGAAAGCCTTGACTTGCAAGACGTACAGCTCGTGGGCAACCACGCCTTGCTGGATGGTGGCGGACTTTATTTGCAACCGGATGGCGACGATCCATTGCCATTTGAAGGTCTAGTATCCTTAGATGTTCAACAGCTTGAAGTGTCCAACAATAGAGCCGGTAGAAATGGAGGCGGAATAGTTACCGACAAAAACGCTTTTTTTAACATCGCCACGAATATCTCGATTGTTGGTAACGAGGCGAGCAATAACGGCGGCGGCATTTATTCGGTCGGCTCCATTCAAGCAATCCGTGATGCTCAAATTTCAGACAACCGCGCCGTCAACGGTGGTGGGTTCTACTACGTCGCCGATACCCAAGAGCATCGCTTCGCTTCTTTCTCTTTCTCGACGTCTACTTTTTCATTTAACAATGCGAGCGAAAATGGAGGCGGCGTCTACGTCGAATTGACAGGCGATTCGTTACCGGAATCGTACATCGGGCTTTCTCTGAACCGGTCGACGATATCTCAGAACTTTGCTGGCGTTCACGGTGGAGGCATTTATGCAGGCCTCACAATGGATGCAGTGTTGGAACTGAGTGCGGTCACGATCGCCCAGAACGTCGCAAATGCTAGTCTCGAAGGCGGAGCAGGCGGTGGCGTCTACGTCGCTGACGGTGATCTGCCCGAAATCGAACGCACAGTCGTCGGTGACAACATGCGACTGATCAGCTCGGATAATGAAACACTCGACGACGACCTGTTCGGCGATTTGACAGCGCGATACTCACTCATCGAAGCCACTTCGTTAGGAACGACTATCACCGGTGTCGGAAACCTTACGGGCATCGACCCAGACCTTGAGAATTTGGCGGACAACGGCGGAGAGACGTTAACGCATCTGCCCAGGGTCACCAGCCCACTCGTCGACGCGGGAACCCCTTGCGATGATGACCCCGATGCATTCTGCCCTAGTGACGGTGCCGTCGATCAACGAGGCGAACCCAGAATCGTTGATGGAAATGGCAATGGCGAGGCACGAGTTGATATAGGCTCCGTCGAACTGCAAGGCAACGCAAATGCTGCCCCTGTGGCAAACGCCGGCCCAGATCGACAGGCCCCGCTAAACGACTCGATTCAGCTCGACGCAACAAGTTCCTTCGACCCCGACGACGGTCCCGAATCGTTGACCTACCAATGGTCGGTCCTGACTGCTTCGAGTAGCACCGCAGCCGGAATGTTTGACGATGCCAACTCGGCGACGCCGAACTTTACCGCCACGGAAATCGGCACGTATCAATTGGAATTGATGGTGAGCGACGGTGCCGCGACGGCGACCGACCTAATGCTTGTCGAAGTTTTCATCAACGAGGCACCTTTCGCCATTGTCGACGTCGATACGTTAACGGTCGGGTTGAATCGCTCGATTCGGCTGGATGGCAGCCGTTCCTTTGACGCCGAACAGAGTGACTTGAGTTACGCCTGGACCGTGGTCGATGCGCCGGAGGAAAGCAGCTTCAGCTTTACCGACGAAACGGCAGCCATGACCGATTTCGAAACCGACATGCCGGGCGACTATACGGTTCAGTTGGTCGTGAACGATCAATTCGAATCCAGCGCACCATTTCAGCTGACCGTCTCTGTCCTTGGAAACGGGTCGGCTGCCGGCGGTCCATACATCGCCCTTCGTGGACAAGCGGTTCAGTTAAAAGGACAGATCGATACGACCTCGAACGAAACAACGTATGCCTGGGACCTCGACCAGGATGGCAATTTTGATGACGCCGTCGGTGCCACGCCAACGATCTCGGCGAGCGAACTGGAAGCAGTGCTTGGCCCGAATGCGAGCGGCGCTTTTCCGATCACTTTGCAAACGACCACACCCAGCGAAGTGACAACCTTTGACACTTTCTTGACGATCGAGAGCTGGGGACAGGCCAACAGGCTTTTTAGTGTTGGAGCCCACGGAGTATTCGGTGACATCGATGGCGATGGGGATGTTGATGCGATCGGCCGCGAACCGGGCACGCTCGGTTCCGTCAACCTGACCGCTTTCATCAATGACGGACTGGGGAATTTCAGTGTCCGAGATGTCGCTGCAGGCGAGCGGTTACAGAATTCCAATGCGTCGGCACTGATCGACTTCGATCGCGATGGCGATCTCGATCTGATCATGACGCCAGGTCGAAAACCGACCACAGTTTTGCTCAATGACGGCCAGGGTCACTTCACATCGACCTTTGAATTTCAAGACGCCAACGAAATCTATGGGACCGTTGCGTTAGTCGAGTTTCCCTTCGGAAATCCAAATGCGCCCGAATTCCTCGTCGCCGATACCGATAGCGTCGTGCAATATTCCACAGCGGTTTCATTCAACGAGCAAGAGATCGTCGCCCAACAGCGATTTTTCGAGAACGATCCCGTGACCGCGGCACCTCTGGGGGAAATCCGTGATGTGCTATTTGCCGACTTCGACGCGAATGGACATGTCGACGCTTTGATCGAACGAACGACCGGTTCCATGGAGATGTGGCTCAATGATGGACAAGGAGATTTCAACCGACTGGCGACCGACCTCAGCCTATTCCCATCGCTCGAAACTCTCCAAACGGCCGACGTCGATGCCGACGGCGACCTCGATTTCGTCTCACAGGAGGGAAGAGTCTTCCTGCAAGACGGATCGAGACGTTTCTTCGACGCGGGCATCGATATCAACGGAAACGGAGACATTTTTCAGACTCACCAGCTGGCCGATTTGAATGGCGATGGACACATCGACATCGTTTCCGTGGATGGGACAGGGAGCACCGCTTCGATTGACTTCAATGATGGACTGGGGACTTTCACAAACAACATTCAGTTCCCGGTGAAGACTGGAAACTCGATCGTAAACTTGGCGATTGAGGATTTCGACGGGAACGGACAAGTGGACATTTTGGTTAACCGCATACAACCGTCCGTGTTCTCCGCTCCTATCTCGACCACTATTTTTGGCAACGGCCGAGAGACCGACTGGCACAACGCTTCCTCTCCTGCCGACGTTGACCGCAATGGCGTGGTCAGTCCGCTCGACCCGTTACTGATCATCAATGAACTGAACGAACATCGTTACAGCACACCGCGGGAAGGGCTCCTGGCTCAACCGCCAGCCATGGCGCCCGCCTTGTTTGATGTGAATGCGGATCAGTTTGTTTCCCCCATTGATGTCATCCAGGCGTTGAATGCGATTATCAGCACTGGTGATCCGACGTTCGCGACGCTGGCCGACGTCAACCTACTCGGCGGATCACCGCTGATGGTGCCGCTAAATACCAACGCTTTTTCCAACGCGAAGTTTACGGTCAGCAGCAGCGATGCCAGCCTTGTCGAAGCGACGGTCCTGACAGGCAACCGCAGCCTACGAATGGACATCAGTAGCCCCGGAAACAACATCGAAGGCGAAATGATCTTTGAACTGTTTGACAACTACGTACCTCGCGTGACCAATCGCATCGCCGAACTGGCCGATCAAGGCTTCTATGATGGGTTGATATTCCATCGGGTGATTGACTCTTTTGTCATCCAAGGGGGCGATCCGACCGGCAATGGGGCTGGCGGTTCCAGCCTGCCCGATTTTGATGATCAATATCACCCTGACTTGCAGCACAACCGAACAGGCCTGCTCTCGATGGCCAAGTCGTTTGATGACACGAACAACTCACAGTTTTTTGTAACCGAAGGGCCGACGCGATTTCTTGATTTCAATCACAGCATCTTCGGCTTATTGGTCGACGGTGAAGCCACCCGCGAAGCGATTAGCAACGTCGCCACGAATGTACCTGACCGCCCCAATTCACCCGTGACGATCGAGCAAATGGAAGTTTTCACAGACAATCGCAACGGCGTCCTCGTCCTCAAGGCGCCCGAAGGAGCCAGCGGCACGGCCACCATTACCATCACAGCGGCGTTCGGTGGGCAAGCGTTGAGCCAGTCGTTTGATGTTACGATCACAGCCGACATCGAGAACTCGCAACCTTACCTGCTGGATATTCCCAACCTCTCGGTGGCCTCAAATTCTACTTTGACGTATCAACTGGAGGCGATCGATGTCGAAGGAGACGCCGTGCTGTTCCTCGACCCCGACGAAGCGATGGAAAATTCTCGCGGATTCCCAGTACAACTGCCGCCGCCCGGCCTCAACGTTTCCATCGATGGCAACGGCCTGATGACGATCGAGGCCACGAACGACCTCGTGGGGACCTTCGAGTTTACGGTCGGGGCTGCCGCGCCGGACCTGGAGACAGTGAACGACTGGCAGACGCTGTCGATCACCGTCTTCGGCTAGAAACAGACCTAAAACCAAGGTTCGCTCCGCCGCCATTGCCGATGCCAGGAATGACGATCACGTGAAAGTGCCGGTTTCCGGGCCGCACTTTTATCGGCCAACGCGAGGTCAAGCGACTCGAGCATTGCCATGCAAGCCACAAGGTGGGAAGCCAAATGCCCGCTTCGAGGCGGTTGTCCGAATGAGGGTTCCTCGCGACAATTGGGGTAGAGCGACAGCTTGGCTGCCGCAACGGCACCTTACTTTCTGCAATCTGGCAACCACGCATGGCGAAGAAAAAGGCGGGACGAGTCACGGTCCCCAAGTTCACGGCGATGAAGGCCGAAGGGCAAAAAATCTGCATGCTCACGGCGTACGATTACGCGATGGCTCGAATGCTGGACGAGGCGGGTGTCGATTCGATCTTGGTCGGCGACAGCATGTCGATGGTCGTTCAAGGGCACGACACGACGTTGCCAGTCACCCTTGATGAAATCACCTATCACGCTGAAATGGTCGGCCGAGCGGTCGATCGAGCGCTCGTCGTTGTCGACATGCCGTTTCCCAGTTATCACTTGGGCGTTCACAAAGCGATCGAGAATGCGGGCAGCATTCTTAAGAAGGCTCGTTGCCAAGCAGTGAAGCTCGAAGGTGGCGCCGACCAGGCGGAAGTGATTCAAGGCCTCGTGTCGGCCGGCATTCCCGTGATGGCCCACGTCGGTCTGCAACCGCAAAACGTCCACCAGATGGGCGGTTACCGAGTCCAGCGTGACGAAGACTTTCTGATCGCCGATGCGAAAGCGGCTCAAGATGCGGGTGCCTTTTCGATCGTACTCGAATGCATCCCCACCGAACTGGCGGCAAAAATCAGCCAGGAACTTGTCATCCCAACGATCGGTATCGGCGCAGGTAGCGGCTGCGATGGGCAGGTTCTGGTCATCAATGACCTTTTGGGACTGACGTCGGGCTACGTCCCACGGCACGTGAAGCAGTACGCCAATCTCCAAGAAATCATCACCGACGCCACCAAGCAGTATTGCGGTGACGTGCGTGACGGTTCATTCCCGGGCGATGAAAACTCGTTCAAGTAGCGGTCGTCAGGAAATCGAGCAGCCCATTCACCAAGCAATTCTCCCCCGCATCATCAAAGCGGACGAACATGGGGAATGAGTTCACTTCCAAGAAGACCGGTTCGTCGAATCCCGACCGGCAACGAAAATCGAGTGCACAGTAATCGAACCCTTTTGCCGCCACCAGGCGATGAATCGGATCGATCAGCGCCGGCGGCACTTCGCGCGCGATGACGCCTACCGACATGTCTTCGCGATAGTCGAGTGCGGTTGTCGCTAGGTGGAAGCACGACAAACGACCGCCGACAGAAAACACCCGCAGGTTCTCCCCTGCCAAGTTGTCTTGGACAAATTGCGGGCCACTGGTCATCATCGCTTCATCGTCTGCAGCCAGATCGACGACGTGCCGCGTGTGGGCACCGCCAGCAAGTGGCTTGGCGATCTTGTCAGATGCGTTGGGCATCGTTCTGAGCGGTGCGAGGTTGCTCATCACCATGGTTTCGGGAATGACGAACCCGACCGCTCGAGCCAAGCGCAGGTTAAACGCCTTGTTGTTCGTGTCGGTCGCGACCGCCCGATTGAGAATGCGCACCTCGGGCCAAGCAAACGTGTACGCCTGAATCGTATCGTGGACCCACAAGTTGCGATCACTCTCACCGCCAAAGACGTTCCAGCGTTTAAAGACCGCGGTGGGCCGAATGCGATGCGAACCCAAATCGATATCGGGCTCACGAAAATCCCACGCGACATTGATCGCATCGTCTAAATCGGTATCCCAGAACAGGTATTCAAGCCCACGAATATGGGCCTGATCGACCACTCGTTGAGTGTTAGGATCCGATTCACCACCAACGATTAGTAACACAGGATTAACTCGATCCCCTTACCAACGTTGCCATCCGTCCCAGTGCTGGTGCCCCGGGTCTGGGACACCGAGGTCTTGAGGAGGCGCCGGGTGATTGTAATGCAGCTGCTCTTCACCGACTGCTTGCGTTGTCGGAACATGAGGGCCTTCCTCGCCTTGAGCTGTGGTTGTTTGTTGGTGCCACCCTTCTTCGCCCACGGCGGTCGTCGTCGGGTTTACCACCTCTTCTTCGGACTGACCATTTTGGTACCCCATCGTCGTCGTGGGAGCCCCCTCTTCGCCGATGGCACGCGTCGAAACGTGAGGCCCTTCTTCACCCACCGCTTGAGTCGTCGGGTTCACGATTTCTTCTTCGGATCGACCGTCGGTGTAGCCCATCGTTGTGGTCGGCGTTCCTTCTTCCCCAACTGCCCGCGTCGAAGGATAGACGTGATGATCGTGCACTTCTTCTTCCGGACGACCGTTGATGATTGCCATGGTCGTTGGTTGCCCCTCTTCACCCACCGCTTCGGTCGTCGTATGGGTGTGATGGTTGTGCACTTCCTCTTCGGGCCGACCGTTGATCAGGGCCATGGTTGTTGGTTGGCCTTCTTCGCCAACCGCTTGGGTCGTTGGCTGGGGATTGGTGACCTCCTCTTCAGGAGTCCCGCACGGCAGCGCGGCGGTGGTTGGATTCCCTTCTTCGCCGATTTGGGCTGACGTCGCCACGTCGCCTCCTTCTTCCCCGAAACGCATCGTCGTCGCCGTGTTTTCCTCGCCCATCCGCATCGTCGTGGCCGTGCTCTCTTCGCCCGCCCGCAACGTGGTCGGTTGCCCCTCTTCGCCCGTCGCACGAGTACTGGCAGGCGGTTGATTGACCTCTTCTTCCGGGCGGCCGTTAATGAAGGCCATGGTCGTTGCTATCTGGGCGGCAACTTGCGTCTCATGAAGCAGTGCATAGGCCGCGGAAGAACTGAGTCCGAGGCTGACCACTTTTCGTAGAAAATCGCGGCGGCCCAGATCGCCACTGCGAAAGCGACGCAACAATTCTTGCATTTGGTTCGAGAACGGCTGTTGGTCGCTCATAACACACCCCTCAAAGTAAGTTGTTTGCCCGAGTCGAGTCTACACGAAGGGTTGACTAAAAACAGAACCAATTGGGGCCGAGGTGCTCACCACACACTTGTCGCCCAGCTTCGATGAAGGTTCAACGGCGGCTCAAGGGTGACCCCAAGGCGGGGCATTCCCTACCTGCGACAAGAGCAAACGCAAAACCGGGCCGCTGCTTCCCCGAACAAGGCGGCAAGCGCTGCTTAGTCGGCTTGATTCAATTGAGCGCGAACTTTCAACGCCCATGGATTCCGAGGAGAGATCGCCAGTAACTGATTCAGCGTTTTGATCGCCAAATCGGTTTGGCCCGAGTTGGCGTAACAGGCGACCTTCATTTGCCACAGCGCGATCGCACGCGGATTGGCTTTCAAAGCGATGTCGAGCGAGGACAGTGCCTCTTCACTACGGCCCAGCTTACCCAACGCCAGTCCGCGCGCCGTATGCGCTTTAAGGAATTTCGGATCGGCTTGAAGCGATCGATCGGCAAATTGGACCGCCTGCTCGAAATTGCTGCGTTGAATTTGGGCATTGGCCAGCGTCTCCCAGCCGGGTGCGAAACTGGGATCCAACTCGACGGCGACTTCGGCGTACTCGACCGCAGACTCACTTTGACGAAGCACGGTCGAGAGCCAAACGAGCATTTGCCAATTCTTGGCATCATCAGGACGTCGCTCGGCGAGCAAACGGGCCGCTTCGAGCGCCGGCTGGAATTTGCCGTTTTGCTTTAGATGATTCGCCAGCACGCGCAAGTAGGCTGCGCATTTCGAGTGCTCCAGCATGCGATTCTCAAGTCGATCGGCGAGCACGAGATCGTTCGTCTTGTTCAGTTGGCTGGCCGCCTGCTCGTAAGTCTTGGCGGCGGCGACATCACCGGTGCGTGCTGCGAGTCGTGCTGCTGCGATCAATGACGGGCGCGCCTTGGGACGATAGCGAATTGCCTTACGGACCGAAGCGAGTGCCGCTTCCAATTCGCCAGCCGCCTCTTGAGCATTCGCCAAGCCGGTCCAGCCGAGCGGATCGTTGTTGCGTATCTGTAAGTACTTTTGCCAGGCCGCGATCGCAGCATCGGTCTCACCAACCTCCAGATTCGCTTCGGCCAGGCGCGCTTGGACAACCGGTTCGTCCGGCAATAACTCTGCCGCTCGGCGAAAACCGCTGAGCGCCTGCTGGTTCAAGCCCTCCTTCGAACTGGCGCGGCCGAGTAAATGCCACCACAACGATTCTTCTGGTTCTAACTTGATCAGGCGCTGATAGAGCTCCAGCGCAGAAGTCCTCACCTGGTGGCCATCGTAATACATCGCTAAGGAACCCAGATTTTCGGCGGTCGGGCGACGACCGGCCTTTTCCATCGCGGCGTGGACTAACTGCCATGTGACCGCGTCGAGCGCTTCGATTTCCGGGGGGGGCGGCAAGCCGGCCTGGCGGCACCAGGCGGCCAAGGCGGCAATATCGACTTCAGGCCGCTTCTTTCGCCCTCCTTCGTCGACGATTTGCAGCGGCGGAATTTCTCCCAATGCGCCCGACGGCACTTGTGAGTCGGCAGTCTGGGAAGCTGGCGATTCTTGATCGCTCGCGCCGAATCGGTCCGTTTGCCGAGCCTGGTCATCTGCTGCAGTCATTGGCGTACTGTCGGACGAAACAGGACCATTCGCTGCCAACGGGATCGCAGCAACGTTCGATCCAGCACCCCGGACCAAACTGTGAATCTGCCGCAGCTTGAGCTGCGAGAAACGCTCGCGCTCTCCATCCATCCAAGTCACCACGACATCCACGGGCGAGTCGTGTTTTCCCAAACCAAACCGAACCGCGGGTTCGCTCGATCCCAAATAACTGCCGTGCGGACGAACGGTGCGCTCATCCAGCTCGTCGATCCCCAGAACCGCGACACGACTGCCGATCTCGACGGCAGCTCCTTCGCGCGCCAGCGGCCTCAGTGCGATCCACGCGTAATCGCCGGGCGATTCGTTTCGCAAGACACGCAGTTTTCCGTCCTTCACTCCCACCAGAACATCAACGCGGCCATCGCCATCGAAGTCACCGAAGGCGGCACCACGCGACACAACGGCTTGACCCGGCAGTTCGTCATCCGCGACACCGCCAGCTTCGGAGAACTTACCGCCCACGCCGGCAGCGATTCGATCCGGCTGAGCGTAGACATTGTCGGTGTCGCGAGGACGAGTGGGACGTCCGACCGCTCCGTTCGCAACGAACAGATCGAGCGCCCCATCGTTGTTCAGATCGACGAGCCCAATTCCGAAGCCGGTATCGGGACGGGACCAACGACTCACACCGGTGGCTACGGTCACATCAGAAAAGAAGCCGTCGTCGTTTCGATAGACGGTGTGGGTCTCTTGTTCCAGATGAGTCAGGATCAAGTCCTCATCCCCATCCGCGTCGAAATCGGCACAGGCGACGCCCATGCTGGCCTCGGCCTTTCCGGCGCTGTTTACCGCCGCGCCGCGGATCATCGCTTCGTCTTGATAGGTGCCGTCGCCTTGGTTGACCCACAGCAAGTTCGCTTCGCCGTCATTCGCGACGTAGATGTCGAGGTCGCCATCGTTCTCAAGATCGAATACTGCGACGCCCATGGACCTTGTGGCACGGGCCGCGATGCCCGCTTCGCGGCTGATGTCGCGGAATCGACCGTTGCCGAGCCCCTTGAGGAGCAAATCGCGGGCGCCGGCGTAATTGGTCGGATTACAGTAGTCGGGTTCGCCGCTTGGCGCTTTGCAGGGGATGTCTTGGTCGTACTGCCAGTCCATGTAATTGGCGACGTAGATATCGCTGATGGCGTCTCCGTCCAAGTCCATGACGACCGCATTCAGCCACAGGCCGTTTTCCTGCGGAATTCCAGCCTCTGCCGTCGCGTCTTCGAACTTGGCATTTCCTCGATTCTTCATGAGCGTCAACTGACCAGCGTTCGTCAGCAGCAGGTCCAGATCACCGTCGCTGTCGATGTCGCCCGCAAAAACTCCCATGCAGTAGCTGGCCGTGGCGGCAATTGAATCATCGGTCGCAAGCTGAAATTTCCCCGAACCGTCATTTAAGTACAGCGAGTTGGGCCGCGGAGGCTTTCCGGAACCAGGTAACGGACCACCCTGGGGAATCAAGGCATCCAGGTCGCCGTCACCGTCAAGGTCAGCGAGACAGACGCCGCCGAACATGATCTCGGGATAGGAATGCTCACCGATTGCTCCGGAGTCTTGCACTTCGTCCAGCCCGCAATGGGTGGCCCAATCGCGGAACGTGATTGGCGATAATCCCGGTTCCGGGCTAGATTCAGTCGACGCCGCGTGCACCGTCGACTCGCCATCGTCTGCGTCCGAGCCTGCTTCCGCCGCCTCCGTAGCGGCCTGTGGCGCGACACTGCTGGCTCGCTGACATCCTATTTGGCAGAAAGAGGCGCACCCTGCCAGCAAGATAATGCCGACAATCCGGGCTGCTGGTTTCGAGCTGGCGGTCATGTGGCGATCCGTCCGAGGTTGAAGTTCTGGTTGAAATCGTACGCAAACAGCCATTCTCGTGCGAGTGCCTTCTGCGGGAATGGTGGCTGGGGCTTCGGCAACCAACGACGGGATCGAAGGAGCCGATTCGGTGACGAGAATTACCTGGACGAATCCGGGTACCCCGTGTTGACGAGGTATGGGGCGTCCCATAACATCGGTAGTTTCCACCCGGCTCATGGGAGCAGGGTGGAGCAGTTTCCGAACATTTCGACGAAGAGGTAATCTGGTGGCCGGTCCCGCAAGTGAAGTCATCCGCATCCGCATGGAAGCGTATGATCATGCGATTCTCGATCAGAGCGCGCAAGAAATCGTGGACACCGCCAAACGAACCAATTCCGAAGTGCACGGACCGATTCCGCTGCCGACCCGCATTGAACGATATACGGTGCTTTCAAGCCCGTTTGTCAACAAGAAGGCTCGCCAGCAATTCGAGATTCGAACACACAAGCGTGTCATCGACATCGTTCAGGCTACGGCCAAGACGATTGAAGCGTTGAACAAGCTCAGCCTTCCGGCTGGTGTCGACATCAAGATCAAAGCGTCGGCTCGGTAGAAACATCGACTGGCGATTTATATTTCCATTCGCAGGGTTCACTATGACGTGGACGCCGTGCGGGTAATGGGCAGCGAACTCGACTTAGTTGAGTGAATTGTCAAGTTCCCACTCGGCAGACGTGACACTAAAAACACGCGGGCATTGCCATGAGCAAAGGTATACTCGGCCAAAAGGTCGGGATGACACAGATCTACGACGAAACCGGGAAGGTGATTCCCGTGACGGTGATTCAAGCCGGTCCTTGTAAGGTCTTGCAGATACGCGACAAAGATCGCGATGGCTATGAGGCCGTACAGCTAGGCTTCAAAGATAAGCCTCGCCGTCTCGCCTCCCGCAGTGAACGTGGTCACGTTGGAAAACTCAGCAGCAAGCGTTCGAAGAAACGCACCTCTGCCGGCATCGAGCTGCTTCCAAAGCCGGGCTGCGAGCCCCAACGATTTGTTCGCGAATTCCGCGGATCGACCGACGGTTTTGAGCTCGGCCAAGAAATCAAAGTCGACGTATTGGCCGATGTCAAAGCGGTCGATGTCACGGGGACCAGCAAAGGTCGCGGTTTTGCGGGTGTTATGAAGCGTTGGAATTTCTCCGGCCAACGGGCAACTCACGGCGTCAAAAAAGTGCATCGCCACGCTGGTGGTACCGGCTGTAGTGCGTATCCAAGTCGCCTTTTCAAAGGCAAGCGAATGGCGGGGCAATACGGCAATGCTCGCATTACCGCCCGCAATGTGAAGGTTGTCAAAGTCGATGCGGAGAACAACCTGCTGCTGATCCGTGGTGCGATACCCGGTCCCAATGGCGGCTATGTCATGATTCGTGAAACCAACAAACTGTAGACAGGAACATGGGCAGTCACATGGCCACCTTGAAAGTACATGATCGCAGCGGCAAAGAGGTCGGCACCTACGAGATCGATCCGGCCGTCATCGCGCCCCGCATCAGCAAGCAGTTGCTGCATGATGTGGTTGTGATGTATCAGGCGAACCAACGCCAGGGTTCGTCCAATTCGAAAACGCGAGCCGAAGTTTCCGGTACGACGAAAAAATTGTATCGCCAAAAGGGAACGGGCAACGCTCGTGCCGGTAGCGTACGAAGTGGTATTCGTCGCGGTGGTGGGCACATCCATGCCAACAAGCCGCGAGATTACTCCTACCGCTTGCCCAAGAAGGCCGTAAAGATTGCGACTCGTATGGCAATCGCTTCGAAGATTCAAGACGACCAGATCATGGTGATCGACGAACTCGACTTCGACGCACCGACGACCAAAGAGATGGCATCGATCCTGAAGGCCTTGGGCCTGAACGGTAAGCAGACGCTGGTCACCACCGCCGAGCTGGCCCCCATGGTCTATAAGAGTGCTCGCAATATCGCGAACGTCACGGTTTCGCAAGTTAGTGATTTGAATGCGTTGGCCGTTTTGGCTCCGCATTGCCTGCTTGTGACCAAAGCTGCGTTGGATGCCATTAAGGATAAGTGCGGAGCGGCCACTTCTGCTTAGTTTGGAATAACTAGCCAGACGGGCCCTGTGCCAGATTTAGCTGAAATAAGAAAAGCCCAAACCGGGATTAATGATCATGTCCGAAGCCACTGCAACCAAGAAGACCCGTCGAGCTGCCTTGCCGCCTGGCCAGAAGACTCGCATGGAACTGCTGCCGCATCAAATTTTGCTGCGACCGCTGGTAACGGAAAAAGGGATGCACCGATCGACTCGGTACAACCAATACGCCTTCGAAATCAACACGTTGGCGAGCAAAGATGACGTCAAGAAAGCAGTCGAAGAGCTGTTTGACGTGAAGGTTTTGAAAGTTCGCACGCAGAACCGCAAGGGCAAGCCGCGACGGCACAAGTTCCGTTACGGGTATACGAAAAACTGGAAGAAGGCGATCGTTTCGCTCGATCCTGAGCACCGCATCGACTTCTTCTAAAAACCAGCAACAGCCGCCGAATAACACGACGACAATCACTGACAACGGATCGAGCAACCTGCCATGGGTATTCGAAAATATAAGCCAACCTCTGCCGGACGACGCAATGCGACGGTCAGCGACTTCGCTGATCTGACGCCCAAAGCGAAACCGGAAAAGAGCTTGCTGCGTCCGATCAAAAAGACGGGCGGACGGAACAATCAGGGAAAAATCACGGCTCGGCATCGGGGCGGTGGGCACAAACGTCGTTACCGTGTCATCGACTTCCTTCGCAAGAAGGATGGCGTGCCGGCTCGAGTCGCTTCTGTCCAGTACGATCCGAACCGCAGTGCTCGGATTGCCCTGCTGAATTACGTCGACGGCGACAAGCGATACATCCTGGCTGCAGATGGCCTGGTGGTAGGCACGCCCGTCGTCAGCGGCGACGAAGCACCGCCGACGGTTGGCAACTGCCTTCCATTGAGCGCGATTCCATTGGGAACTTCGGTCCACAACGTCGAATTGCAGCCGGGGCAAGGTGCTCGCATGTGCCGCAGTGCCGGTACGTCGGCCACGCTGATGGCAGTTCAAGCAGGGTGGGCTCAGCTCTCTTTGCCGAGTGGTGAAATTCGCCGCGTTCCTTCGACTTGTCGAGCGACGATCGGCAAGGTTGGTAACTCGGAACACATGGGGATCCGACTAGGAAAAGCCGGTCGCAAGCGGTGGCTCGGCCGGCGTCCACATGTTCGTGGTACCGCGATGAACCCGATCGATCACCCGCACGGTGGTGGTGA
Source organism: uncultured Pirellulaceae bacterium (assembly GCA_964480915.1). Taxonomy (GTDB): domain Bacteria; phylum Planctomycetota; class Planctomycetia; order Pirellulales; family Pirellulaceae; genus CAWGCE01. The sequence goes on along the minus strand of CAYZRS010000011.1, from coordinate 100,732 downwards.
AGGTCGCACCAAGGGTGGTCGTCATCCTGTCAGCCCGACCGGTTTGTCGGCCAAGGGTGGTGGCACACGTAAGAAGCGGAAGCCGTCGAATTCGGCGATCGTCCGTCGCCGACGTTCACGACGATACGGTCAGTTGAAGAAACTTAGCTAACACCAAATGAATATCGGTGTTCAACACACGACACCGGACAAACGAAACAACGGAATTGAATTATGGGTAGATCGCTAAAGAAGGGGCCGTTTGTTGACCCCAAGCTTTACGTAAAGGTGCAGAAGCAACAGTCTTTGGGTGGATCGGAACCGATCAAGACCTGGGCTCGTGCCTGTACCATCGTTCCCGAATTCGTCGGCGTGACTTTCATGGTTCACAACGGCAAGAATCACATGAAGGTATTGGTGACGGAAGATATGGTCGGTCACAAGTTGGGCGAGTTTGCTCCGACGCGTACCTTCCGTGGTCACGGCGGTAAGGGCGGCAAGCGTTAGTCAATCGACGAGCGGAATTACGAAACAGTAACCCGACGCCCAGATGGTGACGAGGGATCAAATGGCAGCCGAAAACAAAAACGAATACTTCGCGATACACAACAACGCTCGCATCAGCCCGCGCAAGGTACGGCCATTGGCCGACTTGATCCGTGGCAAGTTTGCTGATGAAGCACTCGACATTTTGAAGTTCCAGCCGCAACGCGGTGCTCGGATGCTGGAAAAGGTGTTGAAGAGCGCGATGGGGAACGCCAGAGACCCTGACAATCCCAAGAACAAAGGTCGAGTCATCGATTTGGATCGATTGGTCGTCTCGGCAGCAACGGTTGATGGTGGCCCGATGTTCAAGCGGATTCGTCCGCGTGCACGCGGCATGGCCTTCGTCATCAAGAAACGAACGTCGCACATTAAGGTGACGCTCGAATCGCTGTAACAAACTTTCGGCGAACTGCATTTCGACAACACGACACAAAACACTCACAACTCACCACAGCAATAAAACGGACTACAAGATGGGTCAAAAGGTCAATCCGGTCGGCTTCCGCACAGGAATCATGCGAGGGTGGAAGAGCCGTTGGTATGCGTCGAAGCAAGACTTTGCAGCGCTTCTGATCGAAGATCAGAAGATTCGGAACTTCATTACGAACCATCCGAAGAAGCCACAGTATCGCCATGCCGGCATCGATCACATCGAAATCGAGCGGACGCGAGATGACGTGAAAGTATTGATGCACGTGGCACGTCCCGGACTGATTATCGGCAAGAAGGGGCAAGAGATCGAACTCTTGCAAGAAGAACTGCAAGACCTGATTGGTCGACGCGTTAATTTGAAAATTCAAGAGGTCGGTCGTCCTGAATTGCAGGCTCAGATCGTCGCTCAAGACATTGCGGAACAGTTGGCCAAGCGATCGAGCTTTCGCCGCACGATGAAGCGAGCACTTGAGAGCACGATGGAAGCTGGCGCCAAAGGCATCAAGGTGCAATTGGCGGGACGATTGGGCGGTGCAGAAATGGCTCGCCGTGAGAAACAGATTGCAGGCTCGATTCCGTTAAGTACGCTTCGAGCAAAGATTGATTACGGCTTCGTTGAAGCCAAAACGCCACAAGGTCACATTGGCGTTCAAGTTTGGATTAACCAAGGCATGTACGAGGGGACTGCATCCGATGGCGATGATGCCCAAGAGGGTCAAGCACCGAAAAAGCCAACGCGGACGTATAAAAGGTAACGCGACTCGCGGCAATAAGGTTGTCTTTGGAGACTTCGGTCTGCAAGCCATGGAAGGTGGCTGGATCAAAGCTCAGACAATCGAAGCCGGTCGTATCGCTGCCCAACAATACGTGCGTGGTGAAGGCACACTGTTCGTGCGCATGTTCCCACACAAATCGGTCACCTCCACCCCACTCGAAACTCGAATGGGTAAAGGTAAGGGTGAACCTGATTTCTGGTGTGCGGTCGTGCGTCCGGGAACGATTATGTACGAATTGTCGGGCGTTACCGAAGAACAGGCTCGCGTCTGCTTCGCACGTCTGGCTCATAAAATGCCGATTCGAGTTCGCTTCACGCGACGTCGTTTGGCTTAGTTGAAACCATAGATAAGACAGATTCGGGAACGGTGGGGAAGTCACGATGAAAGCAAGTGAGTTGCGAGAGATGAGCGACGAACAGCTCCAGGCGACTTTGAACGAAACCTGCGAAGGCTTGTTTCGGCTTCGAATTCAGTCGCAGACTGAGCGTTTGGATGCTCCGACCGAACTGAAACGCAATCGTCGTTTGATCGCCAGAATCAAGACGGTTCAGCGTCATCGCGAATTGGAAAATCAGAAGAGTGCCAGTGCGGCAACCGAGTCCGCACCGGCGAGTGCTTAAGGGCACTGGAACAAGTAACCGTGTTTTAAGAGTTGGCCGCGGCCAGGAAAAACAAACATGCCTAAGACAGTTGCAATCGGCGTCGTCACCGGCGACAAGATGGCGAAGACCCGCCGTGTGGAAATCCCACGCCTGGTTCGTCACCCCAAGTATGGGAAGTTCGTCCGTCACAAGACGATCTGCTACGTCCACGACGAAAACAACGAATCGAACCTGGGCGACACCGTCGAAATCATCGAAGCGAAGCCTCGATCCAAAACAAAGCGATGGGATCTCCAACGGGTGATTACCAAGAGTACGCTGGTTGACGTGGCGGCGTTGCGAGCGGCAGGTGGCAAGAAGGCGGATGATTCCGCTGAGAAAGCAAAGTAACGCGGCCCAGTCCGCTTTGTAGGTGAAGGCGATACTTCCATGATTCAATCAGAGACCAGACTTGCCGTCGCGGATAATACGGGCGCTAAGGAAGTGATGTGCATCAAAGTGCTTGGCGGTTCGCGACGACGATTCGCCGGCCTGGGCGATGTCATCGTTTGTAGCGTCAAGAGTGTTATTCCGGGCAGTGACATTAAGAAGAAGTCGGTGGTCAAGGCGGTGATTGTCCGCTGCAAGCAACCGACGCGACGAGAAGACGGTAGTTACATCCGCTTCGACAGCAACGCGGTCGTCATTATTGATGCTGATCGCAACCCGCGAGGGACTCGTATCTTCGGCGCGGTAGCTCGTGAGCTACGCGAGCAGAAGTTCATGAAGATTGTCAGCCTTGCCAACGAGGTAGTGTGATGCAAATCAAAGTCGATGATACCGTCGAAGTGATTGCTGGCGATGATCGCGGAGTTCGCGCTCGCGTACTCAGCGTCGACCGTCAGACCGGTAAATTAATCGTTGAAGGCGTAAACCAAGTTTACAAGCACGTACGACGTAGCCAAAAGAATCCGCAAGGCGGCCGCCTTTCCAAGGAAATGCCCGTTCAGGCTTCGAATGTTTTGATGGTTTGCGAAAAGTGCACGAAAGCAACTCGCCTAGGTGTTCGCTATGCGGACAACGGATCCAAAGAGCGTTTCTGCAAGAAGTGTGGTGCCAACCTCGGACAAGTGTCGCCCCCCAAAGCGGCCTACGCCAAGAAATAGAAAGCTGAACGACTAGGGTCATCATCATGGCTGATAAACCACGACTACTCGAAAAGTTCTCAACTGAGATCATCCCCGAAATGCAAAAGCAATTCGGGCGAACGAACGTGCACGCGTTGCCTCGACTGCAAAAAGTCGTACTCAACATGGGTGTCGGATCGGCGATCACGGAAAAGAAACACATCGAAGACGCCGTTGCCTGCCTTTCGCAGATCACCGGTCAAAAACCGATCGTTACTCGCGCTCGCAAATCGATTGCTAACTTCCGTTTGCGTGAAGACATGCCGATCGGTGCGAAAGTGACACTACGTGGTCACCGCATGTACGAATTCATTGATCGACTCATTTCGGTCACGATTCCTCGTGTACGTGACTTTCGTGGCCTGAACCCCAAAGGGTTTGACGGTAACGGCAACTACAGCATGGGACTGACCGAACAGTTGGTTTTTCCTGAGCTGAACCCGGACAAGTTTCCCCGCGTTCAAGGAATGAACATTACGTTTGTTATCTCGGGTACGAGCGATGACGAATCGCGAGAACTGCTGCGTTTGCTTGGCATGCCATTCAAACGTGAAGAAGAGAAAAAAGAAGAGCAAGAGCCCGTCGGAGCGGCTTAGGAACCTGTAACACAAGTTCACTACTGACAGGATTAAACGGTGGCAAGTAAATCGAAAATCGCGAAAGCAGAACGAGAACCCAAATTCTCGTCACGCCGAGAAATTCGGTGCGGACTCTGCGGTCGGCCTCGTGCTGTGTACCGCAAGTTTGGGATTTGTCGTATTTGTTTTCGCAAATTGGCCGACCAGGGAGTGATTCCCGGCGTCCGAAAAGCCAGCTGGTAAGAGGACCCTTACAACCATGATGACTGACCCGATTGCCGACATGCTCACACGCATTCGCAATGCTGTTCGTATCGAACGGCCGCAAATCGAGATGCCCATTTCCAAAGTGAAACGGGGACTTGCGGACGTTCTTAAACGCGAAGGCTACATCTGGGATTGGACCGAAGTCGAAAGCACGCCTGTGAAGACGTTGCGGATCGATTTGAAGTACGGTCCAAACGGCGAGCAAGTGATCCGCCACATCAAGCGCGTCAGCAAACCTGGCCGACGCGTTTACACTGGTGCTAAAAATTTGAAGCCGGTCCTGCAAGGCCTTGGTATTCAAGTGGTCAGCACCAGTCGCGGTGTTGTGAGTGACCGCGAAGCCAGACAAAAGAACCTCGGTGGCGAAGTCCTTTGCGAGATTTGGTAGACCGTAAACTGGGTCGATGACGGCCAAGTTATTGAAGAAAACACTGTTGGATAGACGCCATGTCACGAATTGGAAATGCACCAGTCTCCGTACCCTCGGGTGTGAAAGTTGCCATCGATGGGCGCGATGTCGTTGTCGAAGGCAAGCTGGGAAAATTGACTCGCACCTTCCGCCCGGAAGTCGATGTCAAGTTCGACGAAGAATCGAAAACCATCACTGTGAGTCGTCACAACGACGACCGACAGTCGCGTGCTTTTCATGGACTGACGCGATCGCTCATCAACAACATGGTGATCGGTGTCACCAAAGGCTACGAAAAGAAGCTGGAAATTGTGGGTGTCGGTTATCTGGCCGCAGTTCAAGGGCAGACGCTGCAACTTCGCGTTGGCTACGCCAACGAAATCCACAAGACGATACCGGCTGGTCTCGACGTGACTTGCCCCGACCAAACGCACGTGCTGGTCAAGGGTTGCGACAAGCAGAAGGTGGGCCAGTTTGCTGCCGAAGTCCGAGCGGCTCGTAAGCCGGAACCATACAAGGGTAAGGGCGTCAGGTACCAAGGCGAGTACGTGAAAATCAAGCCTGGTAAGACCGCGACCTAATCGATAAACGCATAACGAACAACGACCGAACGGTCACAAAGTAATAAAGGAATCGGGCGATGGTAGCGCACGAAAAATTAATCAGCAAGCAACGTCTTCGCCGCAAGCGACGAGTTCGCAAGCCGTTGACCGGTACGGCCGAACGGCCCCGGCTCGCAGTACATCGCTCCAACAAGCATATCTACTGCCAGCTAATCGACGACGTCGCGCGGAAAACACTTTGCTCCGCCAGCACCCGCGACAAGGGTGTCGGACTGAAGTCGACCGGCAATATCGACGCCGCTTCTGCGATAGGAAAATCGATCGCGGAAAAGGCCAAAAGTGTTGGCATCGAAACGATTTCCTTTGATCGTGGTCCCTACAAGTACCACGGACGAGTCAAAGCCGTTGCCGAAGCGGCCCGTGAGGGCGGACTGAAGTTCTAGGAACTGAACGAACGCAACGCAGATAAAACTAAACGCACATTAATTCCGATCCATTCGGGGGTTTACCGTGGCAAAACGACCGCCAAGAAAAAAGAAAAAAGATGACGGCGACCAAGGTCGCAACGAGCTGATCGACCGCGTGGTGAAGATCAAGCGCTGTGCTGCTGTAGTCAAAGGTGGACGGCGTTTTAGTTTCGCGGCGATGGTGGTCGTTGGTGATGGTAAAGGTCGCGTCGGTTGGGGCTACGGCAAAGCGAACGAAGTTCCACCAAGTGTTGAGAAGGCAGTGAAGCAAGCTCAGCGGAACATGACCGAAGTCAGTATTGTTGATGAAGGCAGTATCCCACACGTGGTCAAAGGCCGTTACGGTGCCGCCCGTGTGATTCTGTTGCCAGCCGGTCCTGGTACCGGTGTTATCGCCGGCGACGCGGTTCGCGCCGTTTGCGAAGCTGCCGGAATCCACAACATTCTTACCAAGAGCTACGGGTCACCAAATGGTGTGACTCTTGTCAAAGCAACGTTTGATGCGTTGGCTCAACTGCGAACGAAACAAGACATCGAACGACTGCGTGGGGTTTCCTTAGCATGAGAATTGACGACGTAAATCAAGGCATTCAGAAGAACAAGAAACGACGTCGGATTGGACGCGGCCCTGGTTCAGGACACGGCAAGACGTCGGGTCGTGGCCACAATGGCCAGAAGAGTCGGGCCGGCTGGTCGCGACATCCGATCTTCCAGGGCGGGGCCATGCCGATGGTTCGCCGAGTGCCGAAGCGCGGTTTTAATAACAAATGGGCCGATACCGTTGCGATCGTGAACGTTAGCGATCTGGAACGACTGTTCGAAGCGGGCGCCGAAGTGACGCCGGAATCGCTCCGTGAACGCTCACTGCTGAAGTCTCGGTACGACGAGCTGAAAATCCTGGGCGATGGTGAATTGACCAAGAAACTGAAAGTTTCTGCGCACCGATTCAGCAAAAGTGCCAAAGAACAGATCGAAAAGGCCGGTGGTGAAGCTGTTGTCATACCTGGCAAGGTAACAGTCCAACAAAAGAAAAAAGCTGCTGCCGCTGCCAAAGCGAGCGCAAAGTAGCGAAGTAGGTTCGCAGGATTGATCTGGCAGCGCCGTTCATATCTTGCTAGCTATTCGATATTGCTGAAGTAGCCATGTGCGTGACGGCAGATCGCACGTTCATTCTCGCCAAGGATAAATTGCCTCAATCTCGAAGAATCGAGGCACAACGGAGCAACGGGAACCATGTGGGAAAAGTTACGAGTTGTTTTCACGATTCCTGAACTGCGGAACAAGATTCTGCTGACGCTGTTGCTGTTGGCGATCTACCGGATCGGTTGGCAAGTCTCCTTGCCGATCATCGACACGGCTAAAATCACAGCCAGTTCCGCCAGCAAAGCGGGATTCGGCAAGTTGGTCGAACAAGCGGCCGTGTTCAGCGCGTCGAATCTTCGGCAGGCCACGATCTTTGGCCTGGGGATCATGCCCTACATCTCTGCCTCGATTATTTTCCAGCTGCTTGGCAGCGTGTGGAAACCGATCGAAGACCTACAGAAAGAAGGGGAGGCAGGTCGTAAGAAAATCAACGAGTGGACTCGCTACGCCACCGTGATCCTCTGCCTGATTCAGAGTACTGCCTATGTTCGCATGTATATCATGGCGGGCGAATCGGGCGGGATTGTGCGCGAGTCATTTCTCAACAATGCCGGCGTGCTGTCGTTTGGTTGGCAGGTCACGGCGATTCTGACGATGACTTGCGGAACGATTTTCTTAATGTGGCTCGGTGAGCAGATTGACGAATTTGGTATCGGCAACGGTATCAGTCTTCTGATCATGGCCGGCATTCTGGCTCAGATGCCTGGCGCGGGACTAAAATTGCTCAAGAATGCCAAGTTCCAACTGGGTGGCAGCACCGACGGAATCTACATCGAAACACTGATCATCTTGGCACTGATGTTTGTCGGGGTGGTGGTCGGCGTGGTCTTTATCACGCTGGGGCAGCGCCGCATTCCAACGCAGAGCGCAAAGCACGTTCGTGGTCGACGCGTCTATGGTGGTGGCAAGCAGTACCTACCGCTTCGCATCAACCAATCGGGCGTGATGCCGATCATTTTCGCGAGCAGTTTGCTCATGTTCCCGCAAATGATTTTCGGATTCCTTTCCCGCCTGAATGAGAGCTTCATTCCGCTCTATCAGATGTTTGGGAACCCGGCTTCGTTTATCTACAACATTCTCTATGTGGCAATGATTTACTTCTTCTGCTACTTCTGGACCGCCATTACATTCAATCCGAAGGACATGGCGGAGAACCTGAAAAATTTCGGTACGTTCATTCCCGGCTATCGACCCGGCAAACGAACAGCCGATTACTTAGAGAAGGTGATGGTTCGCATCACCTATGTGGGAGCTGGCTTCCTGGCAATTGTTGCGATCATTCCCACGATCGTTTCGGCAGCGTTGGGGATTGATTGGTCCATTGCCATGTTCTACGGCGGTACCAGTTTGCTGATCGCGGTGAGTGTGGCATTCGACTTGGTTCAGAAAATTGACAGCCATCTGGTGATGAGAAATTACACCGGTCTTTTGGAAGGTTAGGCTGCCGACCAAACAGTTTTAGGATTCACTTCGGTAGGGCGGAAATGTTCATAATCCTCGTAGGTCCGCCCGGTGTCGGCAAAGGGACGCAGTCCAAGAAGATTGTGGCCGCCTACGAACTGCCTCACATTTCGACGGGCGATATCCTGCGCGACGCGATTCGCGACAAGTCGGAATTGGGCCGCGAAGCGAAGCACTACATCGAAGAGGGGCAACTCGTCCCCGACGCGATCATCGTCAAAGTGGTCGTTGATCGCTTGCGTCAGCCCGATTGCAAGCGAGGCTGCCTGTTGGACGGTTTCCCGCGCACGATTGCTCAGGCGGATGCTCTCGAAGAACAGTTGGCCGAAAGTGGACAAGGCCTAACCGCTGTTATCCTCTTAGTGGCCGATTCGGCCGAAGTCGAACGACGCCTGCTGAAACGGGCCCATGAGGAGGGCCGCGCCGACGATTCCAAGGAAACGATCGTCGAACGGCTGCGAGTCTACCGAGCTCAAACGGCTCCGCTGATTGGGTATTACCGGGAACGCGATCTGCTTTGTGAAATCGACGGCATGGGAACACCCAACGACGTTTTCGGTCGCATTCAAGAGGCGCTCTCCTTGCGCGAAAGCACGAAGAAATAGTCTGCTTTGCGAAAGCCGAATCATGATCCAATTGCGATCTCGTCGTGAAATCGACGCCATGCGGTCCGCCGGGCAGTTGGTCCGCGAAGCACACAGGCGTTCCGGGAAACTCGTCCGCCCTGGCATCACGACCGCCGAACTCGACGCCGTCGTTGACGCGACGTTTGCCGAACAGGATGCCGAACCGCTGTTCAAAGGCTACCCAAGCGACCAAGGCCCCTTTCCGGCCGCCACCTGCATTTCGGTGAATGAAGAGGTCGTCCATGGGGTACCAGGGCCGAGAGTCTTGCAAGCGGGCGATATTGTCAGTCTCGACACGGGTTGCCGAGTTGCCGGATGGTGCGGCGATGCGGCCGTAACTTACGCTGTGGGTGAGATTTCTGACCAAGCATCACGCCTTTTGGAAGTCACGCAGGCGACGCTCGCGTTGGCGATATCCCTGCTGGACAAGAAGGCCCTGTGGAGCGAAGTGGCGGTTGAACTCCAACAGTTGGTCGAATCGTCAGGGTTTGCCGTGATCGAGCAGTTTGTCGGGCACGGCATTGGCCGGGAATTGCATGAAGACCCTCAAGTGCCCAATTTTGACAGTCCGGCCCTTCGAGAAAAAGCCGATTTTCGCCTACGAACAGGCCTTGTTTTGGCCATCGAGCCCATGGTGGCCGTGGGCAAGAAAGAGGTCCACTGCCTGGACGACGGGTGGACTCAGGTAACCTCTGACGGCAGCCTGAGCGCCCATTTTGAGCACACCATCGCCCTCACCAGCGATGGGCCGGAACTGCTGACTGGTGATATTCCAGAAGAGGCAAAAACTCCGGCCATCTAACCGCCCACGGCCCTTGTGGGTTTGGGTTAAATCGTTCTATACTAAGTCGCTTCTACCCACCTACTTGGTCCAGGGGTAAGGAACAAATGAAAGTCCGAGCTAGCGTTAAAAGAATCTGCGAGAACTGCAAGGTCGTGCGCCGCAAAGGTCGCGTCTATGTGGTGTGCAGCAATCCTCGTCACAAACAACGTCAGGGCTAGATCAGGTTTTAACCTGTAAGCCATAGGAGTCCATCACGATGCCGCGTTTATTGGGTGTCGACATTCCAAACGATAAGACCACGGCGATTTCGCTGACCTACCTCTATGGGGTCGGCTCGAAAACGTCGCGGGAGCTTTGTCACAAAGCGGGCATCGATCCGAATCTCAAAGCGCGCGAATTAGCAGAAGATGAGCTGGGTCGTTTGGCCGCTCTGCTGGAACGTGACTATGTCGTTGAAGGTCAGTTGCGAAGACAAGTTTCGCAGAACATTTCTCGCTTGCGGGATATCGCTTGCTTCCGTGGCATTCGCCACCGACGCGGCCTGCCAGTTCGCGGTCAACGGACCAAGACGAACGCCCGCACTCGAAAAGGACCGAAGAAAACGGTCGCCGGTAAGAAGGGTGTTAAGGATCTTCGTTAGTCCGAAGGGTCCTCAGCCGAACTTCCGTACAGAAATCAAATCGGAGAATCACAGTAGTGGCAAAAGGCAAGAAGAAAAGACAACGGCGAAACGTGACCGTCGGTGTGGTTCACATCCGGGCGACGTTTAACAACACGGGCGTGACCATTACGGACACTCGCGGCGATACGCTTTGCTGGTCCAGCGCTGGCACCTGCCAGTTCAAGGGCAGCCGTAAGAGCACTCCGTTCGCTGGCCAATGTGCGGCTCAGCAAGCGGCCGAACGCGCCTTGAAGTTTGGCGTCAAAGACGTCGACGTCCGCGTGAAAGGGCCAGGCTCGGGACGCGAAAGTGCCATCACCGCACTGCAAGCTGCCGGCTTGAACGTGAAGTCGATCGAAGATGTCACACCCATTCCGCACAATGGTTGTCGACCCGCCAAGAAGCGTCGCGTTTAGAAACTATCCGCCAGGGCTTCTACTTGGGCCGCTGCATCTGCGATCTCGCAGGTCGGGCGGCAAGCAAATCAAAGCAGCCGCCAAGTGTGGCTGAGGGCAATAGGAATTTGGAGTCATCCTGATGCACATTAAATGGCGTGGTCTCGAACTACCCAGTAGTGTTAACTGCGACGAGGCGTCTCTTTCTAGCACGCATGGCGTGTTTTATGCAGAGCCTTTCGAGCGTGGCTTTGGCTCGACGGTTGGAAACAGCCTGCGGCGCATTTTGCTGTCCAGCTTGATGGGCAGTGCCGTCACGCAGCTGAAGATCCGCGGCGCCCAGCACGAATTCACTTCGATGGACGGCGTGCTCGAGGACGTCACCAACATCGTCCTGAACGTGAAGTCACTCGTGGTGAAAAAACACACCGACGAAACGCGTGTCATCACGGTTGAGAAGCGGGGTCCCGGTCCTGTGACGGGCGCCGATGTTCAGTCGGACGGCGACGTCGAAGTGATCAACAAAGATCACGTCATTTGCAACCTCACGGACGAAATCGACTTCTTCATGGAAATGGTCGTCGAGAACGGGCGTGGCTACGTTCCTTGCAGCGAGCACAGCAGTGGCGAGCACGAAATCGGCGTGATTCCGATTGATGCCGTCTACAGCCCAATCACGCGAGTTCGATACGACATCGAAGAGACACGTGTTGGTCAAAAAACCAACTATGACAAAATCACCTTGGAAATCTGGACTAACGGTTCGGTGTCGCCTGAAATGGCACTCGTGGAATCTGCCAAGATTCTACGAAAGCACCTCAACCCGTTTGTCCAGTACCAAGAACTTGGCAGCCAAGTTCATGCTCCACCGAAGGGAGACGGTTCCGACCCGATCCTCGAGAACAAGTTGAACATGGCGCTCGCCGAATTGAGATTGTCGGTACGAGCTTCGAATTGCTTGGAAGCAGAGAATATTCAAACGGTCCGTGATCTTGTCACGCGAACGGAAGATGAGTTGCTCGAATTCCGCAACTTTGGTGACACGACGTTAACCGAAGTCCGCGAGAAACTACGGGACTTAGGGTTGCACCTTGGCATGCGATTGCCAATGGCCAATAGCTAAGCCCAAACAGCGAAACAAACACGAACCAACTATTCGACATCGAGTCTTATCATGCGACATAGAAAACGAGGCCGACGACTTGGCCGAAGTTCCAGCCACCGCAAAGCGATGCTTAAGAATCTGGCCTCCAGCCTGATCCTGACGGAACGCGATAGCGAATTGGATGACAATGCACCCAAAGTGAAAGGGCGCGTTGTCACCACGCTGCATAAGGCCAAAGAGGTACAACCTCTCGTCGAAAAGTGTGTGACGATCGCTAGAAAATCTCTGGTTGCTGCCGAAAACGCCAACCAATTTGCCACGACTGCCGAACGTGGCACGGACGCGTGGAAGACATGGAAGAAAGAGGGCTGGAGCAAGTGGGCCGATGCTCGCGGACCAGTCGTTGCAGCTCGCCGACGGGCACTTCAACTGCTGGGCGACAAGCAGGCGGTCGACATCCTCTTCACCGAAATCGCACCCCGCTTTGCAGAGCGACCGGGCGGATACACCCGTGTGCTCAAATTGGCCGGCGTCCGTCTTGGCGACGCTGGCAAGCAGGCGATTCTCGAGTTCGTCGGTAAGAACGACCGTGTGAAGAAAGCCAAGAGCGAGAAGCCGGCTTTCGAAGATTCGCCTCAGGAAGAAGAAGCACCCGCTTCAGAAGAAGTGGCTGAAGAGCCACAAGCGGAAGCAGTTGAGTCGGCAGGCGACGACACTGCAGCGACCGACAGCGAATAGCTTCGGTCCGTTCGATTGTTGCCGGCAATTGCTTGATGGATCGCAGACGCCTAGATACGCCCAGTGGGTTTGATTTTACCGCGCACATGCGCGTTCTTTGCGACGACATTGTCACTCGCTCGCCAGAGATGAATCACATCTCGATGAAACGCGTCGCCGTTTCCTTTGCTCAAACCCGCAAAGCGGTCCAGCATGGCATGTGGGCATCGCTGACGCCGATGCGCTTCGCGAACGGGGCGCTCGAAGAGAATCGCCGCGGACGCCGCTACACGGTCCAACGGCTCTACGGCAAAGATGGCAAAGAGATGCTCTACATTCTCACGTTCTACATGCCGCGATTCATGGAGCTTTCGTTCGAAGACAAACTGGTGACGATCTTCCATGAGCTTTGGCATATCAGCCCCAATTTTGACGGGGACATCCGCCGTCACCCGGGCCGATGTTATGTGCACACAACTTCCGAAGAAGAATACGATCGACAGATGGCAAAGCTAGCGCGGCGTTGGATGAAAGCTGACCCGCCGAATCACATCTACGAGTTCTTACGCTGCGATTTTGCCAAGTTAGAACAACGTTTTGGTCGAGTTTTTGGCACACGCATTCGCAACCCAAAACTGATTCCAGTGAAGCGCTAAGTGTTCGTTGACACGATGCGGTGAGGTTGGCTACCCTCGAATCCCTGATCGTCCTTTTCTTGGTTGCGGAATTCATGCGCTCGCTAGCAAAATCCATCCCCACCGCATTCCTGATGACCGCGGGAACAATGCTCATCGGTTGTGTCTCGGCTCCGTCGCTCCACGAAGAGCCCGTTTCGGTATTGCCGCAGGCTCCACTGAGTGAAAAAGGAGTCGTGCTTGAAATCGGCTTCGCCGAAGTTTCGCTCTTCGATGAAGAGTGGCAAACGGTGCTTTGGAATCAGCTCGACGAACAACATCTGTCCGCCGATACCCGCCAGGCGCTGCTGAGCAACGGTCTGCGCTGTGGACTGGCAGGCGAGCAGCTCCCTGAAGAGCTTCGTACGGCGATTGAAGAGAGCACCAAACATCCTCGCGCAGATCAGATCAAGCAATCGGTGCGACGATTGCATTTTCGCGCCGGCAGTCGGAGTGAAATCGTGACGACCTCGAATGATTGTTCGATGACTTTGCTTCTCGATGATGGCCATTCCGTGTCGGGGCACCAGTTTCACGCAGCTCAAGCCTTGTTCGGTATCACGGCGCAGGCCAGTGCTGCCGGTCGGGCCGAAATCAGTCTGGTTCCCGAAATTCACTTCGGTGCTTCCAAACAGAAATACGTCGGCAAAGACGGCGCATTTGTTTTAGCAACTTCGCGTGACAATCAAACTTTCGGGGAACTGGCGATCGATACAAAACTCGCACCGGGTCAGACCTTGGTCGTCTCGTGTGACGGTCCTGCCAAATCGCTGGGAGGCAATTTCTTTGTCGACGCGGGCGAAGAACGGCTCAAGCTACTTCTCATTCGCTTGGCTCATGCCCCACAGGAAGACCTGTTCGACGACAGCAACCTCTTTGACACCAACTAGCTCATCGCTGCAGCGAACCAACCATCAGGGAACAACATGTCCGAACTAGTGATCGCTCAAACGGCAGATGAACTTGTCGAATCAGCCGGGCTAAGGATCATCCAAGTTGGCAATGAGGCGATTGCCAGAGACGGTCGATTCGTTTTGGCATTATCGGGAGGCAGCACGCCGAAGAAGCTGCACGCATTCCTTATACGGCCCGACATACGAACTCGAATCGATTGGACGAAAACCATCTTCCTGTGGGGCGACGAACGCACCGTACCGCCTGACCACGAAAATTCGAACTTCCGCATGGCGAGGGAAACGCTACTCGAACCACTTGGTATCGACGATGCACAGATCATTCGCATGCCGGCCGATGCGCCCGACCTCGAACAGGCAGCGAGCGCACACCAGGCGACCATCGCAGCGCTCTTTCCGGGCGAAGCACTTCCGAAGCTTCACCTTATCTTGCTTGGCATGGGCGACGATGGGCACACTGCATCGCTCTTTCCCCATACACGCGCGCTGGACGAGACCGACCAGTGGATTGTCGCCAACCAAGTGCCTCAGCAAGAGACTTGGCGGATGACCATGACCTATCCACTGATCAATGCCGCTGAACACATCTTTTTCCTTGTTCTGGGCGCGAACAAGGCGGAACGACTGCATGAAGTGCTGCACGGTGAACTGGACGCCAAGCGATTGCCGAGCCAACTGATTTGTCCCACGGAGGGGACATTGACTTGGTTCGTCGACAAAGCAGCGGCCGCCTCGCTCCCGTGCGTCTGATGGGATCGAGAGGCAAATCGCCAGTTCTGGCGGTCCTGCTGCAATCGCTTCGCGCAGTCGGATTACCTGCTAAAAGTTGTAGGTAAAACCGAAAGTAACACCCTGCAACCAAACGCTTTGCTCGATGGCATCTTTATCCGGCCCTTCGTCAAGCGCCGAAGGAGCCGTATCGACTAGGAAGTCGTCCGAGTCGATCCGTGTGGGGATCAGCCCTCCTGGCCGGATCACCGAATGCAGGAACATGAAGTTGTATCCCGCGTGGAATCGCAGCGTCGGCGAAACACAATATCCGATCGACAACTCACCCTGAGGAATCACTGCGAACTCGTCTCGTTCAAATGTGCCCAGCCGTGAACCGGCGGTGAGAAATCCACCCGAGACGGTCTGATCCAGCACGCCAGGTACGATGGCCCTCGAGTATCCGTTGATATTGCAAACCGAATTCATATTTCCAAAGGCGATTCGGGCCGTCGCATCGAAAATCCAGCGGCATCGCTGCGTTAAGTAATTCATGCCAATTTCCGCACCGTGAAACTCGTTCTCTGTTTCGAACGAATCAAAGAACTCATAAGAGGTGCCCGGCGCGAAGAACGGATCACTCGGTTCGAAACGTTCTCGCATCCTGATCGATTCGTCAAAGCGGAAATAGCGATAGCCGGCAAGAAAATCGACTCGCGTGCTGTTCTTCTCACAGCAGCAGCCAGTGCATTCACAGCAATAGGCGTTCCAACGAAACGTCGGTGCGGCCGAGTAGATCGTGCTCGAATTTTCAATTTCAAAGACGCTGTTGGCAATCCGCGGGGCGACAAGAATTTCCGAATCCTGAGCGTTGACGGCTGGGTTCGTGTTAAAGAATGGACGAGCGAAATAGTCCCCGGCAGCTGACGTGACGCGGACGTCATCGTTGTCTTGCCCTAAGTAGAAGAAGTCGCCGTCGATGCCAAACTTGCGGCACTTATTCAACCAAATGCCACCACGCAGGCGACCGCCAACACGCAGGTCATCGCCAATCCGATCACCGCCGAAGACCGTCCGCGTCGTTGGACGACCCAAAACGCCGATATCTTCGCCAGGCGTGCCCGCCGGGCTGCGCGTGAGAAGGGGCGGAACATAGTCGCCTTCAACGCCCCAGAGCAACAATTCACCACGCAACCACACGGGCAAGCCACACTGGCGACACCCACACAGACTCGAACAACATTGCTGGCAACCGACTTGCCCACACTCTTCCACGCCGCATGGATTGCATGGCATTTCACCACAAGGTAATCCAGCGAAAGGCACCTCGCCTCCATAAGTCGCACCGTCATCGTAGACTGGTTCCAGTTGGTATAACGCTCCGTTTTGCTCGACAATCCCACCACTGGGAAACGTCCCTGCCGGCATTCCCGCAAAGTTGGCAGGCAATTGTGAAGTGGGAATCCCCGGTTGTTGTGGCAAGGCGGCGGGCGAGACTGCAGGAACTTGGTTCGTTGCAACCGCCGGTGCCGATACCGCCCCGGACATCGAGCCAATTTCAGTCACGGACGGACTGCCAGCCGGGCTTTGGACTGCTTGAACCGGAACGACTTGGCTTGGCATTGTCGGCACACTTGTCGCCGACGGAATCACAAAATCAGAATTCCTCGGAACAGCGCTTGAAGACGCCGCTGCTGCCGCCCAGCTAGGTTGGCTCACCATCGTTGGCACCGTTGCCGTGGATGGCGGTGTGGGAACCCCTGTGCCCGACGTATTCGTGGGTGACGTGGTGCTAGAAGCTGTCTGTCCTAATTTTGGAGTGTACGATTCGCCTGCCTGGGACTGTTGGAGGTAAGTTGAGAGAGCTGCTTTATAGTCAATCAACTCTTCCGCTCGGACGACTTGAAGGGTCGGCCATGCGATAGCGAAGAGCAATGCTATGGTCTTGATTAATCGCGACACGATTTTCATCCTTTTATTTTGGGTCGTTCAACCGAGGTCGAAGTTCCTAGCTAACTCCACTGTCCGAAACTGGCGAACAAGTAGTCGACGTTTTCGATATCCGAATTTGCGATCTCGTTGCCAAGCGAGTAGGCCATCGCCGATTCAATTCCGCGGATTTCAACGTCTCTTTGCGGACTGCTGATCTGGATCATTGCTTCGCGGCCGTAGACCATTTCGCTATTGCCGACTTCCCTGACGTAGGCTCGATCCTCGCCACCCTGAGCTTCTACAACCGCCGAATCGAAGCCGACCAACATCGATTGGACTGCTCCGTCACGGCTGATCATCGAAGTGTATTCTCGCCGAGTTGTGAACACGTCGTCGCCTTCTGATCCGCGAAGCACGGCATCGTCATTGCCGGCAGAACCGTAGGCGGAAACCACGTCAAACCCGGCCGCCTGATTTTGGAACGCGTTGCCGACCTCTCTCATCACCGCATAATCGGGCGTCGCGACGAATTGCTCACGAGCTCCCGAGCCGTGGAATGTCGCCGTATCGTGGCCACCACTGGCCGAGGCGAAAACCTGATCGAATTGATTGACTTTGTTGTAGAAGACGTCGTTCTCACCACGCAGGACGGCATTTCCGGGACGTGCGACGAAGCGGTCATCTCGACCACTGTCGTGAAGATGAGCCACATCGTGGCCAGTTGTTGCATACGCGTTGACGCGATCGAAACCGGTCGCTCGATTCGAGAAGCTGTTATCGGCGGCACGAAGCGTCGCGTGCATCGGCCTTCCCACAAACCGATCATCACCTGACGAATCATGCAGAATTGCCCGATCATACCCACCCGCTTCCGAGTAGGCCTGCACCGTATCAAAACTGTAGGCCATGTTGTGATAGCCAGGAGCCCGCAATCGAGCCCACGCTTCCTTGCCTGTGAACTCGTCGTCACGATCCGAATCATGCAAGTAGGCGCGGTCGTTGCCATCGAGAGCGAACGCGTCGATTGAACGAACACCTTCGACTTCTAGTGCAAAACCGGGACCGGTCAATGTTCCCGCATTCGGGCGGGCACGGAACGTATCGTCCTGGTTTGACCCAGTCATGGTTGCTCGGTCGACTCCGGCACCACCATCAACCCGAATCTGTTCCACATTGTTGACCCGAATCTGGTAATGGTCGGTCGTTACGGTTCCACGTTTGGGCTGCAAATCAATCAGGTCATCGGCCGACGATCCGACGATGGTCACTTGGTCATCGCCGCTGCCACTTCCCAGTTCGATTTCGGTGATCTGACTGGCGTCGAAGCTGTAGGCGACAAAATCGATTTGGATCGTATGCTCGACGAGCCCGGCACGAATGACAAACGTATCGTCACCCGAAGTCCCGTACACGGTGACTCGATTGCCATCGACAAAATAGGGCTCGACATCCGATTCTGTGTCGCCGCCAGGTGCTCCCGGCACTCCGCCCGTAGAACCACCAGACGCAATGAATGGGTCTTTGCCCTGGTAAAGAGGATCAAGTCCACGCTCGCCAAAGTCATAATCGGTGGCCACCGTATCGCCCGCCGACAAGCTAAACGCGATCGTGTCATTCGACACGCTGCCACCTTCCGAACCGGCCGAGTCGATACCGTCGATGAATGCTTCCGGATGCACTTCGGTCAGTACATAATCGCCAGGCCATAACCCAACGAACCAATACTCTCCATCACCGTCCGTGTAAGCGACCAAATCGATCGGCGAGCCCATCGCAACGCCGGCCAAGTGAATTTCGACATTCGGAATACCCGGTTCACCAGCGTCTTGGACACCGTTGTTGTTGAAGTCGGCGTACACCGTCCCGTGGACTTCGCCACGGTGAACGATAAATTCGGTGGGACCATCGTCATCCGTCGGGTCCTCATTCATGTTGGGCGTGTCAGGATCGATGCCGTCTGTCGACTGATCTTCGTACGTCGTACCGCCGTTGTCGGTATTTATGACCGATGCATAATTTTGGAACGTCCCGTCCGTCACGTTAGTGATGTCGACGGTGACTTCAATGGTCGCCACTTCATCGGGCATCAGAGAACTGTTGGGACTCACCAAGTTCTGATCACCGCTACCATCAAACATGCCATTGGCAGCGAACGAGGCAGGGCCGGTTGGGCGTGTCACACCGAGGACACTGTAAGTGCCTGCTCCGAAGACGCCCGCCAAGTCATCGAACGCCATGATGTTCGTCGCTTGGGTGTTGCCAAAGTTCTCGAAGGAGAAGAGGAAGACGATCGTGTTGTTGTCTTGCGACAACGTGGCGCTCTTTGCGATTCCGACGGTTGCATCCGGCGTTAAATAGCCATTGGATGGCACGTCGTTATTGGTCGGGTCGCCATCCATGTCAGGATCAGGGTCAATTCCGTCGGTCGAAAGATCCATGAAGACTTCTCCATCGAAGTTTTCACTCGTAACGGTCACCTGATTGATGAACGTACCAAGACCGCTCGATTGCGGGTCGGCGATTTGCAAGACGTTGACCGCAATTTGAATTTGAGCCGTCTCGCCCGGCTGCAATGTACTACCGGCAGCCACCAATTCGGTGTTCGCCGAACCATCGAAGGCGGTGTCTACGTTGATCGTCGCAGGTCCGCTAACAAGCACAGGAGCACTGACGGTGTAGTTGCCGGCACCCAAAACCGCATCGAGATCTTCGATCAACGAGATATTGAGAGCCTCGACCGTCCCCAAATGTTCTAAGAAAAAGCTGAACACAGCACTGTCGTTACTGTCATCCCAAATCGATTCCTTGGCGGCACCAATCGTAGCAATCGTCGGAATATTGATAGGAGTCGGAGTATTCTCCACCGGATCATCGTCACCGTTTGGATCAGGATCCGTGCCGTCGGTCGACTCGTCCATGTACGAGTTGCCATTGTCATCTGCCGAAGTGACCGTCGCGTTGTTCACGTACTCGCCGATTTCCATCGGACCGGCTCCGTCCATGTCCACAAAGTTCGTAACCGTGACTTCGATCGTAACGACGGCTGTATCACCGACGATCAGTCTGTTCGTCGCTGTTCCGTCCAACAGCGTTTGGTCTCCGCTACCGTTGAATCCACCGTTCACGGTCAGGCTGCTACCGGAGTCCGTCGGTGCGACCGACAAAGCGATCGAATCGACGATGTAGTTTCCAGCACCGAACGTTGCGTCCAAATCGTCAGTTAAGCTAACGGCATTTGCCGTGACGTTTCCTAAATTCTCCATGGCGAAGTTGAGCGTCACCGTTGTTCCATCAACCGCAGCCACCCCCTTAGCCAGGCCAATCGTGGCATCCGGCAGAACGACAGGTGTGGGATCGTCGTACGTACCCAAGTCGCCAGGTGAACCGGTATTGGGCGCCTTGGGATCCGTGCCGTCGTCCGAGAGATCGGTCGGACCATCTTCGCCCCCGGTCACGGGATCGTCAGCTGTCAGCTGAGCCTGATTCAGCAATGTCATGCCGTCGGCAGCGACTGCGTCGACGGTCACGATGAATTGGACGGTGATCGTCTCGCCCGGCGCCATGTTGCCGTCGTCGTTGAACATGCTGAGTGACGTGTTGCTCAGCCAGCCGGCATTGATCGTTGGCAGGTTGGCCGGATCGGCCAACGTGTTGGCGACAATCGTTGGATTGGATGGAATCGCAACAAACGCCCCGCCAAATTCGTTGGCAACGTCATCGAAAAGATCGAGTCCGTCGAGCGCCACGTTGCCCGTATTTTCCAGCACCAACTGGTACGTTACGTGGTAATGGTCCGAACCGGGAGCTACCTGCAAGGGTGGACCAAACGTCTGTTTGGCAACGTTCACACCTGGTGCCGTCAACGGCGTTGGGTCGTCGTAGGTGCCCATGTCACCATCTTCACCCGGGTTGCCGGTGTTGGGGTCATTCCCATCATCCGACAGATCGGAAACCGTATTCCCACCCGGGTCGTCGCCGAACACTTCGACTTGGTTGTGCAAAGTTCCAGCCGGCCCGTTTGCATCTGGGTCAATTTCGATAATGAACTCAACAATCATCGAATCGCCAGGAACCAAGCGTCCGCTCGTACCGTCGAACATGTTGACGCTGCCGGCCAAGCCACCATCCCAAGCAACGAGGCCTGGCGTAGCCGATCCTGGATCGGCAGGTCCCACGGTAATCGTGGGCGGTGAAGTGATGCCAACGAGGATACCTGCGCCGAAGTGGCTGTCGATGTCCTCGGTGATTTGCAAGTTGTCGAGATCGACCGTGCCGATATTCTCCATCACCAATCGATAGGTGACTAAGAAATTGCCATTCGGTTGAACAACGGGCGAGCCGACGACGTTCTTCGCAACGGCCACGTCGGGCAGGTTGACTGGCGTCGGATCATCGTGCCCGCCAGTATCGTTGGGCGAGCCAGCATTTGACGTATTGGGATTCGTACCGTCATCACTTGGATCACTGACTTCGGCTCCGCTGTTTGGATCGTCGCCGAACCCGGTCGCTTGGTTCTCGATTCCCATCGAAGTGCCCGTGGCATCCGGATCGACGGTAATCGTAAGCGTCACGACGAGGAACTCGCCCGGTGCCATCGTTCCGTCATCGTTGAGCAAATTGTCGCTACCGATTCCGGAAAGGCCACCGTCGAACGGATTGGCGCCCGCCGTCGCACCAAAGTTGAGTGTCGGGGCAGGGCCGGTTCCAATACCGGTCGTATTGTCGATCGAGACGTTAACGACGCTCACGAACTGAGAGCCCAGTTGCGTCGCTAGGTTGTCGAACAAATCGATACCTGTCAGATCGGTTGAACCTGTATTTTCCAGGCGGATGTCAAACATCACATCCCAGTTCTCGCCATTCGGAACCACGCCGGCAACCACTTTCGTCGTACGCACTTCCGGAATCAGCAATTCGGCCGGGTTATCTAGATCGTTGCCGTCAGCATCGGTAGCCGTCGGATGCCCACTTTCGTCCGATACCGAAACCGTCGAACCATCAAAGTTGACTCCATCACCACTGATGGATGCTTGATTCATCAACGGCTGCGATTGATCGTCAACCGCGTCCGGATCAACGACCACATCAAAAGTGAATTCAAACTGTTCACCAATCGGCAGTCGCTCTGTCGTTTGAGTCGGTTCGATCACGTCTCGCGAGGTATCGCCTGTCCACGCTGGATTCACCGATGGCAACACGCCGGTGAATGGGCCGACCGCCGCGATTTGCGGATTCGAAACACTGATGAATGCGTTGCCGAATTCCGAGGCGATATCTTCAGTAAGCGAGAGATTGATCATGTCAGCGAGGCCCGTATTCTGGACTCCGATGGTGACAGGCACCGTATAGGTACCATCTGCATTCGCAGTGATCACTCCATATGTCTTGACGGCTCGCACCTGGGGCGAGAACAACTCGGTCGGATCGTCGCTGGTTCCCTCACCGTTGTCGGTATTCGGATTCGTACCGTCATCCGACAGATCCATCACGGGAATGTTGCCGTTGGACGTAATTCCATCACCGGTCGCGACAACTTGATTCGTCCAATCGTTTGGTGCCGTGGTATCTCCAGCCAAAGCGTTAATGCGAATTGTGAAGTTCAATGTGAGCGAATCGCCGGGAGCCAGCAGCCCGCTGGCTCCATCGAAGAAGTTCGCTCCTACGGCTGTACCGTCCCAAGTGGGAGTGCTTGCCAAGTTGGGCGCGACCGAACCGGCCGATAAGTTGGTCGAGGTGATGGCAACACCGCTTTGGACGCCGACGAAACCAGCTCCCAATTCGGCCGTCAGGCTTTCGACCACCTGGACATTTTCCAAGTCGACCGTGCCTGTGTTTTCGACAATGACGACATACTGCACATCAAATTCGCCAGCGACACCGGTCGCTGTCACCTGATTCACCTGTTTGGCGACTCCGATCTCAGGTATTTCCAGTGGAGTCGGGTCGTCGGTCGTACCCATGTCGCCCGGCGACCCAGCATTTGACCCTTCTGCATCGGCACCGTCGTCGGATGCATCCGTTACCGAAATCGGGTTGCCCATGCTATCGGTGAACGGATTGCCATCGCTGTCGACCGCCTCGCCATACGCGTCGGCCTGATTGTTCAAAGGGGCCGCATCACCGGTCGCATCTGGATTGACTTCAACCGTAAAGCGAACCGTCAACATGTCGTTCGGCTCGAGATGCCCCGACGTCCCGTCGAACATGCCAGAATTGCCTGAAGCAGACAGCCCGCCGTCCCAACTGGCATCTAACGTTGGAGCGGTCGAGCCGGGATCGTTAGGACCAGAAGTGATCAGGGGAGGATTCAGGACACCGACAAACACGCCAGCACCGAATTCAATCTCCAAATCTTCCGTCACTTGAACATTTTGAAGGTCGATCGATCCGATGTTTTCCACAACCAATTCATAGACGACCGACCAATTTCCGTTGGCCAGTTGAGTCGGCGTGCCAACCACTTGCTTGGCCAACCCAATATCGGCCACCAAAATCGGCGTCGGATCATCTGTATTGCCGACTCCCGAATCGCCCGGTGAACTAGGGTTGTCACCGTGCACGTCATCACCATCGTCGGACAAGTCCATCACGACGTTGGAGTCAGGATCGGTGGCGGATACGGTCGCTTGGTTCGTTAATGGCGAATTCTCTGCCAACTCTTGTAAATTCACGACCACTTCGAAAGTGACGGAAACGGAATCGCCCGTGGCTAAAGTACCGGTTCCGTCAAGAATGTTGCTCATGTCGGTGCCGGCCCAAGCACCATTCAGTCCGGGCGCTGTACCGCCGACGACGCCGGTAACATCCAGTGAGACATTGCTCACGTTGACAAAGACAGTGGCGCCTAATTGAGAAGCGATGTCGTCGGTCCAAACCGGGCTGCTCAGCGCGACCGTTCCGATGTTCTCGATGTTCATTGCGAACGGAATCGAGACGGTACCGTCACCATTGAAGACGTAGTCGCCACTGACTTGTTTGACGGCACTGATTTCAGGAAGTCGCAAAGGTGTCGGATCGTCGGGAGTCCCCAAGTCGCCCGGGGCACCAAAGTTATCGCTATTAGGATCGGTGCCGCTATCCGAATCGTCCATCACCATGATCGGGCCACCCGTTGAATTTGTCAGCAGGTTACCGTCCTCGTCCAAGGCATCGGCCGTGGTTTGGGCCGTGTTATCGAGCGGGACAGAAGTGCCAGTGAAGTCGGGGTCTACCTCCGCGGTGAACTGAATCGTGACCACATCATTCGGCTTCAACAATCCGTTGCTGCCAGACAAGATGTTTATGTTGGGCGAGCCGGCCAAACCGCCATTCCAGGCAGCCGCCATCGAAGGTGCGATCGATCCGGCCAGGCTGGGGCCAGCAACCACGGTTGGGGCCGAATTGATCCCCACAAAGATGCCCACGCCAAATTCAGTTTCCAAGTCTTCAGTGATCTGCAAATTGGTCAGATCAACAGTACCCACGTTTTGCAAATTCAATTCGTAAACGACCAACCAATTGCCATTGGTCAGCTGAGTCGGCGTACCAACGACTGCTTTCGCTAAGGCGACATCAGCAATTTGAATCGGCGTCGGATCGTCGGTGTTTCCGGTCCCGGTATCGCCCGGAGCGTCCGGGTTGTCGCCGTGCACATCGTCACCGTCGTCCGAAAGGTCGCTGACCATACCACCGCCATTCACATTCGCACCGGCGGTCGTTTGGTTGGTCAAAGGCGAGTTGGCAGACAGAGCATTGCCCTGCACAACGACGTCCAAGGTGACGACGAAGAAGTCACCCGGCTCGAGCGAACCGCCATTGATGATCGAGCTGTTGTCGGTTCCATCCCACAGTGTATTGATGGTCGGCGCTGTACCGGCCGTTATACCAGTGGCGTCAATCACCACGTTACCGGCACTGCTAAAGACAGCCGGGCCAAGTTGCGACTGAATGTTGTCGACCAACGTGATCGCATTCAGAAGTGCCGAACCGATGTTCTCCGTCACCAATTCGTAGGGAATTGTGTATGTGCCGTCGCCATTGTCGACATAGTCACCCGAGACACGTTTCACCGTGCTAATTTCCGGAATCGCCAACGGCGTTGGGTCATTCGACGTGCCCATATCGCCAGGGTCAGTGGGGTTGTCGCTATTCGGATCGGTACCACTGTCCGAATCATCCATCACTGAAATCGGCGTCCCGAGCGAATCCATCAGAGGATTGCCATCTTCGTCTAAAGCATCGGCAGAAGTTTGCGCCGTGTTATCGAGCGGCGTGGAGGTTCCGCTGACATCGGGATCCACCTCGACGGTAAAGCGAACCGTGATCGAGTCATTCGGTTGCAACAGACCCGAGGTACCGTTGAAAATGCTCGTCGCCGCCGAACCGGCCAATCCCCCAGTCCACGTCGCCATCGTCGGTGCGACCGAACTGGGATCGCTTGGCCCGGCCGTCACCATCGGTGCCGACAGCACGCCGACAAACACACCGGCTCCGAACTCCATCTCTAGATCTTCGGTAATCTGCAGATTGGTCAGATCGACGGTACCGACGTTTTGCAGCACCAATTCATAGACAACGGACCAATTGCCGTTTGTGAGCTGCGTCGGTGCGCCCACAATCGCTTTCGCCAAACCGATGTCCGGAATTTGAATCGGAGTCGGATCGTCGGTACCGCCCATCCCGTCGTCACCTGGGAAGGCGGCGTTGTCTCCATGCACGTCGTCACCATCATCCGACAAGTCCATGACCATTCCGCCACCATCGGCGTCCGCGGCTCCCGCCGTTGCCTGATTGGTAAGTGGCGAATTGGCGGCCAAAGCACTACCGTTTACCGTGACCTCGATCGTAACCACGACTTCGTCCGCCGGGTTCAATGAACCACCGATTAGTAAGGAGCTGGCATCGGTTCCGTCCCAAGCGGGGTTGAGCGTCGGGGGCGTGCCAGTAACGCTCAATGCGTTGACCATGGCATTCCCGGCACTCACAAAGACCGTGGCTCCAAGCTGTGCCTGAATGTTGTCGACCAGTGTTGGACTGTTCAACACCGTTGTGCCTGTGTTCTCTAGCACAAGCTCGTAGGGAATCGTATAGGTGCCATCGCCATTGTTGACGTAATCGCCGGCAACTCGTTTCACCGTACTGATGCTCGGGATCGACAGTGGCGTCGGATCGTCCGAAGTCATCATGTCACCCGGCTCACCCGGATTGTCACTATTTGGATCGGTGCCGCTGTCGGAATCGTCGGTGACGTTACCGATCGGATTATCGTCGGAATCGACTCCGGTACCGCTGGCTTCGACTTGGTTATCGAGAGCCATCGAAGTTCCGTTAAAATCGGGATCGACTTCCACGGCGAATTGAACGGTGATTGTGTCGCCCGGTTTCAGGCGCGAAGTGGCGCTCGAAACAAAAATTCCGGTATTGGCCGAGCCGCCCAGCCCGCCGTCCCAAAACCCGTTCATGTTAGGCGGATTGCTCCCCACTTCGTTCGGACCAGCGACGATCGCGGGCGGAGTCACAACTCCCTGGTAGTAGCCGGTTCCAAATTCGGATTCCAGATTTTCGACCATTTGGAGATTGATCAGGTCGATCGTACCTGAGTTCTGCAGCACGAGACGGTACGTGACGCTGAAGTTACCATTGGCCAATTCGGTCGGAGTGCCAAAGACCTCTTTGGTGACCGAGATATCGGGAATTTCAAGCGGCGTGGGATCGTCGTGGCCGCCAGTGTCATTCGGTTCGCCCAAATTGTTACTGTTCGGGTCGGTACCACTGTCCGATGGATCCATGACCTCCATACCACTCGGATCATCACCGGCGGCGGTTGCCTGATTTTCGAATGTGTTGGAAGTCGCCGCTTCAGGATCAAGCGTGATCGTAATATTGACGGTGTAAAACTCACCCGGAGCCAAGGTACCGTCATTGTTGAGCATATTCGTGCTGCCGGCACCAAGCCCACCGTCGTAAGGAGTCACCGACGCGGTGCCACCGAAGTTGAGTGTGGGCGCCGTTCCCGTGCCGATCCCTATCGTGTCGATCGTCATGCCATCGACCGACAATAACGCAGGCCCCAGCTGCGACGAGAGGTCGTCCACCAAATCGAGCCCATCGAGATCGACCGTTCCGGTGTTCTCAACGGTGATGGCATAGGTCACCTGGTAGTCGTTGCCGACCTGCACAACATTAGCGACCGCTTTGGTCGTGCGGATTTCGGGAATCAGAAGCGGCGACGGTTGATCGTTGTCGGTGCCGTCGGGATTGGTGTAGCTACAGCCGCTGGCGCTATCATCCATCACACGAACGATGGTCGTGTCGAAATTTTCACCATCCGCTTCGACGTGAGCCTGGTTGTCCATCATCATTGACATGCCGTCGACCGCATCAGGATCAACCACAACAGTAAATTGCAATTCAAACTCTTCGCCAGTCGGCAAGGTTTCGTTCGCCTGGGCCGGGTTGATAATGTCCGCATTGGTCAATCCGGTCCAAGCTGGATTCACCGTTGGAATGACACCCGAGTAGCTTCCGACCGCCACGATGGTTGCACCCGAGACGGAAATGAGTCCGGCACCGAATTGAGCACCGACATTGTCGATCAAAGAAAGATTGGTGAGATCGACCGTGCCCGCGTTGCCGACGCGAATCGAAACTGGAATCGTGTAGGAACCGTCAGGATTAGCGACAGCGGTGCCGTAGCATTTGTGACTGCGAATCTGAGGAACTCGAAGTGGCGTTGGGTCGTCCGTTCCGCCACTACCATTGTCATTGTTCGGATTGGTGCCGTCATCCGACTCGTCGGTTACTGTGCCGCCATTGGGATCGTCTCCACTGGCCTCGACTTGATTGGAAAAATCGTTCGGCGGCGTCGTATCACCCATGTTCGTATCGATGCGAACGGTAAACGTGAGCGTCACCGAATCGCCCGGTGCAAACAGGCCGCTGGTGCCATCGAAAAATTCGGTGTTGGTCGAACCGTCCCAGATTGGCGATGCGAGATTAGGTGCCGAGGACCCGGCTGCGAGGCTGGTGGATGTGATCGCGACAGCCGTTTGCACGCTGGCGAACGCATTTCCGAACTCGGCGGCAAGATCTTCGGTTAATTGAAGGTTGTCTAAGTCGACCGTGCCGGTATTTTCTACGACGACCACATACTCGACATCGTAAATTCCGCTGGCGAATTCGGTCACGGTATTGATTTGCTTCGCGACGCCGATATCACCAAACGAAAGAGGTGTCGGGTCGTCCGAAGTCATCATATCGCCCGGCTCGCCCGGATTGTCTCCGACCGGGTCAGCACCACTATCGGAATCGTCGGTTACCGTTTCGCCGTTGCCATCCATCGCCGTGGCCACGGCCTGATTATCAAGCGGATTCGATGTCCCACTCGCGTCCGGATCGACCTCAACGGTGAAGCGCACCGTGATCGTATCGCCCGGGACCAAGAGGCCTGAGCTTCCATTGAACATCGTGTTGTTGCCGGATCCATTCAGCCCGCCATCCCACGAGCCATCGAGGATTGGATCGGACGAACCGGGAAGTGACGAACTGCCCGTGATCGTTGGACTAGCTATGATCCCGGCGAACACGCCTGATCCAAATTCAATTTCCAGATCTTCGGTCACCTGAATATTTGCAAGATTGCCCGCTCCGGTATTCTCGACAACTATTTGATACTCGACCGACCAATTGTCATTGGCCAACTGGCTTGGTGTGCCCACAACCTGCTTGGCGATACCGATGTCGGACAGAATCAATGCCGTAGGATCATCCGGATCGCCGTCGCCATCAGGATTGTCGTCGGTCGGATCGGTCGGATCATCCGACAAGTCGCTGACCATATTGCCATTGATCGTATCGGTGCCGGTCACAGACGCCTGATTCTCCAGATCGCCATTTCCATCGCCGGTGAGACCATCGTAAATCGCGCCGGGTGCATTCGGATCGATTTCAACCGTGATTTGGAATGTCACCGTTTGCTCGGGCTCGAGCAGACTCATGTTGGGAGCAGTGATTTTGAAATCGGTCAGGTTGAGCTGAACACCATCGTTAGCAAAGTCGGCGAGTGAAAGCGCGCGGATCGAGTGGGTCCCCGGTCGCCACAGCGTTGTCCCGCCAACTCCGTCGAGAATTTCGCTGCCACCGATGTTCGTCGCGTAGGTATCTCCGGCCAGATCGATGTGGCCGTTGGACAAGAGGACGTACTGATAGCTGCCGCCGGAGTTCGTATTGCGTACCGCATCGCCAGCCGGAATGGCAGGGCCACTCCAAGGGTCACGAAGTGTGATGGTGTTACCAGAGATCGCCCCCGCATCCCAAGCATCACTCACGAAGTTGCGCGTGTACCCATAATCCGGATAAGTGAAGCCGGTGCTATCTGTGTACCCGTACCAGGCGATGCTACGACGGTGCGTTGTTGTTCCGTCACTCCAACCGGTGGCATCGGTCAACGTGATGGTCAAATCGCCCGGATTCAACGGCGCCGCAAGGGTCGTATCCATCGATCCGGCGAATTTGCTGTAGTTATACATACTAATGAAGTTGCCATCGATGTCGTACGATGCGAATCCCAGGTAGTGCCTTGAATCGGGGTCGGGAGCTCCACCGGCTCCATCATCCGCCGACGCATCGACCATCAACATGTATTCTTGATTCGGGTCGATTTGATAAGACTGGTCACTGAGCACGGTTTGCTTGCCGAGAAACGACTGAGTTGTGCTTCCGCCAAATTCAAATGTTGATGTTGTTGGTGCCGTGACGAAAACATCGGCGTTGCTGAGACCACCATCGTATGCCGGCAAATTGAAGTCCGGGTTATCGGTGGCCGTGGTGTTTGTGACGATGGGTCCGTTAACGACGCCAACAAAGGCGCCGCCCATGCTCGCAAGAAAATCTTCGGTCAAGGAAATGTCGGTCAGATCGGTCGTGCCCGTATTCTCGACCGTGAACTCATAAGTCACATCGTAATTTCCATCGACACCGCTTACGGCAGGCGTCGGTGTTCCCACGATCTCCTTTTCAAGGTTGATCAGCGGCAATCGCAGTGGCGTGGGATCGTCCGTCGTCCCCATGTCTCCTGGCGCCCCCGGGTTGGGACCATCCGGGTCATTTCCATCATCCGATAAGTCCATCGCTTCGCCACCGTTCGACGAAGCAAGCACCTGATTCGTTTCGTTGGCAGGATCGGGAAGCAGTAGTGGATCCACTTGAATGACGTATTCGATCGTGAAACGATCGCCGCCGCTGAGGATGCCACTCATTCCGTCCAGCAACTGGGCATCGCCCGCTCCGTTCAGGTTGCCATTCCAGGCCACATTGGTAAGTGGCAGCGAAGCGCCGGGCGACAAACTTGATGAAACGATGGTGGGCGGGGTGGCTCCTAAACCGACAAAGCCAGGACCAAAGGCGGCATGAAGATCTTCCGAGATCATGATGTCATCGAGCACGACGAGCCCGGTGTTCTCCACCGTCACGCTGTAGGTCACATCATAGATCGCCGGATTGGAAACATTTTGAATCGCCGACACCTGTTGTTTCGAAACGCCGATTTCTGGCGTGTACGTCACCGTGGCATCGTCAGCGTCACCAACCATTTGTCCAAACTGATCTTGGGCAGCGACGGAAACTTGATTCTCGAACGAGGTCGTGTCCGGAACAACGTCAAGGCTCGTATCAAACGTCAGGTATTGGACATCGCCAGGCACCAAAGATAGTGTCCACGTTGGATCGAACCCCGAGAAGTCGCCGACCGTCGCAGAGACCGTCGACCCAACAATGCTCATCCCTGTTGGCATCATCGGATCGGTCACCGTCACGTCGACTAGATCACTAGTGCCTGTGTTCTCGACGCGAATCCGCCAGGTTGGGTCGGGGTCGTCAGTGTACGTCGCGTTATCGACCCAATGAGAATCGTCGGCGGCGTCGCAAGGGCCGAATTCGTTGATACAGACATCTTTCTGAATGTCGACGTCCGGAGCCACAACCGTGATCGTCGCGGGCCCCGAAAAAGTCGGTTCGGCCAAAGCAACGGGGTCCGTTCGAACAGAAATATCGTTGACGTACTTGTCAGAAGGGATCCCCACGTTGCCACTGGGAGTCAGCTCTAACCGCCATTTCGTGGAAGTTGCAGCAGGCAACTGCGGATTGACGGAACCGTCGCTGAGCACGCGAACGGCGGTAATATCCGACATGCCAAATGATGCCGTTCCCGCCACGACATCAGAGAGCAAATACTGCCAATCACCGGCCGGATCGCCCACCGCGTCAAACCAAGCATGAACACCATCGACGCCAGCGTCGGCAAAACCATCGCCGGGCAGACTATCTTGATTGTCGAGAACCGTCGGTGATTGATTCGTCACGTAGACTTCAAGGCTTGGATCAAGTCCCGTGATGTTGATGTTCGTGAAATTCCCGCTGAAAGATGATCCATCTTCATCGCCGCTCCACGGCAAGAGATCGATCGTATCGATGAACGGAATATCTTTGTCATCAGACACATTGGCGACGCCAAGCTCGTAGATCATCAACGTGTCTTCAGGGACCAAGGGCGTGATCGGCACCTTGTTGACCGATAGCGCGGCAACTTGTACCGCCGTGATACCGGCTTGCGAATCGCGCCACTCTTCTTCCGAAGGATCGGAAGGAGACTCAATGACGGCGGTGTTTTCGTAATTTTGCCCGTTGGGCGCATCGAAGGGGACGAGCACCTCGAACTGTATCTGCGGCAGGGCCGTGTTCAACGGTACATCGCCATAGTTGAAGCGGAAACCGGTTGCCAAGCCGCTGGTTGGATAGAACGGTGTCCAATCAGAACCGTCGCAGACAATGCAGTACTCAACCGGGTTTCCCTGGGCCGACGTCGGAGTGAGCGATCCGGCCACGATCGTCAGTCCGGCTGGCAGAATATCGGTCACAACCACATCTTCCGCCGGGGCGCTATCATCGGGACCGGGAATCGTCACGGTAGGATCAATCGTGAACGTCGCGGTACTACCCGCCAGAAAATTCCCGCCGGTGCCCGTATCGACGACTTGTTTATCAACCCGCACTTGTGCTTCGACAAACCTCAATCGATCGCCGCGAAAAACGTCACTCGATGTACCCTCGGGAAACCAGCCATTGTCGAGCGGGTTGAATTCCGACGTGATCCACTCGTCTAACGTTGCGGAAGCCTGCCGGTAGTCCGAAGTGGCGGCAATCGTGTCGGCGATCGTGTCGCCGGTAGGATCGGCCGCCAGATCGAGCGTGGAATGCCCGGTCGTTTCGTAGGTCACCCACGAGTAGACGGTTTCTCCAGGTTCAAGATCACGCAACAGCTTGACGCGCCATTTCGAAATGCTGTCGGCAACCCCGGTGTCCGGATCGTAAGTCCCGCCAATTCCTGGGTCGGTGGGGTCAAGCCACCAGGTTGGCGATTCCGAATCGGCCAATGTCGCGTCGCCCATGGAATTCCAATCGGTCCACCCGCCGGCAGCGCCTCCAACACCTCCTGTCCCAAATTCGATCGTGTAGTCAGTTCCATATTGCAGCCAAGTAGCGCTGAAAGGACCGCCGGACGCATAGGCTCGAGACCACATGTGGTTCGATCGATTCGAACCGGCGTAGTCAGCGATGGGAACAATCTTTGTCGAGGTCGTATCGAATTTATCGCCCCAGATGACACCCGGCTGCGGGAGCACACCCGCATTCCGCCCAGAGAGGACCGAAGCGTCATACTGATGACCGGTTGATGTCACACCGTCCCCGGCCGACCAGTTGGAGCTGGTATTTACCCAACGCCAAACGCCCGATTCAAACAATCTCTTCGTCGGGCCACCGATACTGTTGGAGACGACCGTATGAACGTGATCGTTGTTATCAGGATCTTCAACGCCCAGGCCATAGTTATTCTGATCGTTCCAGAAATCGTCGGGGTCAAAATTAGTGACCGCCGGGGCTACCTGGAGGACTCCGTCATCATCCGTGCCGGCGATTCCGTCATCCCCTAAATCGATATCACAGATTGGAATCCACACGTGCACTTGATACGAGGCAAACCAGCCCTGACCCGCGGGGATGATACCGTTATTCGCATACCTTGTAGGTAACGGACCGTCCGTGTCCGCGCCAACCACTGTCACGGGGTAGGTGCCACCCGGGGTCCCAGCTCCTAAAGTTGCATCACCACTATCGGGCGTAGATCGCGCGGCCTCCCACGTGGCAGTCGTATGCTCTTCAGCTCGACCGACGGGCCGATTGGAACGGGACCACATGGTCTGAACTCCGCCGCTTCCATTCGGCCCCCGCTCATAGTTTCGATTGATCCCGTCACTCGCCTGATGCTGCCCGATCGACGGTCCCCATGTGAAGACTTCCGCGCTATCACTGACGTTGGATAAATCGATGTCGAAGGTGAATGGATCTTCGATCGGAGCAGAACCTTTAAACGAATCGGTACCCGAACGCGTCGGATGTTGCCCCAGGATGCCTAACGTATACGAGTAAACGGCGCCGTCTTTCCCCGTCGACGGATTATTGTGCACTCCGCGGAATACGGGCGCCTCGAGCATGATGTCCATGAAGGGAGCGGACGAGATCTCCAGGTCCATCTCAGCCGATTCTAAGGGTGCCGCCAACTCATCGGCACACATCTCAAACTGAATGCCATTCAGAGGTGTACCGTCTTGATAACCGAGCGCCCGCGCTTGGACCGGAATGCTAGTGGAAAGAGCGCTCCCGATATCTGGCATGTGGATAACGATCGTCCGCATGTCACCGCCAGGAGCACCCGTGGTCGAATCGAAGATCCCCGAATTTGCCCCGGTCCCCACTGCCGGCAGGACATCCCAGACCAGACCATCCGGTAGCGTTGCCTTGATCGTCGGATTCGTCGCTCCGCCGGAATCGGTCGAGAAGTCAACATTGAACGTCACGATGTCATGCGATCGAATGATCCCGTTGTTTGGCCCGGAATCATTTCCAGGTATGTCGTCCGCATCGAAGCTGGGTGTACCATCACTGGCAACAATCGCACTGAATCCGACAAGTTGCAAAGCGTTGTCGAATCGTTCCAAAGCCTGTTGACCGAAAGGGAGTGACGCCTCAATCCTTCCTACTGCAACCTCAAGTTCCCAGTCGCCTCCCAACGAAGTGTGACCGGTCACGTCATCGCTGGCAGCGACGTCGGCGCCGGTAAGTTGGCCGAGCGTTTGGACAAACTCACGTCCCGACGCATCACCCGCCAGATCGCAACCGTAGATCAGGATGTCGCCTTCTTGCGACAAGCCTTTGCCAATCGTGGCAAGTTGCTGCCGATAGTCGACTGAAAGCTGATCACCACCGATGGTGGCGTTGCCTAAATGGAGTCTTGCTTCATTTCCGTGCGAGATGATGTGAACGGCATCGATCTCATTTCGATCTGCAAGCGTCTTCGCAATTTGATCCAGCCCGTTCGTATGCGCATCAAGCATCACGACTTCGCGAAAGAGGCCAGGGCGGCTGATTCTCAGATCGGCGAGGAGCACATCATTTCGTTCGACGCCCGCGTCCACAAACACAATCTCGTGACGATGCGTTGCTGCGCGCGCTTGAGTTGACCCCACCTGCTGATTGCCGTCTGGCGCCTCCACCGGTTCAATCTGCAGATCGGCGCCTTGCAGGAAACTTGGCGTGAGGATCCCTGAGGCATCCAACAGGATCCGCGGATCAAGAGCTTCCAGATTTAGTGCGCGGGAACGCACTCGCTTTGGCTGAACAACATTCGCGTCCGCGAATCGAAAAAAACGTGTTCGCTTAGAATTTTTCGCCATATATCCAGTCTCACGGAGATTCGGTACGTCAGGATGCAAGCAACGCAACTGCGCGCGCAACCCCGGACAGGGCTGTAATGGGATTGATCGGGTATCCGATTGAACGGCTAAAACGGATTGGACGAATTGTGCCGCCTTTTCCTGCAAAGCCACCAACAGGGGGGATGCCAAACTCACTGACTACGGGTAAGTGCTAGGCAACTAGCGAGAGATTGCCGATCAGGGGATCGCTAGCAAGAAAGCAGGGGGGGGTAGAGTCCCCCATCAAATGAAGAGCCATCGTAGCGGTCTGCAAAACGCTCGTTTATGAAACGCTCGTCTATGAAACGCTCGTCTGTAACACGCTCGCCTTAGGAATTCGTTAGAGGAATGCGTTGCAGCGTTTCCAACAAGAAGCCCCAGTACTTCTGTACGGAACTCACTTGCACGCATTCGTCTGGCGAATGGGCACCACGAATGTTTGGCCCGAATGAGATCATTTCCATTTCTGGATAATTCGTGCCGACGATTCCACATTCCAAACCGGCGTGGCAAGCAGCAACATGAGCAGGTTCTGCGAACATTTCCTCGTAGAGATCGGCCATCAACTTCACAATGGAGGCGGAGGGCACGGGCTGCCAACCAGGATAGTCGCCGGATGCCGTCGCCTCGGCGTCCAACAATTCAAACCCGGCCATGATCGCATTCGCGAGATCGTCCCGTTCAGAGTTAACCGAGCTGCGAGTGAGGCAGCAAATCTTCAATTTGCCATCTTTCACTGTAACGCTGGCTAGATTATTCGATGTTTGCACTAGATCCTTTACGTCCGGACACATTCGATGGATGCCGCAAGGACAGGCATAAACCACGCCCAGTAGTTTTGTTTGTAAGGCGGCTGGAATCACATGGTCGGGCGTGTCGCTATCTTGGCACTCGATTTCAAGCTCTGGATCGGTCGTTGCGTACTCGGCTCGAATCGCCTGCGACTCGCTCTCAATGAGTGCGTTGAGGGCAGCGACCTTATCTTCGGGCACGACCACAACGGCGGCCGATTCGCGCGGGATTGCGTTGCGTAAGCCGCCACCTTCGATTTGAGCCACACGTAGCCCGGCTTCACGCGCGCCTCGCCACAGTAGCCGATTCATGATCTTGTTTGCATTTCCACGGCCGAGAAAAATGTCCATACCGGAATGGCCACCCTTTAGCCCACGAACCGAGATCCGC
This sequence comes from uncultured Pirellulaceae bacterium, assembly GCA_964480915.1. Taxonomy (GTDB): domain Bacteria; phylum Planctomycetota; class Planctomycetia; order Pirellulales; family Pirellulaceae; genus CAWGCE01. The sequence continues at coordinate 64,859 of CAYZRS010000011.1, read as the reverse complement.
ATTGCCGCCCAGCCAACAGGAATCGGCTCACCGTCGTAAGAACGCCGTGCGGTCACATCCACACCGCCAGCACAACCAATCGTCAATTCGTCGTCGTCTTCGGTATCAAGATTCAACATGATGCTACCGGTCAGCAATCCGCCTTGCAGCCCTTTGGCACCGGTCATGCCCGTTTCTTCGTCAATCGTGAATAGCGCTTCGAGTGACGGATGGGGAATATCGTCTGATGCCAACAGCGCCATGATGCTGGCCACGCCAATGCCGTTATCAGCGCCCAACGTGGTTCCTTTGGCACGAACCCAATCGCCATCGACGAACATTTGAATACCTTGCGAGTCGAAATCGAATTCGGTATCGGCGTTTTTTTGACAAACCATATCGAGATGCGATTGCATCACAACGGTTTGGCGATCTTCCATTCCTGCCGAAGCCGGTTTCCGAATGATGACATTGCCAACCGAATCGACGATCGTCTCAAGCCCCAAAGACTCACCGAATTCTTTGGCGAATTGGATAACGCGGTCTTCTTTCTTCGACGGACGAGGTACGGCGTTCAAGTCGGCGAAATGATTCCACAGTGGTTGAGGTTCTAGTTGGCGAACATCTTGACTCATAGCATCGACCCGATCTTAAGAAACGATTGGAAGAGACGGTCCCTATTGTACGAAAGGAACCGCATGAGAAAACGCCCTCCAAGGCACCGGCGCAAGAATAGCCTCGGGGCCAGCTCGCAGGAGACCGCCCAGGGAACTGGCTCGTCAACAAAGCAAGAACCGAAGCTTTTTCGGCTGCCTGACGGGGCTCGCCGGGCGTGCAACGAGCCACCAGGCGGCACGATCGCATGGGGAAGCGGCGGCCCAAGCTGTCAGTCGTGCATTGAGGAGGCCACGCGTGGGCCCCGGCATGACTCGCGTAGGTTACATCGCGACCGTCAATGCCGGGGTGTGCCAAAACTGGCGGCCGGCATCAAGACGGCCACCAACCCGCCAGCGATTCCCACAGTGTTTTCGCCTAAACCGGAAGAACCGCAGAAGAAGAACAGTCGTCCTGTTTTAACGCGTGCAGTTCCGACAATTCACGTTCTATCGCTTTTGCATTGGCCAGTTGGCACGACTAGACCGTTTCAAACACGTACCTCGGAGTTGGGGAAGAACGTGCCAGGAACTTCCGATACGTGCGTACATTCATGGTTTGGATTGACACCCGTTTTTTTCTCCTACCACGAACCAGAATCATCGCACTCTGAAAGGATTCAGTATGCACCGAGCCACCCCGTGGATCTCGCTGTTCACTTCGGTCGTCTTCTTCGCCCATGCGCCTTCTGCTCAGGCTCGCGACTTACCCGTCGTGCCCGGGTCAGGTACTTATATCGATTGGGTAGGCGACACGTTCGAAAACCCCGAATGGGGATTCATTCACAATCTTCCTAAGAGTTCGAAAGAACAAGACGAACAGCGGCGGTTTCCACGAGGCTACTCGACCAACGGACGTTGGTTCGAGGGCCCTGAGCGTGGTCATCCCGACATGATGAAAGTCGTGCCGACCCCGGCAGGCGGCTTGCCCGGCAGCAATTACTCGCTGTTGGTGCGCACTCGAGATTCAGGCATCCCCGGTTTTCACAATCGAAAAACGGAGCAAGACGACCTGATTGTCGATTGCGTGGCACGACTCAATGGATCGATTCCAGTGGCTGAGGTACCGAGCGCCGTCGTTCGAGTCTACCTGCCGAAGCCCGAGCAATGGGAAAACCGCTCCGGTCCCCATTTCGGCTTTCGGATCACAACGAACTGCATGATCACGAAAACAGAGGAGCAGAAAATCAATCGTTTTCGCTCGCGGCCCCATACCTATCGAACCCGCGATCCCTATTGGCCCGGCATCTGGATTCACTTTGAAAGTGAGACCGATGCCGAGCACGACGTCGACGGAGCCTTTCTAGCGGTTCGAGGCAACTCATTAGGACACGACTTCAAGACAATCGAGATCCCGCAAGAACAATTTGGCTGGTGGACGCTCGGAATTTCCGTGACCGGCACAGGCATGGTGCATTACTACGCCAGCCCCGGTGTTGATGACTTGGAAGAAGACGACTACATCACATCGCAATACCCATATCAACGACAAGCGGAACGTTTTGAAACGCTTTTCTTTAACTACTGCAATCGCAATGATGGAAGTACCTGGTCGACCCCGTTCCTGATTGATGACCCGCGACTCTACGTCGTACGTTCCAATCGGATCGCCTCCATCGTCAACGCCAAGAAGCAGCATATCGCTCGCCAAGCAGCGGCAAAACAACAGGCCGAAATGCTGCATGCTCAACGGGCGGCAAAAGCTGCGCGCGCGGCCGAGCAAGCTATGATTTCCAATCAGCAGCAAGCACCCACGAGAACAGCGCGTAGAAAAGCAAACGATGGGCGGAATTCCAATGCGCCCAATCCCCGCTTCGAGTTAAACGAACTCTATCAATAGCTCCGCAAGACGGGCACTATTTTTTCGACTCGAGCACTCCAGGGCAATCGCCTCCACGTAGGATACGATCTACGAAGAGGCATCCGTGGACCGTCGCCTAGTAGAAGATCAGATCGGTGACCTCGATCGGATCCCTAATGGCTCACGCGTCGGTTGAGCCCAGTCGCCGATCGGGCTTCCGTCGATTCGAGAACAGTTGTTCTATGATCGCGCATGGCACCGCTCGAACCTGCCGGACGAAATGGGCACCTCCCGGCCGATCTACGATTTCTCATCGAATCGTCAGCAGACGAGCAGCGTCGGCCTGAAACCCCACGCAGGGCAACTTGGGACGATTCAACACGAGCTGGGAAAGTTGCCCACTTGGCGCCCCGCTATCGTGTAAACTGGTCACCTTTGGCGCTATACTGGTGCCGTGTGAAGCTGGTTTCACACGCGACTTCACATGATCACAACAGCCCGTGGAGCCACACTGGTGAGCGAACCCTCGTTGGAACAACGCATTCTGCAGCTTGAAGAGCTGTTTATGCATCAGCAAAACTTGGTTCAACAATTGAATGAGGTTGCCATCGAATTGCGAAATGATGTCGACTCCTTATCGAAGCAGCTGAAGACTCACGGCAAGCAGCTCGGTTGGCTGAATCAAAACACGTCGGTGATCGAAGATCGCGAAGAAAAACCGCCCCACTACTAAGCGTATGACCGCCACATCTTTGAGAGGAGACTGCACCCTGCGCACCATTTTTGTTGATGCCGACGCTTGCCCGGTAAAATCAGAAATTTACAAAGTTGCCAAACGCTATGGTTGGTCAGTGACGGTCGTAGCCAACACGGTCATGCATACACCACAAGCAGACTGGCTGAGTATGATCGTCGTCGGAAACAATGCGGATGCGGCCGACAATTGGATCGCCGAACATGTTGGTGAAGGTGATATTGTGGTGACGGCTGACATTCCATTGGCGGCTCGTTGCCTGCAAAACCATGCCAAAGTCCTCGACAGTCGTGGCAAGGAATTCACCGAAGACGCGATTGGTAGCGCGCTGGCCAACCGTGAGCTACTGGATCAATTGCGCGTGGACGGCATGATCACCGGGGGGCCGGCGCCCTTTCAACCAAAACATCGATCCAATTTCCTGCAGAAGCTAGACCAACTCATTCACCAGGTTCAAAAACAGCACAAGCTCTAACCCACCAGAGAATCCCAATGCATCTTCAGTCATTGATATTTGTCGTCTCTGTATCACTCATCTGTGTCACGGCAACCGTTGCCAATGATGGTTATCGCCTGCCGCCAAAGGCCTTAGTCGATCTGATCGACGCGGCGCCAAGCCCGGGGATTGACCTGAGCCCAGATGGAGAATGGATGTTGGTGATCGAGCAAAACGCAATGCCAGACATCGGTGATATTTCTAAGCGAATGTTGCGGCTGGCCGGGATGCGCATCGATCCGGTCGCCAAGAGCCGCTTCCGCACCAGTTACGATCGTGGATTGCTCCTACGACAGCGGGGCGATGCGGCGAATGAAATGACCGTTCGCGTCCCGCTACCGAAAGGTGCAAAACTTGGACGAACCGTCTGGGCGCACGACTCGAAGTCGTTTGCATTCACGATCGTCTCTGCAAAGGGATCAGAACTTTGGGCGGCCACAGTTGCAGCCCCAGCAAACCCCAAACTGCTAACCGACCAGCTGAATACCGTACTGTGCGGCTTCCAATGGATGCCCGATGCAAAGTCAATTCTCTGCTGCATGACTCCGTCCGATCATGGCGACGAACCGACCGCCCCGCGCGTTCCAAGCGGTCCGAACATCCAAGAGTCGAGCGGCAACAACACACCAACACGGACCTATCAGGATCTGCTCACAAATGCACACGATGAAGCCATGTTTGCCCACTACACAACGACACAGTTGGCCGTGGTCGACCTGGACGGCAAGCAGAGAAAGCTGGGAGAACCGGCCATCTTCTACGATGTGGAAGCATCTCCCGATGGCCAGCATATCCTGGTGACGACCGTCGAGCGGCCGTTTTCCTACTTGATGACCGTCGGCTCATTCCCCAAGCAAATTGAAGTTTGGAATGCCGCCGGGCAGAAGGAACACTTGGTCGCTGCTGTTCCCATGGAGGAAAACATCCCGATCGAAGGAGTGCGTGTTGGGCCACGTTCCGCGAGTTGGATTTCCAACGAAGAGGCAACGCTGATTTGGACCGAGGCTCAAGATGGTGGCGATCCCAACGTCGAAGCCGAACACCGCGATCAATGGATGAGCCACGCGGCTCCCTTTAAAGACGCTCCTCACCCGCTCGTCAAAGTGGAACACCGCGCCGTCGGAGTAAGTCATACTCAAGATTCAGGCCATCTGATTACCTATGAATACGATCGCGACCGGCGCTGGCTCCGCGTCCTTCTTCACAACCTGCAAGACGATCAAGCCGAGCCGATCGTACTCACCGACCGCAGCATTCGCGATCGATACGGCGACCCTGGCAGGTTGGTGAGCGAAACCAATGAACATGGCCACTCCGTTGTAAAACAACATGAAAAATGGGTGTACCGTGCAGGAGCCGGCGCATCGCCACAAGGCTCGCTTCCATTCCTCGATCGGCAAAATATTGAGACGCTTGAAACCGAACGGCTTTGGCGATGCGAGGCTGGTTCTTACGAACGGCCCGTGAAGATTCTTAAGGCCGATGATTCGTCGACGACGTTCGTCACTTCGCATCAGTCTCCCACTTCGCCACCCAATTACTTTTTACACCGCAGCGAGACTCGGACGGCGCTGACAGACTTTCCCGATCCAACACCGCAGATTCGCGGCATCAAGAAACAGCTGGTGAAATACGAACGGGCCGATGGCGTCGAGTTGTCAGCGACGATGTATCTACCGGCAGACTACGTTGAAGGAACGAAGCTGCCATTGTTGGTCTGGGCCTATCCGATCGAGTTCAACGACGCCGACACGGCAGGTCAGGTCGGTTCGAGTCCTTGGATGTTCACACGTATTCGTGGTTCTTCACACCTGGCGCTGGTCACCCAGGGCTATGCGGTCATGGATGGAGCCACGATTCCGATCATCGGCGATCCTGAAACGATGAATGACACCTTCATCGAACAAATGGTTGCTTCGGCCAAGGCGGCGATCGACAAGGCGGTCGAGATGGGAATTGCCGAACGACATCGTGTTGCCGCCGGGGGTCACAGTTATGGCGCATTCATGACGGCCAACCTGATGGCGCATAGTGATCTCTTTCAAGCGGGCGTGGCGCGCAGCGGCGCCTACAATCGCACGCTGACTCCATTCGGATTCCAATCGGAACGACGGCCGCTGTGGGAAGCCAAAGAGGTCTACAACACGATTTCCCCTTTCATGCACGCCGACAAAATCAAGGAACCGTTGCTACTCATTCACGGTGAAAACGACAACAACTCGGGCACTTTTCCGATCCAATCTAAGCGACTGTTCCAGGCCATTAAAGGAAATGGAGGCACGACACGATTGGTGATGCTCCCCAAAGAAAGCCATGGATATCGAGCGCGGGAATCGGTCCTCCATGTCCAAGCGGAAACGGTCGAATGGCTGGACAAATATGTCAAACACCACAGCGGAGAAGAGAGCGACCCTAAGGCGAAACCGCTATAAGGGAATCCTCTTCTTCTTTGATCGAAACGAAGCTTTCAGATAACCATTCATTCAGGCGGAATGATGAACATTGCAGTCAACAACGTGCACTTGGATTTAGGTGCAGGGCGGCGAGGCACCGACATGGGACCGTCGGCGCTCTATATCGCTGGGCTCGTCGATCGATTGACGGCGCTCGACCACCAAGTCGAAACGGTGCAGAGCATCGGGCACATCATGATGGAATCGACTCAAGTCGGAGATCCGACCGTGCGATTCCTTGACGTTGTCCGGTCGGTCTGTGCGGAATTGAAGGAAAACGTAATTCGTCAGATGGGAAACGGCTATTTCCCGTTGACGCTGGGTGGCGATCACTCGCAAGCGATCGGCAGTGTTGCTGGTGCAGCCCAGCATCTTAAATCGCAAAACGAATCGCTGGGCGTTTTATGGTTTGATGCTCACGCCGACATGAATACCCCGGAAACGAGTCCTAGTGGCAATATTCATGGGATGCCCTTAGCCGTTCTGATTGGTAAAGGGCATCCATCCCTGCTGGACCTTGTCGGCAAAGAACGCGCGCTGGATCCGGAGCACGTGGTGATTTTCGGAGCGCGAGACATCGATCCGCGCGAGGCCGAATTCCTCAAATCGATCGGCGTCCGTATCATCACGATGAGCGAGATCGATTACCGCGGCGTCGGACTTTGCATCGAAGAGGCCATCGAACGAGTGTCGGTTGCGACCGGTGGAATACACTTGAGCTTCGATCTCGACGGAGTCGATCCTTCGCAAGCGCCCGGTGTAGGTACGCCTGTCCCGGGCGGGCTGACGCTACGTGAGTCGCATCTCTTCTGCGAACGAGTCTGCCGATCAGAAAAACTGATCAGCATGGAGCTTGTCGAACTCAACCCGACGCTGGACGAAGCGAACAAAACAGCCAAACTGGCGGTTTGGCTCATCGAATCAGCGCTAGGACGAAAAATCCTGCGGTAGTTATTCGAATTCCGCAGCCTTGGTTGGACGTTCCGGTTGCTGCTGAGATTGAGGCTTCTTCGCACCATCTGTAGCCACCTCCGGTGGTGATGCGATAGCGCTCTCCTCGGGCTCTTCGCCACCGCCTCCAGCGAGTGGAATGTCGGGAATCGGCAGCGCTTCGTTGTAGTCCTTAATCTTCGCTCCGCCGCAGCCGACAACGCCGCCCATTAGAAGCAACAAAGTGGTCAGGCATAAACGATGAATCATTCTTGACATTTTGGAGCCTTGAATTCGTGCAAATGTTAAAATCGCAAGATCGTAAGATTGATTTAGATTTCAGAAATAGGCGGAGAAGCTCCGTCTTTCATTCCTCCGAGTTGGTGATAGATTTCCGGCTCAATCTCAATGCTTAATGATGTAACCGAACCATCGCCCAGTGTAAAGTTCACGATCCCTGCGGCATGGTTGCTACCAAACTGAGGCCAGCAGGGCAGAGCATCCAAGCTGTTGATTTCATCGTCTTGGTTGCAGTCGATTCGAGCAAGTCCCCATTTTGTTGGCATTGTTCCTGCGCCCATCCAGCTGTGAAGAAAACGTCGCTTTCCGCCGACTGCGCCATCGCCCATCGTTTCACCAAATAGAAGCGTGTGTGTCGTCCCATCCTTTACATCTTTGATCTTATGCTTCTTCGTGCTGACGAAAATGCCAATCTGCTTCTTCTTTAGATCATCGTTGTGGTTCGGTACGTACCCCGAATGACCTGCCACTCCGATGTAATTCGTATGGTCGAGGTTTTGGTTGATCGCAGTGCCGTCAGCACTTCCGCCCGGAAAATACCAGAACATAATCGTCGTCCGTTGAGTCGACCGCCGGTAGAAAGTCAGTAGCGTAAGTGATAATTCCTCGTCAAAGGTCCGACCATTGTCGTCCGGACAGATAAGGGAAGTCATCTGAGTCTGAGCAAAAGGAAATACCGCTGCCGTTTGGCTACCATCATCAAACCATGAACAGGGACCAATGTTTTTTAGATCGTCATGATTAAAATTTAGCTCTTTGGAAATCGATTCCACGATGGCTGTCTCCTCCATGAACGGCGCTAACCTGCCCATCATGCCAATGAGACTATTGGATCTCGGCCCAGCAATCGTGGGCTGCAAACCCTCCGGATTCCCAGCAACACCCATTGGAAACTCGTTCAAGGCGGAATGGTAGTTGTGAGCTGCAATTCCCAGCTGTCGCATCTTATTGACGCATTGCAATCTCCTGGCCGCACCCCGCGCTGAATTCACGGCTGGCAGAAGAAGCGATACAAGAATCGCGATGATCGCAATGACAACCAATAACTCGACCAACGTGAACGCAAGTTTCTTGACTCGCATGATGACCCCGTACCTAGATAAGAACGAAAGCGGCAGGAATCTGCCGCGCACCGCAATCTCCCAGTATAGTCCCGTACTTCAATGCTCGAAAGAAAAGAATCGCTGGCGATCTTGTAGGCAAGATCACAAACTAGGCTATCTTTCGGTCAAATGGCGCGAACGAACCCTGCGTATGCTACTTGCCAGCTGCAGACTGGAATTTCTGCAATACCTTAATCACCGAAAAATAGGCCGGTTTTGGCTCCAATTCGCGATCAAAAAGGACCGGATAATTGACTCGCTGCCAAGGAAAATCATTCAGCCAACTTTGACCGTCGTGCAAATTCCAAAACGTCACACGCTCGATGATGTCCGCGTTCTTGGCGTACACCTCAAATAGCTTGGCGAACTGATCTGCTTGCCGCTGCAATACATCGTCAGGACATCCATCCTTAAAGGGATCAAAGTCCTTCAATTCATCACGATACTTGCCGTTCTCCGACCACCACTTATTGCGGTTGTGGATATCGATATCGACCTCGGTCACGACCGCCTTAAGTCCGTAGCCGCGAATCTTGTCCAGGGTGAACTGCAGATCTTCGTATGGCACTTGATCGAGCACGTAATGGCCCTGCAGTCCAATCGCATCAATGGGCGCATCGTGCGACTGCAAAAACTCGATCAACTGAAATAGACTTTCGCGTTTTCCGGGCATCTCGAGTCGATAGTCATTGTAAGTCAGCAGCGCCTTCGGCGCCGCCGCGCGGGCCGCCTTGAACGCGGAGACGACAAAATCGGGACCACATGTTTTGTGCCATGTCGAGTCGCGCCAGACGGTCGAAGCATCGGCCAAAGCCTCATTCACGACATCCCATTCGCCAATCTTATCGCCATAGCGATCCACAACCGTCTTCAAGTGAGACTGCATGCGCTCAACAAGTTCTTCATTACTCGCTGTCGACTCGCCCTCACCAAAAAACCAGTCGGGAGTCCGGTCATCTTTCGCCCACACCAGACAGTGTCCATTGATCTTGAATCCGTGAGCGACGGCGAATTCAACGAAAGCATCTGCCTGTGCAAACCGAAATTTGCCGGCTCGGTTTTGAATGGCTGCCGGCTTCATGCAGTTTTCTGGCGTCACGTAGTCGAAGTTGGCTTTGATGAGTTCCATCCCGGCCCCATCCCGCGCGTCGGCAACGTTCAAACCGACGCCGACGTGGAAGAGCCCTTTGCTGGCTGCCTTAAGCGATTCGGAAACGGACGGCTCCCCAGCTGTGACCTTGGACAAACTCATCATCGCTGCCAACGCTATGCCGCACCAAACTAAGAAAACACGCACCAACATCAACGGACTCCGCATAGAAAAGACCAACTGAAAATGACCCACATTCGACGAGCAGCAGTCTACCACCGCCCACACGCACCTACACGCAGCCAAGCCGACAGCCAGAACGCCCCTCAAGCCGACATATGGTGCGTTCTTGCAACATGACAACGGACGCCATGGCGGGCTACACACCAGAAATCAACGTAATTTGGAACGCCACAAGCATTGGAACGGCGATTGCATCGTCCAAGAGACTTCCCTCATTGCAAACCCTGTGGAGCCCTCCGATGCAGTACGTTCAACTTGAAAGCGAAAAATATCTCTGTCAGAAACTGGATGAGCAAATCAAACAAGTGAAACGAACGCACAGCCGCAAAGCGATTCGCGACCTCATGACATTCTTTGTCGGCGTTGCGCTCATTCCGGTGGCCGTGCTCGTCGCTCATCAGCTACCCAACTGGTTCCCCAACTTTCTACCGACGCTGGGAGCATGGGTGGAACAACTGGGCTCAGACAATATCGTGCTTTCATTTGCCAAGTTCTTAAAATAGTCAAAACACCGTTCCACTTCTGAAGAAGGTAAACGAGCACTCGCCAGCAAGCCTTCTGGTGGTTATGGTCGCATCGTGAATGAGCAACTACCCATCTTCGTTTACGGTACTTTAAAGCGGGGTCAGCCTCGTCAGTCGCAATGGCCTCATCCGCCATTGAGAATTGTGCCGGCAACAACGGTTGGACGTCTGTTCGATTTTGGGGACTATCCGGGGCTGGTGACGGGCGACCAACAAGTCGCCGGGGAACTTTGGTACGTCGCCGCAGATCACCTTGAGCAAACGCTTCTGACACTCGATCAGATCGAGGACTTCCGTGGACAGGATGACGATCTCTATAAACGGATAATTGTGGAATGCGATGTGGGCGGTCTCTTCCAGTGGGCCTTCACGTATTTGTACCACCAGGCCTTACCTCTGCAGGCTATCGAAGTCCAAGCCGATCCTGCGGGTGTGCAAAGGTGGCCCGTCCAACTCGGGTCACATCGATAGTCTTCCGTTCACACCCGTCGATTTGCCCACAGACGGAATGTACAGCGGTCAGAGACGAATGCTCGCTGGCCGACCAAATCGGGAAGCAGCCCATTGCCCTGGCGTACCTGCCAACGCTTTCGCATTGGTGCAGCAGACCGTCCCGAACGTCAGAGCATCGCAGGCAACACGGCCAGATGCCGCCCGACGATATGATCAACAACTGCACGAATTGATAACCGTCCGGCAGAATCGATTGGCGACGCAGCTCAGACTTCAGCAGCCCCATTCACGCTGGACGGTAACCACCGGTAGAATCGGCGACTGGAACGAACGGAACAGACGCCACGATCCACCAACGGAAGCGATCTTCGAGCACACCTATGATCCCGCTAAATCAAATCGAGCTTACACATTTCGAAGTCATCGACGTTCGCTTTCCCACGTCGGATGAGCAGCACGGTTCGGACGCCATGCATACCGATCCCGACTACGCGGCCGCTTACGTCATCATCCACACGAACCAGGACCGACTTGACGGCCATGGCTTAACTTTCACTTTGGGACGAGGGACCGATCTGTGTGTGCAAGCCGCCAAGCAGTTATGTGATTTGCTGCAGGGCGCAAGCCTGGCTGACATCGTTGTCGATTTTTCCGGCGTGTGGCGCAAGCTAACGAGCGAGTCACAACTGCGGTGGATTGGTCCTGAGAAAGGAGTTGTCCATCTGGCGACAGCGGCAGTCATCAACGCACTGTGGGACCTCTATGCCAAAGCGATGGACAAACCGCTGTGGAAGTTGTTAGCCGACATGCCAGCCGAGGAGCTCGTTGGCTGTATCGATTTTCGCTACATCAGCGACGTGCTGACTCCTGACGAGGCACTGGCGATCGTTCGCTCCAACGATGCGTCTAGAGCTGAAGGAGAAGCGTTTCTTGCCGCACAAGGATTCCCGGCTTACACAACATCCGCCGGCTGGCTTGGCTATAGCGATGAACGCATTCGCAAGCTCTGCAGATCGTATTTGGCCGAAGGGTGGACTTATTTCAAACAAAAAGTCGGCGCCGACCTAGATGACGACCGCCGACGAGCCCGCATCATTCGCGAAGAAATTGGACCCCACTGCTTTTTGATGATGGATGCGAACCAACGCTGGGACGTGCCTCAGGCGATCGAGTGGATGAAGGAGCTGGCCGAATTTGACCCACTCTGGATTGAAGAACCGACTTCGCCCGACGATGCAGTCGGCCACGCAACCATCGCGAAGGCGATCGCACCGATCGGAGTCGCTACGGGCGAACAGTGCCAAAACCGCGTGATATTCAAACAACTGCTGCAGTTGGATGCGATCCGCTATTGTCAAATCGATAGTTGCCGATTGGGCGGAGTCAACGAAGTGCTGGCGGTGATGCTCATGGCCAAGAAATTTGGAGTTCCCGTCTGCCCTCACGCAGGCGGCGTCGGATTGTGCGAATACGTCAACCATCTAATCATGGTCGATTACCTACGAATCTCAGGCACACTCGATGGCCGCATCGCCGAATATGTGGACCATTTGCACGAGCACTTCGAACACCCGGTCGTGATTAAGAATGCCGCCTATACACTTCCGACAGCACCCGGCTATAGCGCCACAATGAAGCCCGATTCGTTAGCCCAATACGAATATCCAAACGGCCCAGTCTGGTCGCAGCGTTTGGCCGAACGCGAAACACCTGAATAGGTAGAAACGAAAGAGCAAGACATGAGCAATCGTCTGGCGAATAAAAGAACCTTGATTACAGCAGCAGGGCAGGGCATCGGTCGAGCGACCGCATTGGCATTCGCGGCCGAAGGTGCCACCGTCATCGCGACCGACATGAACCAGCAGCTATTGAGCGATCTGAAATCAGAGCAACCGGCGATCGAAACTCGTGTTCTCGATGTCCTTGATTCGAACGCAATCACGAACGCAGCCGCAGAAGTGGAAACCATCGACGTCTTGTTTAACTGTGCCGGGTTTGTGCACCATGGCACGATCATGGAATGCAACGAAGAAGATTGGCAATTCTCGTTCGATCTCAACGTGACTTCGATGTATCGCATGGTTCGTGCATGGCTTCCTCAGATGCTGGCGGCAGGCCACGGAAACATCATCAACATGTCGAGCGTTGCCAGCAGTATCAAGGGCCCGCCCAATCGATTCGTTTATACAACCACCAAAGCAGCCATCATCGGTATGACCAAAGCGATTGCGGCCGACTACGTCAGCCGCGGGATCCGTTGCAACGCCATCTGTCCAGGTACGGTACAAACGCCGTCACTCGATGATCGCATTGCGGCTCAAGGAAACTTGGAAGAAGCACGCGCTGCCTTTATCGCCAGGCAGCCCATCGGTCGCATCGGTACCCCGGAAGAGATCGCCCATTTGGCCGTCTACCTCGCGTCCGACGAATCGGCCTATACGACGGGGCAAACGCACGTCATCGACGGCGGATGGAGCTGCTAGTTCAGCGTAATGAACGGCCGTCGAATGAGAGCTCTCCAGCCCATGACGTGGCTGCAAAAGTGGTCGCATTCTTCGACGGCCGCCATCATTTTGATCACACTTGCGGCCCTTGATGGAACGGCCCAATAAGCGCCTAAGTCTTTCATTAACAACGCGTTACAACTCGTTTTGTGATTGGGCGTGAGGCCTGCTTCCTTATCTTGTGCACCCGACGGTCGAGAAATCGCTCGGCCCGCGGGAAGTGTGGGGGAGCAATGATGAATCGACAACCATACAAGACACCACCTCGCTGGTGGTCGCCTCAGCCCAACGCAACTTGGATCAATTTTTGGTGCCACTGGCGTAAGCGTCGCGGCCTGCGTGAGCATGCGCTAAACGACATCGAAATTCGCAATTTGGAACGCGTTCGTAACGCGATGGATCAAGGTGGGACTTTAATCACGCCCAACCATCCTTCGCACGCCGACCCATTCGTGATGCTGGCAGCAGCCGACGAATTGCAATCGCCTTTGTACTTCATGACCGCGTGGCAAGTATTTGCCAACACACACTTTGTTGGCCGCAGCGTGTTGCGTCAACACGGTTGTTTCAGCGTCAACCGGGAAGGCAATGACGTGCATGCTGTCCGTCAGGCCGTGAAAGCGATGGAGTTGGCCGACGCGCCGCTCGTCATTTTTCCCGAAGGTGAAGTCTATCATTTGAATGATCGAGTCACTTCGTTTCGGCGAGGCGCGGTTCAGTCGGCCATTTGGGCTGCGAATCGTGCTGGCAAGCCGGTGTCGATCGTACCCTGTGGACTCAAGTTTGCGTTCACGGACGATCCGATTCCTGCCTTGGAAAAGACTCTCACACGATTGGAAGATCATGTTGGTTGCACTCGCAGTTCGCTACCTTTGGTTGCTCGCATTAAATCGTTCGGTGAGTTCATGCTCACTGCACACGAGCAACAAGTCATCGGAGCGCGACAGAATGGTACGATGGGGACACGCGTCGGCAATTTGATCGAGGCGATTCTGCAACCTTTGGAAGATCGATATCACCTGACTTCCCAGGGAACAATTCCAGAACGGATCAAACGATTGCGGTGTCGACTCATCTGGCACATGGAGACGCCCTCGATGGTGCGGGCCGAACCGATGGCGCATGACGACCTACAGGCCGACCTCGATCGACTTTTTGTAGCGACTCAGTTCTACAGCTATCGGGTCGACTACCTGGCAGGAAACCCGTCCATCGAACGCGTCGCCGAAACCATCGACAAACTGGCGGAAGATGTTCTGGGAATGAACCGCGTGGCTCCCCCAGCAACCCGACGCGCAATCGTCGACTTCGGAGAACCGATCATGATCGCCCCCGATCGGTATGACAAAACCGACACGCTCAGCTTGACCAACGAGCTGCAGCGGCGGGTCCAATCGATCGTTGATCGAATCAACGAATCGCTTTTGCTGAGCGCGGACAATTCGCCTGCCGTCCGATGCGAACTCGTCACTGCTTGAGCGTGAACGTCCGCGGCTGCCGTCCACGATCACACGTCCGAGGAACATCATGAAACCAAACGCAAATCAACGAAACCACCTTAACGGCCTGATCATCTTCCTGGTCTTGGTCTCCGCACCGGTCGTATTTTTCGCAGCCGGTTCCGCTTTGGGAGAACGCGACAACCAAGTTCGCCAGTGGTTGCCGCGCGGCTTCGCTGAAACGAAACGCTACGATTGGTTCCTGGAACACTTTGGAAGCGAAGAATTCACTTTGGTCAGCTGGGAAGGCGCCACGGTGGACGATGATCGAGTTGCGACGATGGCCGAATTGCTACGCCGGAATGCAACTGCAATTGAGGATGCGGCTCGATCTGACACGGACATTTCGACCAGACCACATCCCGACAATCGTTTTCTATTTAGCAAGATTGTCACGGGACCTGAATTACTGAACCAACTGCAAGAGGGGCCACTGGGGCTCAACAAGGCGGCCGCCGTTTCCCGATTGCAGGGTACGCTACTGGGAAGCGATGGACAGACAACCGGACTGCTCGCAATGCTCAGCGAAGAAGGCGAGCAAGATCGTCATACGGTTGTTGCGACCATTCACGAGGCAGCAGCCAACAGCGGAATTGAAGACGCCGAATTGAAGCTGGGCGGTCCAACAATCGACAGCGTCGCGCTGGACCAGGAAAGTGAACGCTCGCGATTTCGGTTGGCCTTGATTTCATTCGCATTGGGAACGCTCGCCGCGTGGAAATGTCTACGCCAAATGCGTCTGGTCGCGGTCGTCTTGTTAACCGCCGTCTACTGCGGCGCCGCGACGCTGGCATGGGTGCACGTTTTCGGCGACAAATTGAACCTTGTAATGGTGACGATGCCAACGCTCGTCTACGTCCTGACGATCTCCGGCGCCATTCATGTGACCCACTACTACCGATCGGCATTGAAGAGGAATAACAAGCGTGATGCGATCCGTATTTCGTTGCAAGCGGGCTGGTTACCATGCACTTTGACCACGCTTACAACGGCGGTTGGACTAGGTTCGTTAGTCGTCAGTAACGTCGCACCGGTGCGTCAATTTGGCTTTTACTCAACGCTGGGCGTACTTACGAGCCTGCCCATCGTGCTATTTTTTCTTCCTGCCGTATTGTCGATCATCTTGCGCGAAGGAGACACTGAAACCACGGGTCGATCTGCGAGTCGCTATGCCGAAAGGCTCGCCAGCTCGTTGAGTCGCCTGGTGGCTCGCCGACATTCTGAGATCACAGTCGGCGGAATTGTCTTAATGTTATTCAGTGTTGCCGGTCTGACTCAACTGACAACATCGGTGAAACTGACGAACTTTTTCTCACCCAAATCGCGAGTGATCGCCGATTATCGATGGTTAGAAGAAAACCTGGCCCCTCTCGTACCGATCGAACTCGTCCTCCGCTTACCGGAGGATGACAACTCGGTACGCATGGTCGACCGAGTTGCACTGACAGCCAAAGTCCAGCTCGCACTGAAGTCGTTACCCGCAGTGGAAGGCGCCATCTCGGCAGCAACCTTTGCACCCAAGATCCCCCATGGCGGCGGCATGCGTCAGCTGGTCGAACGGAAGCTGATCGACAAGGAGCTCCGGCATAACACCGATGACCTGCTGGCATCCGGCTACGTTGGAACGGACGGCGCCCATCAACTATGGCGAATCA
Organism: uncultured Pirellulaceae bacterium; assembly: GCA_964480915.1. Lineage (GTDB taxonomy): Bacteria > Planctomycetota > Planctomycetia > Pirellulales > Pirellulaceae > CAWGCE01. Next base: position 48,422 of record CAYZRS010000011.1, on the reverse strand, counting down.
GCGCTCGCGTGAACGCACTGAACGATCTTGACTATGGCCTTTTTCTGGACAACCTCAGGAACGTGGTCGAACCAGTCTTGGACGATTTCCGCGGCGAAGACACGAACCAAGTCGATGTCGTCTACACCGGCGTGGTTCCGCTTATCTATAAAGCACAGCGCGTATTGTTGAACGATCTGACCAAGAGCTTTCTCTTAGCGTTCGGCATCATTGCAGTGGTAATGTTGATCATGATGCGAGGGTTTGCTGGAGGATTAGTGACGATGCTTCCCAATATTTTTCCAGCAGTCGTGGTGTTTGGTTCGCTCGGATGGCTGGGGATCGTCTGCGACATTGGCACCGTGATCACGGCCAGTGTAGCACTCGGCATCGCCGTCGATGACACGATCCACTTCATGAGTTGGTTCCGTCGCGGACTGGCGCGAGGACTCACTCGTGCCGAGGCGGTCCACGACAGCTACCGCCGTTGTGGCATGGCCATGCTTCAGACGACCATCATCTGTGGCCTCGGTATGCTGGGCTTCGTGTTTAGTGAATTCGCACCGACCGCCAAGTTTGCCTCGCTGATGGGTTTACTGCTGTGCACCGCGTTGGTCGGTGACCTAATATTTCTCCCCGCCATCCTATTGAGTCGTCTCGGCAAGGCCTTCGAGCCGGCGACGAAGAGCACCAACCGGGTGTGGCTGGACACGATCCACCGTGCGACCGTTCGTGGAAAATTGTCGCCAAAGATGCCTGTGATTCACTCGATGAAGTGAAGACAAGTGCACAATTACCGAATAACATGATCGCGTTGCGAATGCTAGGCAATCGGGCCTCCAGTTCTGCCACGATCGTCGACATAGAACAGCGAAGTCGATCGTACCGATCAAGAAACTCCAGACCAGCCTAAAGATCGTGCGCTCGAACGACCCCACGATGAAAAACGACTTCTGGCTGCCAATGCGAGAGGTCCATTGGAACCTGGTGGATCAACATGAAGCGAAGTGATGCTGATCATAAGAACCGCGGTCCAATCAGCCAATCGTCGCAGCAAAATGAGCTTCGATAGCAATTCTGCAATGATCACTGCGCTAACCCTGGCGGGCTAACCACCACTCACGATGACATCTCTTCCGATGCAATCTGGCCAAAAACGCGTCGCATGACGACCAGAGCACAAATCAGGAGCGCTGACCCGACAAGGAATGGCGCGCCAGGTAGTTGAAAGGCGGCGCTTTCGGATGTGAAGTAGCTGAACAGGCCAGCCGTAAAGAAAAGTGGAGCCACGATGTTGGTGGCACTCATCAACGATGTCAGTGCGCCCTGGACCTTACCCTGTTCTGAAGGAGGAACGGCACCGGCGATGATACTTTGAATTGCTGGCCCAGTCAGTCCACCCAGCGAACCGAACACGATGATGCACGGCACCATCCAGCCCTTCCACGCCAGTCCATAGCCGAGGAACGCGATCGACGAAATGGCGAGTCCCATCATCGCCGTCCTTCGCTCGCCGAATCGGGCAATCGCCGGTCGCACGAGTCCGCCCTGGACGAGTGCAGCAGATAACCCGACCAATCCGAGCGTCAGCCCATTGGTCAGTTCGTCCCATTGGAATCGATGCCCGGTGTACAGCACCCAAACATTCTCCAAACCTCGTTGGGCCAACGACATGCAGACGAACGCCACGGCCAGTCCAGAGACGATCGGATAGTCACGTAAACGTCTTAGCGTTCCCAGTGGGTTGGCCTTGGCCAAAGTAAAACTACTACGGTTCTCCGGTGGCAACGATTCGGGCAGAATGAAGTATCCATACAGCCAATTCAGCAACGCCAAGCCGGCCGACACGAAAAACGGCAATCTCAAATTGTAGCTACCCAGCAGTCCACCAAGTGCTGGCCCGAAAATAAAACCGAGGCCAAACATGACGCCCGACAAACCGTAGTTCCGAGCTCGCGTGTCGGGCGTCGAGACATCCGCAATGTAGGCGTTGGCCGTGGTGATACTGGCTCCCATCATTCCCGCCAGTAATCGCCCCGCAAATAGCCAGCCAATGCTCGACGCCAATCCCTGAATGATGAAATCGACCCCCAAGCCAAATAGCGACGCGAGCAGAATCGGACGCCGGCCATATCGATCGGAAAGGGCGCCCATGATAGGCGCACAGAAGAACTGCATCAAAGCATAGGCGGCGCCAATCACGCCAACGTAACGACCCGCCATTCCCGTATCCCCACCCACGAACTCTTTAACCAGTTCTGGCAAGACCGGAATGATGATCCCAATCCCAAGTATGTCGATAAACAGCGTTATCAGAATGAACGCCATCGCTGCCGGCCGCTGTTCGCCTTGAGGTCGCATGGTTCTTCCTTGGTCGACTTCTGTGAGCGGGTCAATCTAGAAGCGGTGATCCCGCATGAATAGTGGTAGCGCTCGATGCACAGCCACCTTTCCCCGGAAACGAGGCATTTCCGTGCACGTAGCCCGACCATTCCTTCGTCCACACCCCTAAGCGAATACGACGTCCGTCCAAAGCTACTTCGCCTGCATTCTCACTGGCGCACGCTCCAATTCGACTACGTTTTCTCAATCGACGCGCAACCATACAGGCTCGGTCACACTCACTCGCGAGCGTGAGGCACGCCGAAGCCCGCTTTTTTCCGCGACCGAGTCAGTGTCACGGATACTGGAACAAGTCGCTCGTCGGCAACTCGAAGGTGAGCAAGAGATGACATCGCCCGGGGATCTATGCTTCGCGTTGCCTTGCTGTACGGTTCACGCTCTCGCGATTTGTCCGTCCATTGCTGACCAACAAATGGCTTGAGCTCCTCGAGGCGGACACCATTGCGGCAATTGCCAACTGGCGACCCTGCGAACAACCAATGAACGAATTCCCACAAACACTTACCAACGGCTACCCTCACCATAAGACCCGCACAGAAAGTACGGCGCACAAAAAAAGCCTGGCCACACTGTGGCCAGGCTGCATGCTTGCTTTTACTCGCTATCAGTGTCTAACTTCGCTTCAAAGCGAATAGGCCCAGAAACGAAACCAGCAGTAGCGAAACACCCGTTGGCTCTGGAACGATCGTCAACACCCCGTTGGAAAGCGTTGTCGCGAACTCGCCTCCGTTTTCGTCGAACACTGTCGATTGGGTCATTGAGGCTTCGATTTCAAAAGCGAACGCATCACCTGGCACGGCACCTGTCGTGTCAAAACAGAGACTGAACGCCTCGCCATCAGCTGAGGTCGCGGCGCCAAAGGTGCCCCACACCATAGGCCCAGTGGTATTGAAAACCGTCGGTGCGTAGATCGAATTCGACACGTCGAGTGTAACGGCCGGTGAAGAAACAAGAGAAACAGAAGCGCCTGCGTGAAGGGGCGCCGCGCCTACGCCAGTGTAGGTGACGTTCACCGGCATACAAAACGAAGTAGTCCCCTCCGGTGCAGTGACATTGGGGATCGAAATTTCAAATTGCGCAAACGACGAAGTCGTCATGGCCAATACAGCACATACTGCAGCGCAAAACAATTGAGTTTTTTTGATGGTCATTAGCGTTCTCCAGGAAGCAATTGTAAGTGTTTTTATGACTGTGATTTTACGGTAACACGCCAATCACGGTGTGTCAATAAAATTAGATTAGTGTTACGTTAAACATGTCTCTCATTGCGCGCAGCCCACCCGTTCCGCTGCATCGCAGCGATCCCTCGGCAATTCTCGCTGTGCTAAGCTGGGATTTAGGTCAGTTCAATAGCCAGAGCATTCTCCGCTAACATTGCAAACAGATCGTCTTCATCAGCATCTTCGAGACGTTCTTCACGAACACTCTCGTCTCGATCGAAGGATTCAAAGGCGTGCTCCGATAACTGAGCGACAAAGCCGAGGTCTTTGATCTGTTCTCGGAATCGGCTGAAATCAAACTCGGGCATATCCGACGTCGAATTGGGATCGACACCGGGCACGGTAGCCGACGACGCGACAACATTCACGCCGAGCACCAGACTTTCGTCCGGCACAACGACTTCGACTTGATTTGGCTCAATGGCACCAGCCCCGCCGGTCGTATGTGCGTACTCGGCACCGCTCGTCACGACTAGCTGGGCGAAGTTCGGAGCGTTGAAATTGATGTCTGACGGATCGACCTGAGCACCACCCTGCAGGTCGGGGACTCGAATGTCGTACGTATCAGGCCGCAGTCCTTCGAACCAGAACAGACCGAAATCAGGGCCGGAACCGGGCGTCGTCATGGAAGCAACAAATGCGCCGGTCGAATCGTAAACCTCGACAAGAATCCCGCCGGCGATCGTGTCATCGGAAGCCGCGTAGACGCCATCACCGTCATCATGGAAGACACATCCGTGTATCGAACCTTCGATCCAGTTGCCGAAAACCAGGTCGGGCCGATCCACTTCATGCTGAGCGGGGTGCCCCTGTAGGTTTGCTGCACCCGGCGTCCAAACCAACTCTTCACCACTGTTGATCGTGACGGTGATCGTGTTGCCGCCAGCAGCCGTGGAGTGAATATTGTCAGTCGGATCATCGACTTCCGAGATCGTGTAGACGCCCGGATAGAGTCCATCAAAATTGATTGCACCATCGGCACCGGTGGTGGTCGTTCCGACCAGTGCCCCACCCGCGTCGTAGATTTCAAATGTCGCCCCAGCCCAAGGCGTTTCATACTGTTCGCCTGGCCGGTTAGGATCGAGATCGAAATCATTAAATCCATCAGTCGAGTCCCCAACACCATCGCCGTCGCTATCGACATTGAGGTCTGCGTCGACGAATGCGTCGTAAACACCGTCTGCGTTCAAGTCATGGAATTTAAAACCATGGAACGAACCTAAGATGGTATTGCCAAATTCAAGGAAGGCACTTTCACCCGAATAAAGTGTGACAGTGATCGAAGTATCGGTCGTCGGAATGATCGCGTCACCCAAGTAATCGATTTCCTGCACCGTGTAGGTCCCAGGAACCAAGGGCCCAAATGACAAGCCACCGACTAGATTGGAACTACCCGTCGCTACCTCAACGCCGCTACTGTCGAACAATTTGAATTCGATACCGGCCATTCCGCTATCGCCCGCGCTGTTTCCGTCCGCATTGAAGTCGTTGAATTTGAAGATGTCGATCGTGATCGGCGTGTAGTTGCCGAAGATCAACCCGCTGTCGACGACTTCCGTGTGCAAACCGGGCATCAACGTCGCTTCACCTTCTGCCCACGCATACTCCTCGCCGCTGCCGATGAACTGCGTCCAGGTCAGACCTGTGGACGACGCCTGTCCGTTCGGAAGCGTTTCAGTGACCGTGTAAAGCCCCGGGTAAAGCTGCTCGAACCAGAACTCGCCATCCGGACCTGTGGTCACCGAAATTGGCCCGACAGCGCCCATGGCGGTGGTACCGGTCAGCGTAAACGTAACACCGCTTTGCGGCATTTCAGGCAAGCCAAAGTCCGGTCCGGTCGCATTGGCGACAAGGGCCGCCCCAGCATCGGCAGCCGCGAAGTAGGCGGTCGCCGTCGGATCGACGATGAGCAGGTCGGTGAGGAGTGTATCGTGGCCGATTCCCAAAACGTTGACGTTGTCGGACCAAGTAGCCAAGGCGGCCGCTTCGTCCGCCAAAGCGGCACCCGTGTCGCCCACATTGATCACGCCGTCCGACATGACGTAGACATTAGTGCGGTTTGGATCGGAACCGGCGATGTCGGCAATTGCCAAGTCCAATGCGGCTTCCAAATTCGTGTCGAAGCCGGTAACGAAACCGCCAAATCCAACATTTTGAAGAGCCATCGTCGTATCGGCTCCGACAGCCAAATCAGACCCGACGACCGACGCGGAGCCGTCTGACATTTCGATGATCGTGACGGTCATCGAAGTGTTCGCTACCAGCAAGCTCGCCAAAGCGTTATTCAGATCAATTGCCGCTGCCAATTGAGCATCAAGGATCGTATCGAAAAAGCCATCGCCATTGACGTCGCCCGGCGTATCGTCGATGGAACCATCACCGAAATCGCCACGAGCGGACAAGCTTGCATCGATCACAATGACCGTATGTGCGGTCGTTTCGCACAACCCATCCGCGTCAACGTCTTCACATTTGAAGCCGTGGATCGAACCTTTGACCGAGTTGCCAAACATGAGGTCGTTGCCGCCGAGCACATCGTTGTAGGTAGAATCAACGAGGCCGACCGCATAGGACGTGTTGACTTCCTGCTTCAGCGAATCTGCAGGAATCATCGCCTCGCCATCCTTGTAGACGAGCTCATTGCGGCTACCAATGAAGAACGAGCGGTCAGGGCTATTGGACGGCATGATCTCATCCGCCCAGGTCAGCGAAGACAAATCCTCTGCTAGGCGGTACTCACCCGGCGTCAGATCGGTGAACCAGAACTTGCCATCGTAGGCAGACACCTCGGTTGCGACGAGCGTTTCAGTACCGGATGCATCGACCGCATAGAGGTTGAAAGGTATTCCACCAAACGCCACATCGTTGTCGATGTCGAACACGCCGTTGCCATTGTAATCTTCGTACTTAAAGCCATGGATCGAGCCTTTGACGAAGTTGCCAAACATCAAGTCGGCACCAACATTCTCTTCCTGCTTCGGCATCGGGTTGGTCAGCGGATCGAGCATCGCTGCCCCATCGTTCCAAACCAACTCTCGACCGCTACCGACCGTCACCGCGCTCATCAAAGGCGTCGAAGCCATCACCTCGTCGCCGCTTTCAGTGTCGTAAGCACCATCGCCATCGAAGTCGAAATTTTCGGTTTCTACAACGACGTAGGAACCAGGCATCAACCCGGTGAACCAATACTGGCCGGTCGCGTCAGAGAACTGGGTATCCACGAGCAGGTCGTCGTCGAGACTTTCATCGACACCCGCGGTTGCCGGATCATCGCCAGACAAGTCGATCACGCCATCGCCGTCGTTATCGGTCCACAGTTCAAACTCGAATCCACCCCACGGCGTATCCGACTGGAAGCCGACCAGGTACGGATCGAGGTCGACTGCCGGGGTGTACTGCCCGTCGGCGTTGTAATCTTCAAACTTGAAACCGTGAATCGAGCCTTTGATGAAATTGCCAAAGGCCAGCTCAGGCGTCAAAACTTCTTCCCGGAGCACGTCGGGCAAGCCGTCGCCGTCGGCATCGTTGTCATCGACGATGCCGTCGCCGTCGAAGTCGCCCGGCAGCATGGCGGCGCCCGGAGCCCACACCAATTCCTGCCGGCTCTCGATGGTCACCGTCTGCACGATGGCCGGCCCCAGCGTCGGATCGTCGAAGGCCGGATCGTTGCTATGGGTCGTCGACATGACTTCACCCGCATAGCTCGTAAACGCATCCGGGTACTCGACGACTGTGTACTCGCCCGGGATCAGACCCGTGTACCAAAATTCGCCAGCGTCGTCAGTCGAATCGTAAAAGACGAGATTGTCGATCGTCGCCTGATCGATTGGGTCGTTTCCGGCACTGTCCTTCGAAAATGTCCATTCGAGCGTGTGTGGACCGGCACCGAGAATCTGATACCACACGCTATCGCCGTCACTCCCACTAGCAAACAGATCAGGCGTCCCGCCCGGATGCAGGTCTTGGGGCACGCCATCGATCGTGAACGTCAAACCGTCACCGAAAAGCTCCGATTCGACAGTCCAATCAAATGCGACATAGCCGAAACCATCAACAGTCGTCGTAAGCGTCGACGTCTCGTCAGCATTCAGATCGCCAGAGACAAGCTGGCCTCCGCTAAGCGACCATAGATCGTCTGGATCGGGCGTGCCATCAGGGTCGGTCGAAGTCGTCGTGAAGCCGTTGTAGGTACCAACGTTCCCGGCCCCCACAACAAAGCTGCCGCTACTGAAATCGTCATCAATTTGGCGGTAAGTATTGCCATTGGCATCGACCAAATCAAAGACGACACCTTTGAATGCCTCATCGACCACCGGATCGTAAACACCATCCAAATCGACATCGTGGAATTTGAAGCCGTGAATTGATCCCTTGACGTAGTTAGAGAATGTGAGCAAATCATCCGGCGATACCTCGACGCGATACTCGGATGGATCGGTCGTATCAAGGCCGGCTGCGTTGGTGCGCCAAACGTGCTCTTCACGACTGCCAATAAACAACGTGTGCGAAGTATGGCTGGAGGCCATAATCTCGTCGTTCGGGTAGAGCGTCGAATAGAGGTCGGTGCGCTCAGTGACAGTGTACTCTCCAGGCATTAAGCCTTCGAACCAGAATTCGCCAGTTGCATCTGTCAACACATACCCATCCGGTCCAGGCGTCACGTTGGCACCGGTGGAGTCATAAATTGAGAACGGAATGCCGGCAAATGCTGTTCCGCCACCACCTGTAGTCCCACCTCCACTGAAGAAATCAAGCAAGTCAGAAGGCATATCAAAGACGATCGCATCATCCGAACCGTCGGCCGCATCCACGAGACTCAAGCTGGCCAAGGAGACACCACTTCCAACACCAATGGCCCGTATGTTCCCAGCGGAAGTCGCCAAACTTGCTGCGGAAGCGTTGATATCCGCAACCGCATCGCCCGGCTCACCATCAGAAAGGAAAACCACGTTGGCATCAGCTACAGCCGGCGCCCACGCATCGAGGTTGGCTTTAGCCAGATCCAGCCCTTCCGTATAGTCCGTGAGGCCGCCATCGACAATTCCAGCCAGGACGGTATCGATATCTGTCGCCAGCGTGTTCGCGGGTGCAAACAATTGGACGCCTGCGGCTGACGGGTCCATGTCAAGCGAGGTAGCATTGTCCGAAAAGAGCACAACGCTCACTTCAGCGTCAGCACCAAACTCAGCATCAAGCTGCAGGACCAACTCTTTGACAGCAGCCAACTCGACATCCAGAATCGAATCGATGACGCCGTCACCATCGATGTCAAATCCAGAGCTTAAACCAGTACTTCCAGATACATCGACAACAAATACGACGTGCGGCATGTCACCACTAATGATCGTGCTACAAACGCCATCTGCATCAAAATCTTCACATTTGAACCCGTGCACCGAACCCAACACGGCATTGCCAAACATCAGTCGCTCATCAAAGCCACTGCCGTCAGGATCATGAAGATGCTCATCCTGCAGCGAACCCGATGGGAGATTCGCCGCACCCAATTGCCAAACGAGTTCTTGACCGCTGGCGACGAACACGCTTTGGACGACCGGTGTTTTCGCGACGATTTGATTGTTGAGATCGTCGTCAGCACCATCGCCGTCAGCATCGTAGACTTCCGTTTCGACAACGAGGTAATGACCGGGCATTAGGCCGGTGAACCAGAACTGACCGTCAGCGTCGGTGAAGACAGAATCGCCAGCGTCGATCGCCGTGTCGCCATTCACGTCAACTTGCGTATCTCCGCCGTCTAGCGCTCCATCACCATTGACGTCATGCCACAACTGGAATTCAAATCCTGCCCACGGCACATCGAACTGCTCACCAGCGACACCCGGATTAAGATCGAAATCATTGACGCCATCGCCGTCAGCGTCGGTAAATCCTTGGTATGTGCCGTCGCCGTTGTAGTCCTCGAATTTGAATCCGTGGATCGAGCCCAGAATGACGTTGCCCCACATCAAATTCGCGTCGTAGCCGCCGTAATCGTTCGCATCGTTGTCGTCGACGATTTCGACTTTGTACGATCCGGCAGGAATCATGGCCGCCCCCGCTTGCCAAGCGTACTCCTGCCTGCTGTAGATGGTAACAGTCGCCGATTGCGTGGGCGTCGACGGGACAATGTCATCCGTCACATCGTCGATCTCGGTAATCGTGTACGTTCCAGGCATCAGATCGGTGAACCAGAACTGGCCCGAAGCATCGGTCGTTGCCGTCAATGGCCCGACTGGATTTCCCATGCCATCGGTCCCGGTCAACTCGAAGTCGACGCCACCCATCGGCTTATCCCAGCCGGCCGGATCGTAGATGCCATCACCTTCATAGTCGTCAAATTTGAAACCATGAATGGAACCATAGACGAAGTTGGCGATACTCAACTCATCAAGCACTACTTCACAATCGGCCGGCGTATAAACACCCTTATCACATTCAACGTAATCCATGTGCGTATCGTCGATCATGACGAGCGAGGCGGGAATATTCGAGTTCGCGGCAATCAAATCACCGACGTTGATCGCCCCGCTTCGATTGACATCTTGTTGAGTGTCTGGCGTAATCGGTGAAGAGCCAATCAGCCCATTCGTGCCAATCAAGTCACCCACATTCACCGTTCCGCTTCCATTCGCATCGCCGGCCAAATTGCCCCAATAGTGAATGTCGTCAAGTGGCAACTGCGTGTTTGCGTTGGCCAGCACGACCACTTTCAGCCATGCGTCTTCGATGGTGTTGTCTGCGAAGGAGATAATGGCTCGTTCATCGGCACCGACTGTGGTGCTGGTGACGCTCGCGGCAGAGACAGGCGTCCAAGCTGTCGTGTCTTGCCCAGTGCCCGTGAAGAAGGCGAAATCGGCGGCCGTCAGCGAGCCGGCGGCTCCCGCCACATCAACGATGATGCCGTTCAAGCCTCTGGTGTAGTTCGTATAATTTGCAAATGTCGCAGGCCCCGTAGCGCCAGTCGGCACATAGGCCGACTTCGTCGAGTCGACCGCCAACACATCATCAACACCGGCAGTAACGGCCGCTCCATTCCCATCGAACGAAGAGTTGTTGTAGAACACCTGGCGATTGGAAACGGCCCCAGCGGCCACGCCGGTAACCCCTGAAGCGCCCGGCTCAAACACATAGTTGAAGCCCGCTTCGACTGTAATGGGCGTGTTCGAAGGCACCACCTCCGTGTTCATCGGAGCTGGCAACAAGTCGATTCGTTCGCGAATGATAAAGTTGCCAGAACAAACATGCTCGAACCAAAACTGACCCGCTTTGGTCGGATCATCATTGGCATCTACGACCCCATCGCCGTTCGTATCGCCCGTATAGACGGTGTCCATGCCATCGACAACAAAGTCGCCGTTAATGTCGACCTGAACATCGGTGCCCAGGTCAAGCACGCCGTCGCCATCGGCATCGGTCCACAGCTCGATCGGGATGCCGTTAAACGGCGAGTCGGCCGGCCGAGGCGGATCGGCCGTAGCGTCACCGTTTGGATCGTAGATACCGTCCTTATCCATGTCCTCGAACTTGAATCCATGGATTGATGAAGTGGCGTATGTGAATGAAGCATTCGCGTCGCCCTGGAACATCGCCGCATCGGTACCATCAACGACACCATCCCCGTTCAGCGTTCCAATATTAGGCGCTGCCCCTAGAAACGACATCGAAGGATCGACCGTAGTAAACGGCGTCGCTAAGTCTCCTTGAGCACTAAATTCCGCCAAGGACTTGTTTGTCAAAGGCAGGTTAGTGTTCGGATCATAAAAGTAATCGCCATCAATGAAATCTGGCGTACCGATGATTTGCTGGAAACCGCCACCGCGAAAAGTCAAAACGCCCGGCCATTGATTGTCGGCTGGCGTGTTTGTCGCGAATTGATCCAAGTTGACGGCTGGCAGCGTCGTGAAGAACTGAAATGCGCCCACGAACTGGTCAATGCTCGAATGGAGGATCATGGTTCCGTCGTCGTAACCAGTACCTGCCAGAGCATTGGCGTTCACGACGTCATGATAAATTTCGAGGCCTCGCGTTCCCGTCTGGTTGGCAGCTAACTGGAAGGAACCAGCATCAAAGAAAACTCTCGCCTCAGCCACCATGGTGACTTCATAATTACTGCCTAGCCCGCCGTTCGGCGTGACCGTATTGCTGCCTGCGTCACTAAAAGTACCCAAAGTGGCTTGAAACTGGACCAAACCAGTATTCGCCGGGCCCGGGTTGTTGATCAAAAAATCGTAGTTGGTGACCAGCGCATTGCCCTGAGTAAAGTCAACCGACGCAAACTCAAACGGAGTCTCGTTGGTCGCGGGCCCGTCCGGGTCAAAGAGGATCGTGTCTGCCGCCAGCAAATAGCGATCTTCGAGCAACTCAGATGTCAGAGCAGCACGTCCGCTGGAACGTTTTTGACCGAGGAAAATATTCTTTCTTTCCAAGGAAGATTTCTGGCGGTTCGCTTGAGGGCGTTTGAGTTGAGGACGTTTACTTGGAAAAGCGGTTCGAAAGACCATGCGCTTGGTGCCCCCGTCGATACGGATTGGTTGTGGTTTTACCTATTGCGATCCCCCTCTCTCGGCTAGTTATAGGTAGGGCTTAGACCAATGCAAGGCTTCGTTATAAGAATGGTTTTTGTCACTAGACGACTTTAAAAGGCAGGGCTGGACTCGGATGGCCGTCTCGATGTGAGATTTTCATAACAACCGCACACACCCCATTCCTGCGCCCACCCACGTCCCGACTGCCGAGCGATTCCAGCGAGAGAAAATGGCGCAATTGGCTGCTTTATGTCATTTCTTCGGGTTGTGACGGAGCCGCCAGTGCATCTCGTGAAACGCTGCCGTTGGCAAATTCCTGGCCGATATCCGCGCTATCCAACGGCCTGCCAGCCAGAGCTTGGGTCGTCACATTGGCCTCAATCTGCCAAGAACAACCGACCCTGTGTCCCAAGAAATGGTCGTTTCCACCACGCCGTCTCGGTAGCCTTAGTGCGAGCTTTCGGCTAGGGAAGACAAGAAGGAACGTCCGGGCATAAAAAACGGACATCGACGCTCATTCCGACCACCAACGCATGTGCGGCTGGACCAAGTTCGATCCAGACTTCGCGGGTCCACGCGTGTCGAGCTTCTGTTGGGCGTCCCGTGTCGACTCCCCGACCGCGAACGACGGGGCTCAGTTCGGTCACGGCCCCTTCGTACGAATTTGAATTCGAGCCGTTCGAGCTGACCATCGCAGTCATCCCCAATGTGATTCGATCGGCGTCTTCCTCATTGACCCAAGCGCGGACCCGTAACCGAGAAAGGTCTGCGATCACGAATAGCGGTTGCCCCCTCGCCGCATCCACGAGATCGCCCGGACCAACGTTCACCTCCAGCACCGTCCCTTCACTGGGTGACGGTAGTTTCGTCCGATTCAGGTTTCGTCGTGCCCGTTCGTACCGGGCTTCCGTCATGCGAACTTGCTCGGCAGCAATCACCAGTGCATCCGACGACGCACCTTCTCGCAATCGTTGCAGCCTCGCTTGCGAGGCTGCCATTTGGGCCCGCCCGAGCTGTACTGCCGTATCGGCAATTTCCAATGTCTCTGGCGTCGCCGCCCCGGTCCTTGCCAAGCTCTGAGTACGTTGTAGCGTCCGTTCGGCCTGCTTTAAGTCGGCCGAGGCGGCGTTTACTTGGGCCTCCAGTTCGCGGACATCACAAGGACTTGGCGCACTTGCTAAATCACGATACGTCGCCCGAGCCCTCTCGAGCTCAGCAGCCGCAACCTGGCGATTCAGCTCAAAGTCGCCAGGGTCGATTTGCAACAGTGGCTCATCTTGAGAAACGACATCGCCCAACGTTGCCGCTACGGATGCAACTCGGCCCGACACTTCGGCGCTGACGGCGACAGGACGTGAGGCCGGCTCGACAACTCCCGTGGCACAGACGACTCCGCTATCTGACGAAAGGACCGTTGCCCGCGGCGCAGAACGCATGGGGCCGCGTGGATGCTGCGCGTTCATTGCAAGGCAAAGCCCACCACCGGCCATCAGCGTGACGATAACGATCGACAGATGTTTGTTCATTGCAGGACATGATCTGGGGATGGTATGGAAAACATTCCAAAGTTCCGCACTGGCGATTCGCATGGATACTCGCTGGTTAGTTCTCCCTGTCGAAGAACGACGCGCCGATCGGCGAAATTGTCGATGCGCGGGTCGTGAGTGACGACGACACACGAAATCTGATGATCGCTGGCCAATCGTCGCAGCATCTGCATCGAGGCGGTCGCATTCTCCGGGTCGAGCGATGCTGTCGGCTCGTCCGCCAGGATGACCCGCGGGCGGCCGACGAAGGCTCGAGCCAAGGCGATCCTCTGGCATTGGCCAACGCTGAGCTCTTCAGACAACGAGTTCGCGAGCGAACCAACTCCGACCATTTCGAGCGCCTGCAGCGCCCGCTTCCGTGGCGGTTCCTGAGGCTTGCCTCGCAGCAATAGCGGCAACATCACATTGTCGATGGCGGTCAGGCCGCGCACCAAGTTAAATTTTTGGAACACGAATCCGAGGTATTGCCGACGAATACGAGCCAACTCGACGGGTGGCAGATCGGCGACCAAGTGCTCGCCGACCCAAACGCTGCCTCGATCGGGTTTCATTAAGCACCCGAGTATGGAGAGCAGCGTTGTCTTTCCGCTACCCGATGGACCACACACGAACAGCATCTCGCCTTTGTTAAGCTGCAAGTCGATTCCCCGCAACGCAGGCAGCGGGCGCCCCTGGCGACGGTACGACTTATGGACATCGACAAGTCGTAGTACGGTCTCTGGAGCCTCACGAGTTGCTGGCGATCGTCTTTTCATCAAAGGATGCTCGCCGGGTCAAGAGATCGTAAACGGAAATACGGAATCGTGGCGCAGACGAAGCAGCTGAGGAGTGTCACGCCACAACTACCGACCGAAAGCTGCCATGGAATCACGATGGGAGCACGCGGCAGGTCAAACCCAAGTTGAAAAACGAATGTAAGCGCCAAGCCGATCAGAATACCGGCCGTTGCCAGCAGGAATGCTTGCGTCCACAGGATACGGCAGATGTGTGAGCGGTCGGCTCCGATGGCCAACAGTGTGCCGTAGTCGCGAATTCGATCGATGACGTTTGCGTAGAGCGATTGCCCCAGCACCATCAGGCCGACAAACACTCCGATCGCGGTCGCCGCACCAAAGCTAATACCAATTCCCGTTCTTGTCAGCCAAAATCGGGTCGTCAGTCCAGAATATTCTTCACGTGTATAAACGGCCGCATTCGGCACAGCCGTCCGAATCCTGTCGCGAAGCGCCACGATATCTTGGTCTGGTTCCGCCTGCACTAAGAAATAGGAACAGCCGCTCTGCGATTTCCCCAACATGGCATTGGCCGTTTGCAGCGACGTGAATACGTACGGCGTCACAACAAATCCCAGAATTCCTTCACTACGCGCCACCACGCGGCCTTGAACTCCGCCGATTTCCCGTTCGTCTCCAATCTCGGCGGCGCCAATTTTGTCCTGATCACAAATATCAACAATGATCGAATTGGGATGCCGAATTTCGTCCGAGTTTCCATCATGGATCGTCCAGGCATTGCCAAGCAACGATCGCGACTCGACTCCCACAACGTTGACGATTTCGTATTTGCCGTCGGCGAGATTCATCATTTGATAGCCAATCCGATAAGGAGCAGCCTGTGCGACGCCTGGCAGGCCTTCAATCCGCTGCAACCAGCGGCGAGGAATGTCTTTGGCAAAATCGACATTGTGGACGTTCCGGTGGCCAACCCAGATGTCAGCTTCGGTATGGTCAACGAGCAGACTTGCTTTTCGTATGAGGCCGAGGAACAGACCACCTTGGACGTTAATGAGCAGAACCGAAAACGCAACGCCAACTAACGCCGCTAACAGTTTCCGGCGGTCGGCCAAGAGCATTTTGAGCGAGACATCAAACATCGTTCGCTAACTCGCTGGTACCCTGTTGTTGTCTCGCCGTGGAGTACCGCCGGCGGCAACGGTTCCACGGAACAAAGTCGATCGGGGCCTGTTTCGTGCCCCCGGTTTCATCGACAACAACACGAATCGGGTCGAGCGAATCCTCAGACGCATGGTTTTTACTGAGATTTCCGCCTAACAACGCCTGGCGAATTAAACCATTTTTGCCACAAGCGAGCCCTTTCCACGGATCGGACTAACACTTGTTGCAGCGGTCGCCGAGTTCAACAGAGACGGTCCGTTATCAGATGCCTGTTTATCGACTCTCTAGACTTGCAGCATTCCATTGAACCTGTTTTCACCGGCCACGACACGCGTCATTCTTATCTGGTCGCTCACTTGTGGGACCATTTGTGGCGCACCACCTAACCCCACGCCGGTCGTCCGCTTGCCGCCCGTGAGCAGACAAACCGATTCCCCAGAGCCCTTGACGCTTGACCAGGCAATTCAGCAAGCGCTGCTCCACGACGGAAACTTGGCAGCTTGCTATTCGGAAGTCGGAGCGTCAATTGAGCGGCTATCGGGCATCGCGGCGACGGACGCTGCCCGTGTTAACGTCTACGCCGACTACTCGCTGCGATCGGACGATTCGACCATTCGCTTTCCAGCCGTTTCGACCGGAATCCCTTTTCTAAATCAAAGCAGCGGAATCGTCGCCACGTCCCTGCGACTGCCCCTTTACCGTGGGCGCACACATCACGATGAATTGGCCGGCGCGATCGATGTCCAGCTGGCCGAACTCATGACCAATTATGAGCAACGTTCGTTGCGGCTGCGTGTTGTGAATTCCTATCTGGCACTCATCCGCGCCAAAGCCAAATCGCGCCTGTGTCGCCAGGATGTTGCATGTCGTGAGTCGGTACTCGCTGAAGCGATGCAGCAGAGCGGACTTGGTCTTCACAGCGAGGTCGAGGTCTCTAGAAACCGAGCCGATCTTGCCGCAGCCCAGTCACGCTGCGAATTGGCACGCGCCACGGAAGCGAACTCGAGAACGCAACTGGCGACACTTTTGGGCCGAGCGGTGACGGACCGAATTGTGCTGACAACTCCTCAACCGACGATGAGCGCACCCCGCTTGCAGTTTCATACTTCGCAAGCCCTTCGGCACCGGGAAGAGCTGGTCGAACTGCGTGCGCAGTTGGCTCGGCTGCAGGCCAACACCGACGCCGTCCACAGCGAAAGCCTGCCTCAGGTGCAAATGCACGGCGATATGGTGATCCACAACAACGACTTCGTCGACCCAAACTTTGTCGCACAGCTGGGCGTGTCGCTCGACTGGGAACCGATCGACGGTGGCCGGCGACGGGCCCAAATCGCCGCCCTACGACACCAATCGCGAGCAATCGCTCAACGCTTGGCTGCCGCCGAGCAGCAAGTGGAAGCCGAAGTTCGCATGGCACATAATCGCTGGAATGCTGCCCAGATGAACCGCCACGCGGCACAAGCAAAGTTCGGCTACCACTTTGAGGTCTTCCAAACGGCGGTTCGGGCGCAGCAGCAAGGACAAAAGACCGAGACCGAAATTGCCCATTTCAGGCTGAATCTTGAAGCGGCCGCCGTGGACGAACTGGAATCCCTCTTGGATTTAGTTTCGCTGGAACAGGAGCTACTTTTCCTTACAGGACTCTAAATTTTCCGAGGGTGCAAAGCGAACTCAAAGCGAACCCAAAGCGACCCACGACAAAATGGTTGATTCCGCGATGCCACACCAATGTCAGACATGATATCCTCTTCTACTTCTAGCGAGGGGATCGCAGCATGATCGGGCAAATCTCCTTCACTATGAGCGATTCTCCACCCAGCGAACGATCGGACGCCGACTGGCCGCTCGGTTCGCCATACGCTCTCACCGCAATTGAAGCTCGACTCCGCGAGGCGGGTAGAGACCTACACGACGGAATCGGTCAACAGCTAACTGCACTCACGCTGATGGCCGACGCGCTCGAGAAGCAAATTCAGGAACTGGCCCGCCATAGTCGGCACCATTCTCAATTCGCCACACAGCTTTCCGCGATCGCCAACTCGGCAAGCAAAGTGCGCCAACTCACAGGAGAGGCGGCGCTGGCGGCACGCGATGCGGCGCATGGCCTACTCTACGCACCGGAGACGTCTGCGGACCTAGTTCTTGCCCTCACTCGGCTTGCCGGCACCATTGATGAGCTACCGAATCTAGAGTGCCAATTCCGTTGCTCTGGAACACTCGCAGAATTACCAAGCCACGTGATTCGCAACCTCTTTCGAATCAGCCAGGAAGCAACTAACAACGCCATGAAGCACAGCGGCGCAACCATGATCTCGATCGAACTTGACGCCCGAGAGCACGTCGCGATTCTAGAGATTGCCGATAACGGATCGCGGTCCCCGCGCATTCCTGACCGATCTGGCTGCGGCCTAGAGATCATGCGTCAGCGGGCGCTGGAAATTGGTGGCGTACTCTCGGTAGTTCAGAACGAGACTGGGAACGAAACGGAAAGCGAAACGGAAAGCGTAAAGAAAAACGAAACTGGAAACGATGGAGGAGGCAGCACGGTTCGCTGCGAAGTCCCAATATCTGACCGCGTTCGCTACGATCTACCACACTAACACTACTTCGCACCCCAAACAGCATTCCTAACTACGATCGACCCAGTATCTTACCTTAACTGTTGATTACGGCCGGCGACCCAATTACCCTATAACACATCGCTGCAACCTATCCTATCGCAACACCATCATTCACACGCACCCATCCAGTCCATCGCCGTTTTTGGACAGCTTTCCGCAGATAGCCCACAGAACAGCCCTTTTGATCCATGGTACAGCACATGATTTCCGACGAGCCAATGAAAGTAATGATCGTCGACGATCATCCGATCGTTCGCGAAGGCCTAACGATACGGCTTTCACTTCTCCCACGACTTCTTGTCTGCGGAGAGGCTGAGGGCGAAGACGAGGCAATATTAAAAATCGAACAGCAGGACCCACACCTATTGATCATCGATATCAACCTGAAGCAGGGGCATGGGATCGATCTCATCAAACGGGTTCGAGCGAAGTTTCCGCAAGTCAAGCTGCTCGTTTTTTCCGGCTATGACGAATCGCTGTACGCCGAGCGAGCTCTACGTGCCGGCGCGCATGGCTATATCAACAAAGGACAATCGAACGACCACTTGGAAACGGCAGTGTCAGAAGTGCTGGCAGGGAAACGCTATTTCAGTGAAGAGTTAACTCTCCGCGTCGCTGGACATAGCGGCGATGGGACCAGGCGTATTCGGACCGGTGTCTACGCCCTCAGCAACAGAGAATTGCAAGTTTTCGAGCTCATTGGCGGCGGCCGCACGTCTCGAGAGATTGCCGCCGAACTGCACCTCAGCCCTCACACGGTCGACACGCACCGTGAAAACATCAAACACAAGCTGAAACTTCAGTCCTCTGCTGACGTGAGCCGATTTGCAATCCAATGGTGCATGGACGCCAGTTGATTCGAGACTCGCGGAGACACGGGTCAACGACCACTCAATCGTCGCTGTGCCCGATCTGCGAGAGTTTCTCCCGTTCTCATCTCTATCTCTAAGTCGTTGGCGGCCAAACGAGCCTCGTGTGCTGGCATGCCTGCCTCGCGCAGCCAACTCGTCTGCGGCCGAGTAGCGCTCGCCGGCGCTTCCCTATCTTGCTGGCTGGGAAGCACGCTTCGTTCGGTTGTTTGATCGAGCGAATCGTGTTCGGTTACGTCATCGGCCCTGACGACGAGCGACTTGCTGCCGATTGCCGTGGATTCTGCTACGAACGTGGGCTGCAGCGCAGGCCCCCCTCCCGACGTCGCGTCGGCGGAAGTGAATTTGTGAGAATTCCAAACCACAAAGTCGGCACCGTTCACGAATCCATCGGCGTTAAAATCGCCGGAACAGAACTCTGAATTTGCCGTGAATTTGTTCGTATTCCATTCAACGAAATCGCCCCCATCCACGGTCCCATCCAAATTCGCATCGGCCGGTAAGTAGCCACGGCCAGGTCCAAGATTGGTTTCGCCGGCGACTAACAACCAAGTTTCCAAATCGGAACTGTCGACAACACCATCGGCCGACAAATCAAACGCCAGGTCAGAACTGCCCTGTGCAATCGCGGTCGACAGGGTGTTGACGTCGCCACAGGCCAGCGCGCCGTCTTGATCGAGATCAAACGTCAGCCCGTACGACTCGGAATCGATCGTCGTGCCGTCCGCGTTGGTCAGAACCAGCACGCCAACGGTCGAATTCATCACTCCGGCCGCATTCTGCTGCAGGAACCGTTGTTGCCCGCCTCGAGGGCCAGTCGTTCGTTCTTTAAATCCCGGAACGTCGGCGACGAGGTAGAGTTCACTGTTGGCCGGAATGACCGTGCCCGCTTTGAACACGTGATCGGCAGTACCACCCAACATCCAGTCGGAAATGTCGACAGCAAACGACTCATTGTTCGTTAGACGAACGTACTGCTCTAAATCATTGCCGCTTGTCGGATCGAAATCGACCTCGGTGATCTGAATATCGGCCGTCGCGCCATGAGCATCGGGCAACTGTGGTCGAGATTCGAGGTAGTTGCGTCGCAGCGGAATGAAACTATTCAGCAGTTGGTCGGCCGCCTGACTGGGAGTGCGAGTAAAGTTCGGATGCAATCCCCATTCGGCCAGATCGGCCAAGGCTTCGTCAGCAATCAGCGACTCATAATTCACCAGTTCTTGGCCGAGGTAACTATCGGCGGGCGCCATTCCAGCGGTTCCCAACTGAGCATCCATCAACGTCCGCAAGCGACGATAGTACATCGACTCGATCCGAGGATCGGTATACATCCGTGCGAACAGACTATTCAACGACCATTCCACACCATCGGTCGTGTGGAGTGGATCGTAGAAGTACCCATCATTCTGATTCCAGATGTGGCCCAGAGAAAGATCAACATCCCACGGCAAGACTGACCAGAATTCAGAACCGTTGGTGTCACGATACCAATACATGTTCTTGTGGCCGTAGTCCAAATTCAGCAGGACCGAATTCTGGGCGATGTAATTGACCATATCGGCCAGGTCTAAGTTGTCGTAATCCCAGATTCGTGCCGCCGTGCCGTTTAAGGCACGGGCATCAACCAGCTCTTGCAAGTCATCGTTGTTTTCGTGTTCGCGGGTCAGTTTGTCGACTTCGAAGGTTGCCGAGTCGAGCGGATTGTTGACTTTGTAAAACGCACCCTCTGGGTCGAGCCCTTGGCGTTCCAGATATTCGGAATCTCCCTCTTCCACTAAGTCATATAGGCCGAAGAAATCGCCGTTCCGATGAACCGAAACGGGGAAAGCCAGATTGTGGGCCCCACCGGACGCCGCAAAAGCACCGTTCGACAATGTGTTTCGCAGCTTTGACTGGTCACCATAATTCGTTAGCAGGTTGAAGTCACTCGCCCGACCGACATCCTCCGCGAAGCGAAATTTCTCGCCAGTGTTCGCATCGAAGTCGAATGATTTCTTGGGAAACTCATCGGTCGCGGTTGTTTGTCCATGTAAGTCGACGTGAATGTTGTCGTACAGTTGGCCAAGGTAATAAAGCGTCGCCTGCGTTCCTTCTCTCGTCTGAGCGGCAACGGTATCTTCGACGAACCAGTACAGGACGGGCAGATCATCAGAGGCTGTCGAATCTTCAATCACCGTGCCGTAGTATTCGGCCGAATCGAACTCGTCCGGAAAACGGGGGTCACGTGTCAACTCACCCAGGCTATCCTCCGCCGTTACGTACCAGCGAACTAACTCACCGGCGGCCGCGCCTGGAATTTCAGCTGTAAAAACACCGTCGCTCGCAACGGCGTCTGCACCACTCCCATCATCCACCATCATTGTTGCCGACTCGGCACCAAACATCACGCGGCGGTGCAGTGTGACCGAGCCCACGTCCAGCGGATTGAGCGTGGCGTCAATCTGAGCGGTCACGACAATGGGCTGACCGCTGCCTGGGTTCACAGTCTCCATGGTTACATCGCGAATCGCTGGCCCCAGCGCCGCATTCCCGGTATTCGCAGTGCCAGGTGTTGGGCTCTGCAAATAACCTGCCTGTGCATTGCCTTGACTTGAACTTAACGTCGGAACGAGCAGATAGTCACTACTTCCGGCCGAAAGGTTCAGCAAATGGAAAGCGATGACGTTCGTGCCGTCTTGCAAGAGTCCCAGCTGATCGTCCAATGAAATGTCGGTTCCGGCCAGCACCGTCGCATCGGGCCGATCACCATTTGATTGGGAATTCCAAACCGGATCGGCAGGCGCCTGACCAGAAAACACTTCCGTACCGTTGAGATAGACAACGACTCCGTCGTCGTACAGAAGATTCAGATTCAGATCGGGAACCGAACTCGCATCAGCGACCGAAAACTCGGCCAACAAATAGGTGCTCGTCGTGCCCGAGGGCAATTCGGTTTCGATCAAAGATTGATATCCGCTGCCATCTTCATATCCAATGGCCGCACGTCCGAGCGTGAAACCGTTCGCGGTGGCGTCAAATCCTGGCTGCCGCCAGCTGTCTCCCAGGGTTCCGTTACTTGGAATCAAGTACCTCGCCGCGGAGTTGCCGGAGACAAAATCGTTCTCCGCCAGCCCGTAGGAAACGTCCGTGAACTGCGCCGGATAGTCGGCACCATTGGTGCCAAACTCGCTCAACACGGTCATGTCCGGCGCGGCGAGAGCCACATATTCACCGCCCGCGCTCAACTTAAAATTGGTATGCCAGTATCCGCCCGGATCGAGCGTATCATCAGACGACGCGAATACGATCAGGTATTCGTCTGGTGCAAGGACCGTGCTGCTGGGAAACGTCCATTTTGCAATCTCATCATGATCATCCGTCAGATGATAGCCTTGCAAATCGACACTCTCATCGCCCGCGTTATAAATCTCGATCCAATCACTATCATCACCGAAGCCATCGTTGATCGTCGTATCATTGCTGGCCATGAATTCGGTGATGATTGGATTGGCCGCGAGTACGTGCCGAGCTTCTAAAGGCTCGAAGCGCAGCTGCGCTGGTAGCAATTTTCGATTGCGTGCAAATTTGATGCTCAAGGTGCCGCTCCGCTTAGTTTCTGTTCACCCAGCATTATCGTCTAACCGAGAGTTTCACGCAAATTCGCAACCGCCTCGGCAAGAGGGACGGAAGAACCGCCGAAGGATGCGTCCACCGAACTCGTGGAGGCAAAAGACCAGGACGGTTGCCATGCCCAAAACCGTTACCCACGGCGCCGTCTTTTTGAAGACTGGAGAGCTAACGCACAACACGACAACACCAATCCTAAGGCAGCGAACCTGACCCAGTAATCGTTGCTGATCCAGAACGAAGGACGTCGAAGAGGATGTTGAAATCGAACGCAGTTGTCAGATATCTAGTAATCGATTCGTCTTCGGTCTCTTGGAGAATCAAGACATCGCCGGCCTTCACCAACATGTTCTCCCGTGGGTCGCGTAGTGCGCGATTCAGATCAACACGGATCACTGCTTGACCTCCGTCCGGCGTGCGACGCAATACGGTCAGCAAGCTGGGGGAAGGCGCACCAATCCCAGATCCGACGATACCTCCAGAAAGATTGTTGGCATTGATACCGCCGTTAACCAACGGGCCACCGACGCGCAATAATGCCTCCACCACACCCAGATCGACATCCCGAGGCAAACCGACTTCACGTGACGGAAGCAATCCACCGGTATAATAAACTTGGCTATCATCGGCAGGCACGAACACAATGTCGCCCGATTCCAGCCGCACGTCTTCCGGGCAAATGGGAGGCTCATCTTCACACCGCCAACGAAGCGGAATCCGGACTTGGCGCGGTCGCCCTTTTTCATCGACGCCCTCCGCCCGGCACCAAGCTGAATCGGGCGCACAATAATTGCCCTGTCCATCCATGGGCCAACTGGAACTGGCGCCACCCCGGTTATAGCCTCGTTGGATGATGATTTCATTCGCGGCGTTCGGCCCAGGTAGTCCACCGGACCGAGCCAACACGCTCAGCAAGTCGGCTTCGGTGGCTGGCAATTCGAGAACTTGTCCCGTCCCCTGGCCACGACTGCCCTGAATCGGTGCAGCACGATTCAGAAGCAAATTGTTCGAATTGTCGATCCTTTGATTGGGCGAGTCTTCACGGATGACCAAAATCTTCGCTTTCCGTGGACTGATCAAAGTCACAAGCGTCCTTGATTCGTCGGAGCGGATGATTTCTTTATCAACCGTGTATGCGCGCAAGATCGCTTTCTCCGCTTCGGCCATCGTGAGACCTTCAACTTTGACTGGGTCGATCAAAGGTAGCGGTACCGTGCCGTTTTCGCGCACCGGAATCGGAAATCCAATGGACGGTGGCTGGTCTGACAGATCGGAATAGTAAACTGGCGGCAATTGTTCCGGCTCACCGAGCACTCCATCAATGAACACACCCAACACATCGCCCGGCGCAAGTCGATAAGTATCTTCCGTAGCCGTCCGCAACCACGTCAGCGGGATTGGCTTCATCGCTACTTTTGGATCAGCCAAAAGTTCATCCGGAACGAGCCGGACAGGGATACCGTTGGCTACGGGATTGGTTAAGGCAGCGCAGCCACATGAGAGGATTGTAAACAGCGCAAGCAGTCGGTAAGCCGCGTCCAGCATAGGCGCTTGCCGCACGGCGAGCACGTTGCGATTGCAACATTCAGCTCTTTTCTTGCTTGGCAAATTCATGTGATCTGTCTCGGTTGTATTCGCGCACCGACGGTTCAATTGCGGCCAGATTCGTGACCGGTATCGAATTCGATCATTCCAGCTTGCTCGACATGATTAAGAATCCGTACATCATCCGCCCATTCCAGGTCATCGGACGGCACACCCTTGATCGGCTCTTCCGTCGCTTGCAGCGGTGGCGGGAGAATCGGCGCTGCCTCGATGTGTTCGGTCGGCAGTGGCTCATCGCAAAACTCGACGTCGGCTCCAGAAGCAAAGAAACGGCTGAGTCCTGCTGGCTCAAAACCTGGTGGCGAGTCGTAAACGGGATGAGCTTTCGATGGATGAAGATCGTTCGGTTCTGACGAAGCGGCGGTAGAAGACAAGTGCGATTCGCCATGGGTTGCCGCTTTACGTAGCACTTTGTCTGCCACCGTTGCTTGGTCGGCAAGTTCCCAAGAATCGGGCGACTGCTGATCGTAGGTCATGGTGTTCGATCGCTTGCTGTTTGTTGGCTCCGCTAAGAAGGTTGCATGTTGAACTCCACGATCACCAAACGGATCTGCATCTTCTATCCATTCACGTTCGTTGGTTTTTCTGGTCTCCGTGGCTTGTTCGTGCATCGTCGCTCTTTTCACCGGCCGCAGTGGTTTCGATGTTTCGTTCATCGAAGCTCTTACGATGTCCCCGTAACTGCTGGAACGAGCTTTCCGCTTAGATACAGAGTTGGGCAAAGAGGCAGGAACGCCAGATGGTGCGAGCAACGGCTCGCGGTCACTCGTCCCAAACTTCGTCACTTCCGAACGCTGAGGTCGACTCGAATCGGATCGTTGGGATAGGTCCGAGCCCAAATCAAAGTCCAACTCCGGTTCGGTCATGGTCGGTGAAGCATCTTCGATCAGCGGGGTCTGCTGCTCAAACTCGGTCCCGCCACTACCCGAACGCAAGTTTCGCGACGCCGCTGGTTCAAAGTTTTCCAGCGCAGGTTCCATCGAATAGTCCGGTGCCGATAACTCCGATTCGTAACTTCTCTGTGGCGGTACCGTTTCCTCAGGTCGGGTTGCCGCGCCATCATGGCCACGCGGACGCATCGGCTGATCGAACAACAGCCCCTCGACGGCGGCTCCTGAAGAATTCGCCGCTGCAGGGCCGCGGCATCGGGCGCCATCCCTGCGCATCGCTTCAAGCCCCGCTCTGGCGGTCGCGACCTCACGACTGACCGGCATAGTAATTCGATCGCGATACTGACCCTCGATGGCCGCCTGCGCTCCCTGCGAGAAACCGTGTAGCCATTGTTCGTATTGATTTGCATCGGACCGGTACTCGACCTTCCAAAAACGTCTGGGCGGAACCGGAGGCGGACTGCCGTCGCCCCCTGAAAAGACATGATCGACAAAGCCACTCACGAACCCTTCGTAGAATTCCGCCGGAACAGACTGAGTACCGATCGTCGCAGACCAGGCTGCCTCCGCCCAACCATGGTAGATTTCACACTCGCGCTTTTCTTCTGGAAGAAGATCGTAGCACTCAGGCTCGTAACAAACGGTACGACGAGCCAATTGCCACACGGTACAGCCAGATTGTGTAGCACAGAGCACCGCCAGCAAGCACCCATAGGCGCAGCAAAGCCCGAATCGGTTCGACCTCGCAGTGCGCATTATCCCCGAGAGGAAGCGGTGATACGTTCGGATACTGCTCATCCGTTGTTCTGGGATCTCGAATCAATCGGTCATGATGCCAACGACTCCGGCGCCGATTGAGCTCGCCACCAAAGTGCCAGGACGGTACTTATTTTGAACCGAAGAGTCCATGGCAACGGCGACCGTCAAGGTTGATCCACAAGCGCACAAAAAAACCCTGGCAGTTACGCCAGGGTTCTCACGTGATTCGATCGAACGCTAACTACCCGTGATGGGGAAAATAGTACTCTGATCAAGAGGGCCTTTGGTTTTCCCTGGAGGCCTAATGACTGGACCAAGCGCTGGCGGTTGAGGTGCACCAATGGATGCTCCTGCTGCCAGCACTGATACTGGATCAACGCTGACGGCGATATCGTTGTCAGCAGCCGAGGTACTGGCATCGACAGAATCCAAGCTACCACTCGAATCCACTGGTCCCACGAGCACAGCAGCTGCTACGCCTGAAACCAACAGTGCCGAAACAAGCGCTAACGCCGTTCGCATCCGACTACTCATATCACTCTTCCTTAGTAAGTTGTCCAACTCGCCTGTGTCGGAGATTATAACAACCGTTTCCGACGACTACCACTCAAAATCCCGACAGCC
This sequence comes from uncultured Pirellulaceae bacterium, assembly GCA_964480915.1. Taxonomy (GTDB): domain Bacteria; phylum Planctomycetota; class Planctomycetia; order Pirellulales; family Pirellulaceae; genus CAWGCE01. The sequence goes on along the minus strand of CAYZRS010000011.1, from coordinate 21,879 downwards.
ACCAGACCTAAGAATAGACCCGTCGGTTCTGGAATCAAGAGCGTTGTCGTCGCCCCCGTGACCTTCCCCAAAGTGGTAAGAACACTGTAGTTAACATCGATTTGGAAAATGTCGCCGGCGTTGAAATCGTCATTGATTTTCGCCAGAGTTTTATTCAGATTTGCTTGATTGTCGAGTGTGTCCACATCGAACGCGGTTAGTCCTGTGATCCCACCGATGTAGTAGACGTTTTCCACCGCCATGGAACCTGGTGCTGGATTCGTGTCGTTGTAAACAGTACCGCCTGTCACGCCCCAACGAAATTCGTCGTAATCTTCACCGGTCAAATTCCAGTTGAAAGACTGGCCTGGAGGCTGAGTCAGTAAGCTCGCCGATGGATTTCCGGTGCTGTCTTCCCACACGAGCGAACCGCTGATCCCTCGCAGGTCAATCTCGGCGTTGCAGCCGGCAGGACTTTCGACCGACAGGCCGAAATACACCTGATTCCCAAATTCGCCTGAAAACACACCGGCTGGATCATCCCAACCGGGAGTCGGGTCGCCTGCGCCTCGCCACGAATTGAAAGTGCTGACAATCACTTCGCTGGGATCTACGGTCGCACCAACTGGAAGGAAACCGGTTGGGTCGACGTTGTAATCTGGGCCTGGCGTCCCAAACGCCAAGTGATTCATAAAATTCTCTCGAAAGTCATCAAAGTTGGGACTCGTGAAGAAGTTTGGCCCATAGACCGGGGTGACCGTCACCGTGGGAGTACAAGTGGCGTCCACTTGCGATGAACAGAAGGCGCTGAGAAGCAGCGCAACGAGGCATAAGAACGAGTTGGATTGTCGAGTCATTAGTCACACTCCAGAGCGAAAAAGAGTCAAATACTCAGCGAGGTTGGAATCACGCCTACCAAAGGTAAAAAAAGGCAAAACACGTGAACATAAGGTCATTCAAAAGGGGCCGCAAAGAGAGCAGCGCTGACCAGCAGAGCGAGAATGCGAAAGGACATTGCGAGTCCCTGCAATCTGAAAACGCACTTGGCGTTTAGAAGAAAACTTGTCTTCTCAGCTCAACTAACTAGCGACTCCAATCCAAATTCGACCCATCGTCCCTGGAACAATCCCGGCTCCTGCCTGCACAGGCCCAAATAGTGACCCTGCTTAGCGCCGATTTTAACCATCGCTGCATCCATCGCAAGTCCTCATTTTGACTTTACCAAAAATAACATATCGGCCCGACATCTCATTTCCTCAGCAGGTCAATCTAGCCTCACCACAATCTCAAGGCTGCTTACTCACCATCATCAGAAAACCTCCTATTTTCAAGACATTTTCACCCTCAAGCCACTAAACACAGTTCGCAGAGGCGAAAGATCGAAGACTCATACCGACAGTCTTTTTGACACAGCCTTTTAGTGTTCTAACAGTGACTTACGGCCTAGATTGCTGAATATCCGAGACCATGCGGTCCGCTGTTGTTCCGTCATTTGTTCTTTTGGTAGCCCGCGATCGGCAATATGCTCAAAAAACGGAACCGTTTCTTCTGGCGCCAGGACTTCTGACCAACGAATTGCCAAGACTGGATCATTCGCCAGTAAATCATCCCACAAACGTGCAGTCGGCAACCCACGCAGCCAGCGGTTGATCCAGACGTCGTACCTTCTGGAGCGAAAAATACAGCGTTGCCATGCCGATATCGCTCCCGATGTATCACCAGAAAACTGCAAAAGCACCCCGGACCAATACCACGTGTGCTCCTGGCCGCCCCCGAACCGTTGAGCTCTTTCGACGGCAACCTGAACGTCGGATGTTTGTGAGCCGCGCAGCTGACCAAGCAAGGCTGTCCATAAATGGGGCGGCATCAGCCACGGACAGGCCGACCGGGCCAGGCGCAGGTGCTTTCCTGCTTTCGTCAGGAGGGGATTCGATTTGGCAATCTCCTGATAGTCGCGTCGGACGACGGGTTGCATCTCAGAGAGCACTTGAAACTGGTATGCGAAACTGCTTTGCATCCATAAACGCTCCTCGTCCAACCACGATTGGCTGCGACGGTATTCTTCAAACAACTGAACTCGATAACGCTGTAAACAGAATTGAGCCAACGCCAAATGGGCCTCGCCATCATCCCAGCGATAGCGAAGCGCCTGCGAAACAAGCCCTATGTTTTGATCCAAGATCTCACTCGAACGCTGTTCGTCTAAGTCATTCAAATCCATGACGGAAAACGAACGCTGAACACGTCCCTCTCGCTGAAACTCAAGCCCACCCGCCAACAACGGCACCAACAACAGAGACCCAACAAGAGAAAACTTGGAAGTCTTGCTCTGCTCTGCATCCTGAATCGCCGGCCTGCAAGGCGCCGCCAGCTTCACGACCGCACCACATAGAGCAGCCATGAGCAGTGTGTTCGCAGGAATGTAGAGTCCAAAATCAAAACAGCCACTTAGAATCTGACTGACAAGCAAGAAAACGGCCATAACGCCTAGACCTCGACTTTGGGATTGGGGTCTCTTGAACAAGTGCCAGGTCGCCCATCCCACGACAAGAATAGCAGCCACCATCAAGCCACAACCGACAACTCCTGCATCCACCAGGGCTTGGATAAACTGATTTTCCGCAAATCGATACCACCTCTCGCTGGCTCGCTCCACGTGCGGCAAGCCTGTAAAGCGGTACGTCATTAGGCCGCTGCCAAACCACAGAAATTCACCCGAAGTTTGCAACGATTCCCACCAATTCGACGAACGCCCGTCAGCCAATTCGGAATCGAGCGTCCGCAGCCAACGCTGACGCGTCTCAGCGGCAGCTCCCAACCAATGCAGCAGCGACCATGTCCCAGCGACTGCGACCGAAACCATCGCCAGGCGTGAAAATGTGTGAACCGAACGTCGCTGCGTGCCATCTGATCGAGCTGCTACTTGCCAAACAACCAAGGTTAAGAGGGCAGCGCTGACTAACGCCAAACTGGCACCGCGCGAACCGGTCGCCAAAATCCCGGCAGCGATGAAAACGACTGCACCCATCGCAGCAAATTTGGCGGCAAATTGCCGATCATCGAAAATCTTGCCGGACTCCCCTGCCGAGGAACGAGAATTCCTAATCCATAGAAACAAACCGATCGCGGCGGCCAAACAAAGGCACATATAGCCGCCCGCATTGTTGCGATTCACAAATGGGCCAAACGGCCGTTCGCCACTCGCAACCATGAAACTTGGCAGGCTAACAATGCCGCTCAGCCTGCTCACAATTCCCACCAACGCAATCGCGACTCCATTCGCCGCGGCCCCAATCAACAGCCAATGCACGTTGCTATCAGAAACGAATCCAACTGCCAACCAAAACACGGCCGTTGCCAAGATCAACTGGGCCAAGTTTTTTCTGGTTGCAGGCGGGTAGATCGATCGGCAACTCGCCACAAGCGACTCGGGCGACGAAGTCTCCAGCAAGCCATCTTGGTGCAGCCCTTGGTCACCCAACTGCTGCTGGCGCCAAGTTGTTGCGCCCGATGCCAACCAAGGTGCCAGGGAGGCTGGGATCGGTACCAGCTGACAACACCCCAATGCAATCCCTGCAAACAAGAGCCATAGCAGGCAAGTTGAATAAACCGTCGGGCGGCCTAAACCGGTCGCCTGGACATTTTCATCGCCCGCCGTGTGCAACAGCGTCCCCACCGCACAAACCAATAATGCGGCCACCGTCCAGCAGGCATAGCTTTGGGTCGAACCGAGTACACCGGCGACGATCCAGGGTAAGATCAGCAGAGTTGCGATCAGCCCACGTAAAACAAAACCAGCGCCCCAACGCGACACCATGCGAACTCCCGAACTACCATGATTCGCCGGCGTTTCCCACTCAGGCCAGCAAAGCCTCAATTGAACTTCTTATACAGAGCCAATCCTACCATGGAACGACCCACTGCTTGGAGCAGACTCGTGACAACGATGTTATGGCTTGCCACGCTAACGTTCAGCAGCCTGATTGGCTGCACCGAACCCCAACCGACGCTACTTCCGCCCGCACCGGATCTCGATCGAGTCGACTTGCTCTCCAACGAAGAAGGAAAGCTAATTCACGAACAATGGTTCACGCATACGGTCGGCAAACACAAGCTGGGACACCGAAGGTACCGCGAATTCGCAGTCGGTCCGGAAGCAAACCACCTGCTAAGAATCGCCATCGACGAATTGGCAATCCCCCGGTTTGGAAGCGTCACAAACCAAGTACTACGGATGGCGACGCTCAGCGATGCCGTTTCAGACCAAGTCGAACAATTGGAATACTCGGTCTCCGGCGACCACCAAGCGAAACGGACCGCGGGACTCGTCATTCAAGACCGCCTGCATCTATCGGGAGCGGCAACCAGCGGCAGCACCGCGCAGCAAACGTGGAATAAGGAGAACAAGGCGTTCTTTGCGATAGAGCAAGCCTTTCAACAGTCACCACTTCTACCCGATCAGGAAAGAATTGTGCTGTCCTGGGAGGCACTGGCTGACCGCGAAAGTCAGATGAGGCTGCGCGCCCTCGGACGCGAGAAAACGAGGGTAGGTAACCAAATGGAACACCTGCTTCGTGTCGAAGCGCGTCCGCTAAACTCAAAAGAGGACGAACCGCCAACTTCGATCTATTGGGTGGATGAAACCGGCAGGCCCAGAAAAAAATATCGGCGGTTCCTCAACCAAACAACGTTCGCCTGCTCGAAAGAGACAGCTCTCTCGCCGAACGATCATCCTCAATTCGACCTGGCTGTCACCAATAGTTTCGCGATCGAGCTGCCACCTTCCCTAAACAAGAGGACCGATTTCGCTCAATTCCAGGTAACAACCCCCGGACAAGATGCAGCGAACATTTTCCCCAGCAACAGCTACCAACGGGTTCAACGCACCGCTGCCGACTGCGTTTTAATCACCGTCGGGATGCCGTCACTTTCGTCCCATGCCGACGCCCTACGTGACGACGCAAACATTGCCTCACTTCCGCCCGCTCTGCCGCAAAGCAAAACATCCATGCCACGCTCTCAAGATGTCGAGGCGAACCATTGGATCAACAGCAGCGACCGACACATTCAAGAATTTTCTCACTGGCCAGAAAAATTGACGACAGTTGACGAGATCTGCAAGCGATCGACAGCAGCGGTACACGCGCACATGCAACAATCGATCCTGGACGAGTCGCTGCTAACCGCTTCACGAGCATTCCAAGCACGCGCTGGCGACTGCACGGAACACGCCATGCTGCTGGCGGCAGTCTTGCGTACGCAGTCGATCCCGGCACGGGTGGTGACCGGCTTAATCCTAGATGCGAATCAATCGAGACTTCAATTTCACATGTGGACAGAAGCCTGGGATGGCCTGAAATGGCTACCCTTAGACGCCACTATATCCGAACCTCACCCGAACGCCCTCCGCATCAAACTCAGCGACAGCAACCTTGCAGAAGATACCGATTGGGCAATCGTGGCGCCGGTTCTGCTTTTAGGCAAGAATACCGGTATCAAATTCTTGCAACCTAACCCACACGATTGAGGGTATGCGGACGTTATATCCTCACAATAACTCTTGCTATTTCTAGATTTTGCGAATGCTGATCGTAGACATTCTCACATCGCCATTCTACGATGATAGATTCCCCCCATGGTGGTGGGGAAGGACTCTACGGCTCAATCGGTAATTGTCACCGAAGGGGACGGAGTCCACCCTAGCAGACACCTACCACTCGACGGCGTTCTTGTCACCGCAAACGACTTTTCTTCGGTATTCTTCGAAAAATGTCGCTCTGACCGCAGACCTTAAAGACACAATCACGAAATGAATTCTGAAACAGCTTGGTGGGGGGATAACGAGGCGACTGTCGATAGCGGCGGTATTGATATCCTTGGCATTCTTCAACGTCGCAAATGGATCGTCGCGACGTTCACGACACTGGGCCTAATTCTCGGTGCTCTTTTCTTTGCAAGGGCCACGCCTGTCTATAAGTCGAGTGCACAAGTTCTAATCGAACGCAATCTGCCACCGGCACTGCCCATCGGACTAGAGAACTCCAATAGCCGCTACGCGATCATCTCCGATGCCTACAAGCACCCAGTGTTGATGACCAGTCCAAAACTTGTTGCGGAAGCACTCCGAAACCAAAGCTTAGACCAACTACCATCGGTCGCTGCAGGCGGCTCACCTGTTGGCTTCATCCGAAAGAACTTGAGCGTCAAACCGACGACCGATGGTCTCGGTCTCTACAACGTCTCTTTTCAAGGCCCGCATCCGGAAGATGCGGGCAAGATCGTGAACGCGATCCTCGAGCAGTACAACAATTACCTGGAAACATCGCACCGGAATGTAGAACGCGACGTTCGCGAGTTGATTGTACGGGCACAGAAGGAACTGCTAGACCAACTTTCGAGCAAACGCGCAGCCTACGACGAATTCCGGCAATCGACACCTTTGATTTATAAGGACGGCGAGGGAACAAACCTGCACCAAGAGCGACAGCTGATTGTCGAATCGGAACGCTCGCGGCTACTGCTGCAAATCAACGATACCAAGTCAAAGCTGGCAGCGATCCAAGAACACCTTCGCGCAGGAAAAGAGGCGGAAGTGATCCTGGCAGCTGCCGGTATTTCAAATCTGGACGCGTTAGAAGTCGATACCCCTGAAATGCCGGTCAAGTTAGCAGCACAGCAGAAAAAGACGATCGAAAAGACCGCAATTCTCCCGCTGTTGCTGGAAGAAAACGACCTGCTGGCCCGCTACGGCAAAGATCATCCACGTGTCAAAGCGGTCCGCAGGCGCCTCAATTCTTCGAAAGAATTCTATCTGACGAACTACCGAGTCAACCTGGACGCACCACCTGTATTCGAGGAAGCAACAGACGATGTCCAATTGGCGTCGGCCGACTTGGCACCGAAAGACCTCACCGAGCGGATCGCGAAAAGACTAGATACCTATGTTGAATCGCTAAAGCACCAATTGGCCGAAATGATCCAAACCGAACAGAAATTGGTGATCATGTTCGACCAAGAACAAGAGGCTGCTAAGGGCCTTGCTCGTCTACAGATTCGTGACGAGTCGTTTCGTACCGACATCGCCCAGACGCAACGGATGTACGACGAACTGCTGGACAAGTTTCGCAAAATTGAGGTTGTTGGTGATTACGACGGTTACAAATTCGACATCTTGGCCAAAGCCGGCAACGGTTCGCAAATCGAACCCAACGCAACCAAGATCCTGCCAATCGCTACTGTCCTAGGATTCCTGGGCGGTTGCTTAGTGGCTTATTGCTTTGACTTGACCGACAAGAGCTTCCACGATCCGGCCTCGATCAGCCGCGAATTGGGAGTTCCCGTCATTGGGCACGTTCCGATGATCGACCTGGAAAAAACGAACCCGGCGATCCCTTACAATCCGGTGGTTTGTACTGCCCATCGCCCCAAGTCGATCGAGTCGGAAGCGATTCGTACCATTCGCACCGCGCTCTTTTTTAATACACGTGGCAAGTCGAATCAGGTCATCCAGATCACCAGTGGCAGTCCAGGTGAGGGCAAATCATCGGTCGCCGCTAACCTGGCAATTGCCATCGCAAATTCTGGGAAGACCTGCCTGATTCTGGACTGCGACTTACGTCGTCCGCGACAACATCGCCTGTTCGCGCTCGACAACGATCTCGGATTGGCAGCCGTCGTCGCCGGCAATGCCCAGCTAAAAGACGTGGTCAGGCGATTACAGACCACTCCCAATCTGAGTGTGATTCCGTGTGGCAAAACGCCCGACAATCCGTCCGAACTCCTTTCGTCCAGCCGGTTCCCAGCGATTATCGAAGCGATCCGCAAACACTACGATTTTGTCATCATCGACACACCACCCGTCTTGGCCGTTAGCGAAACGTCGGCCATCTCGGCTCAAGTCGACGGAGTCATCTTCACCATGCGAATCAAGAAAGACTCGAAACCGGTCGCACACCGCAGCCTACAAATGTTGAACGATAGCGGAGCCGAGTTGATAGGAGTTGTCGTCAATGGAATCGGCAACGCCGGCGGAAAACACTACGAGTACGGCGGGGGCCGATATTCGTATCAGGCGCAGAAATACGGGTACTCGTACGATCAGGTTTATGGGGAAGATTAAGTAGCAAGCGACGAGAAGCGAGAATATGGAAGTCTGCCCCTCGCTTCTCGCCGCTCGTCACTGCCGCTTTAAAAAAATATGTTCTCCGATACTCACTGCCACCTTTGCCCCGGCCTCGACGATGGGCCACGGAATATGGACGACGCTTTGGCGATGTGCCAACAAGCTTGGCACGAGGGCATCAGATCGATCGCCGCTTTGGCGCACCAAAACGAATGCTGGTCCGAGGTCACACCTGATGACATTCGCCGTTCGGTCGCGGAAGTGCAGGCCGAATTGAACGCCATCGATTGCCCTCTGGAGCTGGTCCCATGGTCGGAAGTTATGGTCGGACCCGAAACACTGATGCAGTTCGATGCGGGCAAACTGCTAACAATTGATGGGGCCGCGAATCAGAACGCCGCAGGAGGGTCGATCGCAACCAATTCGTCCGGGCAGAATTTCATGCTGATCGAACAGCCGCACGGCCTGTTCCTCGATATCCGACCACTGATATCCGATCTGGTTGGCCGAGCGGTCACGCCCGTGCTGGCTCACGCCGATCGATACCCAGAGCTGATTGGCGACCAGGTTCTGATGCGCGAGCTCGTCCAACTTGGGTGCAAGATCCAGCTTTCGACAGACGGTATCACCGATCCCAGCAGTAGGGCGACGGGCAAGGTGATTAAGAACTGGTTGACGGAAGGCTTTGTTCATGTCGTCGGCACCGACGCCCATTCACCCAGATCCCGACGGCCGCGAATGCTGGCCGCCTTTACAACCGTTACGAAGTGGGCAGGAGAGCTAACGGCAAACCTGATCTTTTGTGCCAACGGCAACGCACTGTTGCGGGGAACCGAACTCAAATCGCCGCTGCCTACGAAGAGAAAACAATGGTCGTTTTCCCGCTCGGCAATTTAGAGAGGTTCAAATCAAGTGCTGGCAACCCGTAAACGCATTGCACACCAACGTAAGAATCTTGAACAACCAGAGACGCTTCAACCTATTGCCTGCCCCCCAATATTGGTGGTACAAAGAAGGGTGAGGGGAAATCGATAACTTTGCCACATCTCTGGGGCTCGAAGCTTTGTCTACATTGCTGATTTCACTCCTCTGGGCGCTTGCGCTCGTGCCAATCTACGTCAACTTGGCCCGCCGATTCGGACAGGTTGATCACCCGAATGGTCGCAACAAATCCCATTCCATCGCTCAGCCAACGAGTGGTGGACTCGTCATCTTCATAGCAGTTGTCGCAGGAATGATGACGACGGCATTACTAGGTTCGACCGAGCTCTTGTTGTCGGTACGCGAAAACACGGGCTTGATGCTGGCCGGTGCCTGGATTGTTTTCTTCGGGGCGATCGACGATCGAAACGGCCTTCGTGTCCGTCAGAAGTTTGTCATCCAGGTGCTGGCTGCTTTGATCGTCGTTTGGTCGGGCACACGGATTAGCAGCCTGGCAATGCTGGGGTCGTCCATTTCGCTGGGACCGCTTTCTGTTCCACTCACTCTGCTGTGGTTCTTGGTCTCCATGAACGCCATGAAGTTCCTCGACGGAGCCGACGGATTTGCCGCGACGGTTGGAATCGTCATCGCAACGACATTGGGCTTAACCGCGCTACTGCTTGGCAGTCCGCAAGATGCGGCAATCGCTTTTGCTGTTTGCGGAGCCTTGGCTGGCTTCTTGGTTTACAACTTCCCACCCTCCAAAGTATTCATGGGCGATGCCGGCAGCATGCTAGTTGGCTTGCTGCTTGGCTCACTCGCCATTCAAGGCAATCTTAAAGGGCCAGCCACGCTAACGATGCTGATTCCCTTAACCATCTTCTTGATTCCGATTCTCGATACGAGTGCGGCCGTCATTCGCCGGGTGCTGTCAGGAAAGCAACTGGCCGCCGGCGACCGCCAACACTTGCATCACCTACTCGAAGGGCAGGGCTACGGTCCGCGAGCCAAATTGGTGATGCTGGTGTTGCTCTGTGGCATCCCCGCTGCCGGATCATTGCTGAGCGTGGCGTTTGCAAACTCGATTTTCGCCGTAGCGGGCGTTTTGATCGTTGTGGCCATCCTGTGGTCCAACGATTTATTCGGTTCGAACGAGCTCGCTCTGATTGGCAGCCGGTTGCAGATGATGATCAAGTCGTTATTGCCCACGCGAGTTACCAATGCACAACAGTTTCAAGTCGGCCTGCGTGAGTCGCGCGACATCCGTCAGATGTGTCGCTTGCTGCGAGCCTTTGTAAACCAGCACGAACTTGCCTTTGCGAGACTGGAACTGGAACAACTGGGCAAACCCGCTCCACTGATGTGGGAGCACAATTTTGATGCCAACCAGCATTGCACGTGGCGCAATCGCATCCCATTGGCGGCAGAGGACGATGATCTTGGCTATGTCGAGCTTGCCGGTGAACTGACAAGTAAGGAAGCGATGCGATTGTTCGGACCCACTTCCGAATTGCTCGAACAGCTGCAACCGTTCTTGGTCGATTTTCGCCAGCAGCAGCGGGCCGCGATACAGTACGAGGAAGATGTCGCCGTTCATGAATCGCCGGCCTCTCTGTTCCCGGAACGATTCAGTTTTGAGCAAGCCGAGATCGCCGGTCTAAAATTCGACTTTGTGCGTGCTGCCGAGGTCGTCAAAGTCGTCGAACGGTGGCGCCGCAACGGCGAGCGGGACTGTGTGACGCTCACGAATCCAACGAGTGTCATGGCCTGCCATCGTGATGAAGCGATGAAGGCTGCCACGAGCGAAGCGGGCCTGACGCTTCCCGATGGCGTGGGCATCCTGATGGCAGCAAAAATGCTGGGCTATGGCCGTTGCCATCGCGTCGGCGGCCCAACATTGATGTTGGAGCTATGCGATGCGGGTCGAGCCCACAACTATCGGCACTTCTTCTACGGAGGAGCCGCAGGCATCCCGGAAAAACTGGAAGAGAAATTGACCGAGAAGTTTCCTGGATTGAATGTGGTCGGCAGCTATTCACCACCCTTCCGTCCGCTGACACCGGAAGAAGATGAGCAGATCATCGACCGGATCAACGCCGCAAAGCCCGACATTGTCTGGGTCGGCTTGGGAGCTCCCAAGCAAGAGATTTGGATGCACGCGCATCGGCACGGCTTGGATGCTACCGCCCTCATCGGAGTCGGCGCCGCCTTCGACTTCCATTCGGGCAACGTCAAATGGGCGCCTTGGATCGTCCGCAAGACCGGCACCGAATGGGCGTTCCGCTTGCTCACCAATCCGAAGCGAATGTGGCGACGAAACTTTATTGATTCGCCCCAGTTCTTACTACGCGTATTCGCTCAATTGAGATCACGTTGGTCTCGACAACTTCAGGGCAAACCGGCCGTCCCCAGATTCCGCCTTGTCACCTGGGACACATCGAACTTGCGACGCGACCAAGCCAATCGTCTTTCGCCAGCCACTTCGAGCTTCGCCGAAGTGGAACCTCAATTGACCAATGAAGATCGTCCGGTTTCTTAGTTCGTGTCCACAACCCTTCCTTCTGAAAACGTCGTGACCACACCGGGCGACATCCCCACGATCATCATCGAGCCGAGGTCCGGTTGGCGGCTGGTGGATTGGAAAGAGTTGGTCGATTACCGCGACCTGTTTGCGTTCCTTGTTTGGCGCGATATCAAAGTCCGTTACGCGCAGAGTGCACTCGGCATTGGCTGGGCCATTATTCAGCCCGTGTTTCAGATGGTGGTTTTCACGATTGTGTTTGGCAACTTGGCCAAAGTTAGTTCGGACGGAGTCCCCTACGCCCTGTTTAGTTTCGTGGCGCTGGTTCCGTGGAGTTATTTCTCCAGCGCGCTTACCGACGGCTGCAATAGTCTGGTGACCAACGCAAATATGATCAGCAAGGTCTACTTCCCGCGAGTCATCTTGCCGATATCGGCGGTGATCTCGAAGTTGGTCGATTTCAGCATTGCCATGTTGGTTTTGTTTGGCTTGATGGCCTGGTTTGGTCAGATGCCGACCCGCGGCATCTTCATGCTGCCGTTCTTAATCTTGTTGATGATGCTATCGGCCGCCGGCCTAGGCATGTGGCTAACGAGTTTGGCCATTCAGTACCGCGACATTAAATACGCGATGACCTTCGTCGTGCAGTTGTTGATGTACTTGGCCCCGGTCGTGTACCCCACCAGCGCCGTCCCAGAAAAGTACCAACCGTTCTACGCCTTGAACCCGATGGTAGGCGTCATCGAAGGATTCCGCTCGGCCTTACTTGGCACCCGCGACATGCCCTGGGCCTGGATCGCCATCGGCACCGCCAGCGCCACGACCCTAGCCATCACCGGCCTCCTCTACTTCCGCAGCCGCGAACGCATGTTCGCCGATGTAGCTTGAGAGCGGTGCTTTGTTCCTTACTGAGTTTGCAAAATTCCTACGTTACGCCCAACGGAGCAGTTCAGAAGTGAAGAGCCAATTGTACGTGGCACTTGATCAAGGCTATATCTCGGAGACCGATTTCGAAGAAGCCTACGCGCTCGCCACCCACTGCCACAAGAAAATCGGCGGCTTCATCCGCTACCTAATCAAGAACAAGTAAAAGACCCACAAACCACAAACCACTAAGAACTAACCACAAAGAACAAAAAACCCATGCCCCTCCCCGCCATCCAAGTCGAGAACCTCTCCAAGGCCTACCAAATCGGCCTCAAGGAAGAGATTCCCGATACGCTGGCAGGCATGGCAAAATCGTGGCTCAAGAGTCCTGCGGCTAATTGGAAACGCCTGCGACGACTAAATACATTTCAAGAGAACGGCGCGACTGACGAATCGGAAGACACGCTATGGGCACTGAAAGATGTCTCATTCGATGTGCAAGAGGGAGAGGTCGTCGGAATCATCGGACGCAACGGCGCAGGTAAGTCCACACTGCTGAAGATCCTCAGTAGGATCACCGAACCCACCGCAGGCCGAGCGATCATTCGCGGGCGTGTATCCAGCTTGTTGGAAGTTGGGACAGGTTTTCATCCAGAACTGACAGGCCGCGAAAATGTGTACATGAATGGCACAATTCTGGGGATGCGGAAGAAAGAGATCGATCGAAAGTTTGATGAGATTGTGGAGTTTTCGGGCGTGGAAAAATTTCTCGACACGCCTACAAAGAGATACTCGTCGGGTATGAAAGTTCGTTTAGCTTTTGCAGTCGCGGCGCACCTTGAACCTGAAATACTTGTTATCGATGAAGTATTGGCAGTAGGTGATCAAGATTTTCAAACGAAGTGTCTCGGGAAGATGAGCAGTATCGCCAACCACGGTCGGACTGTTCTGTTTGTCAGCCACAATTTGCCAGCAATAGGCGGGCTTTGCGAACGTTCGATTTGGATTAACGAAGGGATCAAAGAAGACGACGGGGACTCGGACCCTGTCATACGAAGTTATCTCTCGTCGACAGCAAATAAGGCCGATTCATTGGCCACTCGGACTGACCGGGAAGGTGACGGATCAATTGTGATTCAGCAGATTCAATTTGGCACAGTCGGGAATCCCAAGAGTGGACACTGGCTGACAGGCGATGACGCAATTATCGATATACTTTATCGCGCACCCTCCGACCTTCCCGATTCGCGAATCGATGTTGCAATTGGCATACGGACTACGACTGACCGTCCGCTACTGTATCTATCCACACAGCTAACGAAAACGCCACTTACTGGTGCAAAAAGAACTGGAATTTTTCGATGTGTTCTGAACGATTTACCACTAGAGCTCAACTCATATCGGTTGAACGTCGAAATAAAACGGCAAGGAATTAAAGCGGATCACGTCAAAGGCGCAGCGACCGTCGATGTATCTGGCGGAGACTATTTCGGAACGGGAAGCATGCCGAGGTATGGGGGCGTCGTATGCCAACATGGTTGGCAGCACAGGGAAGTGGAGCAGCGTGAATTTGACCCAGCGAAATAAGTCGGCAGACATTTACAGTGGAGAATTTCACAAGCACCGGCATGCCCGAACAGAACATGCAGCCGAGCTGATCTTATCATTGGTTCGTGATGCGTTGCCAAGTCTAAACTCGGCCGTGGATTTCGGATGTGGAACGGGAACGTGGCTGTCCGTTCTAAGAAATATGGGCGCAGAGACGATCTTAGGTATTGAAGGTCCCTGGGCCGACGTAGGATTGCTTAACATACCCAAAAGTGATTTCCGCCATGCCGACCTGGAATCTTCCGTCGAACTTGACCGCTCTTATGATTTGGCATTATCGCTTGAGGTCGCGGAACATTTGTCGCCTACAGCTGGCGATGCGCTCGTCAAATCGTTGGCCAATGCAAGCGATTTTGTTCTCTTTTCGGCGGCAATTCCAGGGCAAGGGGGAAAAGGCCATTTAAACGAGCAATGGCAGGACTACTGGGCGGCCAGATTTGCTCAAGTCGGATTTGAAGCTATCGATTTGGTTAGGCCGCAGATATGGAGCAACAAAGACATCCCCACCTGGTATCGCCAGAACATTTTATTGTTCGTGAAGCAGGAAAGGCAGACCGACCTGACCTTACAAAAGAGCGACGCAAACGATCGTGACTTTTTGCTGTCAGTGGTGCATCCTGAAACTTTCACAAACCGGATCCACAGACAGCAGCGGCAGCTCAGCCATTTGTCTTCGATTCGGGGAAGTCTTAGGCAGTTTTTCGCGTCAACGTTAACTCGTCTACTTAGAAAGTAATCCTCGAGCGTGGGTGTCCAACAATCAGACTTGATTGATCAAATAGACGCGATTGCGAGAAACGGGACGGGAATAGGCACACTTAGCCTAAATATTTCGCTTGTCTCAAAACCGTCGATGGTTTCGAAATGAACACTCGATCGGCCCGGCCTATTGTCTCGGTTGTGATGGCAGCGCACAACGCGATGCCCTACCTGCCCGAAGCAGTTGAAAGTATCCTCCAGCAGTCCCTTCGAGACTTCGAATTTATCATTGTCAACGATGGTTCAACTGATGGAAGTGCGGCGTGGCTAGATTCTCGTGCGGCAGATGACCCGCGAGTGCGGGTTCTAAATCAAGAAAATATCGGTCTCACGAAATCACTGAATCGCGGACTCAATGCGGCGCATGGAAAATTCATTGCGCGCATGGACGCCGACGATGTATCACTTCCTGGTCGCCTCGAAGCTCAGGTGCGACACCTGCAATCACATCCCGATCTGGGCGTCGTTGGCACTTTCGCCGAAACGATCAATGCAAAAGGGGACAGGATTGGGCGAGTTAAACCTGCCTCTCGCGTGGTAGGGCACCTACAAGCCCAATGGCAATTGCTATTCAAGAATGCAATGGTTCATCCATCGGTAATGATGCCGAAAGATGTAGCGTTGTCACTTGGTGGCTACGATTGCCGTTGGAATACATCACAGGACTACGACCTCTGGTCGAGAATCAGCGAAGTGTACAAAGTCGCCAACCTTCCACAGGTGCATCTTCACTATCGCGTTCACGGCAAGAGCATATCGTCCAGTCGTTCCAAAATACAACGAGAGAATTCTCGCGCAATCTCAACGAGAAACATTTCTAGGTTGAACTTGGATCTTACGCCGCGACAAATACTTTCGTTGCAGAATGTGTACGGAAATAGTGACGGTTGGACTAGCGAGAACATTATTCATGCTGCCGGTGTTCTACCTGACGTATACCATGCATTTCGACGTGCGAAGACGCATAGCGAGGAGGAAGTCGAGGCGATTCGGAGTATCGTCGCTACCGAGGTAATGCGAGGCATAAGGCACTTTCGCGCGCAGTCAATCCAACATCCGAAATCCTGCATCGGAGGCATTATGAAGCTGCAACCATGGCGGTGGCTGAGATATCAAAACGCATTCGTCTTACGGCGAGCCTGTGATTCTCTGATCGGGAGTGGCAGGCGTGTACCGGCGGACAAACTGAACTGAGTCCCACAAATGGCATTGTGTTGATCAACAAGCAAGCTGTGGTAACCGCATCAGACAGTCAAATTGTTGACCAGAGCTGCGGACCCCAAATTGTAATGACCAAGCAAGATTATTCGAAAGCAACAAGTCTGCCGATCAGATCACGGCTTAACTGCTGAAAGGTACAGTGAACGATTATCAACTCACCAAGCGCGCTCTGTTTTTCTTTTGCTCGTTCGAGCTCGGAGGTGCAGAACGACAGGGGCTGCATCTTGCAAAATTCCTGCAGGGCCTAGGGTGGTTTGTGAAAATCTATAGCCTAGACACATGTTCCGGCCCAGTCGTCGCAGAATGCGAAGAAGCTGGCCTGCAATGGGGCGTCCAGCGATTCCGATGGCCCTGCCGAAAAATATCATTAATCAAGAATGGCTACGGGATGTTACGAACGATTCGCCAGGATCGAGCTAGCGTCGTATTTGGATACACGACTTGGCCAAACGTAGGCTGTGGGCTTAGTTGGCGGCTGGCGGGCGCGAAGGCATTCATTTGGGGGCAACGCAACGTCCACTTACTGACCGGGGACTCCATCGAACGAATAGCGTACCGTCAAGCCTCCGCTGTCATTTGTAACGCAAATCACCAAGTGGATTTCTTGGAGAAAAAACTGGGAAAGACGTCGGCGCCAATACATGTGGTGCACAACGGGTTTGATCCAGTTCCCCCAGCAGCATCACGTTCGCAGTGGCGAGACGAAATGCGGATCGAAAGAGAAACTTGCGTAGTAACCATGGTCGCAAATTTCCGGACCGTCAAAGATCATTACACTTTGCTTCGTGCTTGGCAGTTGGTTGTCAGTTCGTTCCCAGTCAATGAGCAACCTGTTCTTTGCCTAGCTGGAGCACCTCAGGAAACTTACGAAACAACTAAACGGCTTGCGCGCAAATTGGCGATAAGCGACAACATTCGATTTCTTGGGCAGGTCAAAGATGTGTCAGGGTTGCTTGAGGCCAGCGACATCGGGGTCCTCACAAGCGAGCGGGAGGGACTTCCCAACGCAATCGTCGAATACATGGCCGCGGGACTTGCGATCGTGGCATCGGACATTGCAGGCAATCGTGAAGTGCTGGGAATTGAAAACGCGGACCTATATTTCAGCGTTGGCAACGTCACGTCACTTGCAGAACGCATAAGTGCTTTGGTCCGAAGTAAGGCAAAGCGATCCGATCAAGCCATAGTGCATCGAGAACGCGTCCGGGCGGCATTTTCTCTAGAAACGTTATGCAACCGGACCTTGCACATTGTTGAAGATTGTTTAGCTGAACGCTCCGAACGCCGGGTCAAGGTACAATGATCGATAGAGTCGGTCGTAATCTTTCTGGAAAGCGAATCCTCATCGTTCTTTGTGGATTTGAGTTAGGCGGGGCGGAGCGACAGGCCCTCCACTTGGCTCGCCACTTAAAGTCACTGAACTGTGAAGTTGAAATCTGGGGACATCACCACAATAAGGCCGGTCCAGAAAGAGTGCTTGATATCTGCGAGTCAGTCGGGCTGCAGGTAGGGGAAAAGCGGTTCCGCTGGCCATCCCGAAAACTCGCGTTGACTCGAGACCTTTTGGGATTGCTTTTTGGTCTTAACAAATCGAATCCCGACATTGTAATTTCTTATACGCCTTGGCCTTGTGTCGGAATAGGACTCGTTTGGCGTTTCTCTCGCGCGAAGTGCTTTGTTTGGAGCCAACGAGATAGCGACGATCTTCAAAAAGACCGTATGACACGACTTGCTTACCGCAGCGCAACTGGGATTATTTGTAATGCGAGTCACGAAGTTGGATATCTAAAACGTACACTCGGAGAATCTAGGTGCCCAACCGTTGTGATTAACAATGGCGTCGAATTGAGCGAGGCGGAAAAGAACCGCGATCAATGGCGGGCAGACTTGGGCGTCACCAACGAAACCGTGATCTTTACAAAGCTCGCGAATTTCCGACCTCAGAAAGACCACTACTCTCTTCTACTAGCCTGGCGGCATCTGCTCGACTCCAATCTCAGCGGTTCCGCACATCTGGTGTTGGCTGGAGCGCCACAAGAATCCTACGACACAGTCAAAGAACAGTGTGAAACACTTGGACTTTCTAGTTCGGTCTCGTTCGCGGGACAAGTTCGAGATGTCTCTGGGTTATTAGGTGCCACAGACGTTGGAGTACTTTCAACTTTTCACGAGGGAATGCCAAATGCCGTCATGGAATATATGGCCGCCGGTATTCCAGTGCTTGCAACCGATATTCCGGGTGCCAGGGAGCTACTGGGGCCAATTTCTGAACTGCAGCTTTTCCCACGAGGAGATGTCACCAGCCTTTCTAAACAGCTTAGGTTGATGTTCAACGATGTTGGGCTGCGTCACGAACTTGGAAATCAAAATCGCGAGCTTGCTGATCGAGAGTATTCGGTGAGAGCGATGTGTACAAAGACAACTGAATTTCTAATTGATCTGGCAAGCAGCACTTGCTGAAAGCCAATAGAAAGGAAACATACAGATGAGCAAAACGCTTGTCACTGGAGGTGCAGGATTCATAGGTTCGAATCTTTGTGCAGCCCTCCGCCGCGAAGGCCACAGCGTAAGGGTACTCGATAATCTCGTCACAGGGCGAAAGTGCAACCTTGATGGCTTGGATTTGGAACTCATCGAAGGCGATGTGACCGACCGCAATACAGTTCGAGGGGCGATGCAAGACGTTGACGTCGTCTATCACCAAGCCGCGTTGCCATCCGTGCCTCGTAGTATCGAAGACCCAATGGCAACCCACCTGGCGTGTGCGACGGGGACCGTCACGGTACTTACGGAAGCAAAGTCAGCTGGCGTCAAACGTCTCGTATACGCAGCATCAAGCAGCGCTTACGGCAATCAGCCGTTTTCGTCAAAACGCGAATGCGATCCTGCTCAACCTCTTTCACCATACGCAGCTGCCAAGCTCTCGGGCGAGTATTATTGTAGAGCCTTCTTTGCAAGCCTCGGTCTAGAAACAGTGTGCATTCGCTATTTTAACGTATTTGGGCCAAATCAAGATCCCAACAGTGCCTACTCGGCTGTAATCCCATTGTTTATTAAAGCAATTCTGAACGATCAGCAACCAACAATCTTTGGCGATGGCGAACAAACTAGAGACTTTACTTTTGTCGACAATGTTGTCCATGCAAACATGTTGGCAGCTGCTGCGCCGGCGGAGAAAGTCGGGGGCCAAGTTTTCAACATCGCCAACGGAGAATCAACTAGCCTTAATCAATTGATGAGTAAGCTGAACGTCTTGCTAGGTACATCAATTGAACCGATATTCGCTCCTCCACGCACAGGCGATGTAAAGCACAGTCTTGCTGACATTGAACGAGCTAAGCAAATGCTCGGCTATGCACCAATCGCCACGTTCGATGAAGGATTGCTTCGATCAATCGAGTACTACAAGCGAACAAAAGGAATCTTTTCAAATCGATAAAGGCGGCACAAATTGAGTTCGCTTCCATTAGTTTCGATTATCATTCCTTGCTTTAACCGCGAATGGTCATTGGAGGAAACTGTGCGATCTATCCTCCATCAATCTTATCGACCGCTGGAAATCGTGTTTATCGACGATGGTTCAACGGACGCGACGCCGGAAGTAATCGATCGAATCACAATACACGCAAATGATCAGGCGTCGATAATTTCCACCCGGCAAACTAATCGAGGACCGGCAAGCGCCCGTAATACCGGGCTGCGACTATGCACAGGTGAGTTCATTTGCTTCCTCGATTCCGATGACCTGTTGTTGCCTGGGTCGATCGAGAAGCGCGCCAGCTACCTTATCTCAAATTCGAACGCTTCGTTTTGTTACGGTCTAACGTCAGTGCGTGACGCAGCAGGAAAAAAGCTGCGCACGATCAACATTCCGTGGCCTTCAGAAGATGAAGCCAGAATTTCCAAGTATCTATTTGACACGAATTCGCCCATGATCCGCCGGAGCATATTAAGCGCAGTTGGTTATTGGCGAGAAGACATTTACGCGGGCGAAGAGTATGAGTTTTTCGCTAGGCTCAAGTATCATGCGAGGGATGTTGGATTCCTGCCGACAGAGTTAACCGCGTACGTGAAGCACGAACACGAATCTATGTTCAAGTCTCACAACCTCTCCTACACTCGCGCAGCTGTAAAGATATTGCTCGCGATTGCCTCGCTAATTGCCTTCGGTCCTAACGACACACCCCAAGAACGTACTCATCTCGCAACTCAGTTCCGGATCAACGCCCAACGGCTTCTGTCGCTGCGCGCAACAACCGATGCGCTCTCGGCCGGGGGAATGTCTTTCTTTTTGCGCCCGACGCTCGCAGCCCTATTTGTAATCGGGCTTTCGATTATTCGATATTTTCCCAATCGTTGGTACGGCCCTAATCGTGCGTGACACAAAAACGACTATCTGTGTGGTAATTGCCTGCCCTGGATTAGGACGAATCAGGCGAGGCTATGAGTCGTTTTTTAGAAACTGCCATGACGCAATAGCTGGGTTCGAGAACATCGATCTACGCATGTACAAAGGTGCCGGGGACAACACACGCATCGAAAAGGCAATTTGGAACCTCAATCGAACAAGTGCCACCGCTGCCACACTTGGCGCTTTAGTGGGCAGGAGCGGCTACTTTGTGGAGCAGTTTACATTCTTCGTGGCTCTCCTGCCGCGATTGTTACTACGCCGCGTCGACGTCGTATACGTTTCCGATGTCGTACTAGGCAATTTGCTTCGCTTAGCACAACGATTACCATTTTTCTCTTACCGGATTCTATTCAATAACAACGGCCCTGCTGCTCCTCACTTGCTGTCACGATGGAATCACGTCCAGCAGGTTTCACCGCAGTATGCAGCTGAGGCAACGGAATCAGGGATTCCGTCTTGCAATCAAACACTCTTACCGAGCGCTGTTCCTATCGCCGCTAAATTCGCTTCAGTCAACTCAAAGGAAAGAATGCAATTGAGGCATCGCCTCGGGCTACCGATAGATCGAAAAATCGTAATTTCTGTTGGCTCGCTGAGCAAAAGTCGAAAGAGAATGGATCATACAATTCGTGAGGTCGCGAAGATGCCTCTTGGTACACGGCCGCACCTAGTGTTAATCGGAGCGAGAGCTGCGGATACGCCCGAAATCGAATCGCTGTGCTCGCAACTTCTTGGAAAAGACGGCTTCACAATGCGAACAGTCTCGCCAAACGAAGTCGGGGACTATTACCGTGCTGGCGATGTGTTCGTCCTAAGTTCCACAGATGAGGGCTTTGGCCTTGTTTACGTTGAGGCACTGTCACACGGGCTACGCGTGATCGCACACGAATATACCACTGCAAGATTCGTCCTTGACGATCACGGCATCTACTGTGATATGACCGTACCAGGCGAACTTGCGCGGACAATTGAAACAGCACTATTGGATCCAGACTCACCTGACCGAGCAGCTCGCCGGCACGAATCGGTATATAGACGGTTCAGCTGGGAGAAGCTAATACCACGTTATGTTGAACTCTTTAGAGAAGTCGCTACGAAATGACCCGCCGCATAAACCGTCAGTTGAAGAAATCGCTCATCGGTTACTTGATGGTTACTGATAAAATCATGCCACCTGACAAGCAAAATAGCTGGGGCATAACCGAGTGAAGTTCACAACATCGGCGCCTACGACCGAGTACGGAGTTTTCAATGAACTTGACAAATACCTCTCACAAGTAGGTTTGATTTTCACGGAGCTCGTTGTGGCGAGTCGAATACTTGTTCTTGAGTAAGGACTCGAAGTTTCGCCGCAACAATGCCTACGCCGGAATAAAGAAAGTAAGTTGGACAAACCTTTAGTTACGATCATTACTCCAGTCTTCCGCACACCCAAGAAGCTGTTGCGAAGGTTTCTTGAGAGCTTTCGAA
>CAYZRS010000010.1:0-120800 GCA_964480915.1 uncultured Pirellulaceae bacterium | reverse complement strand
GCCCTAGCTGCCGGTTTCTGACACGCCGAATCGACGGGCCTCTTGCCTCACAGGTGTTCAGACCGTCACAGCTTTCCATTCGGGCCCTGCATCCGACCTAGAATCACGGCGGGTAGCGATTTCCGGCTCAACCGGCTGCATCGCTAGCACCGATAGCAAAATTGAGTGGGTATTGAATCGACCTTGTGCTGGAGTTTGGAACAATGCGTTTTTGGCTGGTCATACTTTCAGTTGTCGCTCTGTTATCGGTCATGTGTGCAGACAGGAACGGTATTCGAGCGTCGGCCAAAGATTGGGACGAATCGCTGATTGAGCGGATGACACAAGATCGCAAGCCGCCAACTTCAACCGCATCATCCACGTTGCATCAAGAGAACAAGGCGGAACGCGTTATTCCTGTCAAACGCATTCCGCTCTCCGAAGTGCGCGTGGAGGTCGGTTCAAAACAGGTCGAGTCGCCCGTGGCCATCATGAAAAAGGCGACGATCCAAAAGGCGGACGGAGTCGCTCCGCTGCTAGTCATCGCCGAACCTGAACTAGCCGTTGCTGAACCTCTCGTGGCCGGTGACGAACTCGATATCTTGGCTCCAATTCAACCGGCCAAACCGGCAGCTCCCAAGGTGGTCGTGAAGGCCGAGACCAAAGCGTCTCGCCGTCCTGTCCCCACCACGACACCCATCCCGGAAATCGAGTTTGATCCGATCTATGACGAGCACACGATACGCTTGCCCGATACGAGCAACGACGGCTTTGTGGGCGTTTCCAGATCGCAGCAAGACAACGTCGGTCAATACACGCCGAAACGGGGCCAGTACTACAACAACGCGACCGATCATCAGGCTCGCCCGGAGCAGCAGCGCGTGATACCCAGGCTATTTCGTCGTCGTTGAGCGATAGTTTCTTAGTCGGTGCTCGGTTTGTCACCGCGCGGGTCGACAGCGCCGACAACACCCCTGCCCTCTTCCAGGCGATTTTCCACATCCATCAGGATGTTCTTGACGTCTGCAGCGAAGAACTTGTCGCGTTCCGCGATGGGAGGCGCTTCCAGTGGTCGGATGACTCGAAAGCCGACGCAGAGCGACTCCTCGTCGGTGAACCACCAAGGACTCTTCGGAAAATTGGGGTCTTCGACTCGCCAGTCTTCCGTTTTGTCGCGAGCGGCCGACCGTAGCTCGGCCGCGTCTTGATCCCAGGCGCCGCCTCGAACCACACGATCAAACACTTTCTTTGTGGCTGCAACAAATGACGGTGCCGGCCGGTCTTGGATCGAGGCGTAAGCATCGGCCTGAAATTGATCGAGCACCATCTCCCCGACGTTGCCGTGCATGTCGAAGAGGCCCCACGGGTTGGGCTTTTTCTTGCCGACCTCGTGATACGTATCGTCCGAGTTGTCATAGAACCACGCGTAGTCGCCCAACACACTCTCGTCGTCGCCGAAGGAAAATCGGGATGTCGTGCCGGCGCGGCAAGCATATTCCCACTCGGCTTCTGTCGGTAAGCGAAAAAAAGTGCCCGTCGCTGCGGTGAGCCACTTCGTGTACTGCTTGGCCGAATATTGCGTCATCGAAACGGCCGGTTGCTGCGGTTCGTCGCCGAGCGCGAAGGTGAAGCTGGAATCGTAGAGCGGTGTCGGTACGGTGAAGGTGCCGGTATCGGTCTCTTTGTGGACGATTCGTTCGGCCCGCGGTTGGCTTTTCAGGACACCATAGAGGTTCATGAAGTGTTTGTACTCGGCCCAAGTCACTTCGCAGGTGGCCATCCAGAAAGCGGATACTTCGACCGTTGTCTGCGGCCCCTCATCCTCTTGGCGACCTGCTTCATCGGTCGGGCTGCCCAGTTGGAACTTGCCACTTGGAACGGGCACCATGTCGAATCGAATGGACGATCCGGGCAACGTCACCGCATACGGCACCATGAATTGTCCCGCCGCGACACCGGTTGCCGGAATGAAATCGCCCGCCACGGGCTTCGTCGAGACGAGCCCGGGAACTGCGTCGACGACCTCTGGATCCTGAGCCGACGATCGAGGTGCGTGCACAAGCAAGGTGGCGCAAACGGCACCAAGAATCAAAGCAAACCGCAGCAGGGCTGCGGTTTGCGAAAAGTTCATGCGGTTCATAATGACTCGAAAGACTAGCTTTGCGCCCGAATCTTCGCTGCATTGCCTGCTTGACCAAACGCGGTCATGCGATCAACACAAACGACCTTCATTGCTTCGCGGGCAGGCTTGAGGTAATCACGTGGGTCGAATTTCGATGGGGTTTCGCAGAGAACCTTGCGGATGGCTCCCGTGATGGCCAAGCGATTGTCGGTGTCGACATTCACTTTGCGAACACCGTGCTTAATTCCGCGTTGGATCTCTTCGACGGGCACGCCCCAGGTCTGTTTGATCTCGCCACCATTGGCGTTGATGATGTCCTGGAGTTCCTGCGGGACTGACGAGCTGCCGTGCATGACGAGGTGTGTGTTTGGCAGCCGCTTGTGGATTTCTTCGATACGATCCATGGCCAATACATCGCCGTCCGGCTTGCGGGTGAACTTGTAGGCACCGTGGCTCGTGCCGATCGCGACGGCCAATGCATCGACGCCGGTGGCGGCAACGAATTGTTCCGCTTCGTCGGGATCGGTCAGCAGCTGTTCCATCGACAACTTGCCTTCGGCTCCATGGCCATCTTCTTTTTCACCTTCGCCAGTCTCTAGCGAACCGAGGCAACCGAGTTCTCCCTCCACCGAAACGTTCTGCGGCTTCGCCATGTCGACGACCGCTTTCGTGACCTGAACGTTGTAGTCAAAGTCGGCCGGTGTCTTGCCGTCTTCTTCCAAAGAGCCATCCATCATGACCGAAGTAAAGCCGTTTTCGATGGCGCTCTGACAGGTCGCGACGCTGTTGCCGTGATCTTGATGCATGCAGATCGGAATGTGGGGATAGAGTTCCACAGCCGCCAGCATCAGGTGTTTGAGATAAGTATCTTGCGAGTACTTGCGAGCACCCCGAGAAGCTTGGACGATGACGGGCGAGTCGGTTTCCTCGGCCGCCTCCATGATCGCCTGGATTTGTTCCATGTTGTTTACGTTAAAGGCGGCCAAACCGTAGTCGTTTTCTGCCGCGTGATCCAACAACAGTCGCATAGGAACCAAAGCCATCCACTCACTCCCTGTCTTCAATATTTATTGACCAAGAACCTAGCATCATCCCTTAGTCGCCAATTTCCGACAACCCGGTCGGTCATTCCCTGCGAAACAGGCCTGACATGCCCACCAACTCAAACCAAGAATTATTTTCAGAAATTGCTTGTGCCGTTGTGACACCACTGGGGCGTGGGGCCGTTGCGACCGTACGGGTTGTCGGCACCGGCGCTTGGGAATTGATCCAGACCTGTTTTGACTCACGGTATTCAGAGCGAACCATTCCGCCCCGCCGAATCGTCGTCGGATGTTGGCTGGCCGGTGGACTGGCAGAAGAAAGCAGTCCCCGCGCCGTCGGGGAAGAGGTCGTCGTCGCGAAGGTCGATGAGCAAACCATCGACGTGCACTGTCATGGAGGCACCTCGGCGGTCGAGGCCGTCATGTCGTCGCTCGAATCACGAGGGTGTCGCCGTGTCGCTTGGCACGAATCGATGGCTCAGGGGTATGAGGGTGAAATCGAGTGCGAAGCGTTGGTGGCATTGAGTCGGGCAGTGACGGAAGTTGCCGCCAGTCATCTGTTGGCCCAGTATCACGGAGCCCTGGCAGACGAACTGAAAGAATGTTCGCGGTTGTTGAAACAGCGTCATTGGGATCTCGCGCGGGAACGACTCGCAAAGCTCCATGGGACTGCCGCCGCCGGGAAGCACCTTGTCGATCCGTTTCGTATCGCCGTCTGTGGCCCGCCAAACGTCGGCAAGAGTAGTCTCATCAATGCCTTTGCCGGCTTTCAGCGCAGCATCGTGTTTGACCAGCCAGGGACGACGCGCGATGTGCTGTCGGTGAACACCGCAATTCAGGGTTGGCCTGTGCAGTTGCTCGATACTGCCGGACTGCGCGAGGCAGACGAATCGACCGATGATGGTCGTATCGAATCGGTCGGAATTCAAAAAGCACTGGCCGCCGCCCAACAGGCCGATCTGGTCATCCTTGTTTCTTCTTGGGACCAACCCTGGTCACAGCTCGTCGCATGGTACGAGCGCTTTCCGCAATCTCTGTTAGTACACAATAAGTCCGACTTGGTCAGCGAACCGGATGACCGGCCAGCCGGGATCTCCGTATCGGCAAAAGTCGGACTCGACTGGGACCTGCTGCTGTCGGCGATTTTCCAGCGCTTGCTGCCAGTCCCTCCAGTGGTCGGATCGCCAGTCTTGTTTGCCGAACGGCAAATAGCATTCGTGAAGGGGGCCCTAAGGGCGTTGGAAGAGGAGCGGTTCGACGATCTCCAACCGCTGTTCCGCTGGCTTCGCTAGCGAATATCGATGTTGCCAGGACCGATCTGTGCTACCCAGTTTTCCGTGCTTTGAGCTGCGAAGCGGGAAATTCGTCTGGGAAAAGAAGAATCGCGGTGCGGTAACTGGTGAGCCTAGCCGATAAGGTTTAACAGCGTTGACTCTGCAGGTTGTGCGAATTATGCGCCCGTGCAGGTGGCAGCAATGCCATCGAGCTTCGCTTCAGTATGGACGAGAAAATAGGGCCTAGGTACGATCCGGCCCAAATTTGCCGGCAACTTTTGATCGACGTGTACCTTCACGTTGCTCGCCGTCGGCAGCGGCCGTCGCCTAAATGGTGCGGCAGCAAACAAGTCACCCTAAGTGCGGGCGGCACAAGGATGTGCCGCAGTGTTCGTGTTCGGGAGGAACACATTTATGCAACGGATTGCAATGGCGAACTTTAGAACTACTTGGGTCTATGCAACACTGCTCGCGCTGTTCTGGGCGTTTGCTTTGCCTCTCACCGGCGCTCACGGTCAGTTTCGCGACGTGACACCTGGCAAAGAGCCGGCGCCGGTCGACGTTGTCGAGCTCGAGTCGCCCGCCACTTTGCCGGCGACAGTCGACGATGTCGAAATCGCACAACCAGCCGCTGTCGACGAATTCGTCAGCGAATCGATCGACGAAGAATTGGCTCCTGTGCCAGAACCGATGACAGACGATTCCGTTCAGGATCCGGTCGAACCAGAAACGGCCAGCTTGCCTGAACCGAGTCACGATACCGAATACGAAATCATTGGCGAAGAAGAGGTCGAACGTGTCGAGTTGGTCGATGACAAGACGATCCGCTCACTCAAGTTCCGCGGCGTGCTTGTGGGAGAATCGACCGAGGCCGAACTGCTCGATCTGTGGGGGCAGCCATTCAAAACATACGCCGACGCGGCAGGCAAGACACTCAAGTATCGTATTGCTCCGTTCCGCCAAGTCGATGTGACGTTTGTCGGAGACAGCATGTCTTCCATTCTGATTCACTTGGAAGATGCGTTGGAGCCCCGCCACTGCGCGAGCGAGTTGAGAATTACGAAAATTACACCGGTCCCCGTGCCCGATGAAGAGGGGCGAGTGATCGGCATGGTCTTCCCGGAACGGGGCGTCATGCTCAGTTTCGATGCGCGTTATTCCGAGCATTTGGTATCGAAGATTCAGCTCGAGCCGATCAGCCCCGAACCATTCTTGCTCCGCGCCGAATACGACTATCGCTATGACTACAGCAACAACATGCGCGATATCGACCAGGCCTTAGCGATGAATTCCCGCTTCGGTCGCGCCCACTGGGTGAAGTCGGAACGTCTGTTGGAAATCGGCCGCTTTCATGATGCCCTCGATGCCGTCAACAAAGCATTGCATTACAGTCCCGAAAGTACTCGGTACCGCCTCACGAAAGCCAAGATCATGGCGATCAACGGCGACTACGACGTGGCACTGCGCGAAGCGAAGCTGATCCTTGATATGGATGGAGTTCACCCGGTCATTAAGGCGGACGCCGAATTGCTGGTTGGGAATATCTACTCCACAAAAGCGCCGGGGCGTTTCAAGCAAGCGATGAATCACCACTTGGCTGCTATCGAACTGGGGTCGCAAATGGTGAACGATGCTCGGTTCGAAGTGCGGCGTAAAGCGAAAGAGATTTTGGTCGACACCCATTTGGCGGTCGCACGCGATATCAGCCTGGGAGAATACGATCGTCAAGACCAAGTCGTGCCGAAATGGTTGTCGCGAGCGTCAGCGATTGTGGATGAGTATGTCTCACGAGACGATGGCGATCCGTCACTGCGTTTGAAAGTTTACCGACAAATGTTGGCGACGGCGGCCGACTTGCGAGCAGAGGGAGATCCGGGCAGCCTGATTCGTAAGATGAGTGAGCTGGGCCGGAAGCTGGTGTCCGATGCGACCGATCCGCAGAACCAAGGACGATTGGAATGGATGCTTGGCACCGGCCTTGCCGAGGCCGTACGACTTCAGCGATTGCGGGGCGAGCAGGCAGACGCCATGCAATTGGCCGACGATGCCCTGGTGCTATTCCAGCAAAGTGCGAAACGACGCCAGTCGACGCCCGAGCAACGACACATTGTGGGGCGACTCTATTTCCATGTCGGTTCGCTGCACGCCGTCCATCGCAAAGATCATGACGAGGCCGTTTCCTGGTATCGCAAAGCAGAACCCCTCCTTGATGATGAAACACCGCCGGCACTGCTTGCCGACGCAGGCACATACGGCGAAATGTTCGTCAGTATGGGCGTCTCTTACTGGCAAACAGGCCAGCGAAACACGGCGATCGACCTGACCGAAATGGGGACCGATATCCTGCAGCGAGCGGTTGTCGATGGCGTGCTCGATCCGACCGCCCTGGCCATTCCTTACAGCAATTTGGCCACGATGCACCAGAAGACGGGTAACGAAACGGACGCGCAAGCGTTTGCCGAACTGGCCTCTTCGATCAAGTCGGATGAGCCATTGCAGATTCGCTAGGCGTAGAGAGTCCACCCATTTGTCTGCAAGAATTGGCCGGTAGTCTGCCAGTTTTCGCACCGCGTCGCGACAGCTGGGCCCCAACCGTATACGATGGCTGTGAGAGTTTCGTCCGTCGTATCACCGGGGCAATCGCGTGGCTCAGCTTCTTTTTTTGTTCATTACGATTCCGTTCGTCGAGCTGATGCTGTTGCTGATGCTCTCGGAACGTATGGGGTGGGCTGCCACGTTAGGGCTGGTCGTCTTTACCGGAATCGTCGGTGCTTCGCTGGCAAAGCACCAGGGACTGCGGACGATTCAAAAGCTGCAGAACGAGGTCTCGTCAGGCCAAATGCCGGCAGCCGCCCTGATGGATGCCGGCATGATTCTTGTCGCCGGTGCCTTGCTACTCACGCCAGGCGTCCTCACCGATCTGTTTGGATTTTCATTGCTGATTCCCTTTTTCCGGAACGCTTACCGGAAAGCTGCCAGCGGTTACATCAAGCGCAACTTCAAGGTGACGACGGTCAATTTTGAAGATGTGGCTCGCCGTAATGAAAATGTGGTCGACGGTGAAGTTGTCCAGCCGCGCACGCAACCGGCCGATTCCACGCGTCTCGAATCGTGAAATCGGCCGTCGGTTGTTTTTGTGAATGCGGTTTGTGGAAACCGAATTACATGCCGCCAAACTTGGCCACCAAGTCGGCCGTTCGCGAGCTGTAACCCCACTCGTTGTCGTACCAACTGACAACCTTCAGCATGTTGTCGTTCATCACTTGCGTGAACGGCGCGGCGAAGATCGAACTGTGTGGGTTGCCGATAATGTCGGTCGATACGATGGGGTCCTCGGTGTATTCGAGGATGCCCTTCATGGGTCCATCAGCGGCCGCTTTGACGGCTTTGTTGACACCATCTTCGGTGACGCTTTGGTTCAAGATAACGGTCAAATCGACCACGCTACCGGTCGCTACCGGAACTCGCATCGCCATGCCCGTCAGCTTGCCCTCAAGCTCCGGTACCACAAGGGCAACCGCCTTCGCGGCACCGGTTGTGGTCGGGATGATGTTCTGGGCCGCAGAACGAGCGCGGTACAGATCGCTATGTGGCATGTCCTGGACGCGCTGATCGTTGGTGTAAGCGTGAACTGTTGTCATGAGACCGCGTTCGATTCCGAACGAGTCATTCAGAACCTTTGCGACAGGTGCCAAGCAGTTGGTCGTGCAGCTGGCATTGGAAACACACTTCATGTCGCCGCTCAGTTGATCATCGTTGACACCCAAGACGACCGTTAGGTCCGGGCTGTCTTTGGCTGGTGCACTGAGCACAACCTTCTTCGCACCTGCTTCGATGTGCGAATCGTAGCCCGGTTTGCCATCCGCCGATCGCTTGGTGAAAACGCCCGTGCTTTCCACGACGACATCGATACCCAAGTCGCCCCAAGGGAGTTCCTTTGGATTGCGTACTTCGAAGACTTGGACTTTCTTGTCGTTGACAATCAGGTGCTTATCATCGTGGCTAACATTACCGTCAAACCGACCGTGCGTACTGTCGTACTTAAGCAATGTGGCCAGCGTGTAGTTGTCCGTGAGGTCGTTAATCGCGACAACTTCGAATTCGTTGCTGCGAGCAAACAGGTTACGATATGTCAAACGGCCGATGCGGCCGAAGCCATTAATTGCTACTCGAATTGCCACTGAGGACTCCTGTTGATTGCGTATCAATGATTTTTTTGATTTGTGAACCCCGGATTATACAAGCGGCAAGATAGTCGACCAAGCCACGGACCGGCGGCCGGCAATGTGGCGAGTGTTTTTGAAAAATCGGGCTCTACCTAGCCGATTTATTCATCAAGAATTAACGCGCAGATTAAAAAAGTTTCTGTGCAAAGACAAAGGGCAACAATGAGTCACCGCTTCCTGCTGTTTTCCATCGCCGTTTGTGGTGGCTGTGGTGCCTTGCTGCGTTACGGATTAAGCGCTTGGGCCAACACGCTTTTTCAAACGACATTTCCGCTGGGTACTTTCCTAGTGAACATGATCGGTTGTTGTGCACTGGGCGCGTTGAGCCAGGCGACAGAACTGTCAACAAGCATCTCGCCAGCGACCAAAACGGCGATCGGCGTTGGCTTGCTTGGCGCGCTGACCACCTTTTCGACGTTCAGCGCGGAAACGCTCGAACGCATTCATCAAGGCCAATGGACGGTGGCGGTTGCCAACGTCCTTGCGAATGTGCTGATCGGTCTCTTGGCGGTTTGGATCGGTTCCGCCATGGTGCGAGGCTACTGGTCTTCGTTGTGACTGAGCCGCCGATTTCGCACGGCTAGGAACAACAGCCATCCGTACCACCCTAAACCAATGAATGCCTCAGGCACCGCAAGTGCAGAATCAGAGTTCTGAAACTTGTTCCCATTCCATTGAATAAAGTCGAGTCCATCGACGGTCCCGTCGGCAGTAAAATCGCCTTGGGTCCAGGCTGCCGTGGTCGAGAATTTGTGCGTGTTCCAGGCGATGAAGTCGGCTCCATCCACCGTCCCGTCGAGGTTGGCATCACCGACAAGGTAGGCGGCGCCTAGGTTCTGGTCACCGGCGTGGATCAACCAATCGGTCAAATCGTCTTGGTCGACCAGCGAATCGTTGTTCACATCGAACAGTGGTGAGTTGTTGCCGCTGACGATGGCGGCGACTAACTGGTCGACATCCGTTCCATCGACGTTCCCGTCATCGTCAAAGTCGATCGTTAGCGTGTTCCAGACGAAGGTACCGACCGACTGCCCTGCCAAAGCGTAAGCAAACGACTCGCCATTTTCGACGACGCTAAAAGATTGCACGTCTGTCGCCGGGTTGAGCGCGATGAGGACCTTCGACCCGTCCGGGTTTTGGAACGCGACCGATTCAATGCTACTGGTCGTCGAGGAAGCGATCCGCTTGGCGCCGGGCCTGACGAACTTGCTGGCGTGGGCGATCGTATAGAACTCCTCGTTCAATTCGATATTGCCGGTGGCGTTCTCGATCGTCACAACACCACGGCAGTTGTTGCACCCGTTGAGATGGGGGCCGCTGTTTTCATCCAGCGCCAAATTCCAAAACAAGGCCGTTTCGCCCCAGTTCCTGGTGTTACCGATGATGATGTTGCGGACGCCCCACACCAAGTTCTCGGCGAAATTCGGCGCAAAGTCGCCGCCACTGACTTCGGTGAAATAAATTCCCTTGTCTGGATGCGCATCGTGTAATGTCGACTGCGCCGTGACGTCACCAGCATAACCGTGAAACGCCGTACCCGCGACGAACTGCCGCGCGATCGGGTCATTCAGGACTTGATCGGCAAAGTCAATGTTGTCCCAGTTGTGGTCGTAAAGGACGATGTCGGTTTCCAAGCCGACGTTGTTCAGTGCCGGACCCACCGCTCGGACCAGTGCTGCTTGATCGGCGGCCGTCATACCCATGGAAGGGTAATCGTTGGGTTCGAAAAGTGGCTCGTTCTGCAAAGTGATGGCGTCAATCGGCAGCCCTTCGGCGGCGTAGGCCTGTAAGAATTTCCGAAAGTACAAGGCGTAGGAATTTCGGTACTGGCTGTTGAGCTGCCCTCCAAAGAGTGAGTCATTGGTCTTCATCCAGGCGGGGGCCGACCAAGGGCTTGCCATCAATTGCAGCTCAGGATTCACCGACTTGATCTGCTGTAACAAAGGTACGATGTACGCTTGATCATGAGCGATAGAAAATTGCGACTGATTGATATCGGTTTGACCCGGTGCCAGGTCGTTGTAAGTGTAAAAGCCAGAAGCGGTGAAATCAGACGCTCCCATCGGCAATCGCAGATAGTTCATGCCGGCCCCTTGAGCGGTTGAGAACAACGACTCAACCAGTGCTGACCGTTGGGTTGCGTTGAGCCGTTGGTCGATGAGCCAAGCTGATGAGTCGGTGAGCGACGCACCGAAGCCTCGCATCGTTTGATACGTGGTCGCCGAATTGACTCCGATTGCCACGCCCGTCGTTCCCGAGCCGGGTGCGAATGAGACCGATTGTTTTTGGGTGAGTAGGTTGGTTCGGTTTCCCGAGGTCACCCACACGTCCACTGTCGCAAAGGAGCTGGCCGTGGCAGCCAGCCAAAAACAGAGTAGCGCGGCGTGGGGAAGCAGTTGTCGGAATGTACTGCGGTAAAATCTCAAGGCAGTTTATCTCGTCGGAGTAGCCGTCGGATCAGCGTGCGAGCTTTTCCTTTAGGAACCTTCCAGTATAACTCGCTTCGCAATCGGCGACCTCTTCTGGTGTTCCCTCGGCGATAATATGGCCGCCCCCGACGCCCCCTTCAGGCCCCAAATCGATCAACCAGTCGGCGCATTTGATCACATCGAGATTGTGCTCGATGACGACGACCGTGTTGCCCTTGTCCACCAATTGCTGCAATACGTCCATCAGCCGCCGGATATCGTCAAAATGGAGCCCGGTCGTTGGTTCGTCGAGTAAGTAGAGCGTCTGCCCAGTATCGGCTCGGCTTAGTTCGTTGGCCAGCTTCACACGTTGCGCTTCGCCACCGGAGAGCGTCGTCGACGGTTGACCCAGGAAGACATAACCCAACCCGACTTGCTGCATCGCTTCCAGCACGCGAGCGATGTTGGCGAAGTTTTCGAAAAATTTGGCCGCTTCGTCGATGCTCATTGCCAGGACGTCGGCGATCGATTGACCGCGGTAGACCGCTTGCAACGTCTGCCGATTGAATCGCGCCCCGTGGCACTGATCGCACTCGACGAACAGGTCGGGGAGAAAACTCATCTCAACTTTCTGGACGCCATGCCCTTGGCAGGCTGGGCAGCGACCTTCTTTGTTATTGAAGCTGAAACGGCCCGCTTTGAAGCCTCGTTGCTTCGCCTCGCGTGTGCCAGCGTAGGCCTTGCGGATTTCATCAAAGACGCCCGTGTATGTCGCCGGATTGCTGCGCGGCGAGCGGCCGATCGGCGATTGATCGATACGAATCACTTTGTCCAGTTGGCTCGCGCCGCGCAGCCCTTTGAAAGGTCCTGGTGCGGGGCCAACGCCGTGTAGTCGTCGCATCAGCGCTGGAGCGAGCGTTTCGTTGACAAGCGAACTCTTGCCAGATCCGCTCACACCCGTCACGCAAACTAAAACTCCGAGTGGGACGCGCAGGTTGACCTCTTGCAGGTTGTGCGTGGTGACCTTCTGCAGCGTTAGTGAACGCGTCTTGGCCGTCTTCCGTCTCTTGGACGGTATTTCAATCCGGCTCGTACCTTGCAAATAACGCCCCGTCAACGAATCGGCGTCATCCATGACCTCCTGCGGCCGTCCTTCGGCGACGACTCTACCTCCCGCGATACCGGCGCCTGGTCCCATATCGATCAGGCGATCGGCGATGCGCATCACCGCATCGTCGTGCTCGACAACGACCACCGTGTTCCCTTGTGCTTTGAGATCGTGCAGCGAATCGATCAGGCGTTGGTTGTCTCTTGAGTGCAAACCGATCGACGGTTCGTCCAGAACATAGCAAACCCCGACCAAACCAGAACCGATACTGGTCGCCAAGCGGACGCGTTGGAATTCGCCCCCGCTGAGTGTGTCGGCCGAACGATTGAGCGATAAGTAATCGAGTCCCACTTTCGAGAGGAAGCGAACGCGTGTTTGGATGGCGTCCCGCAACGGTTTAGCGATCGGCCAATCGTCTTCGTGGAAATCGAGCCCATCGACCCAGGCGTTGGCCTCGGCTACCGACATGGCCGTGATTTCGTGAATCGCCAGTCCGTCGAGGCGCACGCCCATCGCTTCCGGCCTCAGTCGTGAACCGTGACAAGTTTGGCAAGTCACATCATCGCGCAAATGGGACAGCTCGTTGATGCGAGCTTGGCTCTTCGAAGTGGCGAGCTCTTTTTCTAGGAAGAGTAGAACGCCCAAGAACTGTTCTTCGTCGCCGTAGAGGAATTGCTGTCGGACTTGATCGGGCATCTTTTCGAAAGGTGTGTCGAGCCCGATCTGATGCGCAGCAAGGAACGAAGTGATTTGCTCGAGCGTCTTGGCGGTCGGCTGCTTTTTCTTCCAAGCCGCAATGGCACCCTGCTGAAACGAGAGCGTTGGATCGGGTATGAGGAACTCAATGTCGAACTGCTCGTTGTATCCGAGCCCTTCGCATACCGGGCAGGCGCCGTAGGGACTGTTGAAGCTGAAGGTGCGTGGCTCGATCTCTTCGTAGGAAATGTTGCATTCGGGGCAGGCGTAACGAGTGCTGTGCAATTCCTCGGACCACTCGGTGGCGCCGCTGCTTTCGTCAAGAAAACAGATCGAGATCAGGCCCTCGCCATGTTCGACGGCCAGTCGTACCGACTGCGCCAGCCTGGTTTCGATTTTCGGTTTGATGAGGATGCGATCGACAACCGCATCGATGTGATGGTTCTTCTGAGCCACCAGCGGCTTGACGTTGTCGAGTTCGGTGACGACCCCATCGACGCGAACGCGCAAGAAGCCCGCTTTGCGAATCTTTGAAAACACCTCCTTGTGTGTGCCCTTCCTTCCCCGAACCATCGGGGCCAGTACCATCAATTTGGTGCCGGCAGGGAATTCAACGATTCGATCCACAATTTCTTGAACCGACTGTTGTTCAATCGATGTGCCACACTGATAGCAGGCTGGCGTTCCTAGTCGGGCCATTAGGAGCCGCAGATAGTCGTAGATCTCGGTGATTGTGGCGACCGTACTGCGCGGATTCTGGCTGCCAGGCCGCTGGTCGATGCAGAGCGTCGGTTGCAGCCCCTCAATGACATCGACGTCGGGTCGAGCCATCTGGTCGAGAAATTGACGGGCGTACATCGACAGGCTTTCGATATACTGTCGTTTTCCTTCGGCGTATAAAGTGTCGAAGGCGAGCGAGCTCTTGCCAGAACCGCTGGGGCCTGTGAGCACGATCAACTCGCTGCGAGGAAGATCGACGTCGATGTTGCGGAGGTTGTTGACGCGGGCGCCGCGGATTCTGATATTCGAATCGTCGCCAAGGGAATGATCACCAGCCGCGTGGCCGTTGCTGCCGGTTCGTGTTGTCGGTTTTGCGGGTCGATCCATGCCTTGCCTCCACAGCCACGAATTCGCATCGTGGGTAATCCGGCAAGCCTATCACGCGTTCGGTGCGGGTACAAGTAAATCGTTTGGGAACCTACATGTCCGGTAACAATGAAAAAACTTCACAGAATTCGGCAACAAAAAGGCGCCGCGAAGATCTGTTACTAGCTCCCTACGCCTTCTTTAGTCACCAAACGCAAGGTCGCAAGTATCCAGAAACCGAACATCCTTACCGTGGACCGTTTCTGCGCGACCGAGATCGCATTCTGCATAGCGCCGCTTTTCGCCGACTGAGCGGCAAGATGCAAGTCTTCACCGGCCAGGGGGATTACCATCGCACTCGGCTGACTCACACGATGGAAGTCGCTTCCATTGCGCGGACCATCGGGCGCACTCTCAATCTGAATGAAGACCTGATCGAGGCGCTCGCCTTGTTGCACGATATCGGTCACCCCCCATTCGGGCACGCGGGAGAGGACGCTCTGCATGAATGCTTAGCCGACGATGGCGGGTTTTCGCACAACGCGTTTGCGCTCGTGTTGGTGGAGCAGTTGGAACGCCGCTATCACAAATATCCGGGGCTTAATCTGTCATCTGAAGTTTTGGCTGGGCAGCGCGATCGCGTGGATAAAAAGGCGAGTGCGAGGCCCATCCTGGAAGTGCAAGTCGTCGATGCGGCCGACAGCTGCACCTACAACGCTCACGATGTGGACGATGCCATCAAGTTGGGGCTGGTCGACGTGCGGGAATTTGAATCGGTCCCGCTCGCTGCCGAAGCATTGAAACGAATTCGTGCACGGTGGGCCGACCTGGCGCCTCGCAACCTTCGTCAAGAATTGGTGCGAGAGCTGATTGAAATCCAAGTCTCATCGACACTGGAATCGGCCAGCGCGTTTCTCGCAAAATGTGATTGGACTTCGTCCGAGGATGCAACCAAGGATCGCTTCCAGATTGGTGCGGTCAGCGAGATCGCAGAGCAAAAATTTGGGCTGCAACGGTTCCTCTATGAACGCGTTTATCGGCATGAGCAACTGATGACGGTTCGTAAAGTGGCCCAAGAGAATTTGCGCGAGATGCTCAAGCTCTATACCGAAGCGCCTGAAAAAATGCCCCTTCGTTTTCAAGAACGGGCCCAAGTGGTCGGCGCAAAACGGAGCGCCTGCGACTATCTGGCCGGGATGACCGATCGCTTTTTCCAGCAAGAATATGAGCTGAATCTGGGCAATTCATAGGCTTCCTGACGTTCCGCTGCAGGAATTTAGTCACCATTGGCCTGGGTGAAGGGATAGCCGCTCGGCCGGTCCGAGTTAAGATGAATGGATACCTTTATTGAGTCTGATTGTCTGCTTACATCGGATGGGGCACCGACGAAAGCTGCTGTACTGCCCCGACTACATAGCGTTTTCCTTCATCCGGCAGTCTCTTATCAGGGGCGGTTTGTCTCGCTCCTAACAATACCATGGCGCTAATTGTTCTTCGCTGCTTCTTCGTTCTTGTGGCCGCCGGTTTGGCGATCTCGTTCGTCAATTCGGAATCGATGCCGAAAGATCCCGACTGGCTGGTCTGGGCAGTCTTCGCTGGCGTTGTGGGGCTGTCGCTGCTGATCATTGGGATCGACATGGCGTTTCGACGGAAACGCATCGACACCATTTCGGCCGTCTATTTCGGATTGTTGATCGGGCTGCTGCTGACCTATGTGGTCGGAATTGCGCTCACTCCCCTGATCGAAAATACAGAAACGACCGAATGGGCTGGCCAGTTTCGTGTGCTCTTGGGGATGGTGCTCAGTTACACCTGTATCAGCTTCCTCATTCAAACCAAGGATGATTTTCGGTTCATTATTCCTTACGTCGAATTCGCTAAGGATGTGAAAGGGCTCAAGCCGTTCGTGCTCGATACCAGTGCCGTGATCGACGGTCGTATTGCGGATGTGATTGAAACGCAGATGATCGACAACCCGCTCATCATGCCCCGCTTCGTTTTGGGTGAGCTGCAACATATCGCCGACAGCAGCGACAAATTGCGCCGCAGTCGCGGGCGACGAGGTTTGGATATTCTGAATCGCCTCCGAACGACCAAGCATGTCGATTTTCACATACACGACCGTGAGCTTCCGGAAATGACCGGTCAAGAAGTCGACATGAAACTGGTTTTGCTGGCAAAGCACTTGGACGGCAAGCTGGTGACCGGCGATTACAATCTCAACAAAGTCGCCAAGCTGCACAACGTTCCTGTGATCAACTTGAATGATCTTTCGAACGCACTGAAACCGGTCTTTTTGCCTGGCGAGCGCGTCGAAGTTCGTTTGGTGAAAGCGGGCGAAGAAGATGGCCAGGGCATCGGTTACTTGGATGACGGCACGATGATCGTGGTCGAGCAAGGTCGGCCGCATCTCGGTAAAGAGGTTCGCATCGGCGTGACCAGTGTGCTGCAAACGAGTGCCGGCCGGATGATCTTTGGCAAATTCGAAGAGGTCACTGGCAAGGCGTAAGCTCTAGCGTTAGCCC
The DNA here is from genome assembly GCA_964480915.1 of uncultured Pirellulaceae bacterium. Classification (GTDB taxonomy): domain Bacteria; phylum Planctomycetota; class Planctomycetia; order Pirellulales; family Pirellulaceae; genus CAWGCE01. The sequence continues at coordinate 104,333 of CAYZRS010000010.1, read as the reverse complement.
TTCGCACCATGGTCAACACGTTCGGCCTTGATTCGAGCTCGGGCCATCTTGCAGTACTGAGCATTGCAGTCGATTCCCAAGTAGTCACGCTGCAATCGTTTGGCGACGACGCCCGTCGTGCCGCTGCCAAAGAATGGGTCCATCACCAGTCCGCCGGTCGGACTGCCAGCCTTGATGCACGTTTCGACGAGCGATGCTGGGAACACGGCGAAATGGGCTTCGCGAAATTTCGAAAGCGAAATCGACCAAACGGTCCGCTTGTTCCGCCCGAGCGGATGAAACGCTTGGTCCCAGCGGGCGTCATGGAGGTTTGAATCGCCACCGTTCTTCCCTTGCTCCGGTGTGCTACCACGTTTGAAGAAGTGGTTGCGTCCCCCTTTCATCTGACTCTTTTCGGAAAACGTGACATGGGGCTCGCGGATCGCGTCGGCGTCGTAGTAGTAATCCTTCGACTTGGAAAAGAGGAACACGTACTCGTGATCGGTTGTCGGTCGTGTCTTCACGGAAGATGGCATGGCATTCGGTTTCTGCCAGATGATGTCACTCCGCAAAATCCAGCCGTCGTCTTGCATCGCCAAAGCGACTCGCCATGGCATTCCCAGCAGGCGGCCTTTGTCATACTTGTCACCAAGGACGAGCCAGATGGTGCCGTCGTCTTTCAATACCCGCTGGGCGTCGTGAAAGATGTTGACGAGACGGTCGACGTAAGCTTGAGGCGAAGATTCCAGCCCCAGCTGCTTCTTGTCATCGTAGTTGCGCTGTCGGAAATAGGGCGGGCTGGTGACGATCGTATCAGCAATCTGAGCCGGCAGCTTTTGCAGGACTTTGCTCGCCTCGCCACACTTGACCACATTCCGAACGGACGTCGCGGCTCGCTTGGCCGGTTCGCTGGTCTCGACCGCATCGGTTTTCTTTACGGACATGGATTGCGCTTCCTTGCTACATTTTCTCGACGACTGAAATTCCCAGCAGTGAAAGTCCCGTCTTCAACGTTCGTGCTGTCAAATCGCAGAGCAGCAGTCGACTCTCTCGCAGTTCGTCCGATTCTGCTTTCACGACAGGACACTGGTCGAAGAAGGAGGAAAACGACTTCGCCAATTTGAACAAATACTCGGTCAGCAGATTGGGCCGATAATCGGCGATCACGTCCTGCAAGGCTTCTTCGAAGCGGAGTAGCTGTAGCGCCAGAGAGCGTTCGGCCGCGGCTTCAATGGTGATCTTTGCCGTCGTCGAATTGCGTATTTCGTCGGCCGTGACCCCGGCTCGACTGAAGATTCCATGACAGCGTGCGTACGAGTACTGCATGTAAGCGGCCGTGTTCCCTTGCAGAGCCAGCATCTTGTCGTAGCTAAACACGTAATCACTTTCACGATTTTGCGACAAGTCGGCATACTTCAGTGCTGCGATACCGACGACGGTGGCGACATGCTTACGAGCCGCTTCGTCCAGTTCGGGTCCGTTTGGTTTGGCGTCATCGTTGGCGGTCACGACCTCCAGCGCCTTGGCTTCCGCGTCGTTCAGCAGTCCTTCGAGCCCGACCGTGGTGCCCGACCTCGTCTTGTACATTTTGCCTTCTTCATTCAACACGCTGCCGAACTTGACGTGATTCAGCTCGATCTCTCCGTATCCCCATTGGTCGACGGTCAGGAAGAGTTTGTCGAAGTGTTCTGATTGAGGTGATCCGACCACGTAGAGGATCGCATCGGGATTCCAGGTCTCGACGCGATGCAGGATCGTCGCCAAGTCGCTGGTCGCGTAGAGGAACGCGCCGTCCCGCTTTTGAATGAGGAAAGGAGCCTCATAGCCATCCAAGAAGACGCACATCGCGCCTTCGCTTTCCTGGGCGATGCCTTTCTCTTTTAGGTTTTCTACCACTTCCGCAAGTCGGCCATGGTAGAAACTCTCTCCCAATTCGACGTCGAATCGCACGTCGAGCCGTTGGTAGATTTCTTCAATTCCATCGCGGCATTTGGGAACGAATTCGGCCCACAGTTGTTGATTGGCTTCGTCCCCTTGGTGCAGTTTCACCGTCTCTTCCAAGACTGCCTTGTTGATGTCGGCGTGCTCGGACAAGATGAGTGCGACCGCTTGATCCGATTCGATCGCTGCTTGGTTTTCCTGCAGATCGGCCAAGCTTTTTTCGGCAGCTGCCAGATCGACTCTTAGTTTCTTCAGCGTCTTCTGACGTTTCTTTTCTGCTTTGGCATCTTCATGAAGCGTTGCCGATTCGGCTTTCGCCAATGCTGCGCGTTGCTCAGCAATGGCCAGCTCGCGCTGAGGGATCGCCACCTTGCCGCCGTGATAGTCCATCAACTTGCGAACGAATCGATAGAGTCGTCCCAGCTCGTTGAGCGGTTCGGTCTCATAGGCCTTCGCGTCGGCGAAATGGCGGTAGCCATAAATGATCATGCCGAACTGTGTTCCCCAATCGCCCAAATGGTTATCGCTAATGACATGGTGACCGAGAAACCTCAGCGTACGGCTCAACGCATCGCCAATCACGGTGGAGCGAATGTGGCCGACGTGGAGTGGCTTCGCAACATTGGGCGAAGAAAAATCGACAACGTATGTCTTGGGGTCGGTGGCCTTGCCAACGGTCAGGCGTTCGTCGTGGCGCGCTCGCTCCAACTGATCTGTCAGCCAATCGTCGCGGATTCGCAAGTTGATAAATCCAGGGCCGGCCACCTCGGGCGCATGGCACAGGTCGTGGCCCTGATACTGGTCAGAAATTTCTGTGGCGACTTCGCGAGGCGGTCTGCCGAGCTGCTTTCCCAAGGGCATCGGGAAGTTCGCTTGGTAGTCGCCGAACTGTGCGTTCTGAGCAGGCCGCACCAATTCCAACAGTGTTTCGACTTTGTCGTTGTGGTCGACGAATTCCCGCAAGACAGGTCGAAAGTGATGTTTGAGCTCTGCAAGGATGTTCATGATCGGCGTTGTTGGTTTTCAGCGAAAAGATCGTTGGCACGGAGATCGGCGGCGATTGCCGACGCCGCATCGTAACGGTTTTCCCATCACTTGAGAAAGGGAACTCCCTCTATACGACAACGGAACATTCAGCGGATGTGGCGCAATACGACCAATGTGGTACTGGTAGGGGGTCATATCTTGAGCGCTTTTTACAGTCATTATCTCCGCAGCGACTCGGCCTGAGATTCATTCATGAATTCGTGCTGTTTCTGCTTGTGGAGGTGGACGATCAGTAAAGGTAGGGTGCGGCGCGATTTATGCTGTGAGTCGATTGCGCCGTTCTTTGTCTCTCGGCAGGATGCGAGAGGCTTATCCTCAGAGGCTACGGAGAGTCGCGCATGTTCAGTTTTCTTCGTCGAGTGAGTGCTTCCGTCCCGAAGCAGGCAAGCGAATCGCATCGGATGCGAGAAACGCTCGAAGATCGTTGGCTCTACAGCGGTTCACCAATTCCGGCCGCGATCATCGACCTTCCACCGGAAAGCATGATCAACGAGAGTTTTCAGTTTGCTGTTGAGTTCGACAATGCGTCGACGACTGCTTCTGACGTTGGTTACGCACCTTACGTCGACCTTTCCGTGCCCGATGGTATCGATCTGACGGGCGCCAGCTATCTGGGCAGCCCTGTGAATCTTGTCGAGGTTGGCGTTTTTGACGCGGGCGGGAACCTGGTTGACGCTGGCGGTTCTGCGGTGCTCCATCCCATGACCGGATTGGCGGTTACCGGCACTCCAGGTGAGTTGCTATATGTTCTCGAAATGCCATTTGGCAGCTTCGTACCCGATCAACCCAACGCGACGATCGATATCGACGCCGTTCTGAATACGGCCGACGGCGCGATGGTCGGAACGGCGATGGACATTTCGGCCACAGCCGGATTTGCCCTCGGCTGTACACCACTCGACGATCCGGGGACCGATCCACCGATCATGGGGACAACGAACACGGCTGCCATCACGCCCACCGTGATCAATCTCATCAAGAGCTCGAATGCCGCTGAAACGGAAACGGCCACCGGGCCAAACTTCCCCGTCAAGTATTCTCTCACGATCGATATTGCAAACGGCGAGACGATTACGAATCTGGACATTCGGGACGTTCTTCCCAATTCGTTCGTCTACAGTGGTGGGGTGAGCGTCATGGTCGGCGCTGGAGTTTCGGTCGCTGGGCAGAATGTCACCGACGAGCCTGTCACAGGCGCTCCACAAAACGCACCCAATAACGACTTCTTAATCGAGTTTACTTCCGTCACCGGCACGCTGGCCGAGGACGATTTGGTCTTGATGTACACGATCTATGTCGATGAGTTTGATGCCGATGGCAATCCGGTCATTGATCCCGCGTCGGGCGATGATGTCATGCTTAATAACGACGCGATGGTCTCCGGAGATCATTCCAGCGGGCCTGTGTCCGATGACGATATGGACACCGACTTCGTGCTGGAGGCTCGTTCGCTTGCCGTTCAAAAAGGGTACACGATTCAAACCGACGTCGGTGGTGCTGGGCCGACGCCCGGTGATGTCATCGAATACACGATCGATGTGCAGGTGTCTGACTTCTTTTCCTTCAGCAACTTAGTTCTCGATGACAATTTCAGCGACGGTCAGTTGTTTGATGCGACGTTTGTGCCCACGTTTTCGATCGCCGAGAACGGTGTGACAACCAGTGGTGCGTTTGCGGCGGCCAACTATACGGTGACTCAGAATTCGCCCGGTGATGGCTCGACCGACGTCTTTTTTGATATCTCAGCAGAAGACTTGGACGGGATAGTCAACGGTGATCTGTTTGCCGATTCGACGGTAACCAGTGGGACGACGGTGACCGTGGTGTTTCGCACGGTGATTCAAGAATCGTTCACCGACACTTTTCCATCGGGCGATTCGTCGGTCGATATTGGCGATGTTCTTACGAACGATGTGACTGTCAGCGGCTTACTTCCCAGCGGCCAATCGGAAGACGATACCAGCGGAACGTCATTTGCTGTGCAAGGGCCGTCGATTGCCAAGGAGGTTTACGCAATTGACGGGAATCTGTTGCTGGCCGATGACGATCTCGTGGCCGGTCACACGATCACCTATCGCATCACGATGGACCTCGCTTCTGTCGATGTAGAAAATCTCGTCCTGACCGACTTCTTGCCGTTGCCAATTTATACAGCGAACGAGCTAACGACCTACGACGCAGGAGGTCCAACCGCCACGCCACCTCCGGCCGGCAGCTGGACGTATGGACCGTCGCACGATTTGAATACGGTCGTTCCTGCCACGGATCCTCCGACACTATTGATCGACAACGTCGCCAACACGGCCGCTTGGGATTTCGGAACTTTTGATTCGGCCCCTTCCGCCTCGGCAACCATCGATCTCCTGTTTACCGTCAGTGCGCAAGACGTACTGATGGCCGACGGTCTGTTCCTTACGAACCAAGTGTTGGCAACGTACGGGACCACGAATTCGGGCGAGACGAGCAATGCGGCGATCGCGCCGACCGTCGTCGCGGCGCCGGCTTTGGATTTGACCAAAGGGATCGTCTCGACCGATGCTGCCAGTGGCACATTCTCACCGTCCACCGTTGGGCCGGTCCCGTTTGCTGCGCCCGGCTTGGCGACGGCCGCCTTTGCTGGCGGAGTGAACAGTACCAACCTGGCCGCAAGCCCGATCGATAGTGACCTCAACGGTATCGATGCGGGAGACTTAGTGAAGTTCGCGGTCGTGATTGAAAACACGGGCGGCGCGGACGGGTTTAACGTCAATATCACCGATCTCCTTCCGGCCGGATTTCAGATTCCGACCGGTGGCCCAGGGCTCAATCTGCAAGTACTCGACGGCGATGGAAACGGACTCGCGTATTCCGGCGTGCCGGCCGATCTGTTTTCGACCGGGATTGAGGTGACCGATCCGAGTGTTTTCACAGGCGGAATCAACAGCTTTGATAATGCACAATTGGCCGGCGATGGTTCGAACATCATTGTTATCACTTACGATCTCGAGGCCACGATCGATGTCGAGCCGGGCGAAACCATCACGAATACGGCGCTGATCGACGAGTTTGGCGCTGTCGACGGAGGCAACGATCACACCGCTGGCAGTAACTCATCCGAGTGGACTGACGATGCCAGCGTGACGACGACCGATTTGGTGCCGGTCAAATCGCTCGTCAGCACTTCGGAATCGCATACGGGAGTGGTGTCGGGGCGCGAGCGACTCACAATTGGAGAAATTGTCCGCTACCGTCTCGTTGTCGAAATCCCAGAAGGGACGCTCACCAATTTTCAATTGCAGGATCGGTTGCCGGGCGGATTGCAATTCATCAACGATGACACCACGACTGTCGCATTCGTCGGCAATAACGTCGGTGTTTCGTCAAACGATACCTCGGGAACATTAAACTTGGGGCTCGCCGCGGCGCCTTTCGTCGCTGGGAATGAATCGACGGTCGCCGGGATCACACCTGCATTTGTTCTGGGCGACGTCAATATTGGGTCTTCGTCGTCTACTTCCAGCAATTTGGATGCTTACGGAAGCGGTACGGACGTCTACTTCAAGCTGGGTGATGTCATCAACGCTGATGACGACGCCGACCAAGAGTTTGTGGTGCTCGAATTCAACGCCTTGGTGCTCAATGATCCGGGGAGCAACGACCATGGCGATACCCGCACGAATAATTTTGATACCCGATTTACCAGCGACGCCGGTGTCGTTACCGACCGCAGCAACGATGTGACCATTGGGGTTGTCGAGCCGAGAATCGACAACGTCGTCAAAATGGCTTCGCCGAGTGGTGGAGACGCCGGCGACGTGATCACTTTTTCGATCACTTTCAGCAATGCGACGGGATCGACGATCGCCGATGCCTTTGATGTGGTCGTTACGGATGCACTGTCGGCGAACTACGTGCTTAACGTGCCCAGTGTCAGTGTGACCCTGGGCGGCGGTGCTGTGGGTGTCACGAATGCGTCGGCCGGAAATAGCGTCGACATTACCATCGACCAGATTCCTTCTGGCGGCACGGTCACCATCAATTACTCGGCCACCTTGGTAAATACCGTTGCGCCGGGCGACGACATCGTCAATACGGTGGATGTGAATTACACCAGTTTGCCGGGTGCTGGTACCGTCGCCAATCCGACCGGTTCGACAACGCCCGGGGCTTCAGGAGGGGGCGACGGAGAACGCAATGGTGACGGCGCGCACAACGACTACAGTGATTCGGCGATGGCGAATGTCACGATCGATGCACCGACCGTGGCTAAATCGTTGATCTCGACCAGCATTGTCAACGCGAATAATGCCAACAACGAAGCAGTCATTGGCGAAACGGCCCAATATCGACTGACAGTGACCGTACCGGAAGGTGTCACCTCATTGGCCGAAATTGTTGACACGTTGGATGTTGGTCTGTCGTTCGTCAGCCTGGACAGTATTGCCGCTTCGCCAGCGTTGTCATCCGATACGATCGATCTGAACGACTCGACTTCGATCACGCCGATGATCGGCGGGCAGATGGTCACTTTTGAGCTGGGGACGATCACAAACGCGAATGTTGACAATGCGGCGGCAGAGACGATTGTCTTGACCTACACGGTCCTCGTCGATAACGTGTCCACGAATCAGGGTGAGGGCGTTGGCACGATGCTCGATAACTCGGCTCTGATTCAGTGGGAAGTTGGGGGCACCACGGCGACCTCATTGCCTGACGATGCGGAAGATATAGAGGTCATCGAGCCCGATCTGGACGTGGCGAAATCGGTCGCGCCTGGGACAGCTGATGCCGGCGATCCGGTCGTGTACACGATTACGGTTTCGCATAACGGAGCCAGCGATACCGATGCGTACGATGTCGTTTTCAATGACTCGGTACCGGCCGCCATCAACGTCGTTAGTTTCTCCGTTGCTCACTCGTCTGCAGGCGATATCAGTTCTGATTTTGGCCTGATTGGAAACACGCTGGCAACGAACCCGGCCGCCTCATTCGATTTACTAATCGGCGAGACGGTAACCATCACGATCAACGGGACGGTGGCCTCCACTGTGAATCCGGGCGACACATTGTCCAATACGGCCAGCGTCGGCTGGAGCTCTCTCGACGGCGTCGATGCGGGTGAACGCGATGATGCGGGCGGCATCGACAACTACACCGATAGTGGGTCGGCCGATCTTCTCGTCACGGCGCCGGCAATCGTTAAATCCCTGCTCGGCACCAGCATTGTCAACGCGAACAATGCCAACAATGAAGCCGTCATTGGCGAAACCATTCAGTATCAAGTGCAAGTTACGGTGCCCGAAGGCGAATTGAACTCGGTAATGCTCATCGATAATCTGGATGTCGGTTTGCAATTTGTCAGCCTCGACAATGTGGTCGTGCAGAGCGGCGGAGCGGCCACGGCCGATGTCACGACCAACTTAGGAGTGGGCGACTTTAGTGATATTGCCACGTTTGCCCCGACCGTATTAGGGCAGCAGCTGACTTTCGATCTGGGCGATTTGGCCAATAGCAACGTCGATAACGGCGCGGCAGAGACGATCACGTTGACGTACACGGTGCTGGTACTCGACCTGGCAACCAATCAAACCGAGACCGACACGATGCTGGACAATTCGGCTCAGCTCCAATGGATGGTAGGTGGGGCGACTGCCATGTCGCCCGTCGTCGACGCGGAAGACGTGGAGATCATCGAGCCCGAACTGTCCATTGTCAAATCGGTGAGCGATACGACTCCCCATTTGGGCGACGTTGTCACGTTCACCATTACCATCGACCATTCTGTTGCCAGCGATACCGATGCGTTTGACATCGGTTTTTCTGATTCGTTGCCCCTGGGGATGACGCTCGATTTGGCCACGTTGAGCGTTTCTGGGGCAACCGTTGTCACCGATACTTCTGCCGGCAACAACATCAACCTTGAACTCGACGAGTTACTGCTTGGTGCGGGCCCAGTTACGATCACTTACAACGCACAGATTTCAACCAACCCTGCTGTTCTTGATCTTGGCATGAACAATACAGGAACGATCAGCTGGACTTCTCTCGATGGCGTTGACGCGAACGAGCGGGATGGCTCGGGTGGTGTTGATGACTACGTCGCCAGCGATGGAGAAACGACCACTCCCATTGGTGCCGATCTGGCGATTACCAAGGATGACGGCCTGACTGAGGTTACGGCCGGAGAGACCTATGTCTATCAAATCGTCGTCACGAATTCAGGTTCTGACGTGGCAACTGGCGTCACGGTTTCAGACACCATTCCTTTGAATGTCTTGCAGTTTGTGTCCACCGATGACGCCGGCAATGTGGCGTTTGATGCGGTGTCCGGCCTGCTGACGTGGACGCCCGGTGCGCTCGATTTCAATGCGCCCAACAACACCGCAACCCTCAATGTCACCGTGGCCGTGCTGGATCCCCTGCCAGCCGGAATCAACAGCGTGACGAACTCGGCGACGGTCATTCATGATGATATCGAACCGACGCCGGCGGACACCACCGACAGCGATACCGATACGGTGAACGGGGCGCCCGATTACACGATTGTCAAAGATGATGGCTTGACCGATGCTTCTCCGGGCGATTCGATCACTTACACAATCACGGTCCGCAATGTGGGTAATCAGGACGGTACGGGTGTCGTGGTAAGCGATATGTTCCCTACGAATGTGTTGACGAATGTGGCTGCCGATACGGGCGGTGTTGTGGACGCCGTCGCCGGAACCATCACTTGGAATCTGGGCGATTTGGATGCGGGCGATTCAGTCATCCTGACGGTCACCGCCGATGTGCTCGATCCGATCGGCGCCGGCATCGACGATTTCACGAATACCGGCGGTGTCAACGATGACGGGTTGAATGGTGTCGACCCGACGCCCGACAACAATTCTGATGACGACACGAATACGCTGACTGCGGCCCCCGACTACACGATCGAGAAGGATGATGGTTTGACGAGCGCCTCTCCGGGCGATTCGATCACTTACACAATTACGGTCCGCAATGTGGGCGATCAAGATGGAACGGGCATCGTGGTGAGCGATGCGTTTCCGACGAACGTGTTGACCAATGTGACTGCCGACATGGGCGGAGTGGTCGATGCGGTGGCTGGAACCATCACTTGGAACCTGGGTAATTTGGATGCTGGAGATTCTGTCGTCTTGACGGTGAGCGCTGACGTGCTGGATCCGATCAGTTCGGGCATCGACGATTTCACAAACTCGATCAGCGTGACAGACGACGGTGCCAACGGACTCGATCCGACCCCGGGTAACAACTCGGATACCGATACGGACACGTTGGACGCGGCGCCCGACTATACGGTGTTGAAGGATGACGGACTGACGAACGTCGAAGCGGGCGACTCGATTACCTACATCATCACGGTGAACAATGTGGGCGATCAGGATGGGACGGGAGTCGTCGTGAGCGACCTGTTCCCGACAAATGTCCTCACGAATGTGGTTGCCGATAGTGGCGGAGTCGTCGATGCAGTGGCTGGTTCGATCACTTGGAATCTGGGCGATCTGGACGCCGGTGACACGGTCATCCTCACGGTGACCGCCGATGTCCTCGATCCGCTGCCATCGGGTGTCAGTCAATTTACAAACTCGGTCAGCGTGAATGACGATGGCACGAACGGCACCGATCCGACTCCCGCAAACAACACCGCCATGGATACCGACATCTTGGGTGCGACGCCCGACTATACGATTGTCAAAGACGATGGGTTGACCGACGCGTCGCCTGGCGATTCGATCACCTACATCATTACGGTGAGCAATGTCGGTGATCAGGATGGGACGGGCGTCGTGGTAAGCGATGTTTTTCCAACAAATGTCCTCACGAATGTGGTTGCCGATAGTGGCGGAGTCGTCGATGAAGTGGCCGGCACGATCATTTGGAATTTGGGCGATCTGGACGCCGGTGACACGGTCATCCTCACGGTGACTGCCGATGTCTTGGATCCTGCCGGTGCGGGAATTGACGACTTTACCAATTCAAGTAGCGTGACCGACGATGGATTGAACGGGCCCGATCCGACTCCCGATAACAATTCCGATACCGACACGGACACACTCGTTGCCGTTCCCGATTACACGATCGTGAAGGACGATGGTCTGACGAATGCTTCTCCCGGTGACTCGATCATTTACACGATCACCGTCCAGAATGTTGGGAATCAAGATGGAACCGGTGTCGTTGTGAGCGACATCTTTCCGGCCGACGTGCTCACCAATGTAGTCGCCGACATGGGTGGATTCGTCGATGCGGTGGCCGGTACGATCACCTGGAACCTGGGTGACTTGGCCGCCGGTGACACGGTCATCCTCACGGTGACTGCGGATGTGCTCGATCCGGTCGGTGCAGGTATCAACGACTTTACGAATTCGGGTAGCGTCGCCGACGATGGTGCGAATGGCGTTGATCCGACTCCTGGGAATAACACCGACAGTGATACCGACACACTGGATGCGTATCCCGATTACACGATCGTCAAGGACGACGGAGTGACGAACGCCGCACCGGGTGACGCGATCACCTATTCTCTGACCGTCAGCAATGTGGGCGATCAAGATGGCACGGGAGTCGTCGTGAGCGACCTATTCCCGACGAATGTGCTCACGAATGTGGTTGCCGACAATGGTGGCGTTGTCGATGCGATAGCCGGTACGATCGCCTGGAATCTGGGTGACTTGGCCGGTGGCGAAACGATCGTCCTCACAGTCACAGCCGACGTATTGGATTCGGTGGGTGCCGGGATTGATGACTTTACCAACAGTGCAAGCGTCATCGACGATGGGACGAATGGTGATGATCCGACTCCCGGTAACAACATGGATGAAGATACCAATATCCTCGACGCCTACCCCGATTTGCGCGTTACGAAAAACGACGGATTGAATGCGGTTACCAGTGGCGATTCGATTACCTATACGATCCAAGTGGAGAATCAAGGCAATCAGACGGCGACAGGTGTCACCGTGAACGATCTGTTTCCCACCGATGTACTGTTGAACGTGACGGCCGACATGGGTGGCGTTGTCGATGTGGTGGCCGGCACGATCGATTGGACATTGGGCTCGATCGCGGCAGGCGACACGGTTGTTTTGACCGTCACTGCCGATTTACCGACGACGTTTGACGCTGGCGTAGAACTGATTCTGAATTCGGCAAGTGCCCAGGATGACGGTACCAACGGCGATGATCCGACGCCGGAAGATAACATGGACGTCGACACCGACACGGTCTTGGCGACCCCTGATCTTACCGTGGCCAAGTCGGATGGCATCACAACGGCCAGTACGGGTGATCACTTAACCTACACCGTGACCGTTCGTAACGTGGGCGATCAAGAGGCAACCAATGTCGTGGTGAGCGATTTCTTCCCGGCCAGCGTGTTGGAAAACGTCACCGCCGATGCCGGCGGGGTCGTCGATGCCGTCGCTGGGACGATTACTTGGAATGTGGCGAGTCTGCCTGCCGGTGATGTTCTGGTGCTGACCGTCGAAGCCGATGTGCGGAATCCGCTACCGGCAGGAGTCAACGATTTCACTAACTCGGTGAGCGTGACCGATGATGGCACCAACGGTGCCGATCCCACGCCGAACAATAATCTCGACGAAGACATCGACGCCGTCGATGGCAGTGTCACGCCCGATTATACGTTGCAGAAGTTCGATGGCATCAGTGCGGCGACCGCTGGCGATCATGTTGTCTATACCATCGAAGTTCGCAACGTCGGCGATCAAGATGGAACGGGCGTTGTCGTCAGCGACGTGTTTCCGGCCGACATCTTGGCGAACGTCACTGCCGATATGGGCGGGATGGTCGACGCGGTTGCGGGCACCATCACCTGGAATTTGGGTGCGTTAGGCGCCGGCGACCTCATCGTTCTAACCGTGGAGGCCGACGTGTTGGCTCAATTGCCGGCCGGTGCCGACAGCTTTACAAACGCTGCCCAGGTCACGGACGATGGACTCAATGGTGTCGATCCGACTCCCGACAACAACCGTGATGAAGACACCGATCTACTAAATGCCCAACCAGATTACGTTGTGACGAAAGATGATGGTGTGAGTGCCGCTTCGCCCGGCGAGACCATTACGTACACCATTACCGTTCGCAATCTGGGAAGTCAGGATGGAACGGGAGTGGAAGTCGTGGACTCTTTTCCCATCAGCGTGCTGACAAATGTGACCGCTGACAACGGGGGTGTTGTGAATTCGGTCGGTGGCACGATCACTTGGAACCTGGGCGATCTGGCGGCGGGCGATACGGTGGTTCTGACGGTCACAGCCGATCTGTACGCGAATCTTCCTGCGAGGATCGATGAATTTACCAACATGGTCAGTGTGACCGATGACGCCACCAACGGTTTCGACCCGACGCCGGAAAATAATCAAGACGAGGACACCGATGCGCTGGCGGCAGCCCCCGACTACTCGGTCACCAAAGATGATTTGGAAACGAATGTCTCACCAGGCGATTCGATCACCTATACCATCGTTGTCCAAAACACCGGTAACCAGGATGGAACGGGCGTTGTCGTCTTCGATGAGTTTCCCACGGATGCACTTACGAACGTTGTCGCCGATACGGGCGGCATCGTTGATGGAGTGGCTGGCACCATCCTTTGGAATCTTGGGGACTTAGATGCGGGCGATTCCGTGACGCTGACAGTGACTGCCGATGTTTTGGATCCCGTTGGGGCAGGACTCGATCAATTCACGAATACGGTGAGCGTGACCGATGACTTAACCAATGGTGTCGACCCAACGCCAGGCAATAATCGAGCGGACGATACCGATCTGGTCGATGCGTCGCCCGATTACGCCATCACTAAGGACGATGGACTGTCGAACGTCGCGCCCGGCGATTCGATCGTCTATACGCTGACCGTGCACAACATCGGCAACCAAGACGGTACCGGCTTGACGATTAGCGATGTCTTCCCCGCAAGTCTGCTCACGAATGTGACGGCCGACCAAGGAGCCGTTATTGATATGGCAGCGGGTACGATCCAGTGGTCCATTCCGACGCTGGCAGTGGGCGACTCGATTGTCTTGACGGTGAATGCCCGGGTGGTGGATGCCGTGCCAGCAGCCGTTGATCGTATTTCAAACCTGGCCCGCGTCATGGATGACGGCACCAATGGCGACGATCCAACGCTCGACAACAACGTGGCCGAAGATATCAACACACTGGAAGCCTATCCGGACTACGTGGTTGTGAAGGACGACGGGCGAACGGTCGCAGCGGCTGGCGATGCGATTGTCTATTCCATTCACGTCACCAATGTTGGCAATCAAGATGGAACGGGGGTCGTTGTGAACGACGTGTTCCCAGCCGATGTATTGACAGACGTATTCGCCGACATGGGTGGCCTGGTCGACGCGGCCGCCGGCACGATTACTTGGAATTTGGGAAGTCTGGCCGCGGGCGATTCGGTCGAGCTAACCGTGCAAGCAAACGTGCTCAGTTCGGTGAGTGGCGGGATCGATAGCTTCACCAATAGCGTGAGCGTCACTGACGACGGTACCAATGGTGATGATCCGACGCCGAACAACAATACTGATGAAGACACTGATTTTCTTGACGCCGTGCCCGATTTGGTGATCTCAAAAGACGATGGTGGCTTTGAGGCGGTACCAGGCGATACGGTGGTCTATACGCTGACTTATCAGAACGTTGGAAGTCAGGATGCGACCGGTGTTGTGATCAGCGAAACCTTACCGGCCGGCACTTCCTTCGACGCCAGCGCCAGTTCGGATGGCTGGGTTGCCGTCGGAGGCAACGCCTACGAATACACGGCAGGTGCGGTCGCCGCTGGTGAGCTTCGCGAGATTCAATTCGCGGTGCTCATCGATGATCCGGCATCGGCCGGTCTGCAACTGACCAATACAGCGGCCATCGCCGATGATGGTGCCAATGGCGATGATCCGACGCCGGAGAACAACACCACCACGGATGTCACGCCGGTTGCCGGTTCCAGCGCCAGCGGGTTTGTATTTGTGGATGATGGTGATGGTTCGTTCGAGCCGGGTGAGTATCCGATCGAAGGGGTGCTGATCACGCTGGAAGGCACCGACGTCAACGGTAATGTGGTGCTCCAAACGACGTACACGGACGGGAACGGCTACTACGAATTCACCGGTCTCGTGCCGGGCGACTACGTGATTACCCAATTGCACCCGGCCGACTTCACGGACGGTGAGGAAAGCAGTCAGGACGGATCGGTGGTCGGAAATGACGCCATCAATATCCGTTTAGAGGCCGGCCAGAATGCTCAACAGAACAACTTTGGCGAGTCTGGCATCGCTGCCAACTTGGTTTCCAAGCGCTACTTCCTGAACTCGACGCCGGACGGGATTTACGATGACGTGCTGTTCCACAACTTCCCGTCCTCGTCTCAAGCGAGCGCCAGCAATCAACCGAGCGGAATTACGGTGTCAGCGGAGGAAGGCAGTTCGGCGGGTCGGTTTGCCAACTTCCTGCGCGGATTTATCGGTCGGTAGTCGAAACGATTGACGGTTGGGTTCAATCGACAGTAGCAACCGCCAAAGGACGATTAAACCAGCTTCTTCCAATCGACTTGCTTTGCCTCGCCCCACAGCTTTTCGATCGCGTAGTAGCCGCGCGTTTCCGCGTCGAACAGATGGACCACGATGGTGCCGTAATCGAGTAGGATCCAACTGCTTCCGTCGTAGCCTTCAATTCCCATTCGTTTGTCGCCAAGGTCTTTTTGCAATCGATCATCGATGTCGTCACTGATCGCGTGCAATTGACGGCGACTGGTGCCGCTGGCGATTACGAAATAGTCAAAGATGCATGTGAGTTCACGAAGGTCGAGCACCAGGACGTCTTGGCCGTTGTTTTCTACAGCGGTTTGAGCAGCAGCTAGGGCGAGTTGCAAACTGCGTTCTTGTTTGCTGCATCCTGCGGGAGCGGCCTGAGGGCCAGCATCGGTAGAGGAAAGATGTTCCGCGCTGAGAGGTCCAGTTTCTGGTGCTGTCACATTGACTCCAATGAAAGGTGATGGGGAAACCGTCGGACTGGAATTTGTCCGTATTGCCTACCTTTATTCTACCTTCCTAAGACGCAATTGTCACCGGAAAGGTTCACCCTGCGGTGAAAGCGTCAGAGAAATCAGCGGTTTGACCCTTCAGATGCGGAAGGATATCAGGGCTGCAAGGGTTGGGAATTCGGCCGATCGGCGGCCAATCGCCAAAGGAGTTATTGATCCGGTCGTGCTCGTTTTCGTCCGCCTCGATTTCTCCGTTTGTCGGTTCGCTGGACGTTTGGGTCGTAGTTGGGATTTCGCGTTGCCAAATCGGCCTTTACCGTTTGGAGATATTCGTTCAACTGTTTTTCCAAACGTTGGACTTGCCTTGGTTCAGCCGCTGCCAAGTCTTGCCGCTCGCCCGGGTCTTTTGCCAAATCGAACAGGGACCGTTTGCCCGTTTCGTCGAAGCGAATGAGTTTGAGATCGTCCACGCGGATGGCCGAGTGGGGGCCGTCGCTTGATTGGTAGTGTGGGAAATGGAAAACGAGTTCTTTTCGCGACCTGGCAACTCTCCCCTGCCCTTCGTTCTGAAGTAGTTTGACGAGGCTACCCCCTTCGATCTCTGGCGGGAGCGACGAGGAGGGAATCTGGGCCCATTCGCAAAACGTGGGATAGAAGTCGTAACCGACCACGGGCGTGTGACACCATGAATTGGCCGCGATCCCAGGCCCGCGAATGATCAGCGGGACGCGAATGCCGCCCTCCCAAACCGATCCCTTGCCGCCGTTCAAGGGGCCGTTCCCGCTTGCTCCGCCGGCGCCGTTGTCCGACATGTAAATCACGTAGGTATTTTCAGCGATGTTGAGCCGTTCGACGGCAGCCAGAACTCGGCCGACTCCCGTGTCGAGATCTTCTGTGATCGCGGCCAGGCGACCGGCTCGGCCGCGAACGGCCATGTTTTGATACTTGGCCTGAGTCGCCTTCAAAGCATTCCAAGGCGAGTGGAGTGCCAGCCACGACATCTGGATGAAGAACGGTTTGTCTGCCGCGACCTGTTGCTGCATGAATCGTTCTGCCCGTTCGGCCATACCAAAGATGTCGACCGGGTTGGGATCGGCGAATTGTTCGGCGCGCTCATTTCCCGTGTCGCCATCATGGTCGTCATAGCCATGCTCGCCGGGCCCACCGCCTCGCAGGTGCCACTTGCCGTAGTGAGCGGTCGCGTATCCTGCGGCTTGCAACTGCTCGCCGATGGTGACGCGAGACGCAGGCAGATTGCGAATGGATTGTGGTGGAATCCAGGGGTGACCAGCGGTTGCCCGAATGGACGGCCCGGCCTTTGTCCAACGATTGGCAGCGGCGCTGAGCCCCGTTTGCAAACTGCAGCGTGTCGCCGCGCAGACGGATGAGGGGGAGTAGGCATTGGAAAATCGCATGCCCTGGACTGCCAGCCGTTCGATCGCTGGCGTTTGATAAATCTTGCTTTGGGAACCTGCGATCTCCGGATGCATCGCGACGGAGAGCCCGTTCCAAGCCTGGTCGTCCGAGAGCATGAAAATGATGTTGGCTCGTTCCGCTGCCTGAGCATCGACGAGCCCGCTGGCCAGGAAAAAAAGCAGTGAAGCTGCTCGCAGCAGTCTGCCGCGAGTCGGGCGGTTGAAGGAAAGGTTCATGACCAACGGAATCTCCTGGTTTGGATGCGACGTCTCAGATGTCTTGAACCCCGGTGTCGGGCGAAAGTTGCGGTTCCCGTTGCCGCCCTGCTGCGAGGGCAAATCGTCGGGAATTGACTCGACGACGTCATCGGGCACGGTGCGGCAGAGATTGGCTGCCTACGGCCGATTTCCGTATTGTCGCATTTGAGCAAATACCTCTAAGGCCACTTCTGCGTGCGCGGCCGTTACCGCCGTCGTTTTGCGCGAGCTGGGGTCTAAGCACATTTGCCTCAAAATGGGGCCCGGGATGTTGCCTAATCCACGGTAGCGAGTCGTTTTCGGATCAATGTCTTGGGCCTGTATCGCCTGCCGGACGCGGTCGTAGTGTGGTTTGGTGAACGCGTACATCGGTTCGACGAGTTGGTCGGAGCTCAGTTGCCACAGCGGGGGGTGTGCGTCGAGGACTCGGCCAGCGTCCAATAGCGGTCGCAGCCAGCGGTAGAAAAACAGGTGCATCAATGTTCGAGCGTGAATTCCGTCGGCATCTGGATCGAACAGTAGGATGATCCGCTCATACCGAATCGCATCGAGATCGACCTGGAACCCCTCTGCGGAGTTTTCGGTCGCCGGTTTCGTATCGATGCCAAGCGCAGCCAGCACGTCGGCATACTTCGGGTGATCCAAGATATGCTGGCGAGTCGCCTTCATCGCGTTCATCGGTTTGCCCTGCATGGGGAGGACGGCCTGGAGCGATTTGGACCGGATAGCGCTGACCGAACGAGCGGCCGAATCTCCTTCGACAATGAACAGTTCGGAGCTCTGGGTGTGTTCGCGGCAATCGTCGAGTTTCGGAGGCAAGCTTTTCATAGTCGGTGATCGTATCTGCTTCGTGGTCGTTTTGCTCAATTCGCTCGATTCGTCCGTCGCCAGGCTCAAATCTGGAGCGTGCTTTGCTGGCCCGCAAAGGCGCCGATATTACCTGTTTTAGCGGGCCATTTTCGATCAATGGCCGGTCAGGGGGCGTACCCATCAAGTTTGCAGATCGGTCCGGTCGACGTTACCGAGATAAGAATCGCTTTGGCATTCGCGAGCGAGCCGAATAGCGGTTGCTCAATTCTGGTTTCAAGGGCATCATTAGGCTCTTTCAAGGCGGTTTTGCAAGCTTGATTAGGCTCGCCATCGCCCGGGGATGGGGATGCAATCGAGTCGGCGGCTGAGTGGCCAATCACCAGCGCTGGACCAAATCAACAATCGTCGTCACTAAGAGGACGATGGACAAATTTTCTACCTAGGAGATTGTGATGGAATTGTCGGTGATCAACCCGTTATGGTGGATCGCACCTGCAGCTGCAGTGCTTGCGCTTATCATGGCAGTTGTCTTTTACAAGAAAGTACTCGCTGCCGACCCCGGTAATGACCGGATGCAGGAAATTGCGGGTCACGTGACCGATGGTGCGATGGCCTACCTTCGTCGTCAGTACGCGGCAGTCACGATGGTTTTCGTCGTGCTGCTGGTGATCTTGTTCTTGCTTGCGAAAGCCGGCATCCAAAACCCGTTTGTACCGATCGCGTTCTTAACGGGTGGATTCTTCTCAGGTCTTTGTGGTTACATCGGCATGCGAACGGCGACGGCCGCTTCTTCGCGAACGGCTCAAGGCTGTAGTGAAGGATTAAATCGTGGCTTGCAAGTCGCTTTCCGTGCCGGTGCCGTGATGGGACTGGTCGTGGTCGGTTTTGGTTTGCTCGACATCTGCGTCTGGTACTGGATCCTGGATAAGTTCGTTTACTCCCCTGAGCACATGGAAAACGGTTTCCAGTTCATGGGCATGGAACTGGTTCCTGCCGGATGCGACTTAAAAGAAAAGCTCGTTCACATCACCACGACGATGATCACCTTCGGCATGGGGGCATCGACGCAGGCTCTGTTTGCTCGCGTCGGTGGTGGTATCTACACCAAGGCGGCCGATGTGGGTGCTGACTTGGTCGGTAAGGTTGAAGCAGACATTCCGGAAGATGATCCCCGCAACCCAGCGACAATCGCTGATAACGTGGGTGACAACGTGGGTGACGTCGCCGGTATGGGTGCTGACCTTTACGAGTCGTATTGCGGCTCCATCTTGGCCACGGCGGCACTGGGCGCTTCTGTGGGTGTGCACAAATTGAGCCACGCTGGGGCCGACGCGGATGCCATGGCAACGGCTCGAACGGAAGCCATCAACCTCGTAACCGCACCGATGGTGGTCGCCGGTATCGGCATTTTGCTTTCCATCGTTGGAATCTTCCTCGTGAAGTGCCGCGAGGGTGCTTCGCAAAAGAACCTGCTGACTGCACTATTGGTCGGCACATTGGGAAGTTCCGCCCTCATCGTATTGGCTTTGGTCCTGATGTGGTGGCCGCTCGGCATGATCTCATTCGGCATTGTGATGTCGGTCGTGTCGGGACTTGTGGCCGGTGTCATCATTGGGCAAGCGACCGAATACTATACTTCGGACGAATATGCCCCGACGAAAGGCATCGCCGAGCAGGCCAAGATGGGCCCTGCGACAACGATCATCGACGGTTTGGCGACGGGTATGTACTCGGCCGGCATCCCAGTCGTCACGATCGTGATTGGGATCATCTGTGCATTTGCGTTTGCTGGAGGCTTCGGCGAAGGCGGCTTTGGCATGGGTCTTTACGGTATTGGCTTCGCCGCGGTTGGCATGTTGTCGACGCTCGGCATTACCTTGGCGACGGACGCTTACGGCCCGATCGCCGACAATGCGGGTGGTAACGCCGAAATGGCGGGACTCGAACCGATCGTTCGTGAGCGCACCGACGCGTTGGATTCTTTGGGTAACACCACGGCGGCAACCGGTAAAGGTTTCGCCATCGGCTCGGCCGCTTTGACAGCACTCGCATTGCTCGCTTCGTACATCGAAGAGATCAAACTGTGGGTGCCGAAGTTGGCCGAGAAGGATGAGTCGTTTGCAGAATTGGCCACCGCCATTGAAGGCTCGGACAATGCGTTGGCGACCATCATTGACGCCTACCAAATGGACATCATGAATCCGCTACTGCTCTGCGGCATGTTCGTCGGTGGCATGATGGCGTTTGTCTTCTGTGCCATGACGATGAAAGCTGTCGGTCGCGCCGCCGGCTCGATGGTCGAAGAAGTTCGCCGCCAGTTCCGCGAGATTCCTGGCATCATGGACGGATCGGGAACGCCTGAATACGCGAAGTGCGTGGCGATTTCGACCGCGGGAGCTCAGCGTGAGATGATCGTCCCGTCGGTGTTGGCGATTATCGTCCCCGTCGTTACCGGTTTGGTGTTGGGTGTGGCAGGTGTCATGGGTCTGTTGGCAGGCGGTTTGGTCTGCGGATTCTTGCTCGCCACGATGCTCAACAACGCGGGTGGTGCTTGGGATAATGCGAAGAAGCTGATCGAAAAAGGGGATGGCGACCACGGCGGTAAGGGCTCGGAAGCTCATAAGGCCGGCGTCATTGGCGACACGGTGGGCGATCCTTGTAAGGATACGAGTGGTCCTTCGCTGAACATTCTCATCAAGCTGATGACGATGGTCAGCGTCGTGTTCACGCCTGTTGTGGTCATGTATGCCCCGAAGATTCAGGCATTCTTGGGCATTGCCTTTAATAAATAGTCGCTAAGGAAGGTTTCCTTGGTCAAAATACTGGGCCGGTTCGTCCTCAGGGCGAGCCGGCCCTTTTTCGTGCATAATCGGATCGATCGGACTGGCCAGAGCGGTCGCGAGCCCGCATTGCGGCCGATCGAAGCTAGTTTTTTGAATTTTGGTGCCAGCCAAACTAGGCTAGAGGCTGGTTTTGAATGAACTCGTCCGTTCGCCGGTCGGTTTCCTTACCATTCACATGGTCCCCTTTATTTATTGAGGCCCCCAATGCGTATTGGCCCTTCGCTCATGTTGGCTCTGGCTCTGATGTTTGCCACCCATGTGTCTGCTCAATCTGTTGACCTGTTTGCCGCGAAAGAGGCGGGGCAAGTCGAGGTGAAGTTCATCCCCAAGGATTCGACACGCGCCACGATTTTCATCACGAACAAGACGGATGGACCACTCAGCATCGACCTACCTGAGGTCTTTGCCGGCGTTCCCGTGCTGGCCCAATTCGGCGGCGGCGGTGGCGGTAGGGTTGGCGGTGGCGGTGGTGGTTTTGGCGGCGGCGGTGGTGGTGGTAACCAAGGCGTCGGTGGTGGTGGACTTGGTGGCGGCGGCGGTGGCGGATTTGGCGGTGGCGGCGGTGGTGGCGGTGCCTTCAACGTGGAACCGGGTGCCGTCGGCAAATTTCGCGTCCCATGTGTCTGCCTAGAACATGGCAAGGACGATCCCAAGCCACGCATTGAATACGATCTGGTACCGGTGGAGACCCTCAGTAGCGATCCGAAGGTGACCGCCGTCTTGCAGATGCTCGGTCGCGGACAGATTGATCAGACTGCCGCTCAGGCGGCCGCTTGGCACCTGACCGACAATCTCAGTTGGCAAGAAATGGCCAACAAGGTCAAGATTCAGCACCTGAATGGTACTCGCGAGATGTACTTCAACGCGAACCAGCTGACCGCAGCGATGCAAATCGTTGCCGAGGCGAATCGCAGGACGACCGGGATGGAATCGAAATCACCCGAAGCGACGTTGCACACCTCGCCCTCTGCCGGTTAGTCGACCGACAGATGGCTACGGACACAGAACCAATCGACACAAAAAAAGCCTGCGAGAAGTCGCAGGCTTTTTCGTTGATCTTGGCGGCACTGGCCTAGCTGGCGGCAGCGTCCGTGACTTCTACATTGACCCGTCGCCCCTTACGATCGAAGACAACCTTGCCTTCTTTAAGCGCAAACAGTGTGTAGTCTTTGCCCTGACCTACGTTCGCGCCAGGATGAAAGCGATTGCCCACCTGTCGAACGATGATGTTCCCGGGTTGGACGACTTCGCCCCCGTATTTTTTGACGCCCCGCCTTTGGCCGTTGGAATCACGACCGTTGCGGCTAGAGCCCTGCCCTTTTTTATGAGCCATGAGTATATACCTCGCTGGATTTCAGACTTTCGAGACCCATCAGTCTACAAATCCTCCGGCTGGACAGCAAGGCTCAAGCGGGGATTGTGCCGATTGTGAGGCGGCGGCCGGTCAGGACGAGCGGCGGAAACGGGCCGATCTGCCGGTTTGATTGGCTCGGGGAAAGTCGGGCAACTACAATAAGAACTACGTCAATCGAGCCGGTAAGAGTCTCCGGCCCCCAAATCAAACAGGTTGTTTCTTGATGAACGGTTACCCTTCTCTCGCGAAATTCACAGCCCAGCTTGGGTGTCTGATAGCCGGCCTCCTCCTCGCGCTGAGTGCGACAGCAGAGGCACAATTGCCGATGCCGCAGTTGGCTCCTGGTGTTTTGAAGGTGATCCCGGCCGAGCCTTCGGAAATGGACACGGCCACGGGCCCGGTCGATTTTGCGGAGGTGTCCCGAATTGCTCCGGCGTGGGAGCCCCATTTCGCCGCATCGAGCGAGACGCTTTCGGGGCTGGCCGGCAGCACGACGTTCCGTCGCCCTGTGTGGCAGCTGGAATTTGCTTTCAAACCGATGAGGATGTTGACCGTGCCCATCCCTAGTGGTGACGGTACGGCGAAAGCGCGTCGTATTTGGTACCTCCTGTATCGGATTCGCAATACAGGCGGCAGTCTGAAGCCGGTCGCCGAGAAAGACGAATTCGGACATGACCGGTTCGTGCTCCAGTCCGACAAGAAGGACTTGCGATTCATGCCGATCTTCGCATTGCGGGCGCATGAATACGACAAGGAATATGCCGACCACGTCTTGCCGGAAGTCTTGGCCAAAATCCACCGCATCGAAATTCGTGATCCGCGAGTGAAGCTTTACGATTCGATTTCGATCACCCAAGTGCCTATCACAACGACCGGTGAATCGATCGGCCGCGAGTATTGGGGCGTTGCGACTTGGGACAACATCGAACGTCGCACCGACTTTTTCAGCGTCTACGTGCAGGGGCTGACGAACGCCTATCGGTTTGAAGATACCGCATCCGAAGAGACAACTTTTGGTGCTGGCCGCAAATATGCTTTCCGAACGCTCAAGCTGAATTTTTATCGACCGGGCGATGCCGTGGGTGAAAACGGCGATGAATTCCGGTACGGATTGCCACTCCATAATGGCACGCCGGATCCCAAGATCTTACAGATGTACGACGTCGAATCGGACGTCGACCATGCGTGGGTCTACCGGCCCTAAGGCGATCTTGAACTTGGCCGGGTGGCTCAGCCGGATGGGCGGCGACCCTTGCTGATCGCTGTGGGCCCGTTCTTTTATCGTCTCGACGGAGGCGTCGCCGCCGTTTCCGCTGCTGGCTGCTCGCTCGGTGTTTGCATGGCGACGAATTGGACGCTGTCTACCATCAGCTGATCTCGTCCTGCAAATTTCTCTGTCAGGTCGTCTGAGAGCGTAAAGACGTAGGCGGCCCGTTCGCCGTTCGCGTCGGTGACATGGTAGTAAATCCAACGGATCGGGATTTCGGAGACGAGGCCGCGAGCGGACACTCGTAGCGTCTGCCCCCCCGCCTTGCTGGGCGTCTTCTTGGCCGATTCGAACTCGCCAAACTGCTCGCCCAGCGCCTTGCGAATATCGCCTTGGAATTCTTCCAGCGAAAGTTGCTTGCCGGTCGGCATGGTCGTCAGCCGCGAGATGTTGCACTGTGCGACGATCTTGTCCTTATCGATCAAACGGAATGTGGCTCGGCGGCCCTGCTCTCCCGTCAGGTGCCAATTGCTGTTGTGCAGCAATTCAAAGCCGATCGATTCCGAAGCGTACCGCAGCATTTCTGATTGATTGGGATTTTCTCGAGCGATCGCAGGCGGTACGGCAGAGATGTCCGAATCGCCTTCGATTGGCGCGATCAGCATGCGGACGTCGGCTCGAGCCACGTAAGGGATGCTAATCGGTCCTTCGCCGCGATTCTCTTGGATGCTCAACTGGACCCAAGTCAGGTGTTTCCAGCGGAGGTCGTAACGGATATCACCAGTGACGAGCATGTTGGTTGTCGCTCCATCGACCGACCCCTTCACACTGCCGGTGAGCTGCATGCGGGCCAGGCCGCGAGCCACCTCAACCAATTTCATCTGTGCTTGATTAACGCCCACATGTTCCAGTCGCAGCACGGCCGCCAATTGATCGGATGTAGGACGCCAAGTGCTGCCGATCGCCACTGGCTTTGTCGGTAGCAAGCCATAGGCAGCCAAGCTGCAGGCCGGCGCGTTCAGCAAGTCAAACTCTTGGCGGGTGAGTGGGGCCACTGGCGAATAAATTCGGGCGTTGTCTCGAGTGGAAGCGACGACGACGTTGCGCTGGGCGTCGAGCGAATTGGTTTCGGCGTGTTGGCCAACGACCATCTGAGCGGTCGCTTTCGAGTAATTCCGCACGGCGACTTGATCGGCTCCGGTCGTGACGAGCTTTTCGTGATAAGCCAGCTGGCCCCTCACCGACATTTCGACCTTCTTTTCGTCTTTCAGCTTGGCACCTTCGACGATGCCTTGAGTCGCGACGGTGACTTGGACGGCGACCATGTCGTTGGCGGTGCGGCTGTCCCGGAGGTCATGCATTTCCTGGGCTGTGGAGATTCCTTGCCAGGAAAGAAGGCCAGCGGTAACCACCGCGAAGAGAACGGTTTTTTGTCGAAAATTGCTCATGGCGGAAAATTTCTGACTGTAAGGTTCTGGCTGCTACGAACATCTTAATAGCGGAACAGATGCAGGGCATCGAATACGGCATCGTCTTGGAAAAGTCACGAAATCCAAGCGAATTCCCAGAATCCCAGCATTCGGAAATTGGGCGGTTTGGGTGGTCCTGAAGTGGCTCCAAACAAGGTTTTTTGAAGGCGTCGCAAGCGATGCAAGCTGATGTCTGGCAAGACGTTAGCGTGACTCGGTCGGTGTCGTGCGGGGCAACAATCCGAACGGATTTGCGAACTTTTGACCGACCCCGAGCGACTTAGATTACGTACTGGACAGAGAACTGATTGAGGAACGTTGACCGTGCGAGCTTGTAAGCCAATTGGCCAAGTCGGCGTCGCATCCCGAACTCCAGAAAGATTTTCGCTGACAGTCCGTCTCGATTCAGGCTTTGAAAATTAGACGGTTAGAGACTCAAGCCCCGCTACGGTGTTAATGGTAGCGGGCGAGGTTTCAGGGGCGAAGAGAAAAGAGCTCAATGGAATGAGTGACAACGCACGGGACCGGTTTGCCGCAGCGGTGAAACGCAAGGAAAAAGGCACGCCGGGGAACAACGAGGAGGTGGGCATATGCATTCAGGATATCGCCACGCATCAATTCAACAACTTCGAGACCAACAGGTCCGCTACGCGCCTCGCGAGAAGAAGCTGGAACAGGCTGACTTCGCTGAGAAGCTGTTGAATGAAATCGACCCCAAACGTTCGTACACCTACGAATACATCTGTTTTCGTGTGACCAGTTATCGTCCCGAAGCGGCTCCTCAAGAGTTGATCAGTGGCGAGGATGCCATCCACGATCTGCGCCTATTCATCGAGGATGTTTTTGACGCAGCCAATGTTCGTGTCGAAGACGTCCCAGAGCCGGTCCGGACCGTGGATCAATTGGGCCAGATGTTTAATATTTCGACCAAGACGGTTTCTCGTTGGCGAGCGAAAGGGCTCGTTAGTCGTCGCTTCATTTTCGACGGGCGAAAGCGCGTCGGGTTCCTCCAGAGCAGCGTCGATCGCTTCGTGCATCGTAATCGCAGCCGGGTGGAACGTGGCGCGAAATTCAGCCAGCTGACCGAACATGAGAAAGACGAGATCATCTATCGCGCTCGCCGCTTGGCCCGCGCGGGTGGTTGTCCGTCGGACATCACTCGTCGCATCGCCGAACACGTTGGCCGCAGCGTCGAGACGATTCGTTACACGTTGAAAGAGTTTGATAAGAGTCATCCTGAGATGGCGATTTTCCCTGGAAAGACCGGCCCCTTGGGCGATTCGACCAAGGACGATATTTACCGCGAATACCGCATGGGCAAGCAGGTCGAGCAGATCGCTCGTAAGCACTGCCGGACGAAAGCGAGCATCTATCGCGTGATTAGCGAGATGCGAGCAAAGCGGATCATGGAATTGCCGCTCGACTTCATGCCGAACGACAGCTTCAAGAAACGCTCGGCCGACAAGACGATCCTGACCGAAATGCCGGCCGCGGAGAAACCGTTTCGTAAAGTGAAGGTGCCCGCCGGCTTGCCGCCCTATTTGGCCTCGCTGTACGAAGTGCCGCTGCTCACGCGTGAGCAGGAACAGCACCTGTTTCGCAAGTTTAACTTCCTCAAGTATCGAGCTGCCAAACTGCGAGATGAGTTAAGCGCCACGGCTCCCAAGCGAAAGCTGATGGAAGCGATCGAGAGCGACTACGAAGAGGCCATGAAGGTTAAGAACCATATTGTTCGGGCCAACTTGCGCTTGGTCGTTTCGATTGCCAAAAAGCATGTGAAACCGACCGACAACTTCTTCGAGCTGATTAGCGACGGCAATGTCTCGTTGATACGGGCTTCCGAGAAGTTCGATTACGCTCGTGGCAATAAGTTCAGCACGTACGCCAGCTGGGCGATCATGAAGAACTTTGCCCGCACGATTCCCAAGGAATATAAGCAGCGTGATCGATTTCGGACGAGTTTCGACGAGATGTTCATGGCGACTGAAGATTGGCGGACCAACCCGTATCTGCAGGAAAGTGCCAAGCAGCTGCGTGAGCATCAGGTCGGCCGGATCATGTCCAGTTTGGATGATCGCGAACAGAAGATCATTGCGGCCCGCTTTGGACTCGATCACACCCAAGAGCCCCAGACTTTGAAAGAAGTCGGTGCCAGCTTAGGAGTGACGAAAGAGCGCATCCGTCAGATCGAAGCCCGCGCTTTGAATAAACTGCGAGAAGCGGCTCGCGAGGAGAAAATCGACATTCCGCTCCTCGAAGAGTAACCCGTACCCCTCCTTGGTATTCAGATGAATACCGACACCAATGCACCCTGCCCGACTCCCCATCGGGCAGGGTTGTTTTGTAGGTGCCCCGCAGCTGCTGTCCCTGCTGGCGGTATTCATGGCGGGAGTCCACACTGGCGACCGTGTCGACATCCGGCGGGAAGAGCGCGAATCGGCGATTCCGGCCGGAATGCGAGGCCGCCTGCGAACCACGCCCCGGGCCGGGACGTCCTGTATTGCATAAAAGGCGTGGATTGCTATATTTATTGGTTTTCAAGTTCCAGAATTGCACCAAACATAGGCTAGCGTAGCTCAATTGGCAGAGCAGCGGTTTTGTAAACCGCAGGTTGTGGGTTCAAGTCCCTCCGCTAGCTCGTGAACAGCAACTTACCCGTTGTCGTTGCCGTATATTTTCAGGGAAATGGCGTCGAGGCTCCTGAGTGTTTCGCAGGAGTTGAAGGGGCCGGCTCTGATTGGAGTCTGAGGAAACCGGGAGGTTGCCCGAGTGGTTAAAGGGGGCGGACTGTAAATCCGTTGGCTTCGCCTTCGCAGGTTCGAATCCTGCACCTCCCATTTGGCGTTTTGCGCCTTTTTTAGTAGATGAGGAAAGATTTTTTCCGCGGGTGTAGCTTAATGGTAAAGCTCCAGCCTTCCAAGCTGGTCACGAGGGTTCGATTCCCTCCACCCGCTTTTAGCGAAAGCGATGAGTGGTGTCGTTTTGCTGTGGATTTGCGTGTTTTTGCTTTATTTCGTCGATTGCGCGACCTGTGTGACCGATGAGCTGAGGCTGCCGCTGCTGTAGCTCAGTTGGTAGAGCGCGTCCTTGGTAAGGACGAGGTCACGGGTCCGAATCCCGTCAGCAGCTCTTGGCCGGTCCGTAGGGGGGGCTCCTTTTCTGGGATGCCACCTTGTGGGCGAGCGTCAAATGAGAATGATGGGAAGATTCAGGCCTGCCCGTAATAGGTAGGTGGGGGCGAAGTCTGCATTTTTGGACAGCTGCCCGGCTGAGTCTTTATCAAAAAAACACTGAGCGTTCGTCTTCGATCGCTTGTTGATTTGAGAGTTTGATTTCAAAAACTGATTGGTCTGGTCGCAGCGGCGTGCAGCGGCCCGGAGCTAAGGGAGAATTTAAAGGTAATTAGCCATGGCAAAGGAGCAATTTTCTCGTACCAAACCGCACGTGAATGTCGGCACAATCGGCCACATCGATCACGGCAAGACCACGACCACAGGCGCGATCTTGGCAGTTCAGGCTGCAAAGGGTTTGGCGGAGTTTAAGTCGTACTCGGATATCGCAAAGGGCGGTACGGTACGTGATGAGACGAAGACGGTAACGATCGCTGTGGCTCACGTGGAGTACGAGACGGAAAATCGTCACTACGCGCATATTGACTGCCCGGGCCATGCTGACTTTATCAAGAACATGATCACGGGTGCGGCTCAGATGGACGGTGCGATTTTGGTCGTGTCGGCTGCTGACGGTCCCATGCCGCAAACGAAAGAGCACGTGCTGCTTGCCCGTCAGGTTGACGTGCCGGCGATCGTGGTTTTTCTGAACAAGATTGACCTCGTCGACGACGAAGACTTGCTTGAGTTGGTCGAAATGGAAGTGCGTGAGTTACTTTCGAAGTATGACTTCCCAGGCGATGACATTCCGGTTGTTAAGGGTTCGGCGTTGCCGGCCTACCAGAAGCCGGATGATCCTGAAGCCCAGAAGTGCATCAGTGAGCTGATGGACGCGGTCGATTCCTATATTCCAGAGCCTCCTCGCGAAGACGAAAAGCCATTCTTGATGGCGATTGAAGATGTCTTCTCGATCGAAGGTCGTGGAACGGTTGCGACCGGTCGTGTTGAGCGTGGTGTGATCAAGCCGGGTGAAGAAGTCGAAATCGTCGGTTTGCACGAAGAGCCGATGAAGACGACCGTCACCGGTGTTGAGATGTTCCGGAAGTTGCTCGACGAAGGCCGTGCGGGCGACAACGTTGGTTGTTTGCTCCGCGGTGTGAAGCGTGACGAGATCGAGCGTGGTCAGGTTTTGGCCAAGCCAGGTTCGATTACTCCGCACATGAAGTTCGAGGCTGAGGTTTACTGCCTGTCGAAAGATGAGGGTGGTCGCCATACTCCGTTCTTCAGTGGTTATCGTCCGCAGTTCTACTTCCGAACGACCGACGTGACGGGAACGGCCAATTTGGTCGAAGCCGAAATGTGCATGCCTGGCGATAATGTTCGTGTGACCGTTGAGTTGCACAAACCGATCGCTATGGATGACGGCGTCCGTTTTGCTATCCGTGAGGGTGGCCGAACGGTAGGTTCCGGCGTTGTGACGAAGATCGTCGAATAGGGTTATTGGAAAAAGTACCGGCCGCCGGCTATGTTCGGCGGCCGTTTTGGAACAGAGCGAGCTCGGCTGTGGTAAATGGCCGGCTCGCCTTTTGTCCCACAGGGGTGTAGCTCAATTGGCAGAGCATCGGTTTCCAAAACCGAAGGTTGCGGGTTCAAGTCCCTCCGCCCCTGCCATACAGGGTTGGGGTTGTAGCCTCCCAGAAGACTGTTTGGTTGCGGGTGGCCAGGTTTGCGGTCAAGTGTGGTCAGCGAAAAGCTGGTCCGGAGAATAATAAGATGGGCAAGGAACGAGCCGCCACTTTGGGATTTCTGCAAGAGTTATTCCAGTTTGGTGTCTACAAGCGGAATCAGGGTCGGGTCACCCGTCAGGTGACCATGGCGTTGCTTGCGGTGACGTTTCTCTTGGCTGCTTGGCGAATGTATGCCTACTGGCCCACACTGCCGGCTTGGTGGTTGGGTTTGTTTTCGGATCAAATGACCGGGGTTGCCAGGTATGGCGTTTCCAGTTTGATGCTGTTGGCTGGACTGTGGCTCAGTTACCGCGTTGTGAACTTTCCTAAGTTTGCTGACTTTTTGATTGCCGTTGAGGCGGAGATGAACAAGGTTTCGTGGCCGACTCAGGGTGAGTTGGTTCGTAGCTCGATTGTTGTCATCTTTGTGATTTTGGCGCTAGCCGCTTTGCTGTTTGTGTATGACCTGCTTTGGCAGTTTATTTTTAAGAGTGTACTGGGAATCATGTAGCTCTGAGCGGTAGGCCGTAAGGTCAAGACCGGGGGACGTTGTGAGCGACGAAACGCAAGAATCACCAGAAGTGCAGCCGGAGGCTGAGGTCGTGGAAGCGACTGAGGTGGCTACCGGTACCGCCCCTGTGGTGGGTGATGATGGTGCGGCCGAAGATGAGGGTCCGCAGTACACCGAAGAAGAGTTGGCTGCGTTGGATGATGACGCGACCGGTATCGAGGACGAGTACGATTCGTTTGAGGGGGATGTGAAGCCGATCGAGGAGGAGGTGTCTGAAGTGGCTGTCGAATCGAAGGTGGATATGGATTGGTACATCCTGAAGGTGCAAAGCAATCGAGAGAAGTCGATTTGTGCCGCCCTTCAGCGTCGCGTTGCGGTGGCGGGCCTGGATGAGTTCTTCGAGGAGATCATCGTACCGACCGAAGATGTGGCTGAGTTTAAGAACGGCAAGCGTCGGGTGGTGAAGCGAAAGCTGTATCCAGGTTACATCGTGGTGCATATGGCGCTGAATGATGAGACTTGGTTCCTGGTTCGCGATACCTCGGGCATTGGTGATTTCACCGGTGCGGCCGGCAAGCCGACTCCGATGTTGCCCGAAGAGGTTGATCGAATCATCAAGAAGGATGTGGCTGACGACGAGGAAGAGGGTCAAATCAAGACTGCGATCCCGTTCAAGTTGGGTGATCGCGTGCGGATTAAAGAGGGTACCTTCGAGAACTTCGAAGGTGATGTGGAGGGAGTCGACGAGGCGAACGGACGCGTGACCGTCATGATTAATATTTTTGGGCGTTCCACGCCGGTTGAGTTGGAGCACTGGCAGATCGAAGCCGTCTAGTCGATTGGCTGGTTTTGGTTGCAGTGATTCTTCCCGGATAAAAGGCATTTACGATGGCAAAGCAGTTGGTTGGCACCGCGAAGTTTCAGGTGCCGGGTGGTCAGGCAACGCCTGCACCGCCGGTTGGTACATCTCTTGGTAAGTTTGGTATCAACCTCGGTCAGTTTGTGCAGCAGTTCAATGACCGCACGAAGGAATTCGCGGGTACGCCGATTCCAGTGATCGTGAGTGTTTACAACGATCGCTCCTTCGACTTCGTGACGAAGAGCCCGCCAGCTGCCAGTTTGCTGAAGATGGCTGCGAAGATCGCCAAGGGAAGTGGCGTTCCGAATCGAGATAAGGTGGCTACGGTGACGCGGGCTCAGCTTGATGACATCGTCAAAGCGAAGTTGGCCGACTTAAATGCTACCGACCCGGACAATGCACGGCGGATGATTGAGGGAACGGCCCGCAGCATGGGGATCGATGTCGTCGATTGAGTCGATCGGGATCGAGACCTAAAGACCACTCATCATTAACACGCATTAAGAGCTAAGTCATGGCTAAACATTCTAAGAGATTTCGATCGGCGTCCGAGGCTGTTCCATCGGCACCTGTTCCGCTAGAGCAGGCGATTGAGGTGCTTTCCAAATTCAATACGACCAAGTTCGATCAGACGGTCGAGATTGCCATTCGGTTGGGTGTCGATCCCAAGCAGGCAGATCAGATTGTTCGCGGGTCGGTCGTTCTGCCGCACGGCATTGGTCGTACGCAGCGTGTCGTCGTTTTTGCCAAAGGCGATTTGGCCGAAGCTGCCAAAGCGGCCGGTGCGGATGAGGTGGGCCAAGAGGATTTGGCCAAAAAGATCAAGGATGGCTGGACCGATTTCGATGCGTGCATTGCCTCGCCCGACATGATGGGTTTGGTCGGTCCGCTCGGAAAGGTGCTGGGCCCTCGCGGTCTGATGCCATCGCCTCGCGCTGGGACGGTGACGCCGGATGTTGCGAAGGTCGTGGGTGAGTACAAGGCTGGTAAAGTCGAGTTTCGAAATGACAACGCTGGGATCGTTCACGCGGTTGTCGGTAAATTGAGTTTCGATGCTGCGAAGTTGAAGGAAAACATCCAGGCGTTCATCAAGCACATTGATGGATTGAAGCCAAATACAGTTAAGGGTGTGTACATGAAGGGTGTCGCGCTGAGTGCGACGATGAGCCCTGGAGTGCACGTTGCCGCGTAGCTAGTCGCGGGCAGATAACGTCAGAAAGAATGCCATGAGTAAATTCGTCAAAGATTTGATCAAGAACGACATCGCGAAACGCCTGGAAGGTGTTGAGGATGCGTTGTTGGTTAACGTGGTTGGTTTGGATGCCAATTCGACGGTGCAGATGCGGAAGGACTTGCGACAGAAAAACATCCAGTTGATGGTGATCAAGAATAGCTTGGCTCGCCGTGCAACCGAGGGAACGTCACTCGCTCCAGGGCTTGAGGGTGTCAATGGCACGTTGGCTTTGATGTGGGGTGCAGAGGATGTCGTATCGCTTGCCAAGGAGGCGACCCGATTGGCGGAAGACCCGGCTTACGAAAAGTTCGAAGCTCGCGGTGGCGTGATGGATGGCGAGGCGCTAAGTGCGGAAGCTGTCAAGGAAGTTAGTAAGTGGCCATCACGCGGCGAGCAGCTTAGTTTGCTCGTCGGTCAAATTCTTGGCCCAGGATCGTCGCTCAACAGCGTGCTTCTCGGTCCGGCGGGTGCACTTGCTAGTCAAGTGAAGAGTAAGTCTGAGGAATAACCAAAACAATTGATCAAAGTCTTGCATGCCAAGCGGGGGGTCTGTCCTCGGCGTGCCATATTCGAGAAAGGGACACGTAATGTCTGAAGAAGCTGCAACAGCAACTGTAGAAGTGCCAGCCGCACTTAAAGAAATGGGCGACAAGATCGCCGAATTGACACTCAAAGATGCGAAGGCTTTGAGTGACTATCTCAAGGATGCGCACGGCATCGAGCCGGCTGCTGGTGGTGCCGTAATGGCTGCCATGCCTGCAGGTGGCGGTGACGGTGGTGGAGCGGCTGCAGAGCAGACCGAATTCGACGTCACGCTTACCGGCTTCGGCGACAAGAAAATCGCCGTCATCAAAGAGGTGCGAGCCATCACCGGCCTAGGCTTGAAAGAGGCCAAGGAGATGGTTGAAGGCGTGCCAAGCAAGGTGAAAGAAGGGGTTTCCAAGGACGATGCCGAGGAAGCCAAGAAGAAACTGGAAGACGCTGGAGCTTCGGTCGAGATCAAGTAGTTCTCGCCTGTTGTTCGTCGTTCGGTTTTGTTTCGGCACTCCAGCGCGCCAGGCAACTGGTGCTGATGGTTTAAAAGCTTTGGTTTTCGAGAATCAGATCGACTTTGTACCGTCTACACCCGACGCATGTTCGGGTGTAGACGTTTGCACGCGCTAGTAGCAAGTTCGATCGGCCTTGAAGCCTGCCCGCCTCCGCTATGTCTCCCTGACCCACAGGAGCTGCTCCACTATGGCTACTCCCGTTCAAAGAAGAATTCACCCCGACGAGCGTCGAGTATTTGGTAGCGGTCGCGCCAGTTACGAGACGTCCAATCTGACGGGAATTCAGACGGACAGTTACGCTGCGTTCCTTCAGGAGTCGGTTGCTCCCGACAAGCGCAAAGACCACGGTCTTGAAAGCGTGATGCGTGAAATTTTTCCCGTGGAAAGCTATGACAAGCAGACCACGCTCGATTACATCAAGTATGAGCTTGGTAAGCCTCGCTATACCCCGGCCGAGTGTCGCCAATTGCGCCTGACCTACGGCAAGCCTTTTCGCATTTGGCTGCGTCTGAATAAAGATGAGCCGATTGAAGAAGAGGTCTATCTGGGTGACATCCCGATCATGCTGGGCGGTGGTGAGTTCATCATCAACGGTGCCGAGCGTGTCGTGGTAAGTCAGTTGCACCGTAGTCCGGGTGTCGACTTTGTCATGGAAGACGATACGACCTCAGATCGTAAGTTGGCTTCCTGCCGGATCATTCCCGAGCGTGGCAGTTGGATTGAGATCAACGTCACGAAAAAAGACAGCATGACGGTCCGCATTGATCAGAGCGGTAAGTTCTCGTCGACGATGTTGTTGCGGGCGATCGACCCGAAGTATTCCAGCGATGCCGATTTGCTGCGGGCTTTTTATGAGACCTCGGCGCTGAAAGTTGTCGATGGCCGTAGCGCGGCCAAATTGGAAGGCAAGGTTGCTGTTGACGATGTGGTCTACCCGGCCAACAGTGCTCGCGCTGGTGAGCTGATTGTCGAGGCTGGGCATCGGATCAGTAAGAACGTCGCCGAAACGATTTGCACCTCGGGTGTCAAAAAAGTGGAAGTGATGACGGTTCCTCGCACGTCGCTGATTTTGAACGCGATGGCAGATGATCCGACCAGCAGTCATGAAGAGGCACTGCTGCGAATCTATCAACGGCTCCGTCCTGGTAATCCGCCACAGTTGGAAAAAGCGCGGACGTTGTTCCAGGAGAAGTTCTCGGACACGAACCGTTATCGTTTGGGCCGAGTTGGTCGTTTCCGGATCAATCGCAAGCTGCAGCTGCCAATTTCTGAAAAAGAGATGACGCTCAAGCCGGACGATTTGATCGCCTCGATCAAGTATCTACTGGCCCTGTCTGGTGAAGGCGAAGCCTACATTGACGATATTGACCACTTGGGAAATCGTCGCTTACGAACGATTGACGAGTTGGCCTGCGACGAACTGCGGAAGGGTTTCTTGAAGCTGCGCCGTACCGTGCAGGAACGGATGAGTTTGAAAGACAACGAGGACATGACGCCTCGCAGTTTGATCAATCCGAAAAGCGTCGCTGCGGCGATTGAATATTTCTTCGGCCGGGGCGAGTTGTCGCAGGTGGTCGATCAGACGAACCCGCTTTCGATGTTGACCCACGAGCGTCGTTTGTCGGCACTCGGTCCTGGCGGTTTGAATCGAAAGCGAGCCGGTTTCGAGGTTCGCGATGTCCATATTTCCCACTATGGTCGTATTTGCCCGATTGAGACGCCGGAAGGTACGAACATTGGCTTGATCTCCAGCTTGGCGATTTATGCCGGCGTTGATGATTACGGCTTCTTGGTGACTCCCTATCGTGTCGTTAAGAAAGGCAAGTTGACCGAAGAGGTCGTTTGGTTGCGAGCCGATGAAGAGGCGGAGGCCTATGTGGCTCCTGCCGATGCACCGGTGAAGGACGGAAAGCTGACGCAGGACAATATTGTCTCTCGTCACCACTCTGACTTCGAATTGGTGCCCTCGACCGAAATCGAATACATCGATGTTTCGCCGAGTCAGATGGTGGGTGTTTCTGCCGGCCTGATTCCGTTCCTCGAGCACGACGATGCGAATCGCGCGTTGATGGGCTCGAACATGCAGCGGCAAGCGGTGCCGCTCTTGGTCGCCGAGCCACCGTTGGTCGGTACTGGAATGGAAGAGGCGGTCGCAGAGAACTCGAGCATGGTTGTCGTCGCAAAGCGTGCGGGAACCGTGAAGTATGTCGACTCACAGCGAATTGAAATTGGCAGCGACAAGTACGAGCTGAAGAAATTCCAGGGACTGAACGAGCGGACATCGCTCAATCAGACGCCGCTTGTGATGCCAGGCGACAAGGTCGAAAAAGGCCAAGTGATTGCGGACGGTGCTTCGACCCACAGGGGCGTCTTGGCGCTGGGCCGGAATGTGCTCGTCGGGTTCATGTCGTTCGATGGTTTCAATTTTGAAGACGCGATCATCATCAGCGAAGAGCTGGTTCAAAACGACGTCTATACATCGATCCATATCGAAGAATTCGACATTGAGATTCGCGACACGAAGCTGGGTCGTGAAGAGTTCACGCGTGATATCCCGAACGTCAGTGAGAAGGCGCTCCGCAATCTCGATGAGAGCGGCATCGTCCAGGTCGGAACTTACGTGAAGCCAGGTGACATCCTGGTAGGTAAGGTTTCGCCAAAATCGAAGACCGAGTTGACGCCGGAAGAGAAGTTGCTGCACGCGATCTTTGGTCGTGCCGGTGAAGACGTGAAGAACGATTCGCTCGAAGTGCCATCGGGCATCGAGGGTATCGTGATTGACACGATGAAGTTCTCTCGTCGCATGAGCCTCAGCGAAGACGAACGCAAGCTGTTCGAGAAAGAGCTGAAGGAAGTCGAAGCAGAAGGCAATGGCCGAATTGCCGAGCTGTTCACCGCAATGATCGCGGAGATGGAGAGCAAGCTGGGCCGGACTTTGACGGACGACGATGACACGCCGCTCGCTAAGGGGCAAGATCCCAAGTATGTGGCTGAGCGAGCTTCGCAGTTCCGCTTGGATGGAATCACCGCCAAGATGCGTAGTGAAGAGCTCAAGAGTTCGATCGAGCAGATCTACAAGTCGATGTGGAATGAAATCGAACTGGCGATCGATTTGCGTGATCGCAAGTTGAACAGCATGAAGCGAGGTGATGAGCTTCGCAGTGGTGTTCTGCAGATGGTGAAAATCTACATCGCTGCCAAGCGAGTGATTTCCGTCGGCGACAAAATGGCCGGTCGACACGGTAACAAGGGTGTGATCTCGAAGATCTTGCCTGTGGAAGACATGCCGTATCTCAAGGATGGCACGCCGCTGCAGATTCTGTTGAATCCGCTAGGGGTTCCGAGTCGTATGAACGTCGGTCAGATTCTGGAAACGCATCTCGGCTGGGCAGGAGCCAAGCTGGGCTTCCGTGCAGTCACTCCAGTTTTCGATGGTGCTTCGGAAGAAGACATCAACGATTGCCTCGAGAACGCCGGATTGCCGCGACACGGAAAGTCGCTGCTCTACGATGGCCGGACGGGTGAACCGCTCGAACAGGAAACGACCGTCGGTTACATCTACATGCTCAAATTGCATCACTTGGTCGACGACAAGGTGCATGCACGCAGCACTGGTCCTTACTCGCTGATTACCCAGCAGCCTTTGGGTGGCAAAGCCCGCTTTGGCGGTCAGCGATTTGGAGAGATGGAAGTGTGGGCACTCGAAGCTTACGGTGCCGCTTACATCTTGCAGGAACTGTTGACGGTCAAGAGCGACGATGTCGAGGGTCGAACGAAGATCTACGAATCGATGGTCAAAGGAGAGAATACGTTGGAAGCCGGAACTCCGGCCAGTTTCGACGTACTGACCAACGAGATTCGCGGACTCGCGTTGAACATGCAGCTCGAGAAGCGAAGCATCTAAATAACCGTGACGCCACCGCCTGGGATACCGGGCGGTGGCCGTTCGCGAAGCAGATAAAAGACACATACCGGGACAAGGAGTTTTAGATGACGATTGCCGAAAGCGCCTACGATCGAATTAACGATTATGCGTCGGTTAAGATCAGCCTTGCACGTCCACACGATATTCGTAGTTGGTCGTTCGGAGAAGTGAAGAAGCCGGAAACTATCAACTACCGAACTTACCGTCCAGAAAAAGATGGTCTGTTCTGCGAGCGCATCTTTGGCCCAGAGAAAGACTGGGAATGTGCCTGCGGCAAATACCGCGGCATGAAATACAAAGGGATGATTTGCGATCGCTGCGGAGTGAAAGTGACTCACTCGCGTGTTCGTCGTAAGCGCATGGGCCATATTGAATTGGCTGCACCGGTCGTCCACATCTGGTTTTTCAAAGCGATGCCCAGCCGTCTTGGTAATTTGCTGGCGATGAAGACAAGCAGTCTTGAGAAGGTGATCTATTTCCAAGATCACGTCGTGACCGATCCGGGTGATACCGAATTGGAAAAGCAGCAGCTGCTGACCGAAGAAGAGTATCGCGCGGCTCGCGAGCAGTACGGCGCCGGCGCTTTTGAGGTCGACATGGGTGCCGAGGCAGTTCGAAAATTGCTCGGTGGGTACGATCTCGTCTCGCTGTCCGACAATCTTCGAACCGAACTGGGCGAAACGAATTCGAAGCAGAAGAAGAAAGACCTCATCAGTCGTTTGAAAATCGTGGAAGCGATTCGTGACAGCGACAACAAGCCCGAATGGATGGTCTTGGATGTGATCCCGGTCATTCCGCCCGATTTGCGTCCATTGGTTCTGTTGGATTCGGGTAATTTTGCGACGAGCGATCTGAATGATCTCTACCGCCGCATCATCAACCGCAACAATCGATTGCGCAAGTTGGTCGACCTGAATGCTCCGGAAGTGATCATTCGGAACGAGAAGCGGATGTTGCAGCAGTCGGTCGATTCGCTGTTTGACAACAATCGCTGCAAGCGACCGGTTCTCGGTAGTAGCAATCGCCCTCTGAAATCTTTGACCGACATGATCAAGGGTAAGCAGGGTCGTTTCCGTGAAAACCTGCTCGGTAAGCGGGTCGACTACTCGGCTCGATCGGTCATCGTGGTCGGTCCGAGTCTCAAACTGCACAACTGTGGTTTGCCAAAGAAGATCGCGCTGGAGCTCTACCAACCGTTCATCATTCGCAAGCTCAAGGAACGGGGTCACGCCGACACGATCAAGAGCGCCAAGAAGATGCTCGAACGGAAAGATGAAGAAGTTTGGGATATCTTGGAAGCGGTCATCACCAATCACCCAGTGATGTTGAATCGTGCTCCGACGTTGCACCGCATGGGAATCATGGCTTTCGAGCCGGTGCTTGTGGAAGGTAACGCCATCCACCTGCATCCATTGGCGTGCAAAGGTTTCAATGCCGACTTCGATGGTGACCAGATGGCGGTTCACTTGCCGCTTTCGATTGAGGCCCAGGTCGAAGCCCACACGTTGATGATGTCGACCAACAACATCTTCGGGCCGGCGAACGGTAAGCCGATCATGAGCCCGTCACAGGATGTCGTGATGGGTTGTTACTTCACAACGATGTCACAGCCCGGTCGAAAAGGCGAAGGCATGGTCTTTTCCGACATGGTTGAGGCTGAATTGGCTCACTCGCAAGGCGTGATTCACCGCCATGCGTTGATCAAGATTCGCCTACCGGAAAATCGACGGGTGAAGACGGAAGAGGGCAATGCGGAACTGGGTGCGGTCATCGAAACGACGTATGGCCGTTGCTTGTTCAACATGATGCTGCCCGAGGGAATGGACTACTACAACATTCCGATGCGTTCGGGTGAGCTTTCCAGTGTGATTTCCGACTGTTATCAGGTGTTGGGTCGGAAGGCGACGATTGGTTTGCTGGACGATATGAACAAATTGGGTTTCCGCGAGAGTACTCGAAGCGGACTCAGTTTCGCGACCGACGACCTCGTCACGCCTGATACCAAGATCAAGATCATCGGTGATGCCGAAAAGACCGTGCTGAAATACCGCAAGCTGTACGAGCGTGGTGTGATCACGGACGTCGAGCGCTACAACCAGGTACTCGATGCTTGGACGCACGCTCGCGAGCAGATTACGGCCGAGATGATGGCGAAGATGGAAACCGATTATCGCGGTGGCCATGGCTACGTGAACCCGGTTTATCTGATGGCTCACTCGGGTGCTCGTGGTGGTGTTGAGCAGATTCGACAATTGGCCGGTATGCGTGGTTTGATGGCCAAGCCGTCGGGCGAGATTATCGAAACGCCGATTAAGGCCAACTTCCGCGAAGGGCTGACGGTACTCGAGTACTTCAGTTCGACGCACGGTGCACGGAAAGGTTTGGCCGATACGGCGCTGAAGACGGCCGACTCGGGTTACCTCACCCGTAAGCTGGCCGATGTGGCTCAGAACGTGGTTGTCACGATGGAGAACTGCGGCACGACGCAAGGTATCACCAAGGGTGTTATTTATCGCGGCGAAAAGGTCGAGGTTCGTTTGGCGGACGCGGTGAAGGGTCGCGTCAGTCGTCAGAACATTGTTAATCCTGTGACCGACGCAATTGTCGTTTCTGAAAACGAACTCATCACGCCAGCGATTGCTCGCAAGATGGAAGAGATGGGCCTGGAAAAAATTCAGGTCCGAAG
The DNA here is from genome assembly GCA_964480915.1 of uncultured Pirellulaceae bacterium. Lineage (GTDB taxonomy): Bacteria > Planctomycetota > Planctomycetia > Pirellulales > Pirellulaceae > CAWGCE01. Next base: position 63,903 of record CAYZRS010000010.1, on the reverse strand, counting down.
CCCAATGACCTGCGAAGCGCCGCTGGGTGTTTGCCGTTGCTGTTACGGCATGGACCTTTCAACCGGAACCCAGGTCGAAGAAGGCATGGCGGTCGGGATCATCGCTGCTCAAAGTATCGGTGAGCCGGGTACGCAGTTGACGATGCGGACATTCCATATTGGTGGTGTGGCCGGTACCGACGTGGAAGAAAACGAAACGAAGTGTAAGAAGGGCGGTATCGTCAAGCTCACACGCGTGAAGGCGGTTGCCGGTGCCGACGGAAAGAAAGTTGTTCTGTCGCGATTGGGCGAGATTGCGATTCTCGATCCGAAGGGCCGCGAACTCGAGAAGCACGAAGTGCCTGCCGGTGCTGTGTTGATGGTCGAGGAGAACGACGAAATCAAAGAAGGTGCTGTGCTTTGCCAATGGGATCCGCACAGTATCCCCATTCTCGCCGAAGTCGACGGTAAGGTTCGCTACGAAGACGTTGTCGAAAACGAAACGATGCGAGAAGAGAAGGATCAAGGCGGTAACGTTCGACGCTTGATCATTGATCATAAGGGTGACTTGCATCCGCAGATTGTGATTGAAGATGCCAGCGGCAAGCCGCTAGATGTCTATTATCTACCGGAACGAGCCTACATCGATGCCGAAGAAGGCGCGGCGGTCAAAGCGGGTACGATTCTGGCGAAGACGCCTCGGGAAGCTTCCGGGATTAAGGACATTACCGGTGGTCTGCCTCGTGTCACGGAGATTTTCGAAGCTCGTAAGCCGAAGGACCCGGCGGTCATCGCTGAAGTCGACGGTACGGTCGAAATTCTTGGTGAGAAGAAACGTGGTAAGCGCACGATCATCGTGAAGAGTGAAAGTGGTATTGAACGTGAGCACTTGGTGCCGCACGGTAAACGATTCTTGGTTCACTCGGGTGACCTAGTCCGTGCGGGACAATCGCTGGTCGATGGACCGCTGGTACCGCACGATATCCTGCGGGTTTCGGGTGAAGAAGCGGTTCAGCAATACCTGGTCCACGAAGTTCAGGGCGTTTATCGCTCGCAACGAGTGGAAATTAACGACAAGCACATCGAGATCATCATCGCTCGGATGCTGCGAAAAGTTCAGATCGAAAATCCGGGTGACACGAATCTGTTGCCGGGTAGCGTGATGGACCGATTCGATTTCCGCTTGTCGAATGAGAATCTGGCCAAGTGCGTGAAGATTTCGAAGAAGGGCGACAGCGACTTCGAAGAGGGAACGATTGTTCCTAAAGACACGCTGGAGCAAGTGAACGCTCAGATCGAAGCTTTGGGTGGTGATCCAGCTAAGGGAAGTCGACCGAAGCGGGCGACTGCCAGTACGCAGTTGTTGGGTATTACCAAAGCGGCGGTCCAGAGTTCTAGCTTTATTAGTGCGGCCAGTTTCCAAGAGACGACGAAGGTACTGACCGAAGCGGCTTTGGCCGGTAAGGTCGATCGCTTGGTCGGTTTGAAAGAGAACGTGATTTTGGGTCACTTGATTCCGGCAGGTACCGGCTTCAAGAAGTTCCAGGAATCGGAAGTGAGAATTCGTCCGGAAGCATTGGAGGCTTTGGCCGCCAAACGCGAAACGACACTTGTTTCCAGTTTCCCACTGCTCGAATCGGCCGACGAAACGCCGGCGGCAGCTCCGCTGGAATCGTCGTCTCCGGCACCGTCCATCGAGGCGTTGCTTGGCGGTAGTGGTGGTGGAAGCGATGCGGGAGGCGGAGCAGCAACCGGTGGTGATACGCCGCAGTCGTTCTCTTCGCTTACCAGTGGGGCTCCTGCCGATCTGAGCGGTGCCGGCCCGATCGATTCGGGTGCGGTCGTTGAAGATGACCTGACAAAAATTGAAGGCATTGGACCGAAGATCGCCGACGTGTTGAAAGCGGCCGGATTGCGAACGTTCCGCAGCATCGCAGATGCCGGATCGGAGCGAATCGGCGAGATTTTGGCTCATTCGGAAGGCTTTGCGAACCACAATCCGGGTACGTGGCCAGAACAGGCTCGTTTGGCCGCTGCCGGCGACTGGGATCAGTTGAAGCAGTGGCAGGACATCCTGCATGGTGGCGTCGATCGGGGTTCGGACGACCTGACCAAGATCGAAGGCGTGGGACCCGCGATTGCGGAAGCTCTACAAGCGGCCGGAATTCGCAAATTTGAGGACTTGGCAACAAATACTCCGGAAAAAATCAAAGAGATTTTGACCGAGGCAGATGGCAATTTCGCCGTCCATGATCCGACAACTTGGCCGGAACAGGCAAAGCTTGCGGCCTCAGGGCAGTGGGATCGGCTGAAGCAGTGGCAGGATGAGTTGCAGGGAGGCGTAGAGTCTTAATCGACGGACCTTGACAGTGGCAGCCAATTCACTACGTTGAAAGGCTACCCTTTTCCAGAAATTGCCGACTAAGAAGTCGAGGACGGGATCGGCTCCGTTGAATCAAACATGCCAACAATTAATCAATTAGTACGTAAGCGACGCAAAAGTAAACGCTCGCAAAGTAAAGCGCCTGTTCTCGATCGTTGTCCGCAACGACGGGGTGTCTGTCTGCAGGTTCGTACCATGACGCCTAAAAAGCCGAATTCGGCTTTGCGCAAGATTACGCGTGTGCGTCTGTCGAACGGCAAGGAAGTGACTGTCTACATTCCAGGTGAAGGTCACAGTTTGCAAGAGCACTCGATCGTGCTCGTCCGTGGCGGTCGTGTTCGCGATCTGCCGGGTGTGCGATACCAAGTCGTTCGTGGTGCTTTGGACACGCTCGGTGTCGAAGGCCGCAAGCGTTCTCGCAGCCGTTACGGTGCCAAGAAGTCGTAGTCACAGATAGAGAATAAACATGGGACGTATTACAGCCAGTCGGACCCAACTTAAGGGTGATCCGAAACACGATTCGATCTTGGCCAGCAAATTCATCAATTGCTTGATGAGTGATGGCAAGAAGACCACTGCACAACGATTGTTCTATCGGGCGATGGATGAAATCGCGAAGAAGGTCACCGACCAAGAACCGATCGAAGTCTTCACGCAGGCTTTGGAAAATGTAAAGCCATTGATCGAAGTCCGCAGTAAGCGAGTCGGTGGTGCGGCCTATCAAGTGCCGATGCAGGTCAACAAGATGCGACAGCAGTCGTTGGCGATTCGTTGGTTGCTGCTGGCAATTCGCGAAAAGAAAGGTCGTCCCAAGCACTTGGCTTTGGCGGACGAGCTGGTTTCCGCCTACAACAAAGAGGGCGCGGCGATGACTCGTCGAGAGAACGTCCACCGGATGGCCGAAGCGAACAAGGCATTTGCTCACTTCGCTTGGTAGTCCCTTCGAGTCTCACGAATCGCCGCGCATCCGCGCGGCGTTTTTTTTGCGCATCATTTCGGAACGGTAAAATCCCATGTCACGCAAATTAGAAGACATCCGCAACATCGGCGTGGTGGCTCATATTGATGCGGGAAAGACGACAGTCACCGAACGCATGCTCTATTACTCGGGTGCAAAACACCGAGTCGGCATGGTGGACAAGGGTACGGCCGAAACCGACAGCGACCCGGAAGAGCAGGAACGCGGGATCACCATCTATTCGGCCTGCGTTACCTTCCCTTGGAAAAACGTCAGTATCAACTTGCTTGACACCCCGGGGCATGTTGATTTCACGGCCGAGGTTGAACGGTGCCTGCGGGTGTTGGACGGCTGTGTGGTCGTGTTTAGCGCTCGCGAAGGTGTTGAGGCGCAAAGCGAGACGGTGTGGCGGCAAGCGGACAAGTACGATGTTTCTCGCATCGTGTTCATCAACAAGATGGACCGCGAAGGGGCCGATTTCGAACGGACGCTTGAGGACATCGAAAAACGGCTGAGCGCTCAACCGTTTGTCGTACAGATTCCGGCCGGTAGCGGCCCGGCGCATATGAAGGATCCGTTCCGCGGTGTGATCGATTTGGTCCATCAGAAATTGCTAACGTTCGAACCAGAAAAAGATGGCAAGAATGTCATCGAAAATGAAATACCAGAAGAACTGCAGCCGGAAGTCGATCTTTGGCGCGAGAAGCTGATCGACGGATTGAGCAACTTCAATGACGAGTTGATGGAGAAACTGCTCGAAGAGGAACCGGTCCCTTCGGCGCTGATCGAGAAAGTCATTCGAGAAGCGACCTTGGCGCAGCAGATTCAACCGGTGTTTTGTGGCACGGCGTTGCATGGGATTGGCGTGCAGCCAGTGCTTGATGGCGTGGCCAAGTACTTGCCCAGCCCGGCCGACATGCCCGCGGTGAAGGGTGTTGATCTCAAAGATGCCGAGAAGATTCTAAAACGAGAACCGGTCGCCAAGGAGCCGTTTTGCGGTTTGGTCTTCAAGATCATTCCGGCCAAGACGGGAGACCTCTACTTCATCCGAATTTATTCGGGAGAGTTGAAAGCGAATAGCCGTGTTCTCAACGCGAGCAATGGCAAGAAAGAAAACATTGCTCAGCTGTGGCAAATCCATGCCACCAAGAAGGATAAAGAAGGGCAAATCGACCTCGCCGGCACGGGAGACATCGTGGGCGTTATCGGTCCTCGCGATTCGGTGACGGGCGATACCCTGTGTGAAACCAAGTCGCCGATTATTTTGGAGAGCATCGATTTTCCAGAAACGGTGATTTCGATGGCGATTGAGCCCGAGTCGACCGCCGAGCGCAAGAAGCTGGGCGAAACTCTCGAAATGATGAAACGTCAGGACCCCACCTTTCGCGCTAGCGAGAACGAAGATACCGGCCAAACCTTGATTAGCGGGATGGGCGAATTGCATCTCGAAGTGATCAAACATCGTCTGCTCCGCGATTTCAATCTAAATGTGAAGGTGCACAAACCTCGCGTTAACTATCGTGAAACCGTCGCCAATGCCGTTGAGGTGATTGGGGAGTGCAATCGTCAGATCGAAAACGAGCAATTGTACGCTCGGTTAACGGTGAAGATCGAACCGTCAGAACACGAAAGTGGCCCGGCGGTGATTGTGACGAGCCGAGTCCCTCCCGACACATTGGAAGGTGACTTCCTGATGGCTGCGCTGGACGAATTGCAGGGCTGCAGTGAAGGCGGTGGCGTGGTCGGTGGGTTTCCTCTTAGCAAGCTTCGCATCACGATTATGACGGGCGAAGCTCACCTCGTGAATTCAAATGATGTCGCTTTTCGCATTGCCGCCAGCGACGCGTTTGAGAAGGCGTTGCGTAAGGCGGGTCCCATTCTGTTGGAACCGATCATGAAATTGGATATCAACACGCCTGAAGAAAATATGGGCGATATCGTGGGTGACATCCAGCAGCGGCGAGGGATTGTGGCTCAGTGCGAACCGAAAGGTGAGATCGTTTCGATCGAGGCGCACGTGCCGCTGGCTGAGTTGTTCGGTTATTCGAGTGCGATTCGTAGCCTGAGCCAGGGGCGAGCCGGTTGTTCGATGGAGCCGCTAGAGTTTGCTCCGGCTCCCCCAGAAGTTGCAGACGGCTTCGCATTTTGAGCGGGCTAATCCGTGCTTTCGATGGACGCCTCACTCGAAACTCCATTGCATCATCCATTCGCCAGCGAATCTTGCTGTCGAGCGCGTGACTCGGATGGCAGCGCCGCTTCAAGTCGTTGGTCCGTTGTTGCACGCCGCTGGACAGTCGGCTCTTACCGAGTAAGCCGTTGTTAACGACAGTGCTTGCAGTGGTTGTGTGACGATCGCTAACCGTTTGACCGATCGGTTCGTACCGTTCTGTGCAGCCCGAGTAACGGTTAAAGCTGGTACGAATCTGACAACAAAGCTGATCGCAACGCGAAGTCGAAGATTCGGGCAACTTCGGTGACTCACATTCGGGTGCTTGTCGTCAACCACGCGATACATCCAAAGCGTGAGACTTAAATCCGAATGCTTGGCTGAATGGATGCTGCCATGGGTTATCGTTTCTTTACTGCGATTTGCGCAGCCTTACTTTTGTCTTGTTGCTGTTCGGCAGAGGCTCAGGTCTACCGGAACGTAGTCAACACGCGTCCTGCACGCGCGGCATATCAGCCAGGCACGGTCCTTTGGCGATCGGGTTGGAAAGGTCCGCCACCTCCCTATACGCATCCTGAGTACTACCAGTATCTCAACGAGCGGTATCCCAAGTTCTACGGGGCGTTTCATTCGAGCTATTTCCACAACATGGGATTGCCACCGGGCGACATTGGCCCGCGTGGAAATGGAATCTACCCAACACCTTGGTAGTCGGTGGGCAATCATTGCCCAAGCAGCATGGTCTGTTACCAGGCTGGTGCGATGAAGTTTCAGACGATCGTGGTAGGGGCAGTCGTTGCGGTGTTCGAAGCCACGCACGAAACGACGAAATAGCCGCTCGCGTCCCCGGCGCTATTGTTGAAGTTCTTTGTATTGGACATGTCGGTAGCGATACTTGGTGGTCGCTTGGAGTCTGTTAGCAATGACCCCGTGGACCTCTTCATCCCAAGAAGTGTACTTTTCGACGAACGCCGCGGCCGCTTGAGGATCGCCTTCGTACTGTATGGAAAGAACTTTCTGCAGAAGACTCTTCACGACCTCGTGATACTTATCGTAGTTGATCGACAATTCACCCCGTTCTGTATCGAATCCGAGCAGCCCGTTCTCTAAAAAGTAATTCCACTGCATAAGCTGCATCGTGTTGTATGCCTGATCGATGCGGGGCTCGACGATCTGCAGCACGCGCAAGACGCCACCGGCGTAGATCGCCTTGAGTTGTTCATCGCTGTGATGGCCCGCTTTGTGCAATTCGTGGGCGGTAAAAAGTGAGACCAGGTCGGCCTTCATTTCTTCGAAGTGATCGGACAGCTGTTGCAATCCTTCTCCCAGGGGTCTTCCTCGCTTGGTCTTATCAACGCCCAGGTAGTGCCCGACTTCGTGCCATAACGTGCGCTGAAAACCGCCTTCCATGAGCAAGTCGTCATCGAATTCTGGTGCGACCGCGGTTTGGTATTTGGCGAGTGCCAGCTGAAACAGCGTTGGATTGGTCATGATATTGTAACGAAGAAGAATCGTCCGCCCGTACTTCCGTGTGTGTTCGGCATCGTTGGGCAAGATGGTCGCTGTATTGGTGCCACGGCACTGACCAAAATCGGCGACGACGTTGTAGACGCCAACGGGGATGTCGCTACGAACGGTTTTGTGGTGATCGTAAGGCAGCACGTTTTCGATGGCCTGGATGTCGGTGACGGCGGCCGCCAAAGCGTCGCTCTTTTCCTTGTCACGAACGAGCAGGCTCATGCCGTAGAACGCTTTGACGCCGTACAGCGCGTCGTCGTAAGTTTCGTAGCTGCCGATCTGAGCGTTCAAGTTCTTGAAGCGGCCGGAAACCCAAGAGGCGTCACCCGCTTCATAGTCGCCGCAGATGAGGTCCCGTGCGCGGTGCCGCAGGTAACGGGCAAACTCGGGGTCTTCTTCTGTTACGCAATCGCTGGCATCTTCCAGCAACTGAAAAATGGTCATCAGTTGCTTGGCGTACTCGACCGCGTAGGGCGCCGCGTAGAAGGGCGCTCCATTTTCTTCCACGTCGGCCAGTCGCCTTTCGAAAGGGGCATGGAAGAGTGCCAGTCCAGGGTAGAGTTTCAGCAGTTCCCGATCCCGTTCGCGATTCTCGGCCGTGTTAGCTCGAACGACATGTCTTAGCGCCAATAATTCTTCGCGAATGAGAGGGTCGCTCGACAGTAGCTCATCAAACGCCTCACGGTCGAGATTGGCTGGATAGACATTCTTGCCGGCCAATTCATCACTGACGGGCAGGAAGGCAGCCCGTGTGTTTTGCAACGTGTTAATGATGGGCCCCTTGGCGATCCAAAAGAGCTTTTTCAGATGGCTGACGCTTTCATCGCCCTGCTCTTCTTCAAGCTTCTTTAAGAGCTCTTGCGCTTTCGGTGCGTCCGCGTGCCGTTGAAGCATATAGAGCTGGTGCATTATCTCGCCAGCTTCCAGCAGCTTTTCTAATGCGGCGCGTTCGCCCGCCGAAAGAGCTGACAGATCCGGAGCCAGCGTGATGTCGAGCGTCTTGTCGAGAATCGGAGCCGCTTGCTCGGTCGTCCAAGTCTCGCCTTCCGTGGCAGTTTCCACTTGAGCGAAGGCTAGACCAGCAGACAAGAGAAGTCCTACAAGTAGCCACCAGGTCGCAATGCGTCGACAGTTCATAAGAATCCTAGAGCCAGAGTTTCAAGCGGTCGCCGAGCATATCTGGGATCGCGCGGCGGACCGTGTTTTGAATTTGATTGGGATGGTAACGCGTGCTGAAGTGACCGGCGATGATCAGCTGATTTTCAAACTTGTCGCGGCGGGCCACGATGTCATCGAGATGGATATGTCCCAGCTTGCGAATCTTGTCCATGCGATGATCGGGTGCCACAAAGGTCATCTCTAATATAAGGACTTCGGCTTGCAACATGTCAGGATTTTCGTCTAATCCTTCAGCTCGGCTATCACCCAAATAGGCAAGCTTTGGCTTTCGCGTCTCTTCACTGACCTCTTTGCCTTCTTGTCGCAAGTCGCGGATTTGCTCGCCCGTGAAGCCTCGATACTCGGCCTTTAGTTTCTTTCGGCGCTCCCAGACCACATAACCGACGGACGGAATCGTATGAATGGTCTTATGCACGGAGACCGCCAATTCACGGCTTAGCTCGATCGTATCGCCCGGTTCGACCGGTAACAGTTCGCACGGCAGCCGCCCTCGGTCGAGTCGCGAGAACGAACGGAGCATGGCCTCTACTCCACCGATAGCGCCACTGGGCAGGTAAATCCGAGGTGGTGCCATTTTCATCATGCGCCGCCTGGCAACCAGTACCGGTAGCGCGGCGATATGATCTAAGTGACTGTGGGAGACGAACCAAGTGGGCGTTCCCATGAAATCCCACGGTTGTCCGCCGAGGTCAAATCCCAGTTTGAGTTCGGGAATGCGCCAGTACGATTGCACCGCGGCGCGCGAGTACCCCTCAATCGTGAGTTCGTGATGTGTGTGCGATTTGTACGGAAGGTTTTGCAACATGAGTATTGAATTGTGGCTTGATGTGATTGTCGCCGGTAGAGTTGGCAAGGTGGCGATTCAATGTTTTATGAATCTTTCTCGCCTTCGTAAGCGTCGACGTTGGACAGATCGATGGGATCGCCAAAGTTGGGACCGGGGATGACCCAGATTTCACCCGAGAGCCCTTCTTGTTCGGCTTCGACGCTGTGGTGTCGGACCAGCTCCAAGACGGCTAGAAACATGCCAATGATTTGTGGCTTCCGCATGTTGGTGTTCAGTACTTCGGTGATGGCCACGCGCTCTTGAGATCGCAACCGATCGTAGAGCGTCTCCATATGCACATGGATTGGGGTGTCATCATAGACAATGCTGGTACTCGGGTTCGGCTTCATGCGATTGAGTGTGCGTCCAAGGGCGCTGACCAAATCCCATAATTCCACTTCGCGAATTGGTTGCTGCGTGAGGTCGACTTGGCGTTCGGGCAGGTCGACCGATTGGCGAGCAAACGTCTGTTGCCAGCTGCGTCCCTTATCCTCCAGCATGCTGGCGGCGTCTTTGTATTTTTTGTATTCCAGCAATCGTTGAACAAGTTCCTTGCGCGGATCGTCCCATTCCTGTTCTGATTCTTCTTGTTGGGGCAGCAGCAAACGAGCTTTGATTTCGATAAGCAAGCTGGCCAACTCGAGAAAGTCGCCCACCGCATTGATGTCCATTTCCTCGAGGATCGCGATGTAGCCCAAATACTGATCGGTGATCTGAGCAATCGGGATCTCGCGAATGTTGACTTCGTGTTTGCGTACCAGGAACAGCAGCAAATCGAGCGGTCCGCGGTAGTGGTCGAGTTCAACGCGGAACATAGAGTTGGTTCGCACGAGGCGGTCGGTAAAACGGACAAAAGGAGAAATAGACACCCACCAGCCTACTAGGTTCGCGATCGAAAGTCTTCACAATCCGCCTAACGAATGAAAGGATGGCAAAGGAACCTTGCCGGATCGGTGAAATGCGTAAACCCTGCGGGTCAGCGAGGCGGGAAGCTCTTGTTGGGCGATTCTGCGGCAGATATGATACTGGGTTGGATCCACAGCAGTTGCCGCTTCTGGTGGCGAATGCCCGGCATCGTCAGCGTTTCGAAAGGTATCGTCGTGAGACACGTTTTATCAGCCGTCGTTCAAAATGTTCCCGGCGTATTGGCTCAGATTGCCGGGATGTTCGCCTCGCGAGGTTACAACATCGACTCATTGGCTGTGGGAGAGACGGAAGATCCCCAGCTTTCTCGCATGACGTTCGTTGTCATGGGCGATGATCGAGTTCTGGAACAAGTTCGCAAACAGCTGGAAAAAGTCGTCACCGTGGTTCATGTTGATGACATCAGTGCGTCTGAGTTCGTCGAACGAGATTTGATGCTGATCAAAGTCAAAGGTACTCAGGGCGGTGTCCGTACTGAAATTCGCGAGCTGGTTGATATCTTCCGTGGACGAATCGTCGATGTGGGGCCGGCAGAGGTGATGATCGAAATCTCTGGGCGGGAGACGAAGATCGAAGCCTTTATCGAACGCATGCGGCCGTATGGGATTACGGAGCTCGTGCGCTCCGGGCGGATTGCCATGGTTCGCAGCGAATCGGAGCCCCCTGCCCGCTTGCGTCGTCCACAAATGAATGCGATCGCAGCGACGAGTGATGCGAAGGCGAGTTAGCCGGCGATCACTTCTACTTATTCAACATTGGCCGAGCCCTGTTCTTGGCAAACCCTCAAAGGAGCCTGCCCACTATGTCAGTCGAGATGTTTTATGAAGACGATGCTGATCTGAGCGTACTGAAGGATCGCGTTGTTGCTATTCTCGGGTACGGTTCTCAAGGTCACGCGCACGCGCAGAACTTGCGTGACAGCGGTTGCCAGGTGATTGTTGGGCAGCGATCCGGTAGTGCCAATTATGATTTGGCGGTCAGCCACGGATTCGAACCACTTCCGGTTGAAGAGGCGACGAAGAAAGCCGACATCATCAACATGCTCTTGCCCGATGAAGTGCAAGGGGAAGTCTTTGAAGCGTCCGTGCGTGACAATCTGGAACCCGGTAACATCCTGATGTGCTCGCACGGTTTCAACATCCACTTTGGATATGTCACACCGCCCGAAGGCGTGGACGCGCTGCTTGTCGCACCGAAGGGGCCAGGTCACTTGGTTCGTTCAGAGTTTGAAAGTGGCGGCGGCGTACCTTGCTTGATCGCCATGAGCGATGGCGCCAGCGATCAGACGTTCCAAGCGGGCTTGGCCTATGCCAAAGGGATCGGTGGAACGAGAGGCGGCGTTGTCAAAACCTCATTCGCGGAAGAGACGGAAACCGATCTGTTCGGCGAGCAGGTCGTGCTCTGCGGTGGTGTGAGCGAATTAGTAAAGGCTGGGTTTGAAACGCTCGTGGAAGCCGGTTACCAGCCAGAGATGGCCTTCTTTGAGTGCCTGCACGAGTTGAAGCTGATCGTCGACTTGTTGTATCAAGGCGGCTTGGGCTACATGCGTTACAGCATTTCCAATACGGCCGAGTTTGGTGACTACACGCGCGGTCCTCGGATTGTGACCGACGAGACAAAGGCGGAGATGAAGAAAATCTTGGCCGAGATTCGCAGCGGCCAATTCGCCAAAGAGTGGATTGAAGAGCACCGTTCTGGCGGTACCAATTTCAAGGCGAAGCGAGAAGCCGAGAAAAATCATCAGATTGAAGAAGTCGGACGTAATTTACGTCGTTTGATGTCATGGATTGATGAAAAGGAAGTCTAGAGAACATGACGAACGTTAATCATCAAGAAACATTGCGGGTCTTTGAACAGCTGCAGGCGGGCGATCAGGTCGAGCTGCAGCACGAGGTCAAAGTCGGATTCAAGAAATGGAATACGACAACGACCGGCGAGGTGGTCAGTGCCGAGCGTCGCCGTCACGGATTGCATCATCAACGCAACTTTGATGACAAAGCATTCAGCGATGTGATCGTGTTGAAACGGGAAGATGGCGAGCTGACAACGGTGACCCTCGACGAATTTTCGATCCTCAAGAAAGTGTGACTGCCGCCATGAATCCCAATCGTTCGACCCGGGGTTCTTACATCTGGCCGGCGCTCTTGCTGATGGTTGCCGTTTTCGCCTGGGGCGCCTATATCGCGATCGGTGCGGCCACGAATGAGGCCAAGGACGTTCGCAAAGCGGCCATGATCATCGGCTGCACGATCGCCTTCTTGGTGTTCTGGCTCATTTTCTTGTTTCGCGGCTCGGTCGATCGGACGGCCGGCGAAGCTGACGGCGGTCGTTGGAACGTGGCGAGTGTACTCAGCTTCATTGCGGCACTCGGAGCGAACGGGATGGTCTGGCCGACATGGCTCTTGCAGGAACAACTGGCCGATCTCACGCAAGGGAGACTGATCGTCGCTGCTGTGGCGACCACCGGGTTCTCAAGCGTGGCCGCGGTGGTGGGGCTCAGCCGAAAATCGAGTCCCCGTGGCCATCGATTGGCGTTTGTCGCGGCGGCGCTTCTGGTCGTAGCGCTGGTCGTCGGCGTTATCTCGCTGAACAAATCGGCCGCGCGGGTGGCCGTAAGTCAGAACGTGTTGTCGACAGTTGGAGTGGAAAGGGTCGGGAGTCTTTTTCGACCATTTGGTTCGGACGACTGCGGCCTTCGAACGCCGAAAAAGACTCCCGACCCTGTGAGCCGGCCTGCTCCGTTGTTCTCTTCCGTGGCAGGCGTCGGTCGCTGATTAGAATTTCCAGCGCAGTTCCATGCGTGCACCGCGAACGTCTGGCTCGTTCTCGATGATGCCGTACATGGAATCGAAACGTGCGAGTACGGCGTTGGTGAGCGGGACTTGGAATCGCATGCCGAACGCGTATTGATCGTTCTGAGCGTTGCGATTTGCATCATCGCCATGTGTTTGCACCATCGCGAGCTCTGTGACGAGCTGCCAAGAAAAGTCGGGTCCTAGCCAGTTGATACCGAGCGCACCGCCGTACGTATCATTGGCGGTTGCGTCGAGCGTCGGAAAGCCCGTTAACCCGTCCGATTCAAAGTTCAGCCCCGTGTTTACCAAGATGCCACCCGCTCCGGCGACCTGTTGCGGGTTTCCGAATCCGGCAAACATGTTGAGGTAGGGTACGAAGTGCAAGGGGTCATGGCTAATCAGCGCGTTTTCGATCAGCACCAGCTGTCCGTCTGCTGTTTTGACTCCATCGTTGGGGTCTTGGCCCGCATTGATGATGACGCGAATCGAATTCGAAAGGCGATGGAAGTATCGTCTGGAATAGGCGAGACCAATGTTGTTGTAGCTACGGCCCTGCCCCGTCTCATCTTCTAAGAAGGCGTAGCCAATTTCCCAATAGCCGTCGTAGGCTTCGAGGAACCAGTTGAAACCATAAGCGTTCGCCGCATTGTCGTCGTTCCCGAACGCAGGACTGTCAACGTCGTCGTAGGCGAAGAAGAACGTGAGGTCGAAATTCGTCCAATCGAAGAATGCGCTGCTTTTGGCCGGTAGTGTGAAGGCGAAACCTTCTAACACATCCAACATCCAGACGCCATTTTGGAACAGCAGCGGGTACTTTCCGGCGACGAATGGCAGATCAAACGGTGCGTATTGGTCGGTGAGACCGCCCCAGATATATCCTAGATCGCCTTCGAAATATAACGTATCGAAGTCATCATCGAACTCTTCAATGAATTCGATTTGGCCGTCGTTTTCTTCGACGCGGGTGAAACGGCCGTCCTCGTCAATCGGTCCCCAGAATGCATGGATGCGTTCGGTCGCTGTGATCTTGAAGTCAAAGTCGAGATTCAGGCGGTGAGCCCACCTAAATGTCTCTTCGCCATTACCACCGTTGTCGTTGAAGGCGACCGCGGTTCGGTAGTCACCGTAGAGCAGGAAATGTGGATGGATTAAATTCTTGCGTCCCAATAAGGAGGGGCTTGGTGGAATCTCGCCGGGAGCAAACAGCGGCCGCCACAATTCAATCAGTGGCCGCTGCACCGGAACGCACCATTTGCCGTGGTAGATGCCCAGCTCAATTTCAGGTTGGTATGGCACGCACGAGTAATCGGGATCAGGTGAAAACGGCGAATGGCTTTGCGGGTGCATTTCGTCCACCGTGTGACCCAGTCCCATCTGAGTTCCCATTTCCATCGGCATCTCGACGGGGACTCCGCCCTGCATGCCATCCTCGATCACGCTGGTGCGGAACGGTTGGGGCACCGGAAGTGGTTCGATCGACGGCGCCGGTTCGGCGGTAATCTGTGTTTCAAACTCGGTAATCGGCGCCTGGGCGATACGGGGAAAATCTCCCTCCTCGATGGCCAGTTTTGGCGGCAGGAAAAGATTGGACGGCGCCGGCGTGTCACCGGTTAAGGTGGGTTGCTTCAGTTGGATCGGAGAGTCAGCCGGTAACTGGCTGAGTCGAATCGGTGGAGCCGCTGATGGCGGATCGGAGGCCGGAAGCGCCCGGTTTGGCACCGCAGGGTCGATCGTTAGGGGCCACACGTTGGTAATGTTGACCGACGGAGGAGTCGCCGTTGATGTGCGACTTGGAGGAGTCGATTGTGGGACGAATGCGGGTGGCAGTTGTGGTCTGTCGAAAGACTGTCCAGAAACGACTGGCATTCCAACAAGCGACATCAGCGTGGCCCATGCTGCAAGAATCGTCAGTCGTTGCTTGATATGTAAAGTCATCTAACTCAATTCGGGAACTTGTCGTTCGCTGTCGCGGAGTAAAGTCGAAATCGTTCAGTCGAGGCTATGGTGAGACGAAGAAGTCAAAATGGTCCTCGTGGTAATCGAGCATCCAGTAGTTCATGTTGCGTTCCATTTCGGGCGTCGCCTTGCAATAACGCATGAAGTAGATTGGCTCTGCACGACTTCGCATGCGAACGGAAAGCCGATAGTTGCCCGGTGCACGAATCAGGTTTGCTGGTACTTTGTACTTTGCGTTTCGCGATCCCAAGGCTGGCAGCGAATGACCCTCCATTCGAATGAATGGCGGGTGATTCATGACCGTGATGGGGAAACCGCTAGGACGCAAGAATGGTAATGGGTCCAAATCGGTCGGTACCGGCAAGTACATCTCACGGTCGGTTCCTTTCACATGCGTGATCAGGAACTTTGTTTGCAGATTGAACAGTTGCTGGTCAGGTCGAATTCGGCCGGCCGCGACTTCCAGCGAGTGCATATCGGCAATATCGCCATTGCGATCAACGTAGCCAGACTCCCATAAGTGTTGTCCACCCGGGCCGGTGAGAACCACATTCAACCAAAGCTGAGGTTGAGCACCGAGTGATCCGCTTGGCATATTGTGGCCGCTGTTCAGATTTTGAACGACGTAATGGAAGTTGAGCGGCTTGTTGAGTCGTGGCCGACGATTGAAGATGGGGCCCTCGACACGGGAGCCGTTCTCCATCAGGCGATGCCGCATGTGCCGCTTCGCTTCCAACTTTTCTAGGTTGGCATCGACGATCTCTCGGGCGTCCATTCGATCGTCCGAGTTCTCCCACACTTTGGGAAAGTGTGCCTGCACCTTCCCCTGCTCAAGCAGCTCTTCAAATTCTTCCGTTCCCCAGCCGGCCCGATAATCAAATTGAAGCCATTCTTCCATCTTCCATTCGTCGGCGTCTGGGTTCTTGGGGAACGTGCCCGGGTGCGCGATGGAATACCCCGGCCCATAGAACATATGGTTCGAGTGTTTGCGATGCGGGCTGATCTCTTTGCCGTTCACCACAGCAACGGGACCGGTCGTATATCCTTGGGCCACGCCAGGCTCTTGGCCCATGTGGCATTCTTGACATTCAATTCCCTGTTTGTGCGCAGGTGACGCCCGGTATTGCGCCCAGACAACCTCCAAAGCAATTCCCGGATAGACCGCGACTTGGTGGCACGAGACACAAAAGTGACTGCTACTTAGCTGTTCGAAATGAATCACACGGTTGTGAATTTGTTGCCCGGGTCCCTTCTCATGGTCTCCCGTCTTCACTTTGTAATGATCTTTGCGCGACAGTACTTCGGCCAGGCCTTCGCCAAAACCGGCGCCATAGACGGGATCGTTGATGCCGCCCATTTCGACACGTCGTTCACCATTAACTTTGCCGTACTCTTCCTTCACTCGATGGCAGGCGACGCACGTGACGCCCTCGGTAGCCGACGGAATGCTATCGTAGATCGATAGGTGTCTTTCGTGATTGAGTGTCGTAGCGACCGGGGCGTGACATCTCATACAGAAATAGCCAACCGTCCCCTTCGCCAGTGCATTGATTGTCTGCTCAAACTTCTGAAACATGGGCGAAATGGAGGCGTAGGCGTGGCTCGAACTGGCCCATTCGTCGTAGATTTCTTCGTGGCAAGTGCGACACTCTTTGGCCGACGGAAAAATCGTTTTCGAGAAAACTTCGAGGTGAGGGTCGGGGCCCGAGTAGTCCGATTTCGGTGAGGAGCTGCCTGTGGAATGCGGCGCCAAAGCGTTAGGCAAAGTTCGCGGTTCGTGAGCCGGGGGCGCAACGCGATCGGGTACGACCGTGCGTGGCCTTTCGGGAATGACCTCGATCGGAGAGACGTTTTCAGGCGTCGTGGGGAACCCTGAACCGGGTTGAGGTGTGACGATCGGTTCTGGCAGAATCCTGTTTGGAGTCGGTTGCCGATTCGGCGGATTTGCCGGCGGGTCGACCGCTCGCGGCGTCGGCACGGTTGGAAAATCGTTCGCCGATGAGCCATTGGGAAATAGGAGATCCTCGTCGGGTGCCGGACCTTGGTTGGGATCAAAGCGACCACCAGAGTCTCTTGTAGGAGATACCGTCTGTCGCGGGACCTGAGGTTGTATCACTTGGGGCGCAGGTTGCGTTGGTTGCGGCTGCGTTAGCTGCGGCCGCGTTGTTTGAGGCTGGCTTGGCGTCGGATTCGTTGGCTGCAACGTTGGTGGTTGTTGGGCGGGTGGCGTGGGCCAAGTTTGCGTCGGAGGCGCTTGCGGTTTCGGCAGACGACCTTCGGGTTGTTGTTCCAGCGGTGGATAGCTCGGATCGGGCTCTGCAATAAGGGATGGACCCGATTCGGTGGAGGGATAGTTGGGTAGCTGGCCATCAGGCATCAGCAGGTCTTCATCCGGATGAATCGTGTTCTCGTAGGCAAGGTCGAACAGTGCCGGGCCATTGGTCGGGTGATGCGTGACTCTTTGGATGTCATGATGGGATGTCGGGTGGTTTCGAACGAGCGCGGGATAACCGGTTTCGGGGTACTCCATCGTGAGTGGATCCGAATTTGAACGATGCCGACCGCCAATCAGCATGGCCACAAGAACGCTAGCGACCGCTAACGCCGCGGCAATGGTTACGATGGATTTGCTTACCGATTTGTTCATGAAACGCCCGTTGCAGTCTGTCGAGGTGCAATGTTGCAGCACCGGCGCGGTCCATGCGCCTGTATATTCGTCATAATCGGTAGAGTCGGGCGTGGTTCTTGAGAGACGCCTTGAACAACGTTCGGAAAAAGGGTCTTCCTGCAGGCGATGGCTACCAACATTTGCTGGCACGGTTCACGGAAGAAGGGTAACCGTTCTTAGAGAATCGGTGAGCTAGAGAACGTCGAATCCGACCGACGCGGCATCGTCGGGGTCGCCGTTGTAGTTGATGGTGATTTCTTCACCCGCGGCGATGTTTCGTATCGCCTTGTAGTGCTTAAAATTCCTTCCCCAGTCTTCGTAGATCGCATTCGGCCTGTACGAATGGTTGTAGAGCGATCCATAGCCGAGCGCGATGGCCACGGTCTCGTCGTCCCAAGTGAAGACATAGTCCGCTAGCGGGCTCGTTTCCTCGGGATGCCAGAGGAATTTGGAAGGGAAGATCAGTACAGGCACTCGCTCGAATACCAAGTTCTCAGGGATCGCCTTGCGTGCAAAGACGCCCAATCCACGGTCGCCCGTTTCTTGGACAAAGATGTACGGAGATTGTTTAAATCGCGCCATCTACGACCGTGGGAAGATAAGTGCTGCGGTGCCGTACCAGCCTAGACGGCCGGAACTTGTTGCGTGAGACAATGTAGCGAGCCCTGCGGCTGCACGACTTCGCGGCAGTCGAGCCCCATGACTTTGCGATCGGGGAACAGGCTTTGGATCGTTGCCACGGCGGTTTGGTCCGTAGGGTAACCAAACTCGGGTACCAGCACGCAACCATTGGCAATGTAGAAATTGGCATAGCTAGCGGGCATCCGCTGGTTGTCCCGCTCAAAGGGAACGGGCGCAGGCAATGTCACGACATCGAATGGCGCGCCGTGAGAATTGCGGGCTTCTCCGATACGACGACGGTTTTCCTGGAGTAAGTCATAGTTCTCGCCCGCCGCATTTGATTCGGCCACAAAAGCGATGCGGTTGGGACCCACGAACCGCGCCACTTGGTCGATGCGACCTCCTGTTGCGTCACCTTGAATTCCGCCGCGCAGCCAAATGACCTTATGGACGCCCAGCATGGTCGCCGCTTTCGACTCGACCCAATCTCGATCGACACTGGGGTTCTTGTGCGAGTTAATCAAACCTGATTCCGTGGCTAGCATCGTACCGTGCCCGTTGACTTCGACGCTCCCTCCTTCAAGCACCATTCCACCTGCGACGGAGGGCGTATTCATCGCTTGTGCCATTCGATGGGGAATTGCATTGTCTGCATCGTGCGGAATGCTGCTCCGTCCCCAGCCGTTGAAGCCCCAATCGACCCCGACGCGAGTTGGTAGCGCGGTGCTATCATCGACCCGAGAGACGAACATTGAACCGTAGTCGCGAATCCAGACGTCATTGGTCGGCATGACGTGAAGCAGAACATTTTGCGGACAATCGGCGAATTTGAGGCGAGATTTCACCGTCGAAACGTGTTCGGTCGTGGGCACGATGAGGTGCACGGTTTCGTAGGTTGCCAGTTGGCTAATGAGTTTGACGTAAAATGCCTGCACTTTTTCGAGGCTGCCCCAGGTCGATTCGTTGTGGGGCCAGGTGAGCCAGACGGCTTCATGGGGTTCCCATTCGGCCGGTAGTCGATAGCCCAGATGACGCGGGCTAAATTGAGGCACGTAGGCCTGGGACGAGCTCTTCGGTGGCGGGTTCACGGTAGCCATAAGGATGGATTCGGGCAGCGAAATGGGAGCGAGCCCGATGCGTGGCTAGACAACCGCTAGCCAACAGGCGCGCCTACTTCTCACCCAATCGACTCGTCAGCCGAGCAAGCTGTAGTTCAAACCTCTTGATTTCGCGTGTTACGGCGTTCTTTTGCAATTCCATCCAGTACCAGATTTTCAGCATGGCAACCGTCGTACAGCAGAACATGGCCGATACGGCCCAGGCCATCATTTGCCGGTCGGTATCTGCCGCAAAGAACTTGGCGGCCGAGAATAGAAAGATGCCAGCAAAGACGCCAGTCATGACATAGACGAGCACCACCAGCCACCGTGACTTGCCGCGAAACGAATCGACGACCATTTCGTGTACCGACTGCTCATCCAATTCATCGAACCATTGACGGTCTTCGTCATCGGAGATGGCTTCACGGATAATTTGGTCGATCTCTTTCATCGTTCTTGTCCTTTGAGCTGCGATTTCATTTCTTGTCGAATGCTGTGCAGTCGAGATTTGACGGTTCCTTGGGGAATCGAAAGTCGCTGAGCAATTTCCTTTATCGACTTCCCTTCGACGTAGAACAGCGCTAACAAACGGCGTTGCTCTTGAGGTAACTGCTTGATCGTGTTGCGGACTGTTTCGACTTTTTCTTGCCGAGCCGAGTCGGTCGCCTGTGAATGGTCGGCTTCCGTCGGTTGCTTTTCTTCGGCGACGTTCTGGATCAATTGCCTTGATCTTTGTTTGCGACGAATCCAGTCGGCCGTCTTATTGGCGACGATGCGATGGGACCAGGCTCGAAATTTCGCCGGGTCGTCGAGCCGCCGAATTGAG
Organism: uncultured Pirellulaceae bacterium; assembly: GCA_964480915.1. Taxonomy (GTDB): domain Bacteria; phylum Planctomycetota; class Planctomycetia; order Pirellulales; family Pirellulaceae; genus CAWGCE01. The sequence goes on along the minus strand of CAYZRS010000010.1, from coordinate 44,003 downwards.
CGGAGGATGGCCAGCCACGCTTCTTGGGTAATGTCGGCCGCCGCTTCCGGTGAACCGGCGGCCCGTTTGGCTTGAGCGAACATCTTCGGGTGCCAACGGTGTACCAGTCGTTTCCACGCGACGGCGCTACCTGCTTGGCTGTTTAGGACCAGCAATTCATCGGCGATTTCGTCAGCTGTGCGTTCCATCGTTCGTCTTTGGAGACTTACTGGGGTAGTCGGTTGTCGAACGGGGCCGGTTCGCCAAAATTTGAGATTCTCTTCTATCTAGCTTAATCGCTGCTGGAAATGCTATGGGAATCGCGACTTTCGGCCAGGAATCACTACGGCTTGGGTGTCCAATTGCCAAGATTGCCGCCCCTGCGGCGAATTAGAGACGAACGGCTGGGTCGCCACGACAAACCGACCTAAGATAATGATGCCAAGCCGTTCCCGGCGACGCGTGGTGAACGGACGCTGCTTATTCGCATTTGTCGCTGGTGTCTTGTTGGCCTCACACCTCGCGTGACGAAAAGTTTCCCACAGGTTCATTTAATCGAGTCATCCATGAAGTCTTCTTTCGCGTCGCGACTACTTTTCTTTTTGAGTTGCTGTTTTCTTGGAGAGGCGGCCCGCGCAGAGGAACCGGCGCCGCTGAACAGCCCGCTGAAGTTTGTCAGGCTCACACGAGACGCCGAAGGGACGCCACAGTCGCTCGACACGGCCATCATGCGATATCAACCCGCCAACGGAGAAAGCGATCTGATCGTTGATTTGGTAGGAGCGGTTCATGTTGGCGAAAAAAGCTACTACGAAAAATTAAACTTGTTGTTTGCCGAATATGACGTGGTGCTGTACGAACTCGTCGCCCCAGAGGGTACTCGAATTCCCAAGGGAGGACGTAGCGAAGGTCCGACCAATCCGATTTCGATGATGCAAGGCATGACGAAATCGATGCTCGGTCTGGCGTCGCAACTTGAGCACGTCGACTACACAAAAGAAAATCTTGTGCACGCCGACATGTCGGCCGACGACATGAAGAAAGCGATCGAGTCGCGAGGCGACAACATGCTCTCTTTTGCCCTCAGTGCGATGTCTGATGTGGTGCGAACGGCGAACAAGCAGGCTCAACAAATGGACGTCGAAGAAGTTTCGAGCGAACAAGATCTGATTTCGATGCTGACGGACCCCCAGGCTGGTGCCAAAATGAAAATCATGATGGCGGAACAATTTGACCGGATGGGCGGTACCGAGATGATGCTGGGCGCGAAAATCAACGAGACGATCGTAAAAGACCGCAACGCAGCAGCGATGAAAGTATTTCAGCGGCAGTTGACCAGCGGCAAGCGGAAAGTGGCGATTTTCTACGGGGCGGCTCATATGCCCGATTTTGACCAGCGGTTACGCGAAGATTTTGGGCTGAAACAAGTAGAAAAATTCTGGCTCACCGCTTGGGACTTGACGAAACAGCCCGAAAATCAAGCCTCGCCCCTAAATGCGTTCCTCCGATTGCTGCGTGAGTGATCTGCCCGGTCGATTTTTTTAGCCTAGCGATTGCGGTGGACGAAAGAACGCTTGGAATGTCGGTTTTCATGAATTAAACTAGGGGCTCGCAATACGGTGAGCTTGGGCTTCAGCACCTCGGCTCGCTGTATCTTCCATAGCCAATTTGCATCTAGGGGATTAATGCATGGCAATCACAGAGTTAAATACGGGATCCAAGCCGCGTTATCTGGTTCGGATAATGCGTCGTGGAAAGTTGTATTCGAGGACATTTACTAGTCGTCGCGCGGCGCAGAAGTACGAGAAGGAACTGAAGTCGGTTCTGGGGCCACCCAAAAGTCAGAAAGGGAAGCCCAAACCCGTACCCGCACCTAACACGGGTGTAAAACGCATTGTTCGCCGCACGTTCCAGCGTTCTGGCCGCAATCCGGTCGACGTGTTCACCGTCTATTGGCGTACGCCAGACGGTGCGCCCCGGTATTCGAATATTTCGATCGACCATTGGGGCGAGAAGAAAGCATTCGCCATCGCGAAGCGGAAGAAACGCGAAATGGATCAACTCCAAATGGCAGACGCTTAGCCGTCTAGCTGTGGCCTTTGGGATCGCGTTTCAAGACAACTCGCACATCGCACACGTTGGTGCCGGTGAGTCCGGTTTTGAAAAGTGCTCCCAGTTGATCTAGCAAAGGATAGGCATCGTTGTTCGCTAAGGCAGTTTTTGCCTCAGCCAGTAATTGCGATGACGATCGGATCTGAGAAACATGAGACCGACCGATGGCCGCGCCTGCTGCCTCGGTCGGTCCATCTTCTCCGTCGGTCCCGGCTGACAGCAGCAAGACGTTTTCTGCCTGTTCCCCTTGCGCCCATTCGATGAGCGCCTGGAGTACGGCCTGCTGATTGCGCCCACCCTTTCCTCGCCGTGACGCAGCGGCCAATTGCACCGTCGGTTCGCCTCCGCTGATCCAGGCTCGGTTTCCCGGCAACGAAGCCAGGCGTTGACCGTGAGTCACCAGCTGTGCGCCCAACGCATTCGCGGAAGGTTGCGCGAACGCGCAATCATCATGAGACTCGACGGCGTAGCCGAGTCGTGCGGCTTCCGCTGTTGCTGCAGCGACCGCGGTCGAGTTGTTTCCTAGTACGATGTTGTCGGTGACAGGCGAAACGTTTTCCTGTTCGTCGGACGTGGCGGGCGGACTGTTCTCTATCCCAGTCCAGATGCTGGCTGGGATCGAAGTTCGCTGCGGATCGAAGGTCGCCAGGGTGTCGCGTGCGAGTTGTCTGTCGTCGACCTGTACGGTCGGTCCGGATGCGATCGACTCGAGCGCATCGCCCAACACATCAGAGAGGATCAGTGTCGTTAGCTGTCCAGCACCAGATGCCTTGGCCAATCGACCACCTTTGATTTGGCTGATGTTTCGCCGCACGGCATTCAATTGCCGAATATCTGCCCCGGCGGCCGACAGAAACCGCGTTGCGGCGATCTTGTCGTCCAGGGAAATTCCCGAACTGGGGAGCGGTAACAGCGCTGAGCCGCCGCCCGAGAGGAGCACGAAACAGATGTCGCGTCGAGTGAGCGATTTCACCATGTGCAGGATTTCTAGCGAGCCGGCCATGGCGGCCTGGGTCGGTTCGTTCATCGCCACTGGACGACATTCGTGATGAAACACGTGAACGGCCGGCTGTTTGGTTCCGTTCGGGATGTTGATCCAGCCGATGAGTTGTCCAGCAGAGCAGAAATGAGCTGCCAGGATCGGTTCCAAAGCGGCTGCCATGCCGGCCGTCGCTTTGCCCGCACCGACGATGCACGCTCGATCATACTTTGCCAAATCGTACTGGGTCGATTTGCCACTGGCCGCGACGATCGTTAGCGTCGTGCCATCGAGGTGAACTCGCTGTTCGATCAGTCGATCGGCCCGCACGGCATCAACACCGGCTTGCCAGATCGTTTCCGCATCGCGTTGTAGCACTGGTTCCACTTGGCTGCTCATCATGCGTCGACTTGAAACAGACCCAGCCATTGGCCCTCTTGATCGACCGGAAAGAGACCGTAATTGTTCGGTTGGTCCGCGTGCAGCACGAGTCCAATCGAGAAGCGATAGCCGGCCGCTGAAATCGCCCCAGCGACGGCTGACCATTCGGTCCCTTTGCCCCGTTCGCCCGGTAATTTGATTTCTCCAAAAAATCGCTCGCGAAAACCAGAGGTGCTCAGTTGCGCCGGCCAATGGAGCGTGGCGGTCTGGTGGTGCTCCATGATCGCGCTCATCCCCGGAACGACTCGATCGAGAACTCTTGGGAGTAGATCTGGATGCGGCAACTTTCCGCCACGCCCGATCGGGGCAACCACCACCACGGGCAAATGGACCGGTATTTTCTGCAGTCTCAAGACCTTGGTTGGGTGTGGGGTTTTACCGCTGGCGTAATCGGCGAGGCGGATTTTGTAGGAGGCTTGTTCGGTGGTGTAAGTTCGCTTCCTCAAATTCGAACGCAGCAGCTGGGCAGCGACGACGATCAGGGCTAACGCCGCGAAGACCATCGCGATGGGGATCAAAAGATTTCCGGGGATGTGGAATGAGCTCATGCGTGTGCGATTCGTTGGTTCCGACTCGATGTTTCCGCTCTGGGAAAAAGCATGCCAGGGAATGGGGCTGGCCCTTATTCTAACAGAAGAGGCCCCACTGCTTCGAATCACCGACTTGACGATCTTAGGGCACAGAATGTTGGGCGAATGTCGATTCGGATAAAGGAGAGATCAGCAAATCGTCGACCAGCAACTCGCCCGGTCCGACCAAGGCACAGCGAACCTGGAGAGGATCTCCCGTACAGACTCGGAAGAGTGTAAAAGGTTGCCATGCGGCCGTCGCTCTCCATCGTTTCGCCAACGCTTCACCGGCCCAGGAATCAAAAATCATGGCCGTCGGCTGTGTCGAATCGTGTTGAGCCCGGACTCGGACCCAGCCGTCGATGCGGACTTGTTGTCCCAGTTCGAATTCCAAAGGAGCCGAGTCGACCCAAGCGAACGCTCTCCCCGGGTGGTACTGATGGTCGGCTGCAGCGATGCGTAGGCATTTGCCGTGACGACCACGGTCCGTCAAAGAGATCTGCGACTTTGCATTGGGTGTGCCCGCGTGTTGCGCTGACCAGCCCCGCGCCAACAGCGGTGCGAGTTTTTCGAAATCACTGCCCGCTAAGAGGTTGACGCCACGAGCCGCTTGAGGCGTGCTTGTCTGCCAAGCGCGGAAGGAACCGATCTTTGTGAAGCTGGCCGCCAGTGGGCACGTCGCCGGAGAAGTTTCCCGCAACTGACGATTCCAGTATTCTTGCCGCACGGCTTGAATCGATCGATTCGCGGCCGTCGCCTGCTGTGCGGCCTCTGCGTGATTGCTCGTCCTACTGGCCGACGTCGATGCCTTCAGCTGTCGATCTGCCTGCGAAAGCAAATTCAGTTTGGCAGCAATGGTGCGAATTCCTGCTTGGGCTTGTCTGGTTTCCGCCAGCCGGATTTCCGCCAGTAGCTGTTCGGTCTCGATCTGTCGTTTCGCAACTCGGCGCAGTTTGGCGCTAATGCCGGCCGCGATTCGTTCGTCGGGTGTGAGTAGGATTCCAGAGAGGTTGGTGGTGCCGTCGATCTCAAAACGCATGCCGCCGGCGACACGACGACAGGGAATTTTTTCCAGCCCATCGAGCTTCACGAGATAGACGCTGGCCCCTTCGGCGCTGTGTTGGAGCGTGATCGAAATTCGTTGATCATCGTGTGGGGCGTCGCACAGTTGTTGGTGTTTGGCGCGTTGCAGCGGAAGTGCCAATTTCGATCGGTTGGTTGCAAAGATTGCGAGTTGGAGCTGGGGCGATTCGGTCGATGCAATGGTCGCCGTCCGGCCGCTCAACAACCACGGTGACAAGATTGCGTGCTGTTGATTCCATTTCTTGACCGTTGCTGCACGGATTTGCGACGCCAGGTCGTTTCCATCTAAACGCTGGTCATCGGCGATGCAGATCGCGCGAGCACCGCGGGCCAGCGCTTCGATCGCTGTTGCCTTCAGTTGGTTTGGATCGACAGCGATGGAAGTGGGCGCACTGCTGCGTTCCAGTAGCGCAATCTGTTGTTGGACGCTTGCGGGCAGATGGGTTTGCAGCTGGGCCCAATGAAGTGTGCCGGGAGAATGCGATCCGATGTCGCGATGGAGCTGTGTGCCATAATGATCCAGTGGCTGCGTTGTACCCAGTGGAGATCGTCCATGGACGACGATGTTGGACCAGCGATGGTTCTGAGGACCCGCAAACGATGGGCGGCTCAAAAGTGGCTTTCCATTTGATCCGCAGGCTTTTTGAATTGCGATCGCTAGCGGTTCGGCATCGATCTGCGGTGATTTTGTCTGTAGGTCCCAAGCAAGAACTCGCCGGTAAAGGTGGCTGTTGAGCGCTTCGTAGTCGCTGACGGCCGGGACGTGAGCGATCAACCAGAGGTCGAGTTGTTCGGCCAGCGCCACCTGCTCTGCCGATGGGGTCGAATCGAGCCAAAGCGTATTGAATCCCAATTCCGCGAGGAACGGCCATGGCTCGCCTTGCGGCCTGACGATGCGAGGTGCGAATGGGCGATCGTCGATTCGCAGGGTCGATCCGGCCAGCCGCACTTGGTGGTTGCGTGCTGCTGGTAACCTCTGAATCGACGCGAGTTCGACCTCGGTGCGAGATCGCTCCAATGTGACTCCGTCGACGATCGGGCTTGCGAGCAGGATGTCGGTGCTACCTTTTCCCCCAAAGACGTTGACCGCCACGAGATCGATGAATGCTTCGCGCGCGTCGAGCCATTCTTGGCTCGTCGTCCTGTGGATGCGCACGTGTTGCTCAAGCAGCTCGGGAAGATTCGTCAGGGTGAGCGTTTCCCATTCTCCCAGATCGCGATAAGTCGGTCCGGGGAGAAGAATCGTCTTGGGCCCTTCGTCGGTGAGGCTGCGTGGCAGGACGGCACGGACAAACAGCTGCATGCCGGGCCGACTCGCTTTGATCGGCAAGGAAACGGTCAATTCAGCGATCACTGGGGAGCGGCCTGGCAATTCGAACGAGGCGTAGGCCGCGCTGCCGTTGGTTGCTTGGAGTTGAAAGTGTGTGTGTGCCGCAGCGCGAACCGATTTCTCCGCCTCGGTTCGTGACCTAATCTGAAGATTGCAATCGCCCCGCCCGATGGACCAAACGGTCTTTGGCGGCGTCGCTTGGGCAGACGCCACCGGAACTTGTACTGCGAGGATGCCCCAGGCGACACAGATTGACCACAAGAGGCAGCCCCTGGGGAGCCCGGTGCGCAGTCCTCGGTGAAAATGTAAGGGAGCCATAGGTGCAGCGTGAAAAGGTGGCGAAAAGTCAACGCCGGGAAAGAGAGGGCGACTTATAGCAACACGGAATTTCGATTTCGAGTCCAAGTTGATGCCAGAAAACAACTGCCACCGCTAGCGATTTGACAAAGGAGCGCCAAAACACTCGGAAAACAGCGATTCTCAATTTGCGTTCGGCTTGGCACGCATCCTGCTTTTGTTCTCTATCAACCCAAATGGAGCACAACTATGGATATCAAAAACAGCACTTCAACCACGAAGCTGCCACAAGAACTGATCGAACTTACTTCTGCTGTGAACGATCTTGCAGCGTCTGACCGAGTGAAGCTCGAACCGATCGTACAACGCGTGATCGAAAGTACGCAGCGTCGCAAGCGAATTCTGCGACTCGTTCAAGAAGCCCTGAGCCAATTGCGACTCGACATGAAGTATCTGATGTTCGATCTGGAAGCCACACGTCGCGAACGAGACGCCTTCCAGCAACAGCTGGAAGAGAATGAATAGAGAGTGACCGATCACTCGCACCGTGCAAACTGAGATTGCGGGCCACCACTCTTTTGGTGGCCCGTTTCTTTTCCTTTGCTCAAAAGTGGGTCATCGTTGCGTCTTTCTTCTTTTTCGTTGGTGGTATCCGATAGGCGGGCCATCGACAAAGCGGTTTGCTGATGTCGTCGGATCAACGTAAAATCAAGAGATGGCAAAAGCCTGAGATGCTTCTCAGGGCAGTGAGCGGCTGTTGGCACGAAGTCACAGCCGAAGCCGGCCAAGGGAAGCTTAGTTTGTACACTCGTCGAGTTGGGAACGGTCAAATCAATGCTTGAGCTTACTGCGGAAGAGTTTGCCCAGCGTGCCTTTGATCTTAACCTCATCGAACAGCGTGACCTGGAATCGGTGTGGGGTCATTTTGGAACTCGGAATGTACCGACTGAAGATTTTCAGAATGTGCTCCTCCAGCGCGAGTACATGACCAACTATCAGGTGGAGCGGCTGCTCAAAGGCGAGAAGGCGGGCTTCTACTACGGCGACTACAAGGTTCTCTACTTGGTCGGCACCGGTTCGTTCGCACGCGTCTATCGCGGGGTGCATCGAGAAACCGGTAAGGTCTTTGCGCTGAAGGTGCTGCGAAAACGGCACGCCGAGAAGCCACCGGAAACGAAGAAATTTCTGCGCGAAGGTGAGATGGGACTCAAACTGAAGCATCCCAACATCGTACCCATCTACGAAGTCCACTCGATTCGCCACACGCATTTCCTCGTCATGGAATTCGTCGAGGGGCAGAGCTTGCGAGAGTTCGTGCAAATTCGTCGCAAGATTGAACCGGCCGAAGCGGTCGAGATCATGCTGGGCATCGTTTCTGGATTGCACCATGCCTGGGAAAAGGGAATCACGCACCGCGATCTAAAATTGTCGAACGTCCTGATGTCGAGCGACGGTGTTCCGATGATGGTCGACTTTGGCCTGGCCGGCATTGATGGCGATGCCGGAAATGCTCGAACCGTTGATTACGCCGGTCTAGAGAAACTGACCAACGCTGATAAAGGCGATTCGCGCAGCGACATCTATTTTACCGGTTGCATGTTCTACCATTTGTTGACGGGTCGGCAGCCGCTGGCGAACACCAAAGAGGCTTCGCGATTTCGTGAAGTCGTACCTTTAAGGCAGATCATTCCTGATATTCCGCTGGCGGTCGAATCGGTCGTGAATCGGGCGATGCAGATCGATGTGAAACAGCGTCACCAGACTCAATTGGACCTGCTGATTGATCTTCGCAAGGCGCGTAAAGCGCTCGATCCTGAGTTCGCGGATGGTTCTGCCAATCAAGCGATCATCGACCCATCGCAGATGAAACGCATCCTGATTGTCGAATCCAACGAAGCGCTGCAGACGGCGCTTCGTAGTGGGCTTAAGAAGAGTGGTTATCGTCCGCTGTTGGTAACCGATGCAGAACGAGCCCAACAACGGATCGATCGCGATGTGAAATCGGCCGATGCGTTGATCATTTCGCTCGCATCACTCGGTAAAGCCGGGTTAGAACTGCATCGCAATTTGCTTAACGGTTCGGCCACCGGCAAGTTGGCTCAGGTACTGCTCTTCGGCAAGAGCCAGGCGAAATTCAAATCCAAACTGGACTTGCCCGATCATGTGGCGGCGCTCAGCATGCCGCTGAAGATGTCCGAACTCCGGGAGCAGTTGGCCAAATTATTGCCGGCCGATTGAAATTCGCTCACCGCTGGTGAGCGATTCGTATCATTCCTTGGGTAACTTGATCCCCATGGCTTTCATCAGGAACTGCATGTCCTTCCAGACTTCGGCTTTGGCCGGCGGGTTGCGCAGCAAGTAGGCCGGGTGGTATGTCGCCAGGACTTTGATGCCGTTCCATTCGTGGAATTCGCCGCGGAGCTTACCAATGGTGAGGTCCGACTTGAGCAGTGCTTTTGCAGATACGGCCCCGAGGCAGCAAATGAACTCGGGCTGAATCACTTCCAACTGCCGCTTCAAGAAACCGTCGCAATTTTCCATTTCACCGGGTAGCGGATTGCGATTTTCGGGCGGCCGACATTTGAGCATGTTGAGGATGTAGACGTCGTCGCGAGTGAGCGTACAGGCCTCGATGATTTTCGTCAGGAGCTTGCCGGCCCGCCCAACAAAGGGCTCGCCCGTCTTGTCCTCATCCGCTCCGGGCGCTTCGCCGAGGAAGCAGAGCCGCGCCTTGGGGTTTCCGACCCCAAAGACGGTTTTGTTCCTTGTGGACGCCAATTCTTCGCATTGAGTGCACGAGCTGACCTCGTCACAGATGACTTGGAGGGCCTTACTAGGATCGTTTTTGCGCTTTGTTGGCGGCATGGGAGGCTCGTTTTGTGTATCCTGGTTCTGGTCGGGTGTGGCGGCGACGTCAGGCACGGTCGGTTTCGGTTCTTCGGCTGGCTCTTCCGCAGGCCGATGGTCACTTTCGACCGCCGAAACAACAGGTAATGAGTTAACACCGGCCAGTCGCAAACTGTCCAATTGCTGCGACAGCGCAGCGGCCAAATCGGCGCCGTCGGCCAGGTCCGAATTCGTCGCTTCTTGGGGCTGCGTTGGATCCACGATTGATTGCCGGATGACTTGATTCATTTGCCTACGTACCCGCCGATCCGCAATATACGTTGAAACGACTTAATTGGGCAGGCTCTGTCCGCTTTGCCCGACCTCCTGCCTCGTCATTGTCTCCTTCTCCTAAATCGAAAATCATGAGTGTTCCCAAAATAGCCATCGTCGGTCGTCCTAATGTTGGGAAGTCGAGCATTTTCAATTGGCTGGCCGGTAAGCGAATTGCCATCGTCGATGATTATTCCGGCGTGACGCGCGATCGGCTGACGCGGATGATCGAAATCGATGAGCGTTTTTGCGAGATCGTCGATACGGGTGGGATCGGCATCAAAGATAGCGATGATCTGACCGACGACGTCGAGCAGCAGATTGCCTACGGGATCGATCAAGCCGACCTGTTGCTGTTCGTTGTCGATACGCTGACGGGAGTCGTTCCGCTGGATGAGGAAGTGACTCGCCGTTTGCGTCAGGTGAAGAAACCGGTCCTGCTCGTTGCCAACAAAACGGACAGCACGAAACGGGATTCGGAAGCGGACGAGTTCTACAAGTTAGGGTTTGGCGACGTGATCCGCATCAGCGTCAAGGCGGACCGCAACAAAGGAGAACTTCTCGAAGCCATTTTGGAAAAGCTGCCACCGGCGTTTGAAGAATCGATGGACGAAGAGCCGGAGATGAAGATCGCCATCGTCGGTCGGCGAAACGTCGGTAAGAGCACGTTCATCAATACGCTCCTCGACGAAGATCGCATGATCGTCAGTGAGGTCCCGGGGACGACTCGTGACAGCGTCGACATTCGCTTCGAGATGGATGGAAAGCCATTCGTGGCGATCGATACGCCCGGGCTCCGTCGTCGAGTCGCTGTGCGAACCGACCTCGATTTCTACGGAATGCGCCGCGCGGAACGGAGTATTCGGCAAGCCGATGTCGTTTTATTGTTCTTCGACGCGTCCGAGCCGATCAGCCGAGTCGACAAACAGCTTTGCAGCTTCATCATGGCCGATTACAAACCGTGCATCTTTGTCGTCAACAAATGGGACTTGTATAGCGGAAAGGTGGCGACGGAAGAGTGGTCGACTTACCTGCGCGATACGTTCGGTTCGATGTGGCACGTGCCGATTGCTTTCATTACGGGACAGACCGGAAAAAACGCGAAGACGCTGCTCAATCACGCTCAGATGCTGTTCAAGCAATCCCGTTCACGTGTTAGCACCAGCCAGCTCAATGCCCTGCTCAAGCAGGCGCTGCAGTACTATCCTCCGCCGCTTCACAAGAACAAGCGTCCGAAGATTTTCTATGCCACACAGGTCGCCACCCAGCCACCGACGATCATGATGGTTTGCAACTATACGGACGGGTTTACTTCGTCCTACCGCCGCTACCTGATGGGCGTGCTGCGAGATCAGCTGGAGTTTGGCGAAGTGCCGATCAAGATGTTCATGCAGCGCCGCAAACGGGACGACGAACGGGACGATCGTCTGGACGGAGGCGACCGTCACAAGGACGAATCGCCAGTGGAGCCGGTTTAGGCCATGTGCCGAATCGACGAATCGGCAAGTCAAACCTGTCCGATGTCTAGAGTGCCCACAGCAATAGGACGCTATAGTCGACGTCGCTTTTCTCTGCGCCTTCGGGAGTACTGTCGTAGCGATGGATGACGCCGATTTTTAGACTGAGCCCATTGGTCTGGTTGAGCAAGATTTCCCAGCCGGCGTCGGTGACTTGGCGGAAATTGGCAAAATCGCTCCAGTCGGGATAGTAGTCGTGCACCACGTTGAACGAGTTAAATTCGTTGAACTTGTGAGCGAAGTCGAACCCGAAGACGGCTTCTGGAACGACATCGTCATTGCTGCCGCCAATCTCGTGTGAAACGCCAAAACCGAATCGTGGACGAAACTGCGTTCGGGGTGTGTCGACGAGTAGATATCCAAGTCCCGTACTGGCCGACAATCGCAAATCGAAGTTCTTGAACTCGTCGTATTCGAGACCAAACTTGGTAAACCACGACCAACGCGGATTGGCCAGTTTGTAGTCCCAGTTGCTCCAGAGCAGCGCGTTGTGTTGCGTTTCGATGCCATTCTGATCGGTTTTGGCGTAAGTCAGATCGATGTCCCAATTGGTGCGGGCGGTCTCGCGCGATAATTCGAAACCGGAACGCATGCTGAACGATTCGGCGTTTCCTTCCGACCCGTTGAGTCCGAACTGAATGTTACCGTCCCAGTAGACGGGCGAGAAAACATTGCGAGGATCGTACCAAGCCATGTCCGGTTCAGACGGGAGTGGCTCGGCAGGGAGTATGGCGGGATCGACTGGGGTCTCGCCGACGATCGGTGACGGATCGTAGATGCTGCCCGGAGAGAAAACCTGCCCGCTGTCCACGATGGGCGCGTAGGCCTCTTGTTGTGCAGTTAGGTTCGAGTCGAGCAACAACACAACAGCGACGACTATTGCCAAACGAAAAACGCGGTTCATCAAAATCACACCTCTGGTTTTGCCCCAAGGAATCGAGGCGACTTATAGCAAACGGTTCGAAAGAGTCGCAAGGCAATTGACAGGCTAGCGGTCGCCGGGCTGTTGTCCTGCTGGGGGCGGCGATCAAGTGTCCTGGGTGCCGTTCTCGAAGCAAAAAGCCAACTATCCCCCTCGGATGGAATGCGACTATAATTCGTGGCATGACAGATCAAATTTTTGAAATCATCGACTTGCTGCGTCAGTTCCACGTGCCAGAGGCTTTGGCCATTGTGGGGGCGCTGCTCGTGTTGATCGATTACTTCTTTCCCACCGACTGGCCCGCCCATTTGGGGTATGTGCTCTTTGCGGCGTCGTTATTTTTCGTCGCATACATGTACGGCCTGGCGCCGCTGTGGTCTTTGGTCGCCAGCCTGGTGAGTTGGATACTCTTAGAGTTCATGCATCGCCTGTTCTTTCGCGAGTTGCTCGAGAACGCGCCAGGTACACCGGGATACGATGGTGGGCCGGGCGATGCGAGTACCGCCGATGCGGTCGATCCTTCCTAAAGATGAGCCCGATCGTCGGCGTCGTGGTTTTTGGCGGATGAGTCTTCAGTTCGAGAGTGCATTATGAGTTATGGATATGGTGGCCGGGGCGGGTATGGTCGTCGTCGCGGTATGGGTGGCGGGTTCAAGATCCGGCTCATGATCGCAGCCGCGATGATGCTTTTCGCATTGTTTTCTTATTACTCGATGGGTGAAGTAAACCCGGTGACGGGCGAGAAACAGCGCGTTGCGATGGATGAGAACGAAGAGATCCGCATGGGGCTGGCCGCCGTTGATCAGATGGCGGCTCAGCATGGCGGCTTGCATCCAAATCAGGCCGGGCAGGACCATGTCGATCAGGTCGGCGGCCGATTGTTGATGGGTTTGGAAGAATGGTTGCAAAAGAACAGCCGCATCAACCCGTATCGCGAAGCGTTTGAATTTCATTTGCTGCGCGACGACCAGACGATCAATGCCTTCGCCTTGCCAGGCGGGCAAGTCTTCATCACCGCGGCGCTCTATCAGAAGCTGGAAACCGAAGGGCAATTGGCCGGCGTGTTGGGCCACGAGATCGGCCACGTGTTGTCTCGGCACGGTGCCCAGCGGATGGCCAAGCAGAAGTTGACTCAAGGTCTTACCGGTGCGGTCGGTGTGGCGGGTGGTGGCTTCGAAGGGGCTCGCATGGCGCAGGCGATTGGCCAGATGATCAACATGAAGTACGGGCGTGGAGACGAATTGGAATCGGACGTCTGGGGTGTCCGACTGTCGGCGCTTTCTGGCTACGACCCGCGCGCCATGATGGGCGTCATGGATATCTTGGACGCCTCTTCTCAAGGTGGTCCGCCCGAGATGATGAGTACGCACCCGAAGCCGGCGAATCGCAAGGCCTACATTAAGACGCTGCTCGCCAAGGAATTTCCCAGCGGCGTCCCCGAAGGCTTGCGAAAATAGGATTTGTGGTGCTGTTTTGAGTGGCGGTGGTAAGCGTTTCGTCCTTGCTTCGAGCCGAGCGCCCATTTCAAGACGGGTGTTTCAAATGGGGTTTTGCCACCGGCGCTATGCTTGGCCGTTGCTTCAGCACCGCGCATGAGAAAGGGCCGCCACTTTCGCGACGACCCCTTGGATTCTCCTCAGGCAATTACCCGAGACTCTATGATTGCGGAAGAACTGAGTACCTCCGATGGCCTAATCACCTCGACGACTCAAGTTCTCGGAGTGCCGAAGAAAGGATGCCAGTTCTAGCTTCAAACTGGCGGTAGCTACGAGTGAATGCCTCGTATCTATTAAACGTTAGCTTGAAGAATCGCGATTGCAAGGCCTTTTGGTCGCTTCCCAATGGAATCCCTCCCAGCGAGTTTTCTCTCTGCCTGCGGATGGACGAATCCAATGATCAACGTCTCATCATCACCCGATGATTTCAGGCAATTCCGTGATTTTCCGCACAAACTGACCGCCACTTTCATACCATCCCGGCTTGAGGAAACGGCACCAACGAATGCGGGTCAGCAGCCAAGCGTCGATTTTCCCCTGCGACACTGGCACCAGCAGGTAGCGATAAGGGATGACTTCGTGGTGATAAAACCCGATACCACCGACAGAAAGCTCTTTTCCGACCACGGTGATCGGATCTCCTATCGATCGGAGTGTCCTTTTGTCGATCGGCAGTAATTCGATCAGCTTGGAGTACGGATGCCGGATTTCGGATCGCCTTTCGTCGATCGGCCGGTCCGAGTGAATTCGCAACAGGCTTTCCACCACGGGTGGGACGGTGTTGGGAAGACCGGTGGCCGCGGGCACGGTGATAGGCGTATGCATGAATGAGCAATCTTGAAAAGGAACTTGATTCGCAGGGCTCTTCAACGGGCGAAGGGCCATGGACTAACGATTGATGAACGCTCACTCCCAATAGCTATCTATGTCGCAGACGGGGGTGGGTCAAACAGAAGGGGCTGAATGCAGGCGACCAGCGGGTATTCCACTGTGCCTGAGCGGCGCATGCTGCATTCTGCGGCTCGAAAGTTCACGCACGTTCACAAAACGCAACGGAGCCCGGCTCCCCACTCGGGGGGCGAGTTGAGCCGCCGCGTGCATCCCGTGATGGCTAAACGGTCTGACGGAAGATGTCGAGAAGGCTGCGGCCGTCGTTGATGCCGGCCGCCAAGTCTTCGATGTCGATCGTGGCGGTGGTTGCTTGGTATTCGGAGAGCGGAAATCCGGGAGCAAAACCGGCAATCGAATCGCCATCGATCGAGAGTTGCCATTGGCCGCCTCCCGGCCCCAAAACGTTGACGCCAAGCAGGTCGTCGCCTTGAATCGCGGCCACTGGTTCTTTCTTGGACTCTTCTTTAAGCAGGCTCAGCACGCACAGTGTCGGTTCCGTCGGTGGCGTCGGTTTCCGCTTGCCCCAACGATCTTCTTCGGCGTAGTCGATCAGCTTTTTCGCAATGTCCCAGTCCAATTTGGGGCACTTCGGTTCGGGGGCGTACTTCATCAAATTCGTTGTGTCGAACACCGGGTCCATGAAATCGTAGGCGCCGTAGATCGAAATGGCGGCCCAAACCCATTTTTCGAGATCATTGAGTTCCACGTCCGGCTTTCGTCCGAAACCACAAAACTCGATGCCGGTGATGTTGAAGTATTTGGTACCGAAAGTGATCGCGTCGTGCATGGTGATCGGTTCACTGGGTGCCAGGTGAAACGTCTTTCCATGCGCTTCTTTATTGTTGATCAACTGGCAGATGATTTCTGAGTTCCAATCGACCGGTGTGATGTTGCGGCGTTCGTCGCCGGTCAGTCCCCAGCGAATGGGAATGTGGTGAACTCCGTTTTCGTCCGGTTCTGTATTATTGGCCAGCATCTTGGCCAGCTTCATGTACAAGTAGGTGCCGTGGTACGTGCTGGTGTAGCCAGTCACGGCGTCGCCGGTGATCACGACCGGCCGATAAACCGTGAGTGACTCGAAGCCCGCATCGCGGACCAATTGCTCGGCTTGGAACTTGCTGTCTTCGTATTCGTTGCGCCATTTTTGGCCGACGTTCAACTCGTCTTCCATCACCGGCGTGTCGCGATGACCGCACACGTAGGCTGTGGAAATGTAATGCATCGTTTTGATTTGGGCGTCGTTGCACATCTGAAGGACATGCTTGGTGCCTTCGACGTTCGTGCGCCAGGGCTCGCCGTTGTGCTCTCTGAATTGGAGCGAAGCGGCGCAGTGGATCGCGTTGCCACAATTGGCTTTGACCCATGCGAAGTCGCTTTCACTCAGCCCCGCATTCGGTTCGGTAATATTTCCTTCCAAGCAGACCGGCCTGGGCAGTGCGGTTCCCGCTTGACGCTCCCACATTTGCATGAAGGCTTCCATGCGTTCCGAGGGCGTCTGTTTCTTGTTGCCGCGAATGAGAATCGCGACGCGATGTCCGGCCGCGAGAAGGTCGCGAGTCATGTATTGACCCAGCAAACCTGTGGCACCAGTAAGAAGGAAATAGTCCTGACTTTGTTTCATCCGCTCGTTATCCCAACAGCCAAATCGACTTGAATGCAACGCTTACCAACGTCGCGAAACCGCCCCGTCATTCTATCGGGACCGACATCACCGCGGTAGGCTCATCGAGGGACTTCAAGTGGCAGCCTGGCGCTTGATGCTGCCGTTTGCGGCTCAGTCGGGTGGCCGATTTGGCCGTGGCGCCGGTTAGGCCGAAGGTACCAGCTGGAGCATCTGGAGCAGGCGGTGGTCGTAGGGATGTTCGGCGATGGAGAGCAGCAACTGATCCCGGAGCGTCGAGCGCTGGCTACCGACATGGTGGCTCGCCTCAATCCAAGCTCGGAAGACAAACACCTGGGCGGTCGAGAGAATCGTCGCAGCGGACGGGCTGTCGTCGAGCGTTGTGGTGCGGCTGACAGGTTGGCCTCGCAGCAGCGAAATGGCGGCTGGAAAGCGCCCTGCTTGAGCCTCCGCGACCGCCCAGTGGCTCCTCACGATGGCGACGTTTTCTCGCGCCGCCACATGCTGAGGGTCCAGCTGCCAGGCCAGATCGGCATGCCTTAGCGATTGATCAAACTTGCGCTCCAGCAACAAATCGAGGGCGCGGTTGTAGTAAAGTTTGCCTACCAATTGAGCCGGAGTAATCGCCCGCCCGTGGCGATGAGGATCGATCGGTTGGATTCCTGTGGCGCTCGTGGTCTCGACGGTGAAATGCTGAGTCGCCGTTGCCAATTGACAGCGAACGTGGTTCGGCAATAGCTCGACGTGCGAGTCGAGTCCTAATCGTTCCGCGACGATTTGAAATACGACACTGGCGGTGACGCAGTTAAAGTCACCCCGATCGAGTGTCGTCGCCAGGTTGTTGCAATGGTCGACAAATCGGCCGACCAAGATCTCGTGATGGATGGCTTGCAAAGCGGCCGCCGCGATTTCAACCTGCGACTCGTCCCCTTGAAGTGCTTCCCGAGTCACCGCCACGCAGCGGTCGATGCAGAACCGGTGCCGGGCGAATTCGGATCGATGTTCGGTGCCGCTGGCCAACAGCGCCGCGTCAAGCAAACTGTGCTCACTCAATCGGCCGTCGAGTAAATCAGCAATGATCGGAGTTTGTGCATGTTGAGCAGCAGCCGACTGAGCCGCACTGCCAATGGCGAAGAGCGCCAGGCCGCCGAATGCAGCGAGTCGAATGGCGCGTCGAAAAGCGGGCAACATGGGAAGCTCCTAGTTCTCAATGGGGCGAAGAAAGAACATGGAAAGATAGGTTGCCAAA
Source organism: uncultured Pirellulaceae bacterium (assembly GCA_964480915.1). Taxonomy (GTDB): domain Bacteria; phylum Planctomycetota; class Planctomycetia; order Pirellulales; family Pirellulaceae; genus CAWGCE01. The sequence goes on along the minus strand of CAYZRS010000010.1, from coordinate 26,358 downwards.
ATGCAACACGTCGCCAAACGGTGGCAAAAAGAGGTCACGTACGGACGGGTTGTAGCGAATGGTCAGGTTGCAGGGGGCGGCGGCGTTTGCGTTCGTCGGACAAGGATGGCGTGAACGAGTCGGCCCGCCAAACAGACGACGACGAGCCCCATCGAGGTCACCACGCAGCCGAATTTCGCCGTGGTCAGGACCGATTTGAGCGGCAGGATCGCCAGGTTCCCGCGCAGCGCCATGACGACGGTGACGTTTTCGATCAGATCGAGCAGCGCCCCGAGCATGGGCAGCCAGGACAGCCAGAACGCCCAGCCCCGGGGGGCAAACCGAAAAAGCGCTCCGGCGAGAAAAGCGGCCGAAGCGATCGGAAACGCAACGTCCAGCGTCAGCGTTCCGGCGAGATGGGTCTTCCGGACATCGGCCGTCATCTTTTGTAATTGCTGGCCCGTGCTCTCGACATCGGTGAACATGTCGAGCAGTTCTAACCCGCCCATGGCGTTCTGGAGCATCCCCATCGACGCGCCCAGCAAGATCATTGCCAAGAACGAAATCAAAATGACGCGCGGTTGAGATAAGAATTCAAGCAATTTCATCGCAGGTCGCCGCACGGACATCGACCGCTTAGAGCAGCTCGTCTGAGAGCCGATGCCCCATTTTGTCTCGTTTCGTCGCCAAGTAGCGCTGGTTGTGCTCGTTGGATGGCGGCATGATCGGCACTTGGTCGGTGACGGTCAATTCGAAACCGTCGTAGATAAAGGCGTCCGTCTTCTTCGGATTGTTGGTCAGCAGTCGAATCTGCGCGAGCCCCAAGTCCTTCAAGATTTGGATGCCGATCCCGTAATCGCGGACGTCGGCTTTGAATCCGAGCGCCAAATTGGCTTCGACCGTGTCCAGTCCGTCGTCCTGGAGGTTGTAAGCTCGAATTTTCTCTACGAGCCCGATGCCCCGCCCTTCTTGCGGCAAGTAGACCAAGACACCGGCGCCTTCCTTGCCGATCATTTCCATCGCCATCTGAAGCTGGTCACCACAGTCGCAGCGGAGCGAATTCAGGAGATCGCCCGTGAAGCAGGATGAGTGGAGCCGTACGAGTGGAGAGTGAACCTTGGTCAGGTCGCCGTGGACGAGCACGATCGGTTGCTGCTGTTCGTACTTGACCCCATAAGCGATGATCTTGAATTCGCCATAGGCGGTGGGAAGCTTGGCTTCCGTCAGTCGTTCCACGATCTGTTCTCGCCGGCGGCGATAGCGGATCAGATCTTCAATCGTGATGATTGGCATGTCGAACTTGGCAGCCAATTCGAAGAGTTCGCTCCGACTGGCTCGGTCGCCGGTCTCGTTGAGGATCTCGCAGATCACGCCAGACGGATGGGTGCCGGCAAGGCGGGTCAGGTCGATGGCCGCTTCGGTATGTCCGGCGCGTCGCAAGACGCCTCCCTCTTTGGCGATCAGTGGATCCACGTGTCCAGGTCGGCGAAAATCGTTGGGAACCGATTCCGGGTCGATGATGGCTTGGATCGTCGTCGCCCGTTCTTTTGCGGTGATGCCTGTTTTGTTGGTCTTATGATCGACCGTAATCGTGAAGGCGGTGCGGAACGAATCGGGCTGTCGGGAAATCATCAGCGGCAGATCGAGCCGGTCGGCCACGTCGGGCAAGATGGCAGTGCAAATGCGACCACGGGCATGCTTCAGCATGAAATTGATGCCCTGCGGCGTGATTTTTTCCGCCGCGCAGATGAAATCCCCTTCGTTTTCCCGATCTTCGGCGTCAACGACGATGACCATGTTGCCAGCGGCGATAGACTTAACGGCATCTTCGATAGAAGAGAACTGGTGTTCGGACATAGGGCTTTCGATCGTTAAGGTAGACCAAGTTTTAGGGTGTAGACCAAGTTTTAAGGCTCGCGCTTGCTTTGTCGCCGAACTGGCGAATAAGACTTGTTCGAACAGAAGCCGAATTGCGGTCAGCGTATTATAGAAGTGACCCCTGTTGCAGCACAGTAATTATGAGCCGACCTGACTCACAAATCGCGAAACAATTGGCCTATTGGGCCGCCGCATTGATTTTATCCGCAGCCACAGCCCTCGCGGAGGATTCGGAAACGGTCGCCACGCCCCGTTACCGGATCGAGCCGGACCGGGTTTACGCGCGTCCCGAGAATTATCGTTTACGGGCCGACATGTTCTTGCCCACGGCGAAGGGGCCTCATCCGGCCGTGATCTTGATCCATGGAGGCGGTTGGATGGGTGGTTCGAAGGCTCAGATGAAGTGGCACGCGATCCGGCTCGCCAACCATGGTTACGTGGTCATGTCGATCAATTATCGGCTCGCTCCGAAATTCAAGTTTCCGGCTCAGATTGAAGACTGTCGGGCCGCCCTGCGTTGGATTTGCGAGCAGGCCGACCAGTATGAGGTCGACCGCCATCGGATCGGCGCGTTGGGCTATTCGGCCGGCGGCCATTTGGCCTGCTTGATGAACGTCACTGCCACGCCAGGGGATGATCGATTGAAGGCGGTCGTCGCGGGTGGGGCGCCGTGTGACTTTAGCATCTTTCCACCGGACAACATGTTCCTTGCCTATTGGCTGGACGGTTCGCGAATCGAACGGCCGGCCCAATATCGTCAGGCGTCACCGGTCTTTTTTGCCAGCCCGGATGACGCGCCGACCTTTTTTTATCACGGCGCGGCCGATCGTTTAGTGCCATCGTTTAGCGCAAAGAGTCTCCAGCGGCGGTTGGTTGACCAGCAGGTGGAAACTCAGATGTACCTTTGCGATGGCAAAGGGCATGTCCGGGCATTCATGGATCATGAGGCGTTTCAGAAATCGTTGGCCTTCCTCGACCGACAATTGGAACTGAAGAGTGTGACGGACAAGAACGCGGCCAATTCTGAGCTGTTGCGAAAATGAGCATGCTGGAACGTGAAGAGTACATCGAGCAGGCGTTCTTCTTTCGTATCCTGCGCGAGCGGATGGAAATGAACATGCCGATGCAGGATTTGCTATCGGCCGCCCGTGAAGAGGTGTTGGCGACGACCAACCTGCCCAAGGCGATCGACTACATGTTGTCGGAACTGTTGCATGAGGGCATCTTCTCGACGGCGATGGCAAAACTGAGCCACTATTTTACCGCGTTCCAAACGTTCATCGTCGCCGAGGCGGAAGACGACAAAGGTCGTTTCGATTTCCGAGTGGGGTTAGAAATCCTCCAACGTGAAGCAGAGTACCTCGCCGCAGAGCCGCTCAAGACGGGCTTGTTCATTTACCAATTCGAGACACTTTGTCGGAATCGGCTCTCTTACGACACCGGACTGGCGGCCATTGGTACCCATCCGATGTACGGCCCGGACTGGCAGGAATGGGTGAATACGGTTCGGCGACAGATCGGAATCATCGAATTTTCCGACCTGCTGTATGTCCGCAGCGAGCATTACATCCAGCAGCAGGAGCGGTTGGGGGCGGAGCTGCCGGCCGACCATCCGCCGGTCTTGTTTGGCCCGAAAGAGGGTCGGATTGCCTTGGCGAACCGGCAGAAAGACCCGTTGCTCCTGTTGTCCGCGTTGCACCGCCAGCTGGGCTATCCGGCGGTTCCCAGGCAAAAGCCGATCGATGATACGCTCGACCTCGTTCCGCAGCTTTCTCGCCGAATCGAGCGGCTTGAGCAGCGTCTGAAGCTGATCGAGGACGAGCAAAAAGGTGGCATCGATCTGACTCAGTTCTACGAGGGTCAGTAGTCATCGCCCATGGCTGGCAAGAGAGGCTGGAATTGAGGGTGATTGCGCCTTGCCTCCAATTCTTGGCAGTGGTACTTTGCGCAATAACCAAGCGGCAAAGGTCTGGTCGCGGCGACTCTTGCCGTTCTCCAGTTTCCCCAATGGGTCTTTTGTTGCTGCTGTCAAACGCAGGACTAGCAACGTGAATTTTCGTCTTCAGCTTGATTCCGAAACCGTTTCGTCGATTCAATCGGGCGAGCCACTCGCGGTGACGCCCAGCACAACGGTTCGCGCGGCGATCGCCATGATGCAGGAAGCCAAGAGCGGCAGTCTGCTGGTGTGCGACGGGGATTCACTGTGCGGGATTTTCACCGAGCGCGATGTCTTGCGAATCGTCGCGGGCGAGAAGGATCTAGAAGCGCCCGTTGAACAGTTTATGACGGCGAAGCCGGTTACCGTTTCAGGTGCCGAAACCGTTGGCAAGGCGATCCAAAACATGTCGCAAGGTGGATACCGTCGTTTGCCGATCGTAGATGAAACGGGTTGCGCAGTCGGTGTTGTGAAAGTGTCGCATATCTTGCGGCACCTCGTCGAACACTTTCCCGAAGCCGTCTACAACCTGCCTCCTACACCGAATAACGCCACCCAAGAGCGAGAAGGCGCATGACCACCACCCCCTGTGTGGTGGAATGAAATGATCTGCAATCGGTCGAGCGAGTATTTGCTTTTCTTTTTCGCTACCTGCGAAAGAATGAAGTGGTCTCCGGGAGAGCCGATGCGACAATCGTCGGCAATGATCCATTCAGTATCTCTTGACTAACCAACACGTTCGTAACTTATTCCATTAGCAAATCCCGTCGCACCATAAGTCGAAGAAGCATGTCTACAACTGAATCCGGAAAATCAATCGTCGAACTCGAAGCGGCCACCGTGCGATTTGCAGGTGACTCTGGTGATGGAATGCAGTTGGCTGGAACGCAGCTGACCAACACATCCGCTCTGGCAGGAAACGACGTCGCTACGTTTCCTGACTTCCCCGCTGAAATTCGCGCACCACGTGGAACCCTGGCGGGAGTCAGTGGTTTCCAAATCCACTTTGCTTCGAAGGATATCTACACACCGGGTGATGATCTCGACGCGCTGGTGGCCATGAATCCAGCGGCGCTCAAAACGAACCTGGGTGATCTGCAGCCGGGCGGTATCTTGGTCGTGAACGAGGATGCTTTCGATAAAAAGGGTATGGAGCAGGCCGGCTACGAAACCAACCCGCTCGAAGATGGCTCGCTCGAGGATTACCGGCTCTTCAAAGTACCCATGACGACGCTGACACGCGGTGCGGTCGACGGATTGGGGCTCAGCCAGAAAGTGGCTGACCGCTGTCGAAACTTCTTTGCGATGGGACTGATGTACTGGCTCTATGGTCGCAGTCTTGAACCGACGCTCCGCTTCATCGAAGAGAAGTTCGGTAAGAAACCCGATATCGTGGAAGCGAATACGAAGGCTTTGAAGGCGGGTCGTAACTACGGCGAAACAACCGAAGCCTTTGTTAGTAGCTACAAAGTCGATCGAGCTCAGCTCAACCCGGGCACTTACAAGAATGTCATGGGTAACGAAGCTTTGGCCTGGGGACTGATCACGGCATCGGTGATGAGCAAGAAGGAGCTGTTCCTCGGCACGTATCCGATCACGCCAGCGAGCGACATTCTGCATTACCTCAGTAATTTCAAGAACTTCGGCGTGCGAACGTTCCAGGCGGAAGATGAAATTGCGGCGATGTCTTCGATCATTGGTGCGGCGTTTGGTGGGGCGATGGCGGTTACGACTTCCAGCGGTCCAGGTATCGCACTCAAAGGGGAAGCGATGGGTTTGGGGATGATCCTCGAACTGCCGATGCTCATCGTCAATGTTCAGCGGGGTGGTCCGAGTACGGGTCTGCCAACGAAGACTGAGCAGTCCGATCTCTATCAAGCCATGTTTGGCCGCAATGGTGAATCGCCGTTGCCGATCATCGCCTGCCGTAGCCCATCCGATTGTTTTGATGTGGCTCAAGAAGCTTGGCGAATTGCGGTTCGGTTTATGGTGCCGGTAATTATCTTGTCCGACGGTTACGTCGCGAACGGATCAGAGCCTTGGCGCATCCCCGAAGTGGATTCGTTGTCCAACATCGACGTCACGCATCCGGAAGATGACGGCGGTCCGTTCTTGCCCTATGCACGAAACGAACGCTTGGGACGCCCTTGGGCGATTCCAGGAACGCCCGGTCTGATGCATCGCATCGGCGGTTTGGAAAAAGAAGATGGCACGGGCAATGTGAGCTACGATCCGGCAAATCACCAGAAGATGACCGACATCCGTCAGAAGAAGATCGACTTGATCGCTGACGACGTGCCGGAGCTGGAAGTCGAAGGCCCCGAATCGGGCGACATGTTGGTGCTCAGTTGGGGCGGAACCTACGGTGCTTGTGTTACTTCGACGCGAAACATGCGGGCGGAAGGTCACTCGGTGAGCCATGCTCATTTGCGTTACTTGAATCCGTTCCCACGAAACTTGGGTGACGTTTTAAAGCGGTTTAAGAAGGTTGTGATTCCCGAGCTGAACATGGGGCAACTGGCCGCTTTGATTCGCGCCAAGTACTTAGTCGATGCGGCGAAGGTGAATAAAGTCCAGGGCAAGCCGTTCACGGTGAATGAACTTGTCAAAGCGTTTAAGGCAGAGTTGTAAGGCAAATTGCTTGCTTCTTAGGAAACAGAGGGTTTGACTTCGTCGTTGGCATCGAGGCCGGCGCGAGTCCAGTTTTAAAAGCGATAGATATAAAATGGCTACTGAACTTCCGGTATTGAAGGCGTCCGATTTTGCCAGCGACCAAGATGTCAGGTGGTGCCCTGGCTGTGGTGATTATTCGATCTTGGCACAGATCAAGAAGGTTCTTCCGACGCTGGGAATTCCCCAGGAAAAGTTGGCCTTCATCTCGGGCATCGGTTGTTCCAGCCGTTTTCCCTACTACGTCAACACGTACGGCATGCACAGCATTCACGGACGTGCTCCGGCGATTGCGACCGGTCTGAAATCGGTACGGCCCGATCTCACCGTGTTCGTTATCACCGGTGACGGTGACGGCTTGAGCATCGGCGGCAATCATCTCATGCACGCCATTCGACGTAATTTGGACGTGAACATCATTCTGTTCAACAACCGAATTTACGGCCTGACCAAGGGGCAGTACTCGCCCACCTCGCCGCTGGGCAAGGTGACCAAAAGTACGCCGATGGGCGCCATCGATAATCCGCTTCACCCCCTATCGATCGCCATTGGCTGCGAAGCTTCGTTTGTGGCTCGTTCGATCGACATGAACGTGAAGCACTTGTCGGAAACACTCAGCCGAGCTGCGGCTCACAAAGGGACCTCGTTCGTCGAGGTGTACCAGAACTGCAATATCTTCAATGATGGCGCCTTCAAGCATGCGACCGATCGCGATACCAAGGCGGACAATGTGGTCGAATTGGAACACGGCAAGCCATTGAAGTTTGGTAAAGAGAAAGAGAAGGGCATTCGTCTCAATGGAATCGTTCCCGAAGTGGTCGAACTGGGAAAAGGGATTACGGAAGACGATCTGTTGTTCCATGACGAAAAAGCATCGGAGCCAACCTTGGCTTATCTGCTAAGTCGCATGCGATACCCAGATTTCCCAGAACCGATCGGCGTCTTCCGGGCCGTCGACCGACCGAAGTACGATCACGAGTTGAATGCTCAAGTGGCCCAGGCGAAGAAGGATAAGGGAGAAGGTGACCTGGCGGCTCTCTTTAATTCCGGTGACACATGGGAAGTCAAATGATCAACTGTCCATTTTGTTCGGCCGACAACATCGAAGGTGTGGATACGTGCGCGGAGTGCGGGCAAACGCTGGCTGACGCACACATTACCGCTCCTGCTTCGGATATCGAGCGGAGCGTTCTCAGCGACCGAATCGCGGTGTTAAATCCCAAACCGCCCGTTACAGTGTCACCCGAGACGGCCGTGAGCGAGGTTCTTGATCTTTTGGTCAAGAAAGGAATTGGGTGCGTATTCGTGGTTGAGGCAGACCGCTTGGTTGGTGTCTTCACCGAACGTGATTCGCTGATGCGAATTGGTGCGGACGCGAGCGAAATTGGCAATTCGGCCGTTTCGCAGTTCATGACGCCCAATCCTCAGTCGCTGCCGCTCAATGCTAAAATCGCGTTTGCCGTGCGGATGATGGATGTCGGCGGCTATCGCCATATACCCGTTGTGGATGCGTCGTTCCGTCCGGTCGGTGCCATTTCTGCAAGAGATATCTTGCGGTACTTCGCCGAAAAACTCTCGGTGGCGTCGGTCTAAGGCCGCCGCAGGCCGACCTAACTTGCGTCTTGCCGTTCGGGTGCGAATAATCTGCTCGGTAACATTCCTCACGACCGAGTCTAACCGTGCGCGCTTCCGAGCAACTCGATACGACGATCCGTATTGTGACGCCAGAGAATATTGCGTTCACCTATCAAGTGGCTGGCCCCTTTCGCCGTTTGCCGGCCTTTGCGATCGACATGGCGATTCGGATGGGATTCTGGCTGCTTGTCGGTATCCTTCTTTTCTTCTCGGGGGCGATGGCGAACAGTTTCTTTCGCGAACTGATCGAAGCGTTGGGCACTGGCGTCATGCTGTTGCTGTGGTTCTTTCTCGAGTGGTTCTATGGTGGCGTCTTCGAGACCTATTGGAATGGGCAGACGCCGGGGAAGCGATTGCTGGGCATCCGGGTTCTTAGCACGTCGGGCCAACCGGTCAACGGTTTGCAGGCGATGATGCGGAATATCTTGCGGTCGGCCGACATGATGCCCATCGTGCCGTTGTCAGCGTTCATCGAAGAGGCGGCCGTGTTTGGGATTCCGACCGGTATGCTGGGTCTCATCTGCTTTGCCTCGACACACCGTTTTCAGCGCCTTGGCGATCTGGTGGGTGGCACAATGGTCGTCGTGGAAGATCGCAGCTGGATGGTCGGTGTTCAGAAACTGAACGAGCACGGACTGGTCGAACTGGCAGAACAGATTCCGCCCAGTTTTCAAGTGAGCCGCGAAGTAAGTCGCGCCTTGGCGACCTATGTCGAACGGCGGAAAGCATTTTCAGTACCTCGGCGGGAAGAGATCGCGAAACGATTGGCCGACCCGCTGATCGAACGGTTCCGTCTGCCGCCCAATACCAGTGCTGATTTGCTGGTCTGTGCCCTCTACCATCGGACGTTCATCTCCGACCGGGCGACGGCCGAACTGCCCAGTGACGCGCCTGGTATGTTGGAGTTAGCCGGCGTTAAGTCAGAAGCACCGCTCACCCTCGAAGATGCCCCGCCGGTTTCGCAACAGCCCGGATCGCCACCCGAACCGCCTCCGGAAGTTTCCCTCTAACATTGCCCACAAGCGATAGACATCATGAAAGTGTCGGAATTACTGAAGCAACGGCAGACGCACTGGCGCGAGTTGGAGCAAATGTGCGCCCACATGGAAAACCGTCGTAAGTCGAAAATGGCGGCACACGATGTGGCCAAGTTTGCTGCCATGTACCGGTCGGTCTGCGCCGACTTGGCGCTGGCCGATTCGTATCAGTTGCCACCGCGCACGATCCAGTATTTGCATCAATTGGTCGGGCGAGCTCACAATCAACTGTATCGGTCCCGTTCGTTCGATGTGGGGAGCTGGGTTGAGACTTTGTTCCGTGACGTTCCGCGGCGGATTTTTCATGATCGCTGTGTGCAGGTGGCATTCTGCTTGTTTTGGGGCGTCTTCGTCGCGGCAGCGGCACTGGCGGGAGACGAAGAGGGGTGGCCCACGTTCGCCGAATCGATGGTGACCGAGCCGATGCTAGAGCATCTGGAAGACAACTTTGCCAATCCGATTCAAGGTCGAGACGGCATCGTTAATCCGCAAATGGCCGGGTTCTATATTTGGCATAACACAGGGATCGGTTTGCAGTGTTTTGCTGGCGGGTTGTTGGTATTGCCCGGTCTGCTCGTCACGATTTTCAATGCGGCCCATTTGGGTGCGATTTTTGGGTACATGTCGCGTCCAGGCATTGAAGCGGGCGCAAATTTCTTTCACTTTGTGACCGCGCACGGTCCGTGTGAACTCACAGCGATCGTGCTCTCGGCAGGTGCCGGGTTGAGGCTGGGGTACTCGTGGGTTTTCACCGACGGGTTGAGCCGCGTCGCCTCGCTACGCAAGGCGGCTCAACAGACGATGCCCGTCATGGGGGCCGCGATGGTACTGTTCTTCTTGGCCGCGATGATCGAAGCGTTCTTGTCGCCCTCCGGACTGCCCTATGCGATTAAGGCGGTCGTTGCGATCGTCAGTAGCGGGGTCATTACGGCCTACTTCATTGTGCTCGGCTACCCTGAGGAATCGACCACATGAGGCAAGATCAAACGCAGATCGTGATTCGTGAACGGAGTCTGATCGACATCCTCGATTTGGCTTTGCGTGTCGGTGTGACTTACTGCATTCCATTGATGTTGTCGCTGCTGACCGCTGTGTTGCCGCTGGCGCTTTTGAATTGGTGGCTGCTTCGCTGGATGGTGATGGATTCGCCAGACGAGTTAGCAATATGGCGATTCGTATCGGCGATGACCTGTCTGATTGTGATTCAGGCGCCGCTGGCTTCCCTCTTCCTGACCACGTTCATTGGGCAGGCGGTGTTTATGGCCAGGCCTCGTCCTCCGGAGGTGTTTTCGGCTGCTTGGAAAGCGTCTTGGCGGATCATCTGGTGCCATCTCATTCGTCGCGGTATCGGACTCTCTTGGGTGTTGGCGTATTACATCCCACGACTGGATGAGTATTCGGGGCAGGAGTTTTGGATTTTAATGCTGGCGTTTTACTCACTCGCCATTCGTGCATTTCGACCATATCTGAACGAGATTATTCTGCTGGAGCGCAGTCCGTTGCGGTCACCCGAACGGCGAAAAACGGTCAAAGGTCGGAATCACTCGCTGCACAGCCCCAATTCGGGCGACCTGTTTGGCAGGTGGATGGGCGGCGCCTGCATTGCGATCCCGCTGACGATTTCGGTCGTCATGTCGATCTGGTTTTGCTTTGGGATGTTGCTATTTGATTGGTCTTGGGGGCCGGTCATGATGCATGTCTGTTTGCCGGCCGCCATTTGGCTGGTGACCGGTTACTTTGCGGTCGTCCGATTTCTCAGTTACCTCGATTTGCGGATCCGCCGCGAAGGTTGGGAAGTGAATTTGGTGATGGCGGGTGCTGCGGATCAAGTAGCTGGCGAAAGGGGCGTTGCAACTCGATGACTGCTGCCCGACGTCGTGCCCTGGCTTCTCTTACGATCGTGATGCGATCGGCGCTGCGGGTCTGTTTGCTGCTGACTGCCGCTTTGCTTTTCTGCCGCGTCACTGCATGTGCGGACGAACCGGGGCAAGCGGCTGAGCGAGCGCTGCAAGATGCGGCCAATTTCCCGTGGCTCGATGCGGAAACGGGCCAGCTTCAAGAGATCGTGCTGCCCGGTTCCGGAAAGCCGCCGCACATCAAAAACTGGGAATGGCCTGACCTGGTGCCCGATTGGAAGTGGAATAAAGACTGGAATTTCAGCATCGGGGATCTCTTCGGTACCATTTTTGAAATCTGCGCCTGGGTACTGCTGATAGGATTAGTGGTTGCGATCATCATCATGCTGATTCGTACCTACTTAGAGAGCGAAGGATTCGGCGGACCGACACGCGGTCAGGCCAACGATAGCGACAATCGTCGATCGGACGCGGAACGAATCGAGAATCTGCCGTTTGACGTGAAAGTGGCCCGCACCGATCTGCTGTCCGAAGCGAGTCGCTTACGACAGGCGGGCAGCTATGGGAAGGCGTTGGTCTATTTGTTTAGCTACCAGCTGATTCAATTGGACAAGAAGCAGTTTATCCGTCTCACCAAAGGGAAAACGAATCGTCAGTACCTGCGAGAGATCCGCTCCCATCACGAACTCAAACGGATTGTTGGCAACACGATGGTGGCGTTCGAAGATTATTTCTTTGGAGACCATCCCATCGACCGAATAAGATTCGATGCGCTTTGGAACCAGATCGAGCATTTCGAACGACTGGTCGATTCACCATTGCAAGAGAACGTTGGCCTCCGCGTGGGGGCAGTCCATTGAACAGAAGTCGCCTCCCCGTTGCAGACCGACCGACGTTGTTTTGTGCAGTGCTGCTGTTGGCGTGCTGTGCCGGTTGTTTGCAACCGCCCGGTTTATCGACCGAATATGGACGTTCGGCGGGCAGCGCGCTCAGCAGTGTGAATGGCACTTCGGCACTCGCAAAACTGTTTCGCCAATCGGGGCATCGTGTTTCGGTCTCTCGCCGGTTGGGCGATTTGGTGGAGAATGCGGACGTCGTCGTCTGGGTTCCGAACGATAGCGACCTGCCTCGTCGCACCGTCACGCGGTACTTTGATTCCTGGCTGACGCAACAGCCAGGTCGACGTCTGATCTACGTCGTGAAAGACTACCAAGGTGCGCTCGATTACTGGCAACAGATGGCGGCCACCAGCCCGGACGATGTGGTGACTCAGCGTGAATTGGCGCGAGCGATCACTCGGGCCGACGTGTTTGGCGAGGCATTGCCGTTGGCAGGTGATTGCGATTGGTTTCGCTTGGAGCGTACTGTCCCGAGCGAGCGACAGGTTGACGGTGGCGACTGGAAGTGGCTGTTCACTATTGACGATTCGAACGAACGGCGATCGCGTGCCGTGACACGTACCCACATTCTTCCTCGTGACGATGACGTGGCCCTGTCTGAAGATGTGGTGGAGGTTTCGGATCGTTGGATTCCCTTGTTGAGCGATGGTGATCAAACGCTGGTCGCCGAATATCGCCGGAACCATTGGGGCGACAGTCGCGTCGTTGCGTTTTCGAGTGGAGCTTGGCTGCTGAACTTGCCGCTGGCAAAGCCCGATAACCGCTTGATTGCCGAGCAGTTGGTGAACGAGTGCGCCTCCGCGAACCGTATTGTCTTTTTGGAAACGGGCGCGGATGGTCCGACGATATCTGATGGCAAGTCGCGGCATCATGCATTGGAAGCCTTCACCGTGCGCCCGTTTAACAGTATTCTCCTGCATCTGACGGTGTTGGGGATGTTCTTTTGCTGTGCTGTGTTTCCCATCTTTGGGCGTCCGCAGCCCGTGGTAGAAGTTGTCCGCAGCGATTTCCGCAGGCACGTGGTGGCGCTGGGCGAGTTATTGGCTCGCACGGGTGATGTGGATTACGCGCGAGCTCGTCGTGACTACTACTGGACAAAAGTCCGTCGTGACAGTGGACAGGCTCAAACCGACGACCCGTCTGAAAACAGGGGTGACCAAGAGCAACCAGTAACGGTTCCGCAGACAGCCGATGGAAACCCGTTTGCTCCGGTCTCCCCCGCCGTGCCGGCCAACCCAACGTACGGTGCACCGCCTTCGGCCGATCCTATGATTTCCCAACAGAACACTGCCAGCGAGACCGGCTCCACCGCCCATTCGCCGGCACCACCTCCACCGATTTACAACCCCACACCCGATGCGGACAACGAATCAGGTCAATAGTCATGAACGAAGAAGCTCAACCAGAAAACGCACCATCCAGCCAACCAATCAGCAACGAACCGCTGATTGCAGCCGCCGACACGCCGACCAAGCGGTTGTTTGACCGGATCATCGGCGAGATTGGCAAGGTCTATGTCGGCCAAGACGAGTTAGTCTTGGGAACGCTCGTAGCGCTGTTCTCCAGCGGGCATGTCCTGATCGAAAGCGTTCCCGGCCTGGGGAAGACGCTCTTCGTGCGGACGCTGGGCAAAGTGCTCGGCTGCAAATTTGGCCGCATTCAATTTACCGCCGATCTGATGCCGTCCGATATTACGGGCGCTCCGATCTTCGACATGAAGACGCAAGAGTTTCGTTTTCGCTCGGGTCCTGTGTTTACTCAGTTGCTGTTGGCCGACGAAATCAACCGGTCACCTGCCAAGACGCACGCTGCTCTCTTGGAGATCATGCAGGAGTACCGAGTGACCGTCGACGGGACGAGCCACGAAATCGAACGTCCGTTTCTGGTGTTGGCGACTCAGAATCCGATTGAGTCGGAAGGTACTTACAACTTGCCCGAAGCTCAGCTGGATCGCTTCATGTTCAAGCTCGTGGCCAATTATCCGAGTGTCGAAGAGGAGGCCAACATCCTCGAATTGCACAGCCGGCAGGTCGACCTGAGTGACATGCTCGATCGGACCGTCGAAACGGTCGCCTCGCCTCAGCAGATTCTAGACATCACCTCGGCCAACGCGTCGGTGCGGGTCGATCCGAAGCTCGTCGAATATATCAATCAAGTCGTCCGGCTGACTCGGGATTGGCCCCAGTTCCACATGGGCGCTTCGCCGCGAGCCGGAATTGCGCTGATGCAGGGCGCGCGGACTTTGGCCGCATTTCAAGGCCGCGACTACGCCGTTCCCGACGACGTCGTTCAATTGGCGCTGCCGACGTTGCGTCACCGAGTCATCCTGAATGCGGAAGCGGAAGTGGAAGGGTACACGGTCGACGGTCTGCTGGAGCAACTGCTGCAAACCATCGAGGTTCCGCGGCTATGAGCGCCTTGATGCAGTGGTTAGAGCCTTTGGCGAACGAGCTTCAGCAATTGCCGTTGCTGTTGTTGCTGATCGTGGCGCTTCCGCTGGTCGTCCTGGCCGCTCTGTGGCGAATCTTTCCCAGCAAGCCACTTGTGGCGTTGGTCGGGCTCCCTTGCGCACTGACGTTTGCTCTTCTTCTGCGACAAGATATCTTGCCACTCGTGCTTACGGTCGATCTGGTGATCCTTATTGTCGCAGCGGTTGACGTGTTCATGCTGCCGCGGTGGACGCACTTTCGCGTTGAGCGGGAAACGCAGCGGATTGCCTCGCTGCAAAAACCGCATCAAGTCACCCTCCTTGTGTCGAATGTGTCGTACCGGCCGCAGCGAGTGGCTGTCCGTGACGACTTTCCACCGCACGTGTCGAGTGATCCCGACCAGTTTGCACTGCAAATTCCGCAGCAAGGACGAGCCACTTTGGGATACGACCTGTCAGCGACCGAACGGGGTTCGTTCGAAATGGAAAAAGTCTATGTGAAAGTCTTCAGTCGGCTGGGGCTGTGGCAGCGTTACTTCGAGTATCCCTGTCACAGCTTGGTGAACGTCTATCCCGACATGCACCAGTTGGCGAAGTATGCGATCTTGGCTCGCACCAATCGACTCAGCCTGATGGGTGTCCGCCGGACTCGTCGCGTGGGGCAGGACAACGATTTCGAACGGCTCCGCGATTACACGCCTGATGACAACTACAAGCATATCGATTGGCGGAGCACCGCTCGGCGCAACAAGCTGACGGTCAAAGATTTTCAAACCAGCCAGAGCCAGCGGATCGTGTTTCTCATCGATTGCGGGCGGATGATGACGAACGAATCGAGCGGCGTCAGCCTGCTGGATCATTCGCTCAACGCGATGTTGATGCTCAGTTATGTCGCTTTGCGGCAGGGTGATTCTGTGGGAATGCTGACATTTTCCGATCGAGTCCACACGTATGTCCCGCCGCACGGGGGCATGAATCAAATGAATCAGCTGCTCCACGCCTCTTTCGATCGTTTCCCGAATTTGGTCGAATCCCGCTACGACGAGGCGTTTTTGCATTTGTCGAAGAACTGCCGCAAGCGTTCGCTCGTAGTTCTGATGACGAACGTCATTGATGAGGTAAATGCCCTTCAGATCCAGCAATACTTGGGCACAATGGTGGGTCGGCATTTACCGATCGGTATCTTGTTGCGAGATCGAGGCCTTTTTGACCTGGCCGACCAAACGGTCGTGCGGGGCGAAGAGCTGTACCGCTCGGCCGCCGCAGCGGAGATACTGACATGGCGTCATCATGTGCTTTCCGAGCTGGAACACCAGGGTGTTTTGGCGATGGATACGTTTCCCGAAGACATGACGGCAACACTGGTCAACCAATATTTGGAAATCAAGGCCCGCCATTTGTTGTAGTCGCTCGCGCGGCCCCGCAAATGTAACGGTTCGAGACGTTGGATTCTTATGAGCTTATTCAAGATCGCTTGGCGTAGCATTCAGCAACGCTGGCTTGCTTCGATGTTGACCATGATCAGCATGGCATTGGGTGTGATGCTTGTGGTCGGAGTGCTGCTAATGAGCGGCATCGTTACCGAATCGTTCCGCAGCAATGCGTCGCTAGGATACAACATGATCGTGGGCGCCAACGGTGGCGATCTGCAGATGACGTTGAATACGGTCTACTACCTTAGTAAGCCGGTCGAGAACATTCCGTATTGGTACTACCAGCAATTCTTGCCGGCCGCGGACCGGCCCGACGGGAAAGATGGCAAGTTCGCCGACTATGCCACGTTCGCGATTCCGCTCTGCTTGGGCGATTACTTTCAAGAGTTCCGCGTCATCGGTACGGTGCCGGCACTGTTTGACGATTTTGAATACGACGTGGAAAAAGGTCGGAAGTACGAGATCGCGTCGGGGCGGAACTTCCAAGTGAAGAGTGCCGAGCATGGTTACTTCGAAGCGGTTGTCGGTGCGAAGGTCGCGAAGGACAGCGGATTGAAAGTGGGCGACACGTTCAGCCCGACTCACGGAACGCCCGACGGCGATGTTCATGACGAGTTCTTTGTCGTGGGTGTGCTCAAGTCGTCAGGGACGCCGAACGACCGAGCGGTCTTCGTGAATATGGAAGGCTTTTTCTTGTTGGAAGGTCATGCCAAAGTCGAAGAGGACGAAGAGGGCAATCCGATCAAACCGCCCACGGTCAAAAGCGACGAAGAGTTAGTGCAGTTCAAGAACATTCCGCTCGACTTACAATACGACAAATCGGTCTGCCGTATTTCGGAAGACCGATTCAATCTGCGGCCGTTACCTTTGGCACAGCGGGAAGTGACTTCGGTTTTGCTGCGGACGGCGAACGAGTACTTGGCGCCGGGACTCAAACGGACGATCAACAAGGACAAATTCGCGCGGGCTGTCACGCCGATTTCGGAAATCTACAATCTGTTTAGTAAGATCGTGAATCCTGTAAAATGGATGTTCTTGATGCTGACGATCATGATTTGCATCGTGTCGGGCATCAGCATCTTGGTTAGCATCTACAACTCGATGAGCGAGCGGAAGCATGAAATTGCCGTGATCCGTTCTTTGGGGGCAGGTAAGCGGACCGTCATGTCGATCGTATTGTTAGAGTCGGTTTTGCTATCGCTCGGCGGGGGGTTGCTCGGCTGGTTCGGCGGCCATTTGCTGGTTGGAGGCCTTGCTAGCCCTGTTGTCGAGGATCAGACCGGTGTTTCGATCGGAGTTTTCGATTTTGCCCCCAAAGTTCAGCCTTTGGCATTCTTGGGAAATTCGTCGATAATGGATTGGGGAATATCTTCCGAGTTTTTGTTGATCCCTGGGCTCATCCTGTTGGCTATCATTGTGGGGTTCCTACCGGCGCTGGCAGCTTATCGAACCGATGTAGCGAAAGCGCTCAGCAGCTAATCGAATTGAATCGTCGATCGTGCAACGTCCATGGAAATTACCGGCCTCTACGGGGCCGCCGAAAGCAAAAGTCATGAAATCGAAATTCCTCCAAGCTTTGGCTCTTCAACTGGTAGTTGTTCTCATCTGCATGGGCGCTCGTCAGCCAGCGACGGCGTGTCCGTTCTGCTCGGCCGTTTCGCAAACGTTTGCTGAAGAGATGGGATCGATGGACTTGATCGTGTTCGCCGAGTTGACCGAACCGGTGAAAGCAGAAGAAGACGAGAATGGCGATATCCCCAAGAGCAAGTTCCTTGTTAAGAAAGTCTTGAAGGGTGATGCGTGGATCAAGGCAGAGGAGACGATTGAGGTTCATTTCTTCGGCACACCGAAGAAGGGCAAGACCTATTTGCTGATGGCGACCGATCCGCCAGAAGTCATGTGGGGTTCGCCGCTACGAATTGCAGAACGCGCACAAGAATATCTGTTGACGGTCATGACGTTGCCGGAGGAAGCAGAACGGCTGAAGTTCTTCATGGACTATCTGGAAGATGAAGACGAAATGTTGGCCCGGGATGCCTATGACGAATTTGCCCGTACACCGTACGAAGGTGTGATCGCAGTGAAGGATGCGATGAACCGAAAGCAGTTGTTGGACTGGATCAAGGATCCGGATGTTCCGACGACACGACGTCGGCTCTACTTCACCATGCTGGGTGTCTGCGGCACCGAAGCCGATGCGATTGCGATGGAAAAGTTGATGCGTTCGGAAAACAAAGAAGACCGCGCCGGCTTAAACGCGATGGTCGCCAGTTATCTGTCGCTCAAAGGTGCCACCGGCATGCCGGTGATTGAAGAACTTTTCCTGGCGAACCCGGATGCCGAGTATGCCGACATCTATGCGGCGATTATGGCGATTCGCTTTCACGGTAACGAAGGCAACGTCATCGACAAAAAAGATTTGTTGCCTGGCTTGCGAGGCGTGCTGGAACGCGACGAGATGGCCGACTTGGTTATCCCCGACCTGGCTCGATGGGAAGATTGGACCGTGGTCGACCGATTGGGGAAATTGTTCAAGAACGCCAAGAAAGAGTCGAATTGGGTCCGCGTTCCCGTCATCAATTACTTGCGAGCCTGCCCCTTGCCGGCGGCTGAAACGATGATTGCGGAACTCAAGAAAATCGACTCCGACGCGGTAGAACGGGCCAATACCTTCTTCCCCTACACACAATTCGAAGGCGAGAAGCGAGGCGGGACGGCCGGTGAGGAATCGCCGGAGGCGGCAGCCGGCGCCAGTGCGGCTCCGAAGCGAATTGAAGACATGACCCCGAAAGAGCGGGAAGAGGTCTACGGAATCTCCCGGCATCGTGATCGAACGAACGATACGCGGCCTCGCAGCGTAACTAGAAAACCGATTCGACGTGCCAAGAATATGTGGTTTTATGTCGTACCGATCGCGGTGGCGATGGGGATCGTTTGTAATTCGTTGCTTGGGAAACGGAGCCAAGTCGACGTGTCGGAATCTGAAAACAGTTGAGTCGCCCGGGTATGAGTGAAAGCAAATCGATTTTTGAAACGGCTCCTGAAGAGGCGAGCCAAGACGAGTACGATCGGTACCGCGAGATGTGCGCGATGGCGGTTGTGGCACTGATTACCGGGCTCATTTCGCTGCTCGCACTGATCTTTCCTGTACTCCTGTTCTTGCCCGCTCTGGGAGTGTTCTTCGGTTGGCTGGCGCTGCGGACGATTCGCCGCCGTCCCCAAGAGTTAATCGGTGGTGGGTTGGCAAAGGTCGGTTTGGCGCTCAGCCTGGTGTGCCTGCTTGTCGGAACTTCCATCTCAGTCACCGTATACTTGACCGAGGTCCCCGAAGGCTTTGAACGGATCGGTTGGTCGCAGTTGCAACCGGACAAAGAACATCCGGAACTGCCGGTACCGCCGTTTGCGATCTCGATGAACGAAAAGCCGGTCTTCATCAAGGGATATATTTACCCGAGCGATAGAAAATCGAATTTGGGTCGGTTCGTGCTTGTTCCCGATATGGGAACCTGTTGTTTTGGCGGGTCACCCGAGTTGACCGACATGATCGAGGTGACGCTCAAAGATCCGTTGCGAACCAGTTGGTCGACTCGAATTCGCCGCTTGGCCGGCACGCTGCTCGTCGATACAAAAAAGAAACCGGTCAGCGGTTTGGGCGGCGTCTACTATCGTCTTCAGGTAACTCACATGGATGGAAAAGTAGCCGAATGATCGCCTGCCAACAAAAAGCTCTGCTGGTGTTTAGTACGTGTGCCCTGGTCTGGTTGGCCGGATGTGGCAGCGAACCGGTCGCTCCGCAGGTGAGCCCAACACCAATAGCCTCTGGTCGGTCGGCACCTCGAGAAGAAGGTGAAGACCTTAAGGTTCGGAAGCGAATTAAACACCGGGCCGGCGGGATTTTGGATCTCACCTTTGATGACCTAGAATTCGACATTGAGCGTGACGCCGATTTTGAACGCCGGATGCTGAGCGAAGAGATCGAATCGATGGTCGGTAAGACGATCATCATCCGCGGCTACATGCTGGATGCGGGGCTCTTTCAAACCAAAGGGATCAAGCAGTTCGTATTCGTCCGCGATAACCAAGAGTGTTGCTTTGGTCCTGGCGCCTACATCTATCACAACGCTCAGATCGAAATGGTGAAGGGCGAATCGGTCAACTACACGCCACGGGCGGTGATCGTCAAGGGTAAGCTCGACATCCGGCCATTCTTGGGGCCACGCGGGAAGTGCTACTCGGTCTATCACATCACGGCCGAGAGCGTCAAAGAACGCTAAGGCCGTTTGAAAACGGCGCACTCGTCATGGCGGCAATTCGACACGATCATTCCCCGTCACGTAGCCGAGTCTGTCCCAGACTCGGGCGGTCAAAGACCGCCCCCTCGGAAGAGGTCGTATCAAAACAGAGCCTGCCATCTTCCTGAGTCGCGAGACAGATGCGAGTGAGAATATCTTCGCCTGCGTGACGGTTAGGTCACTGCATCCAAAGGGTCAGGTACATGTTTTCGGCCGCAGTCGAAAGTGATGGCCTGATCTACTGGCCGAAAAATGTACCAGACCCTCCGCCTGCGCTATGCGGTGGACGCATGTGTTTGCCTGGGGATCAAAGCGGCCCGTTTGCGCAGTACGATGGGCGTTAACGCAACTTTAGCCCCCGAGTTTTTAAATGCCCAATCGCTTGGCTCAGGAATCGAGCCCTTATCTGCTGCAACATGCCAATAACCCCGTCGACTGGTATCCGTGGGGTGAGGAGGCGCTTGAGCGATCACGAACAGAGGACAAACCGATCTTTCTTTCGATCGGCTACTCGGCCTGTCATTGGTGTCATGTGATGGAGCACGAGAGTTTCGAGAGCGAGACGATCGCGGCGCAGTTGAACGAAAATTTTGTCTGCATCAAAGTCGACCGTGAAGAGCGGCCCGAATTGGATCAGATTTACATGACCGCCGTGCAGCTGATGACAGGTCGT
This sequence comes from uncultured Pirellulaceae bacterium, assembly GCA_964480915.1. Lineage (GTDB taxonomy): Bacteria > Planctomycetota > Planctomycetia > Pirellulales > Pirellulaceae > CAWGCE01. Next base: position 5,642 of record CAYZRS010000010.1, on the reverse strand, counting down.
GGTGGTTGGCCGATGTCGATGTTTCTAACGCCCGACCAAAAGCCCTTTTATGGCGGAACGTACTGGCCGCCGACGGCCAAGATGGGGATGCCCGGATTTGACCAAGTGCTCGCGGCGGTCTTGGACGCTTGGACCAATCGCCGCGACCAGGCGATCGAACAATCGGAGAAGCTAACGCTCGGGATCAACGACTACATCGGCAAGTCGCCTCAGTCGGAAACGCTCGTGGCCGGACCTGACGTGTTGCTCGCCGCGGCGACCAAGTTAGAGCGGACGTTTGACTTTACACACGGCGGTTTTGGGCAGGCTCCGAAATTTCCGCACCCGACCTCACTGCAAGTCCTTCTGCGAGTCTGGCATCGTACCGGCCGTACCGGGCTGCTGGATATGGTCAAGCTGAACCTGGACAAGATGGCGGCGGGTGGTATTTACGATCACTTGGCCGGCGGGTTCGCCCGCTATTCGGTCGATGAACGTTGGCTGGTGCCTCACTTTGAAAAGATGCTCTACGACAATGCTCAACTGACGAGCATCTATGTGGACGGTTACTGTGCGACGGGCGATCCTCGCTATGCCCAAACGGTTCGCGAAACGTGCGACTACATCCTTAACTACATGACCGACGAATTGGGTGGCTTTCATAGCACCGAGGATGCGGATAGCGAAGGTGTGGAAGGCAAATTCTACGTGTGGACTCCGGAAGAGGTCGCCGACATCCTCGGGACCGAACTGGCCGAACGGTTTTGCTACGTGTATGACGTGGCAGCGGGTGGCAACTTCGAGGGGCAAAGCATCCTCAACCTGCCCAAGACGATCGAACAGTGTGCCGCGATCAAAGGCTGGGATCTTGAATCGCTGCAGACCGAACTGACCGCATCGAAGGCCAAGCTATTGGCCGTCCGCGATCAGCGGATTCGCCCCGGTAAAGATGACAAGATTCTGGCCAGTTGGAACGGCCTGATGATCGAAGCGCTGGCGAAGGCGGCCGGCGCACTCGACGAGCCGCGATACCTGCAGGCCGCCTCCGCGGCAGCCCAGTTTCTACTCGATCACATGCGCACCGAGGATGGGCGGCTCTATCACACGTGGCGTCACGGCACCGCCAAGCAATGTGGATTCCTGGACGATTATGCCTGCGTGATCGATGGGCTGGTGTCGCTCTATCAAGTCAGCGGCGTCGAATCGTGGATCGACGAGGCGTACTCGTGCATCGAAATCGTCGACCGGCATTTCAAAGACGAGGCGGGCGGAGCTTACTTTTTCGCTCCCGACGATCATGAGACGTTGATTACTCGCCACAAAGATCTGCACGATAGTGCCGTTCCCTCGGGCAATGCAAAATTAGCGACCGCTTTGATGCGTATGGGCAAACTGTGTGGTCGAGCCAATTTGATATCGACCGCGCGTGAAATTGTCGAATCGAACCTGGGCCTGATCGAGCAATCACCCCAAGCTGCCGGTCAGATGATGATTGCATTGGACATGGACCTGGGCCCATTCAAAGAGATCGCCATCGTTGGTGAAGGCGATTCACTCCGATCGGTCCTGCAGTCGCTTCACAGCAAGTACATTCCCAACTACGTTGTCGCCCATCGAGCGAGCGCTGAAAGCGATGAATGCTCAACTCGGCTGAATCCACTATTCATTGGTCGGCAGCCGAATCCCGATGCAGCGGCCATCTATATCTGTGAGAAATTCTCCTGTTCGGCCCCAATCCACGCATCCGAGGCGTCAGCCAAGTTCAAGGAATTGGCAAACGCTGGAACGGATACGTAAATCTAGGTCGCCTAGGTCTTCACGCCCATCGTGTAGGTCTGTTTGTCCTCAGGCGGGGGCGACTGCGCAGCAGCCGACTGGCGGTGTTCAAGAGTCGGTCTGTTGACCGCCCGAGTCTGGGGACAGACTCGGCTACGTGACGATGTGCGTGTGAGGTCACTCAATTACGACCGTAATCGTTTGCAGGTCGTCGGGGTGAAATGTGCCGATGCCGACCGTCACTTCGAATGTGCCGGTGTAGTCGTTCGTGGGCACGATGGTCATCAGCCCGGTATCTTCGTCGACGGTGACTGTCACGTCGGCCGGGGGAAATTGAACCGGGAAGTCGCCAGCGATCGGTAAGACTTCGTCAGGGCCAAGGTAGTTCACAGACAGGTTGGGGTGTAATTGAATCCCAACCAGTTGGTAGGTGACTTCGGTATTCACGGGCGTTGTGATCGTCGGAATGTCTTCCAGGTAGGGCTCTGATGAGAATCCGCCCGATTGAACGTCGACCTCAAAGGTGCGGCTTTCGGTTCTGTTGCCCGACGTGGCCGTGACGGTGATGTTGGCTATGCCTTGCCGGCCCAATGTTGGGTTCAGTATCAACAAACCATTCTGGTTGTCGACGAGTACGTCGACGTCGGTCATGAAAACGTCATGCGTTGGCAGGCCGTCTGGCGTTGCCGGGACGTTGCCGATGGCTTGTCGCACGACGTCTCCCTCTACCAGAAGGCCGAACGGGCTGTAGTCAAAATCAGACAGGCTTGCGAGAGAGTTGTTGCCACCGTCGGTGATTAAGAACTGCGAGTTGTTTGCGTCTTCGTAGGGTCTCGTCATTGAGATGACGCCGGTTTGACGGTGGCGCAAGTTCGGGTGGTATTGGTCATCGATATCGGGCAATGCCGATCCGCCGGTTCCGTTGCCTTGTGGGTCGCCACCGCGCATCCACGCTCCACCGACAATCTCGTGGAATTTCAGACCATCGTAAAACCCGGTCTCGGCCAGTTCGATGACTCGGTCAGTGATTCTGGGAACGAAGTTCTCCCACAGTTGAAAGACCATTTCGCCTTCGATGTCGTTGGCTGGACTACTGACGCCTATTCGCAAACTGCGATTGCCGCCTGGAATGGTCGTTGATACGAGACCCGGTCGGTCGCTGGTGGCCGTGTAAGTAATGTCGGCTCCATCCATGGTGAATCCGTCGAGCGGGACAATGAATGGCAAGCCGGCATTCACGACGACCGGGGGTAGTCCTTTGAGCAGCGGTGCTAAACCCGAATTGATTTGGTTGATCGCTTCGATGGCGTCGACCGGCGAGAAGCGACCGTCGTTATTGACGTCAATGAATTCGGTGACGTTCGGCGGCGCGACGGGCAACACGGCATTACTGGCAGTATTCAGTCGGCCGCTGTTGAGTTCGTTGATGACCAGGATTGGGTCCAAGGGAGATACCACACCGTCGTCGTTGACGTCGGCCGGGTTGAGCGAGTTGTGCCAAGTGCTGGAAACAATTTGATTGAACCAGATGCGACCGTCATCACTGCCGGCAGTGGCAGGTGACAAGATATCTGGTTGTCCGTCTCTGTCGAAATCCTGCACATGGATTTCACCATAGCTTCCGCTCCCCAAGGGATCTCTCTCGAGCGCGATATCGAGCGGCACATGATCCGTAAATGTCGCCAGGCCGTCGTTCAGAAAAATGCGCAGCGGCAGGTTGGTGCCCTGATTCGTGAACGTTCCGCCGTCCAAAGTGCCGATTAAGTCGACATGCCCATCCTGATTGAAGTCGCCAATGCCTTTGATCTCACGAGAGAAATCTGAAAACGCTAGGTCGATCTGGGCATCAAAGAACCGTCTCGTGCCGTCCTGCAGGTAAACTCTGTCGTCGCCGACCAGGTCAGCGTCCCCGTCATTGTCTAGATCAACGGCAACGTCATGGAGCGAGCTGAGCTCAGGCAAATGGCTCAAGTCGGCGCGTGATTGACCATAGATGCCCGTCGGAAACATTGTTTGCAGGGCGGAGAGCCACATGTCTTTCGAGCCGTTGTCGCGTTCGATAATGAAGTCAACGATGTTGTCGCCGTCGAGGTCGTCAGAGAACACATCAACAATCGGGCCCAACAGAACGTCTTCCACCGAATCGGATAAGAACAACTGCTCATCGAAACTCAAGGTGCCTGCATCGTTGAGGTAGAGGCCAATGCCCGCTTCGTCCACGACGAAGAGATCGGTATCGCCATCGAAATCAGCGTCCGTCGCAATCACTTCACCAAAGAACGAGTTGTCCGTGGCGAATTCATCCACCGATTGAAAAACGCCCTTTTCGTTCAGTAGCAGTGTCGTCGGCTTTGATCCGGGCGTAATGACCAGATCCAAATCCCCGTCGTTGTCAAAGTCGGCCAAAGCATCGGCGCTCGCCAGCGAAAGCGATTCGCCAGGTGCTGCGTCGCGGCTGACGAAGTTGCCTTGACCGTCGTTGATGAACGCTTGTAATTCGCCCCCTGGTTGATCGACAGCTCGGCCAACGGCGTCCAAGTCGCCATCTCCATCGATGTCACCAAAGACTGCATCGGCTGCGGGGAAATCACTCGTTTGCGAGTCGGTGGGGTCAATCACCGTTAAGGTCGTTCGGTACGTAGTGAAGGCTCCAGAGCCTATGAAAACTTCTGCTTCCAGCGAGTGGATGCCGGCCGGTTCTGGCCCCAATAGCATTTCTAGTTCGTCCCACGTCACCAACGAATCATTCCCGAACACAATCGACCTTCCATCGGTCCTCCAACTCGTTTCACCGCCGTTCCCGGAGACGACGGTAGGGCCGAAGAACTGTAGGTCCTGCCCTGCGATCACGACGTAAGGGCCACCAGCTTCAGGCGTTTTCTGAAAAGTGATGGGGAACTGGAAGGGTGCGCTCGATTGGATTCCATCGTTGACGATCAATTGCACCAAGTAGTCGCCCGGCGTGTCGGCTGTCATCATCGCCGTCTCTGCCTGAGAGTCCGCAAAATCGGCAACGCTGCCTGGAGGCGATTCGAGAACAGACCAGTCAAAGGTCAAAGCCTGATTCTCGGGATCCAAGGAGGTCGAGCCGTCGATACTGAAGGCAAATCGAGTGTTGGCGATCGGATCGTTGATGCGCGCGTTGGCGAAAGGAGCTTGGTTGGCGACAATCTCCAGGGCCAGCATGTCGGAACTGCTTGATTCGCCATCGCTGACGGTGAGTGTCAGTTCGTAAGTGCCCGCTTGATTGGCCGTGACCATGGGAGTCGCCGAGGAAGGGTCGTCGAATTGAACGAGGTTGTCGCTCGGCAAACCGTCTCCCAGCACCTCCCAGGCATAGGTGAGTGGAGCGGGGCATTCGTCGGTATCGAACGAGCCGGTGGCGTCCAGGGCGATCGCGATTCCGACCGTGCCTGCGACGTCAGTTCCTGCTACGGCGACGGGCGGTTGGTTGGCCATGCCGGCGAGCATGCGTCGGTCTTCGAGTGACTCGAGGCTCAGCCGCGTTGCGCTTGATTGACGGTCGCGAAGTGCGCTGCGTTGTGAAAATCGATTCCGTAACATGGCGACTCTCTCGGCCGAAGAATTGTGTCGGGACGACGTGTGATTGGCGGGGCTTCGGCGACGGCAGGACGACGGTCGGCCTCTTCAGCCAGTATCCATCTTATTTGTTAGATCTCTCTAGGACCAACGATTTGCCTAACCACCGGTACTCCACTTAGAAGGATGGTCGATTTGTGTCGGTTTTGCCACGGAGTTCCTGGAGATTTTTTGACAACTGCATTTTGTTGCCGAATTGGATCGGTTGTGAAGGTGTGGTTTTGAGAGTCGATGGCTGCTGTGGCGTAAGGGGGTCGGGAGTCTTTTCTTGGGTGATGGGTCGCGAT
>CAYZRS010000009.1:117995-124066 GCA_964480915.1 uncultured Pirellulaceae bacterium | reverse complement strand
GGATTCAGGCTGCTTGCGCGCAGCGCAAGGTGACGAGACAATCACGTTGCTCACTCCGCCTCAAACACAACAACCGTATTGTGCGCATTTCTGGCGACATTGGTTCCCGAAACCAACACGACCGGATCGCCTTGCTGCAGGATGGCCCGTTCTTTCGCCCAATCGACGACGAACCGCTGCAATTCCAATCGATCTTTCGGCGCATTCGCGAGCGGCGTCACCCCCCAATACAACGACATCCGGCGGAGCACTTCCATCGACTCGCTCACCCCGGCCGTCGGAACGAAGCCTCGCAAATGGGACCGCGCCAGTGCCGTCGCGCCGCTGCGTGTGACCACAATCAGCAATTTTGAATCCAAAAATTCAGCGATGCGGCTGGCGCCGTACACGACCGAGAGGGTGATCGGTAAAACACCCGTTGTTGTTTCGCGGCTGGGTGGAAGAGGTTGTCGGTCGCGCAGCAATTGTTCTGTCGAGATCATGATTCGGTTCATCATCTGAACCGCTTCGACGGGATAATCGCCGATGGCCGTTTCGCCAGACAGCATGCAGGCATCGGCTCCATCCAAAATTGCATTTGCGACGTCGGTCGATTCGGCGCGCGTCGGATAGGGCGACCGCTGCATCGAGTCGAGCATCTGTGTGGCTACGATCACCGGCTTCTGACGTTCGTTGCATGCTTTAACGATTCGTTTCTGAGCCACTGGCACTTCGGCCACATCCGTTTCGACCCCTAGGTCTCCGCGAGCCACCATGACTCCATCGGCCACATCGACGATCGATTCGAGATTTTCGAGCGCCTCACCTTTTTCAATTTTTGCGATCACAGGAAAACTCTTACCATGATCGGCGATCAATTTTTTTAACCGGATGATCTCATCGGCGCAGCGGACAAAACTCAGACTGACAAAATCGATCTCTTGCTTGACAGCCCATTCGACGGCCACTAAGTCTTTCTCTGTCAGCGTCGGAATGCTCACGTTGGCGCCTGGAAAGGCGACTCCCTGTCGGCTGCGAATTTCGCCATCATCGACGACTTTGCAGGTGGCAAACCCTTTCCCCACTTCCGTGACTTCCATTGCGACGGTGCCGTCGGCGAGCAAGATACTGTTTCCGACCGCCAGCTCATCAATCACGTTCGGGTAATTGCAGCTGAGATCGCCCGGTTGAGGCTCTGCATTCTCATTCGCATATCGAAACGACTGGCCATCGCTGCACATCACGGCGCCGCCATCGATTTCGCCTAAGCGAACTTTCGGCCCGGCCAGATCGACCAAGATGCCCAAAGGACCGTGAACAACTTCAAGGTCTCGAATGGCAGCAATGGTCTGTTCCCGTTGCGAAAAATCGCCGTGTGCCATGTTGAGCCGAAATACGTCGACACCTGCCAATACGAGTTCGGTCAGTACCGACGGATCCAGACATGCCGGACCGACCGTGGCGATAATCTTCGTTCGCGCGAGCGGTTGAGCCTTCGATGGAGTTGAATTGGCTGTTGAACTCATTTCATTCCGTCCCTGAAAACTGCACTTAGACCTCATTCCTCGACGAGGGTCATCCACTGCTGATTGACGCGAGATGAGACGATCGATCACAATGTCTGAGGTCGCCACCATAGCTTGACTAGTCCAAACGCCGCAAGGCGACGATTTCACCTTGTTCCTCAGCTTTTTCTGTTGCGGAATGACCTGTGTAGATTCCTATGATTATTGCCAATTCCGATACCGCCGATCCCGAATCCGACGATGGGCACACCATGACGACTAACGGCGCGAGAACCGGAGCGGTTAAGCGTCCGATGGGGCGCCGATTCGTATTGCTGGCCGTCGCCGGTGGGTTGCTTTCGGTAGCCATCGGCTTGGTGGCCTGGATCGTCATCGAATCACGCAGCCGCATTCCGGAGTTAACTCGAGCCGATTTCGACGCTGCCTTGGCACGATGGGAAAAGACGCAATTGCATGACTACCTCATCGAGACGACAGTCGTCGGGCGACAACCGGCCACTTACAATGTGCGCATCGAAAGTGATCGAGTCGTTTCGGCGACGCGAAATGGCCACCCTTTAAAGGATCAACGGACTCTGGGAACATGGTCAATTCCAGGAATGTTCCGGACGATCGAACACGACCTGCTGGCGACCGAAGCACCGCAGGATGGAGCCGACGGAATGAGCCGCGATTTGCATCTTCGAGCAGAATTCGATCCTGTCTGGGGTTACCCGCAGCGATACCTGCGGGTCGAATGGGGCACCGATGCGCAGGTCTCTTGGACGGTCGACCAATTCGATGAATCGGGCCGTCATGAAGCGATGTCCGAATGAGTCATTGGGAACAAAAGAAAGTCGTTATCCTGGGCGGTTCTCAGGGCCTAGGGCGGAAGCTTGCCGAAGCCTGGTATCGGCAAGGCGCCGATGTGACGATCGTCGCCCGCGATCCGGTCAAGTTGGCCGCAGCGGAAGCTAAGATCGAACCGGGGCCCTCGCAAGATGCGAAACGAATGCGCACGTTTACTGCCGACGTCACGAATGTCGGCGACGTCGAACGGCTCTTTGGTCAACTTGAAGAGATCGATGTGCTGGTCAACGCCTTTGGTCGCTCCGACCGTGGTAGAGCTGTGGAAACGTCGGCTGATAAGTATGCAGAATTGCTCGACTTGAACTTCATCGCCGTCACCTCGTGCGTCGCCGCAGCGATCGACGCCTTAAAGCGATCCCGCGGCTCGATCGTCAACATTGGTTCGCTCGCATCGAAATCGGTATCCCCCTATTTGGGTGCATACCCGGCCAGCAAGTTCGCGCTCGCCGCCTACACGGCTCAGTTGCGCCTGGAATTGGCAGAAGACGGCATCCACACGCTGCTCGTCTGCCCAGGGCCGATTCGCCGTTCTGACGCCGGTGGTCGGTATGATCGGTCGGCCCAGGGACTGCCTGATTCTGCAAGGAAACCGGGCGGTGGCGTGAAGCTCCAAGGAATCGATCCTGTGTGGCTTGCTCAACGCATCATCCGCGCGTGCGAGTCACGACAAGTCGAACTCGTCGTTCCCGCGAAATCACGGCTGCTGTTCGCGATTTCGCAACTTTCCCCAACGCTGGGCGATTGGATCGTCCGCAAGATGACTTCGTAACCTAACGCCTGCATTCGTCGATCTTCGCGATGAACTCAATCAAAGGCTCCGCCGATAACGACTGCGAAGCAAGTCAACAAGTCATCGGTGCCGCCACTCGTTCCGGACAGAACAGCACACCTTTGCGCACTTCGTTGCAGAAAATAGACTGAGCGGACACATTTATCACCCAGGACTCCCAGCATGACTGCATTTCCCGAAGTTGAGAAAATTCGCTACGAAGGCCCCGAATCCAAGAACCCTCTCAGCTTTCGCTGGTACAACCCAGAAGAAGAGATCGCCGGCAAGACGATGAAGGAGCACCTTCGCTTCAGCGTCGTTTACTGGCACACTTTTCGTGGTACCGGCAGTGATCCGTTTGGGCCTGGCACAGCTCAGCGTCCCTGGGAGGACGGTACCGATTCGGTCGAGAACGCGCAACAGCGCGCCCGAGTCGCCTTTGAATTCATCGATAAGCTGGACGCCCCGTTCTATGCGTTTCACGATCGCGATGTGGCACCCGAGGGCGACTCGCTCGCCGAAACCAACAGCAATCTGGATGCGGTCGTCGCGGTCTTGAAGGAGGAGCAAGAGCGCACCGGCATTCAACTGTTGTGGGGCACGCAAAACATGTTCAGCAACCCGCGTTTCATGCACGGCGCTGGGACAACTTGCAACGCCGAGGTCTTTGCTTACGCAGCGGCTCAGGTGAAGAAAGCGATCGAGGTGTCGCACGAGCTTGGCGCGGCAGGACACGTTTTTTGGGGCGGTCGTGAGGGATACCAAAACCTTTATAACACCGACATGAAACGCGAACTGGACAACCTGGCTCGCCTGCTCCACATGGCCATTGATTATGCCAAGGAAATCGGTTTCACCGGACAGTTCTTTATCGAACCCAAGCCGAAAGAGCCGACAAAGCATCAGTACGATTCGGACGCCGCCGCTTGTGCAAACTTCTTACGAAGCTACGACCTGGCCGATCACTTTCAATTGAATATCGAGACCAATCACGCGACGCTCGCCGGACACACGATGATGCACGAACTCGAGTATGCCGGTATGCAGGGCATGCTCGGTTCGATCGACGCCAACACCGGCGACCTCATGCTGGGATGGGACACAGATCAATTCCCAACCAACATTTACCTGACAACGCGCACGATGCTTTCCATATTGAAGTATGGTGGCCTGACCGCTGGTGGGGTCAACTTCGACGCCAAAGTACGGCGAGAGAGCTTTGAGCCGATCGATTTATTCTACGCTCACATCGGCGGCATGGACGCTTTCGCTCGCGGCCTGCGCATCGCGGCCAAGATTCGAGCCGACGGCGTACTCGCGAATTTTGTGAAGGAACGATACGCCTCCTGGGATTCCGGCCTGGGACAAGAGATCGAAAACGGTCAGCATAGTCTCAGCTCGCTGGAGCAGTTCATGCTGAATCAAGGCGAACCGGCGGCCAATCAGAGCGGACGACAAGAGTGGCTGGAAAACCTCATAAACGACTACATCTAACCAATGTCGTTGCCGCCGAAGAGGCCGACTGACGAAATCACGACGGCTGCAAAATCGGCAGGAACTGCCCAAATCGGCCCCCAACGGGGCCGAGCCGCTCGGAATCTGGCAAAACGCGCGCGGGATTGTTTTGCGTTTGCATTACAATAGGCGCTGGCCCAAACGAAATCTTAGGACCTGTGACGCATTATGAAACGCCTTACTCTTCTCATCCTTGGCGCGCTGACAATCTGGTTTGCCGGCCGCGAATCGGGTAGGCAAGCAGCCACCAAAGTAGATACCGCTCCAACGACAACTCGATCAAGTTCCAGTACCGCCGACATCGAACACGCCTATCACGGTGTTGACCTCGGCGTGCCGACCGATCATTCAACGCCAAAATCGGCTCAACCTGCTGCAGCCCCTTCACCGAGTGAAGCAGTGAGTTCAGTCGCACCGGCCAGCGAGCCGACCGCGGACATACCGAACAGGGATGACAGCGAAACCGACGATTCGATCGAAGCGAAGGCAGACGACACAGCCAAGGCACCGATGGCTGCGGCCACCGTGGAAGAGGCCTCGGATATTGCACAGATGACCGCCGGCCCAATGAAGCCAGCCGCGAAAATGACGGCCGCTGTCGCCAGTGAAGATCCGTCACCTGAATCGCCCAACCAACTTGCATCGGGAACCATGTCGGACAAGCAGGTCGAGATTTTGGCCGCGATTGGCCTCACCGCTGATGATGTCATTGTGGAAAATGAGACCGCAAAAACGAAGGACCATGGTCAACCATCAACGGCGACAGAAGAAGCGTTGGTGACGGAGACGGAAGCGGAGGCCGAAGCGGCCCCAGCAGAGCCCGTCTCACGCTATCTGCAAGACCTCCACAACCGACTCGAACGAGAAGCAGCAGAGAGCCAATAGCTTCGCTCGAGCTATCTTACGAACGGGTTTTGGATCATCCCGTGCGCAGCGGCCGTCTCTTGGTTCACGATCGGCAAGACGTCAGAACCCGGCAGTGAGCGGGCAATCTTGTGACTGACGCGAACCCCTGAATTCAAGATCGTCGGGACAGATGCGGGTGGCGATTGTTCCAGCTCCCTTTTGGGCGCTTCGACAATTGACTCTTGTGGTTTGGTGAGATTCAACATGCGATTCGCCGCGGCGGCAGGAGACAACACCGGCTCGGTGTCGGTCTCATACTTCGGCAACATCGTCTCGTAAGATGTGCTGGGATACTCGTCCCAACGCGTCTCGCCTGCATCCGTTAACGGCACATTCTCTATGCCCAACGCTCGGCCATCGTTAACGATCCCTTCCTCAATCGAGCTATCTATGTCGGTGGCCGATGTGGGCGGTACGAGTTCTTCCCCCCATGGAAGCGAATTGTCAGCAGGTTCGCTTGGTTCTGCTGGGGATTCTTCCGCCAGTTGGAATGCGAAACCGGATTCGGTTGGCGATTCGGATGGCGA
>CAYZRS010000009.1:92815-117895 GCA_964480915.1 uncultured Pirellulaceae bacterium | reverse complement strand
ATTCTTCCGCCAGTTGGAATGCGAAACCGGATTCGGTTGGCGATTCGGATGGCGAATCAGTTGGCAAGTCGGTTGGCGTTTCAAACGTCGAATTTGGAAACGAGTTGGTTTCGACAACGGTCGTCGCGACAGGACCGGCCGGCATCTTGACTCGAAACCTCCCGGGCACACGAATGATGGGCAAGTCCTCTTCCGGTTCGGCAGGAGCGGACGTTGGAGCTGAAGAGAAGCGATCGGTTCGGTAGAGCGCCGCCGGGATGCCGGTAAACTCTTCGGCCAGTTGATCGTCTGAGAAGGAGGAATCCCCCACGAAATCGCCATCGGCACTCGCGACCGAAACCTGACCAAAGACCTCATCCGTGGTCGGCAGAAGACTGGCCGCCGAATTGCGCGGAGTCACATACAACTGCAATTCGTCTTGCTTCGAGTATTCGCCCAACTTCGACTCACCATGACCGGCGGCTACCGGAAGATGGTGGGGCTGACGATGCAAATACATCCAACCCGCCTCAAAAAGAACGAATGCGAAGATCGCACCGATGATCAACTTCCAGGCCGATTCATCGTTTCGTTCGAAGGTGGTCCGACAAGTCATGTTGTGTTCCCAAAAATGCTTCTCAAGGCGTCGCTCGTGACTTCGCGCGCAACCCGACCGTTTGTAAGAGAAGAATCGAATGGATCGATTGTCCGTCTCGAACCTAGATGGCCCGAGTCGCGTTGTGCGGGTTAGGAAAACGGGGAAGCGTCGGTAAAACGTACCGATCAGTGAAACCGGTTGGATCAACGCCCCAACTGGCAAGCCCAGCGTGCCCACAAGCTGGTCGTTCAGCATGCGGGCCCAGCAAACAGCCTTGTTCGCTAATTTTTATCTGAGGACGATGGAAGCATGCCCGTCCTCTTGTACCGGTGCGTTGCTCGGCAAAATCGCAGGAGAGACAACCGCCACGTGTTGGCATTGCTAGCGAGCGCTTTGATTGTCTCTAGTAAGTCCCCGGTCGCGAGGAACACCATGGAGGACGAATTCAGTGGCGCCGGAATCGGCTTGGTCTCCATCGACCACTGAATTTAGAACGCCTGGCGAATTGCGCCTTTCGCCATTCATTGGCTCAATGTCGGCGCCAATGAATGCTGCGAAGCCACAATGCGCCATCTCAAGGAATCGTAAGGAAACCCCCTACCGGATCGTAGGGAAAATCCATGATCGTGCCCTATCGCCGCGACCTATGGTTTGGTGTCCTCCTCCAAGCAAAAGAGACACGAAACATGCAAATTGAATCGATCGCCGTCGGCTACAATCCGCCCGTCGACATCAACGTCGTCGTGGAAATCCCGATGGGTGGCGAGCCGATCAAGTACGAGTTGGACAAACGTTCCGGGCGATTGTTCGTCGATCGATTCCTTTACACACCGGTTACTTATCCGGGCAACTACGGCTTCGTGCCGAACACTCTCAGCCTCGACAACGACCCGATTGACGTTTTGGTTTGCAGTTCCCACAGCCTCTTGCCAGGTTCCGTCGTCAACTGCCGTCCGATCGGTGTGTTAAAAATGGAGGACGATGGTGGGCAAGACGAAAAGATCGTGGCAGTTCCCAGCGATCGAGTTTCGGCTCAGTACTCTCAGATAAAATCGATTCTCGATCTGCCTGAAATTCGCACGCAGCAGATCGAGTACTTTTTCGAGCACTACAAAGACCTGGAAACCCACAAGTGGGTCAAAGTCATCGGCTGGGGCGACTTCGCCGAAGCGATGGAACTCGTTTCCAATTCCATCGACCGATTCGGACTCCGGTTCGCCGCGACGACGCTGGGCGACACCGAATTAGACAATGGCACGGAGCGACATTCCGTCGAACCGGCAGAGCTAGAAATCGCCAACTTCCGACGCACGTCGAATTAGAGTTGCTCGGGTGGCTCACTGCCCATTTCAGAAATTGAATTTCAAACCGGTCGCTCGCAGTGCGGCAGCCAACGCATTCGTCGACGTATACTGAACGGCCGACCAACCGGCCGCCACCGCGCCGGCTACGTTTTCGGGCCGATCATCGGTGAAGAAAATTCGTTCCGGCGCGACTCCCGCCATTTCGGCCGCTTTGTCATAGATCAATCGAGCCGGTTTCATTTCGCCGATTTCGAAGCTGAGCGCATGCACCTCAAAGAAATCGGCAACGACTCGATAACGGCCATCGGTAACAAACTGCCAATGGGGCTCACTCGTATTGGACAGGATCCCCAATCGCACACCGGCCGCAGACAACTGAGCCACCAGCGGTACGATCTCGGCATTCAAACAGAAAATATCACTACCGGCGCGGCTCAGCTGGTCCATATCGGGGCGACATGCAAACGTCTGACAGAATTCTTCGTACAGCTCCGCAACGCTGACTTGTCCCTTTTCCAGCCGATTGAGCGATTGTTCCGGGGTAAAAAATTCGCGGACTTTCTCGAACGGAACACCGGCGACTTTGGCGACTTGGCTGCAGGCGTGCTCATGGCTAAAGCCCAGCAAGACTTTACCAAGGTCGAAGTAAACGAATTCGGGTACGGCGCTCATGACAATTCGATACCTGTTGGCCTCAAGACTCGACCTGACTACCTTAGCGAAATTTCTTGCCCAGCCACTCGCCCGCTCCCCACAGCGACGCCAACCCAAGTAGAATAGCGGGTCGCGCTGTGGTCGACAGGATGGGTCTCCGTGCATCTAACGGCTGGCAGCGAGTCAGCCGCTTTCCCACTCGACCGCTCCACCGTTTTACACCTCCTCAAACCAAGTTTCATCGAGCCATGCCAGAACTGAATAAATTCAGCCGTCGCATTACCCAACCTAAAGTCCAAGGCGCATCGCAAGCGATGCTCTATGCCACCGGCTTGACCCCCGAAGACATGCACAAGCCTCAAGTCGGCATCGCGAGCGTATGGTACGAGGGGAATCCGTGCAACATGCATTTGCTTGACCTTTCCGAACAGGTCAAACGGGGAGTTACGGACGCCGGCATGGTCGGCATGCGATTCAATACGGTGGGCGTGAGTGATGGCATCTCGATGGGGACGGATGGGATGAGCTTTTCTCTCCAATCGCGTGACCTCATCGCCGATTCCATCGAAACGATCATGGGAGGCCAATGGTACGACGCCTGCATCACCCTGCCCGGCTGCGACAAGAACATGCCTGGCTGCATCATGGCCATGGGGCGTTTAAATCGCCCGTCACTAATGGTCTACGGAGGCACAATCAAAGCGGGTCGGTTGGGCGACCAAAAATTAGACATTGTCTCGGCCTTCCAATGCTTCGGGGAATTTGTCGCCGGTTCGATCGATGAAAAAACGCGCAATGATATCGTGCGAAACTCCTGCCCCGGAGCCGGCGCGTGTGGTGGGATGTACACGGCCAACACGATGGCCAGTGCCATTGAAGCCATGGGCATGTCACTGCCGCAAAGCAGCTCCATTCCGGCCGTCGACCCGGCCAAACAGGCGGAATGCCTGACCGCCGGCAAGGCGATCCTTAACCTCTTGGAAAAGGACATCAAACCACGCGACATCATGACGCGTGAAGCGTTCGAAAACGCCCTGGTTGTCATCATGGCTCTGGGCGGCTCCACCAACGCGGTGCTGCATCTCATTGCCATGGCCCGCGCGGTGGACGTCTCGCTGACGATCGATGATTTCCAGGCGGTCAGCGACCGAGTCCCCTTCATCGCCGATCTGAAACCGAGCGGACGCTACGTGCAAGAGGATTTGTATGCGGTGGGTGGCGTTCCCGCCGTGATGAAAAGATTGCTTGCCGAAGGACTGATCCATGGTGATTGCCTCACCGTCACGGGTCAGACGGTTGCCGAGAATTTGGCATCTTGCGACGACCTTGCCGCCGACCAAGACATTATCCGTCCGTTCGATAATCCAATCAAAGCGACCGGCCACATCCAAATCCTGCGTGGCAACTTAGCGCCAGAAGGAGCCGTCGCCAAAATCACCGGTAAAGAGGGGCTCACCTTTACCGGCATCGCCAATGTGTTCGACTCCGAAGAAGCGATGGTCTCGGCGCTGGAAGAAAGTAAGATTCAAAAAGGAGATGTCGTTGTCATCCGCTTCGAAGGTCCCAAAGGTGGACCGGGGATGCCCGAAATGCTGACGCCGACGTCAGCGATCATGGGAGCGGGGCTCGGCAGCGATGTCGCGCTGCTTACCGACGGACGTTTTTCAGGTGGCAGCCACGGCTTCATCGTGGGACATATTGCTCCGGAAGCACAAGAGGGTGGCCCTCTTGCCCTGATCCAAAACGGAGACCGAATTACCATCGACGCCGAGACCAACCGACTCGATGTCGACCTAAGTGACGAAGCGCTGGCGAAACGCAAAGCCGCCTGGACCGCCCCGCCACTCAAAGCGACGAGAGGCACGCTCTTCAAGTACATCAAGAACGTGAAATCGGCTTCGGAAGGCTGCGTGACCGATGAATAAGCCAGGGGATTAACCCAAAAGATCAGCCAACGCGGCCCCACATGCCTGCCCCACCTGTTACCCGACCCATTCTGCTGCCTGTCGCGAAAAAAAATGCTCCCACTCACGATTACCTATTGCTCGCTAATCCTCGCAGGCTCGCTGTTGGGAGGCTGGTTACCTAGCCGCTTTGCCATTTCACATATGCGGATGCAGTTGATCCTCAGCTTTGTCGGTGGCCTGATGTTGGGTATCGCGATGCTGCACTTATTGCCGGCAGGGATCGAGCAAGCGGGAGCCAACTATGCACTACCCGCCACGTTGGTCGGGCTGTTGTTCATGTTCTTTCTGATCCGCACGTTTCACTTCCACCAGCACGGTCCGGCGGGCGACCATGACCCAAACACCGACTGTGGCCACGACCATGACCATTCGCACCACCATCATCACGAAGTCCACGGCGGACCGCACGAACTGAGCTGGGCGGGGGTCGCGGCTGGACTGAGCGTACATACACTCATCGACGGCATCGCGCTCGGCGCCGCCGTCCAAGCTGACGCGCACCACCCGACCGGCGACTCGTCGCTTCCTCTCTGGGGCCTCGGTACTTTCTTGGCCATTCTGCTCCATAAGCCACTCGACGCGATGTCGATTACGAGCCTGATGAAAGCGAGCGGTTGGTCTTCGAGCGTGCGCACCGCCGTCAACATCGGCTTTTCGCTCATGTGCCCGCTGGGAGCGCTGCTGGTGATTCTCAATGCACAGCACATGGACGCGACGCAAACGAAGATGCTGGGCATGCTGCTAGGCTTCTCTGCCGGGGTCTTCCTTTGCATCAGCCTCAGCGATCTATTGCCCGAGGTTCAATTCCACAAACACGATCGTGTTAAACTCTCCGCCGCGCTCCTCTTAGGAGTCGCCATCGCCTACGGCATCGGTTTCATCGAACCGTCCCATTCGCACGGGCCAACGAATGGCGAAACGCAATTGCAATCAGACGATGCGACAGATGCCACCTCGGCACCGCTCACGGCACGAAGCCCCTAAGCTGGCGGCCTGTGGCCGCCTGTGGCCCGCTTTTTTCACCGAATCCTGCCTAGATGGGGCAATGCACAGCAGCCGCCCAGCCGCACACCACCGTACGACGATCGCACCGGCAAGTCCTGGGGTGCTTCCTCGAACGGCGCATTGACGAATCGGCGGGGCCATCCAAACTCACTCCTGTCAAGAAACGTCAAGAGCCGTCCAAAAATGGACGGCTCTTTCCAATCGATGCACCAAACGATGACCTCTAGAACGGCGGCGGAGGTGGTGGGGGCGGAGGCGTGGGCGGTGGAGGTGACGGTGGGCTTGGCGGTGGTGGGTCAATTTCTGGCTCGGGAGGTGGCGGCTCAGGGCCGGGGTCGACTTCGGGGCCTGGAGGTGGAGGAGGCGGTGGCGGGGGAACCATTTTATCTTTGGCTTTGACTTGGATAATCGGAGAACGCTCGGTGTGCAAAGTGCTCGAACCGGTCAGCTCCATCCCCTGGCTAAAGCGCGGGGCAATCCATGAGTTCGAATCCATGGGAATCGTGACGTTCACCGTCACGAACTCGGTTTCTTCGCTGATCGGTGAGGGCGTGACTTCGATGTTGGAAACACTCACGCCGGCGGCCGCAAGCACCTTGTTCGCCTCAGCAATGCCCTCAGCGACGTTGGCGCCAGGGACAATGATGTGCCGGCACGCCTCATAGGCGCCGTTGATCGCGGCAGCTCGCATCATACTGATCCGACCGAACTCAATCGTTGCGAACGAGAAGAGGATCAAGATTACAAACGCCATGGAAAATTCAACGGTTGTGACTCCGACTCGGTCGCGTCGCCTTCGTGCTACTTGGGATGGTTGCACTCGTTGTTTCTCCTTGCATATTTGTTTGTAACAAAGCGGCGACGAAACTCGAACCGATAGGCCGATACGATCTGACCGCCATACCTTATTGGGTCAAAAGAGTTGGCAGGCTGTTGGCGATGTCGCGAAAGGCCTGAATCAACTGAGCTCCGTCGGTGGCGTGAACGTGAAATCCGCCGGTTGTTTCGGCGACCTGTTCCATCGTCGATTCTTCTGCTTCGTCCGAAAACGTGACCGTGTAGACGATCACGGAATCGCTTTTTGCAGCGCTGGAGGCGCTGAACGGATTGGTTCCGGTGTTGTGAATACCATCGGTCAGGATGACGATCACTTTGGTCGCCCAAGGACGATCGTGACCTCGACTGAAGGCGCTCAGTCCCTCGATGATTCCACCACCCACGTTGGTCGCTCCCCCCGCGAACGCGGCTGAATGGGCGTCAATCGCCGTGGTAATTTGTCCGTAATTCGTTGTCAGATCGACTTCAAAAGAAGCGGTGTCTGAGTAGGTCGATAGCGCCACGTACTCGACAATGGGTGTCGCGGCCATCTCATCTAGGAACGCGGCTGCGGCGGCTCGCGCATCCAGCCATCGTGAATCGGGCGGTATCGGGTCGCCAAAATCCCAATCGGCGGGCGCATTGGGCGGCGGAAACACGACGCCGGCTTCGTCAGCCGAGGTGTAAGCCATCGACCCAGATCGATCCATGACCAGGCAGATGTCGAGCTCGATCTGAGTCGACATTGCCGAGCTCGTCGGTTCGAATGTGCCGATGCCCATGATCCTGGGTGCAATCAGACCGATGGGACCGTTAGCCGATCCGCTTGTACGCCGACCGGTAACCACTAGTGAATTGGGAGTTGGCGAACTGTTGTCGGAATTGAAGTCGTAGCGAGCGGCCAAGCCAGTGCGAACCGACCTGCCAAAATCGAAATCGCTGTCAGCCAGTTGCAGCGGATGGCCAGCCACCATGTTTCTGGCAGCAGCATCACGTGCGAACCTCTGCTTTGTCACCCGTCAGGGCCAGGATTCGACCGCCAGCACGGGACGCGGCATCGGTCGCAATCCTCAACTCGGTGCGCGACAAATGCATGAACGCGATATTGATCGCCATGAACGAAATCACAAGCAAAACCGGCAGAAGCAAAGCGACAAGCATGAGAATCGCACCCCGCCTTGAGCGTGCGATTGGCGATGTTTTGACGAACCGAACCAAGTCTCACCTCCCTTTCTGGAAAAGAATCAACACATGAAAATGCGGAAAGTTAGAATTCCTTCATCATCTCAACTCGTCCTGTCATGAATGGTTTGGCAAAGAGCCGCACTGGCAGCAGCTGATTGTCCAAGTGAGGCGCCGAAACCTCGACGGCGATAAACGTGCGTGGCGGTGAATTCTCAAAGCCTGCAGGAGCTATGCGTACAACTCCGCCGCTTACTTTTCGATCGGCCAGAACCTGATCACACTGAGCCACCACGTTCGATTCGGTCGCCCCAACAATCAATGCGGTGCGAGCCCCCTGATAAGCGGCGATGGACAACGACTGCCTGAGGTAGATCGTGTGGCACGCCTCAAGAGTGGCGAATACAAGCAGTACCAAGATCGGCAGGCAAACTGCCAACTCAGTCACCGCAACGCCCTGACGAGAATCCGAATGATTTCCTACCACAGTTAGCATGTGCACTCCCCGCGATGATGTTAATTTCGTATCTCTGTCGTCTTAAAACTCTATGCCAACATCCTCGCCTTGAGCTAGAAAAACTTGGGAAAAACACCCAAGTGGAAACTCCTCCAAGGTTGGATCAGATCGTCGTGGCACAACCGGAACGACACGAACATGTCAGCATTTTCGACGCCGGCTGTAGGGGCAACGACTGTCGTTCGCAAACAACACAGACATGGGTGCTTAACACAACGACGTGCAGAATTCACGTCTGGACCAGAACGAGTCAACTCGAATTACGTGGCAGCAAAAAAGCCCCGCGCAGTTATGCACGGGGCTCGCTATGAATTGCTTTTTCAACCAAGCTATTGGCTGACGATGGAGAATCCAGCAATGTGGTCGTTGGTTTCAGCAAGCTCCGTGAGCTTCGCTTCGATGTCAACTTCGCCCGGAACGAAGGCAAAGTCGCAAGTGTTGGTGTTCGTGTCGGTCTGGATGTTCGACACACCGGGAACGTTCTTCAAATCGTTTCGCACGGAAACGGCACAGCCGCCTCAGGTCATGCCCGGTAGGCTCAACGAGATCATTTTGGCTCCAGCCGGCGTCGCAGAGGGCGAGCTGTTTTCGGCGACTTGGCCGCAGCCAACCGCAAACAACAGCAAGCCAAGCAATAGCGCTGCATTCTTCATATTCGATTCTCCATCGATGACTCATAAAATAAACAATCGTCAGCGGACATCGCTGACAGCATCGCACAGTTTAGGCGGTCGACCGCCTGATGGCGAATCGAATACCGCTGCCTATCCATATCGGGGAATTTTGAGGCCAAATTTGGTGATTTCAAGAAGCAAGCGGTTATCCCATCGTCGACGTGACCAATTTTGGCAACGGACCTCGGGCCGCACGGCCTATCCAATCAGCCTGCTGACTTTCCTTGATTTGCTGGTTTATTCTTCAGCCGGCGCTATAATTCCTGACTCATTCATGACATACCGCCAACTCATCGGACGTATTTGATGTCTAGCACTGCCACCAAACCGACCAATCTCAGTCAACTTCGCGAAAGCGGCTGGGTTTCGAAGACTGTTAAACGAGAGATCCACGATAACTTCGTGAGGGCACTCACTGCCGGTGACGAGTTATTTCCCGGCGTCTTGGGCTACGATGATACGGTCATCCCAGAAATCAGCCTCGCCATGCTCTCGGGACACGATATTTTATTCCTGGGGGAAAAGGGGCAAGGCAAAAGCCGCATCATGCGGCAACTGGGCTCATTTCTGGATGAAGAAATTCCCTTCATCGATATCGATGGAGCCCCCTTTCACGACGACCCATACCGACCGATCAGCCGCGTCTGCCGTGATTTCGTCGCAGCGCATCGCGAGGACGAAGTGCCAATCGGCTGGTGGAAGCGAGAAGATCGCTATGCGGAGAGACTGGCTCCCGGCACCAAGTTTGCCGACATCATCGGCGAGATCGATCCAGCCAAGTTGGCCAGTGGGACCAGCATGTCGACCGAAGAGGCACTGCACTTCGGGCTCATCCCTCGCATGCACCGCGGCATCTTTGCCATGAACGAATTGCCCGAACTGGACGAGTTGGTCCAAGTCGGACTGTTCAACATTCTGGAAGAACGTGACGTCCAGATTCGCGGCTTCCCGGTCAAGTTTGATATCGATGTGCTCATTTTGTTTTCGGCGAATCCATCGACCTACAACCGCAGCGGAAAGGTGATTCCTCAGCTGAAGGACCGGATCGGATCGGTCATCCACACGCACTATCCGGAAGAGCGTGATCTGGGCATCCAGATCATGGAACAGGAAGCTGCGATCGATGTGGATGAGCAGGTCATCGTCCCTTACTTCATGAAGCAGATCATCGAGCAGCTCTCGATCGCGGCGCGCAAGTCGAAGTTCATCGACCAGCAGTCGGGCGTCAGTGCCCGGTTTTCGATCGCCAACTATCGCACGATGGTGGCCAGCGCTCGCCGTCGTTCCATCTTGCTGGGCGAGCAACCGGCCGTGCCCCGTATCAGCGATCTAGGGCACCTCTACGCCTCTTCGCTAGGCAAGCTGGAGCTGGACATGATGGGCAGTCATCAAATGAGTGAGCGACAGGTCCTAGAAGCCGTCATGGCTGAAGCGCTGAAGACGGTCTTCGAGGAGTACGTCGATGAACACGGGCTCAACGAAATTGCGGAGATTTTTGCGAAGGGCGTGAAAATCGAAGTCGGTGATCTCCTTCCTTCAAGCGAGTACGCCAGATTGCTGGAACGCGTACCGCCCGTTTGGGACAAAGCATTTGAGGTAAATGCATCGAAGGATCCGGCGGTAAGAGCTTCCTGCATCGAATTTGTGCTCGCCGGCCTGTACGCGATTGACAAAATTTCGCGAGGCCAACGCCACGGAAAGATCACGTACGAGACATAGTGTTTCCTGTTTCCCTGGAACATTTCCCTCAGAACGTGACGCCGCCCGCCTACTCCACTCACCCCGACGAAGCACGAGCCATGACGAAGCAACCATTTGGTGGGGTGATTCATACTTACCAACGCTTTGATCCCCAGCGATTCCCCAGCCCGACTCAACCGCCACCCGATTTGGTCTCGGGCGCGTTCGACCATCTGCTGGCGTTCGGTAGTTCGTACGAGTTAACCGAAGAGCAACTGGCCCGTGCGATTCGCCTGGACCCTAGCCAGATTGCCGGGTTCGGGCCCAGCATTGATGCGCTGATCGCGATGCTCTTAGAACGCAAACGTAAGATTTTGGCAAAGTACGAAACGGGCGCCGCCAAGCGAGACGCCCAGTACGGATTCCAAGACACGGCGCGCAGCATCCGCCCTCCGAAGAAATTTCGCGAGCCCTTCCAAAAGGCGGTCCGGGAAGAACAAATCTATGATTTGGAACGCATCTGGTATCGCGAACGAAGCGACCAATCCAAGTTCGCTCGTGAATTGGTTCAGTTGATCGAACGGTTGGGCGAGAAATACGAAGTCGACGAATTGGACGCCAAGTACGACTTCACCGGCACCACCGCGATGGGTGTCCCCGAAGCGCTGGCCATCAAAGAAGAACTGGCCAAAATTGACGAACTGCTGAAACAGCTAGAAGAAGCACGCGAAAATGCTCAGATCGGCATCATCGATATGGAAGCATTGGCCGAATTCGCCGAACCGGGCGAGATGGAAAGCCTGTCGGCCCTCCAGCAACAGATCGCTGACTACGTGCGCGAAGCGGCCGAACGCCAGGGGCTGGAACAAAGTCAGGGCGCCTACAAGCTGACACCGGAAGCCTATCGCATCTTCCAAGGCAAGCTGCTCGAGCGGATCTTCAGCGACCTGCAGGCATCACGCACGGGCCGCCACCAAGGAGCGATCCAAGGTGAAGGTGCGGTCGAAATGCAACAGACCAAACCGTACGAATTCGGCGACTCGATCACGAACATGGACATCCCGCAGTCCTTTGTTAACGCGCTGGTGCGTGAGGGAGGGCAAACTCCGATTCGACTAAAACCGGAAGATATCGAGATCCATCGGACTCGCAACAATCCAAAAGCGGCCACCGTCGTGATCATGGACATGAGCGGCTCGATGCGCTACGACGGGCAATACGTGAACGTGAAGCGGATGGCACTCGCGCTCGACGGCCTGATACGCAGTGAGTACCCGGGCGACTTCTTGCGGTTCATCGAGATGTACACGTTTGCCAAATTACGGCAGCCGGGCGAGATCATCGACCTGATGCCGAAGCCGGTGACGATCCAAGACCCGTGGGTGCGGTTGAAAGCCGACATGAGTAACGATGAAGTCAGCGAACACCAAATCCATCCGCACTTCACCAACATCCAGCACAGTCTACAGCTGGCGCGGAAATTGTTGGCGACGCAAGACACGCCCAACCGACAGATCATTCTGATTACCGATGGCTTGCCAACGGCTCACTTCGAGGATGAGTGGCTCTACATGCTCTACCCGCCCGATCCGCAAACGGAAGCGGCGACGATGAGGGAGGCTCATTTGTGCGCGCGAGAGAACATCACGTTGAACATGTTCTGTGTCCCCAGTTGGTCACAGAACGAAGAAGATGTCCGCTTCGCCCACCGCATGACGGCCGCCACCAAGGGACGCGCCATCTTTA
This sequence comes from uncultured Pirellulaceae bacterium, assembly GCA_964480915.1. Lineage (GTDB taxonomy): Bacteria > Planctomycetota > Planctomycetia > Pirellulales > Pirellulaceae > CAWGCE01. Next base: position 105,773 of record CAYZRS010000009.1, on the reverse strand, counting down.
CCGCCGGTCGTGACTTAGACCGATTTGTGGTGTGGGATTACGTTTCGCAGAAGCGCGAGATCATTGGGTAGCAGCGTCGGGCGCCCTGCCAGGAGAGAATTTTCATCTCCCTGATCGCGGGTGCCTCCCCTGCCGGTTGCCTCGCTTCAAACGCCCTCGCTTTCCCTTCGTCGCGCGAAACTCATCTTGCATCACGGCCCTCAATCCTAAGCAGCCGACGAGCAGCACCACGTCGAGAGCGAGCAGGACCCCAAGGATCAGGCTGCCAATTCGCAGCCCGCGAGCAAGCGACTCATCACCAAGCGCGCTACAGAGGGCCCCTGTTCCTAGCGTGATCGCAAACGCGACCAAGATCAGTGGCAGCGAACAGACAAGAATGCGGAGTGGGGTGCGAGTCATCATGCGGAATGGCCTTTCGGGTGGGACCGCATTGTTTCGGCCGGTAGGCCGCTTGTCAAATTGGCTCGAAACAGCCGCAGGAAGCTAATTTCTCCCTTTTTGCGAAAATCTGCATCCAACAGGGAGCGGCCAGCGAAAGAGTTGTCATGCGATCGCCCATGTGGCCCCTCGAGGCCGAATCTCAACGCACGAAAATTAGTTCAAAACCGGAGACGACGATGCTTAGTCGCAAACAAACAACCATTGCCACCCTCATCCTGATGTTGGCCAGCTCATCCGTCCTGACCGCCAAAGACATCGTCGACACGGCCGTCGGTGCGGGCAGTTTCAACACGCTTGTCGCGGCGGTCAAAGCGGCCGGACTCGTCGACACACTGAAAGGTGAAGGCCCCTTCACCGTCTTCGCACCAACCGACGAAGCATTCGCCAAGTTGCCCGCCGGGACGATCGACACGCTGCTCAAACCAGAGAACAAGCAAATGTTGGTCGATATCTTGACTTACCACGTGGTTGCCGGGAAAGTCCTCGCGAAAGACGTGGTCGGTTTGAATTCGGCCGATTCGGTCCAAGGTGGGAAAATTTCGATCGCAGTTGTGGACGGCAAAGTCAAGCTGAATGGCGCATCGACTGTGGTCACGACCGACATCGAATGTGACAACGGAGTCATTCACATCATTGACTCGGTAATTATGCCACCCGAAAAAGGTGCTCAAATGTCGCCGCGACATATGATTCAGCAAGCGGTCGCGACAGGGGCTCCGCTTTACAACGCGGGTCACAAGACGCAGTGCTGTACCACCTACACGAACACGATTCATCAGCTGATGGATGAGTATGGCCATCAAATGACAGTCAATGTTCGCCAACACCTGACAAATTCGCTCAGCGAGGCAGGCTCGGCAGAATGTTGTGATAGTCGGGCCTGGATCTTACGACGGGCACTAGACCAAGCTTACGCCGCTATGTAATAACGACGGGACTTGGCCCCGGCCGAATTCGTAACCGCGAGATTCCCCGAGAATCTCGCGGTTCACGTCGTCGTTCAGTATTCATGGAAAACACGAGTGACCGCAAGCATCCTCCAACAAGTGGCGGCAAATAACCAAGCCGCGATGGACGAATGCCTGACTCGCTACGGCGGGTTAGTATGGAACCTCGTTCTGCGTCGCTGCGTGAATCGCGCCGATGCGGAAGATGTCGTGCAAGAAGTGTTTCTGGATGTTTGGAAGAGCGCTCATCGCTACGACCCGTCCGTCGCCAAAGAATCGACCTTTATTGCCATGGTTACTCGTCGCCGACTTATCGATCGCATCCGCAAACAACAGCGAAGCGTCGATACGGCGCCGATCGACGCTGCCAGTGAGCCCGCAGCCAATGCGGCGCTCACGGTGGATGCCAACGAGGAGGTGGCTCGAGTCCGCCAAGCGATGGGTGAGCTGAAGAGTGAAGAACGGACGGTCATCGAAATGGCGATCGATCGAGGACTCTCCCAAACGGAAATCGCTGAACAGACCCAATTGCCACTCGGCACGGTCAAATCGCACGCCCGACGCGGCATGATGAGGCTACGTTCGGCACTCGGAGTGGGTGGCACGATGAAAGGGGGTGTGCGATGAACGAGCGCGCCTCGGATCACGACCGATTGCTGGAACTACTGGCCGATCAGACTTTGTTTGGCTTGAGCCCAGCAGAACAAACCGAACTGGAACAACTGTCGGCCCAATTCCCTGAAGTCGAACTCGACAGCATGGAACAGTTGGCAGCAATGGTAGAAATGTCCCACTTGCCCGCGGCTGCCGAATCGCTGCCGGACGACTTGCAAGCCAAAATCAAGGCAGGCATCCAAGAGTTCGCAGTACCGGAAGCCGCTCCTGCAGCCAAGAAAGTTCTCCGACCGGTTAACAACGACGGCGGTTGGCCGCACGTTCCCAGCTGGGTCGGCTGGGCGACCGCCACCGCTCTGTTGGTGGCGTTGGTATTCTCACAACAACCCAAAACGCCTGCAGTCCCCTCCCCCGAAAACATCGCAGCAGCGGCTCGGCAAGCACTGATGGATGAAGCGACCGATTTGGTGCGCATCGAATGGACTGCCACCGGCGACGAAGCGGCTCCTACAGGGACCGGCGACGTCGTCTGGAGCAATACGGCTCAACAGGGTTACATGCGGTTCGCAGGCCTGGCGGCCAACGACCCCACGCAGCAGCAGTACCAACTGTGGATTTTCGATGCCGAGCAAGATGAAAAGTATCCGATCGACGGCGGTGTCTTTGATATTCCGGCGGGCGCATCCGAGTTCATCATCCCGATCGACCCGAAGCTGCATGTGGCGAAGCCGACGATGTTCGCGATCACGGTCGAAAAACCGGGCGGCGTGGTTGTGTCGAGCCGTGAACGCATTCCACTTCTGGCCAAGCTGGGCGGCTAAATCGACGCCCCGCCCGATCGCTCCGCACCTCGGCTCTCCGAGTCGAGCCTGCGCCCCCAAGAACATCGACTCAGCGCCGCAACCGGCGAACCCCATCGCCCAGCCCCTAGGCGTCGCCACAAACGTAAACCGCCTGTATCCAGGCGTTCCATTGACCTACAATCGGTCGCTTAACGACAATCAAGGCATGGATTGCCTTTTCTCAATGTCAGCTCAAGTCGTCTCGATTGATTGGATGAATTTCGTGCGTGCCCACCGCATTCTCCGCTGGCTGACGCTGTTCCTTGCGATCGGACTGGGCAACGATGCCAACGCCGTCACGTTCACATTGAAAAACGGCATGGAAGTCTCGGGAACGCTCATCAAGTTGGCCAATATTGGCAACCCATTGTTCGCCGGCGGTGGTAACGCCGGCGTCAAACCGATTTTCATGTTGGACGACGGGCTGCGCAGGACCTATTTTTCGACCTATCAAAAACAAGCTCTTCGCGAAGATGTCGAATCGCTTGAAACGATCCGCTTGCGGCAATCGGTCGCCCGCGGAAATCGTGGCAAGCTAGTAGGTGCGGTCGGCCGCTTTTTCAAGAGCCCCACTCCGTTTGACGAATTCGGTCGACGAACCGTCTATTTGATGACTCCCCACGGCAAGACGGAGGTCATCCAAGGCATCACCGAAATCAACCCGCTTTACACGCGCGTCGAAGGATTGCAGACCGACCGTTCGTTCGTCTGGGATATGCGACTGGCAACAAGTTCGATTCCACGATCGACGTTAAGTCGGATCCTGAAAACACATCTCGACAAAGATAATGTTGATGATCGATTAAGTATTGTACGGCTCTACCTCCAATCGCAGCGGTACGGCGACGCCGAGGAAGAACTGCGTACCGCGATCGAAGATTTCCCGCAGCTCAAGAATCTTGACATCCAGTTGCAGGAATTGCATCAACTCCATGCGGAACAGCGTTTGGAAGAGATCAAGATTCGCAAAGCGGCAGGTCAGCACAACCTGGCACATACGTTCTTGCAAAACTTCCCTGAACGTGACGTGGCCGGCGAGCTGCTTTTGGAAGTTCGCGAATTAATATCTGAGCACGAGCAACAAAAATCGAATGCCGATCGAGCGTTCGAGATGATAACGGAACAACTGGCGGAGCAACCGGAAGGCGCTCGTAAAGAAAAGCTGATCGAATTCCGAACGGAGCTCGAATCGGACCTTGGCTGGGACACGGTCAACCGGCTTGTCAGCTACCTCCGACTTGCCGACGACAGCGAGATGACCAGCGAGCAAAAGCTGTCGCTGGCCTTGAGTCGCTGGCTGCTGGCGACCGACGGAACGGACAACATGGCGGTCGCGCTCTCACTGCTGCGAACGCGCGACCTCGTGCGTCGCTACCTGACAACCGACGATCCGGCGGAACGGACCAGCATTCTCGTCTCGCTACGGAGCGAAGAGGCCGGCTCGGCCGAGTACGTCTCGAAGTTGATTGCCGCCATGCGACCGGTCGCCGACGCAACACGCACGCCGTCCACCGGCCGCCAAGAAGATGAGCAACTCGACGAGGACGCAGAACCAAACCAAGAGGACGAATCAGCGCAGTCTTCGATACCCGGGCTCTTCGAATTCACCGTCCCCGGACTGCGGGAAGGGGAATCGATTCGCTACGTGGCCCAAGTACCGCCTGAGTACCATTCCTATCGCAGCTATCCGGCCATCGTCACGTTACACGGTGCCAGTTCAACGCCCGAGCGGCAGGTCGATTGGTGGATGGGGAATTACAACACCGAACTCCAGATGCATACGGGGCAAGCGGCACGTAAGGGCTACATCGTCATCGCACCGGCTTGGACGGTGGAAGAACGTCAACGGAAGTACAAGTATTCCGCGCTCGAACACGCCGCCGTGCTGACCTCGCTCCGCGACGCAATGCGCCGCTTCTCGATCGATAGCGACCGAGTCTACTTGTCTGGCCACTCACTGGGTGGAGACGCCGCCTGGGACATCGGACTGGCCCATCCTGACTTATGGGCCGGGTTAATTCCGATCGCTGCCACGGCGGCCTATCACGCCGACGCTCCGAAGTACGTGAGCCAGTACTGGAAGAACGGTCGGCTGCTGCCTTCATACTTCATCGCCGGCGCATTGGATGTCGCTCGGATCGCGGGGAACTCTACAGATTTTGACCGTTACTTAAAGTACAACGACTTCGATACGATGATTGTGGAGTATCGAGGCCGCGGGCACGAGCATTTCCAAGACGAGATTCACCGCATCTTCGAATGGATGGCGCTGCACAAACGCAATTTTTCGCCGCGTGAGTTTGAAGCAAATTCGCTCAGGCCCTGGGACAATTTTTTCTGGTGGGTCGAGTTTCATGGCATGCCGCAGCGGTCGGTCGCGATGCCGCTTGCCGATTGGCCGAAGGGCACTCGACCCATGAAGCTATCGGCAACGGCCCGGGAGAAGCAGACGCTGGCCGTGCGATCGGGTGCCGATCAAACAACGCTGTGGCTATCGCCCGACCTCGTCGATCTCGACCAACGCATCACGGTGAAATGGAACGGCAAGAGTAAGACGCATGAGATCTCGCCCGACGTGCAAGTCATGCTGGAAGATGTGCGTCTACGAGCCGATCGTCAGCACCCATTTTGGGCAAAGATCGAAGTCGGAGCCAAGCGTAAACGGTAAACCGCTCAAGCATTCTCAACCATCGGTTCCGCGAGCGCGATCCGATCACGCGCCTCAGCTACTGAGTTCCCGCAGCAACCTCTTCCTCAGCTTTAGCCGTTGTGATGGCTTCACGCTGACCATTGAGCATTTCTGTTGTGGCCTGAGGCCGCTTCGCAACAACACCCGACATGTACCAACCATCTTCTTCCGGTCGGCCATAGAGCCCAATGGTTCCTAGATGCTGCTGAATTTTGGCGAACGGCGGCATCTTCGATCCGTCGACTTCTTGCGTGCGTTTGGCATTCTTCTCTTTAGGCGCCAAGACGGTATTCAATAGCCGACCGATGAAACCTTCCGATTCGGGCATGCGTCCTTGTCGGATCAATTCGTAGCTGGTTCGCAATTCCAGATCGGCACGCGAAAACAATCGAAACGTATTTTGATTGTCATCACCAACTTCTTTGAGCGCCGCCAAGATGGCCTGGTAGTCAGCTTCCTTCGCTAGTGAATTCTCGCCATCATTCTGAATCATCTCTTTGACCATATCCGTGTGCGACGCGATGACCAAATGACCTTTGACAACCGAGATGGCCGCGTTGGACCAAAGAGCAGCCAAGGCGCCTGCCTCGTCCGCAAATTCATCATCGTACGAAGGAATATCACCGAATTCACCAGCTCCTTCGATCTCCAATTCGACCGACTCGCTGTCTTCATTGATGATTTCCCAGATGATGTGGTCGTCGAAATCCATGGGCCTTGCATCGGGATCGGTCTGCAATGCCTTCTTCAGGCTCGCTTCCATCGCATCGGCGTTCGTCAACTCAATCGCCAGCAACATCCGTTCACTCGTAGGAGAAACCGGCAGCTGCGCGTCGGTAAAAGCGAAGACATGCTCGCCCAGATGCTCGACCAAATCCTTGCGAATATCAATCAACGGTCCATTCGGATCGTTCTTCAGGCTGTCGACCAGATCGTCGAAGAAGCCTTCTTCGCCGGCGACTTCATCGACAAGCGTATCGATGAACTCGTACGACTCCTGAATACCCCAAGCGGCCGCCACGTAAGAACTCACGTTCTTGGGAATAAAGCTGGGCACTTCTAACTTGTCGGGAATCGACTTCGAGAGCAAGCGTGCGGCCAATTTGTATTTATCTTTGCCGGCTTTTGGCAAAGCGGGAGCATAGACATACGTATTGTCGAGGATGTCGTACTTTCCGTTAGCAAAGCTGAGCAACCCGCCGATCCCGCGCACCGCATCAAAACCCTGCGCCTTCATCGCGGCGGTCATGTCGGAACGTTTCCGCTTACTATTGACGGCAGCTGCGTCTCGCATGACTTCGGCATATCCAATCGGGTCGACAAACCAGCGAATGTGCGGTTCGTTGTCGCCAAATTCACTCAGGCAACGGTCAATCGTCACGCGAAACGATTTGACTTCCGCCAGCGAGTTTCCTTTGTCGCTGACCAACCTTTCGATCAGCTGTTTCACGACACCGGCATGATCGGCGGCAAACAACTGACCCTCATGATTGAACATGAACGCTTGAAATCGTTTCTTGGCGCCGCGCTTGATCGGAATGTCGTACTTCGTAACTTCGATACCGGCAATCACCTGTTGTGACTTTTCACCGCCACGTTTCTTCATTCCTTCGTCAACGCTGGCGCGTAGGACGGCAACTTCTCCCTCTTTACCACTCGCGTCGACGATGGCGATTACGGCATGTTTTTGAATACCTTCGTGTGGCTGGGCAAACGCAATGCAGACTTCCCCCGCACAGATACTGCGCAATTGGTCGAGCGAAATCCCCAAGCGTCCAGAGGTCGTTGCCAAGCGATCGTTGAGCTGCTTACGCAAGTCTTCAATGAAAGGCTTGAACTCTTCATCGTTGACGATCTGACCCAAGCCAGTCTCGTTGAACGCTGCTTCCATTCCCTCAATGTCAGGAATAGAGAGATAGCCTTTGGTGGTAATGGGCAATAGTTGCTCAGCCGGTGTCACGGCATGGGCCGGTTCTACAACCGCCTGCGTGAAGATGGCCACGACTAGCGACAACAAACCAACATGTTGTAATCCCAAGTGCGCTAGGTACTTTCGCACGTCAAAAACTCCTTGATCGTCGGGAGGATAAACCGCCAAGGCCTTGAAATTTGGCTATTCCGGCATGATTTGTATCGGCATTCATAGCGAACGATAAAAACACGGGCGAGGCCGAAAACGTGATTTACAGGAAAGATGCGTGATAACGGACAGGCGGGAATGACGTCTTCTGGTCAAAATAGGGAGAATGAGGAGTATAAAACGCCTTACTGCATATCGAAACCACCGATTACGCGGCTTTCGAGCAGTTTTTGACTAGCGGCATGATAGCACGCTCCCTTCTACTACGACTCGCCCAAGGGAATAATCGGCGAAAACGGGCAATTCGGGTAGGACGACACTTATGAATCATGGGCCAGCGGGAATCAGCCTTAGTTACGACCCGATCCATCGTTACATCGCATTCACCAGCGCCGATGCTAGCTATGACGAGTCTTCCACCGAATGCGACCTCATCGACAATCCGTGGGTCCAGCGCATGCGCGAGATCCATCAACTGCAAACTGCCTGGTATATCTTCCCCAGTGCCGAACACACTCGCTTTCAACACGTCGTTGGAGCGATGCATCTGGGCAGTTTTGTTGCCGAGCGACTCTATGCAAGCCTGGCTTCCGTTTGCCCTGAGGTACCGAGCCGACCATACGTCGAAAGTCTGCTGCGGATTGCCGGCCTTCTGCACGATGTTGGCCACGGCCCCTACGGTCACTTCTTCGACGAACATGTCTTGTCCCGCTACGGTTTGACGCACGAATCGTTGGGAGCCCACATCATCGTCCACGAATTGGGCGAAACAATTCGCGGCATCCGGCGCAATCCCAATGGCTCGCTCCACGAAGATGAGCAACTCGACCCGCAGCAAATCGCTTGGATGATCCAGCGACCACCGGCCGACGAACCGCCCGACGTTCAACCGAAATGGCTCTACTTTCTGCGCAGCCTGCTCTGCGGTCTCTATACGATCGACAATATGGACTTCGTCCTCCGCGACGCCTACATGGTCGGTTACAGCCAGCAAGCGTTCGACTTAGATCGACTGATGCACTACACGTTCTTCAGTGAGCACGGACTGACCATCGAAGATCGTGGCGTCGATGCGCTGATCCGATTTCTGTCGATGCGTAGCGAGCTGTTTCGGACGGTCTATTTTCATCGCACGATTCGAGCCATGGATTTGACGCTGGCCGATTTGTTCGCCGAGAGCCGCGATGATCTGTTCCCTGGCAACCCACTGGAACGACTGGACCAGTACCGCCAATTCACCGAATTCTCGCTCATGCAACAAGTCCGCGGCTGGATCAGCAGCGATGATCCGACTCAGAGAGCGCTGGGCGAACGGTGGACTCGGCTGCTGGGACGCGATATTTCCTGGAAGATGCTCTGCCAACGAAATCTGGTTTTTGCCGAAGGCGCTTCGGAACGGAGCAGCATCTTTAGCGATCCGGAGACGCTGGAAGTGAAACTACGAAAAGAGTTGCCGGCAGAATTAAGCGACATTCCGTTGCGAGTCGACATCCCTCGCCACATGTATCGCCCCTACACCAAAGGGCCCGCCCGGCAGCAAAATTTCCTCTTCGACGATGCCCAGCAACGAGTCCGTCCGCTGCACGACAATCACCTCTATCGCTACTTCCCGGTCAGCCACCGGATGTGCCGTGTCTATGGCCGCACGAAAGAATACGCTTCGCTGATTTCCGAAGCGCTCGATCGACTGATCGGGCCGCAAGCTGCGGACGATCTGACGAATATGTAAGGCTCACCGGTTAAGTAACAGGGTCGGGAGTCTTTTTCGGGCAGTACTTCGTCCATTGTTGCAACCGTTGACCGAAAAAGACTTCCGACCCTCTGGGGCCAATTCCTGCTATCGAATGCGTCCCCTGTAGCCGATTCGTCCGTCCGCTAAAATCGTTCGCATGAACGACACCTATCAGAATCCGTTAATCGAACGGTACGCCTCGCGCGACATGGCGGCGATTTGGAGCCCGCAACGGAAATTCGAGACTTGGCGGCAGCTGTGGATCGCGCTGGCCGAGTCACAGGCCGAAATGGGACTCGACGTCTCGTCCGATCAATTGGATGAACTGCGATCCCAGGCGACCAACATCGATTTTGCCGCCGCTCGGCAGTACGAACAAAAACTGCGTCACGACGTGATGGCTCATGTCCACGCCTATGGCGATCAATGCGCCTCAGCGAAACGGATTATCCACTGGGGAGCCACCAGTTGCTTTGTGACCGACAATACCGACCTACTCTTGCTGCGCGATTCACTACAGCTTGTTGCGAATCGCTGTGCCGCAGTCATCGACCGCCTGGCTTCGTTCGCCACCGAGTACCGCGACATGGCCTGCTTGGCGTTCACACATTTCCAACCAGCACAACCGACGACGGTTGGCAAACGAGCCTGCCTGTGGGCCTACGACCTGTCGCTCGACCTGCAGGAGCTCGAACACCGTTTGTCCCTGTTGAGGGCTCGCAGTACGACCGGCACGACGGGCACACAGGCCAGTTTTCTCAGCCTGTTCGATGGTGATCACGACAAGGTGACTCGGTTACAACAATTGGTGGCCGAAAAGATCGGCTTTGATACAGCTTACGTCGTCACCGGCCAAACCTATCCACGCAAGGTCGATGCGCAAGTCATGGACTGCTTATCGGGGATCGCCCAGTCGGCCCACAAAGCGGCCACCGACCTGCGTTTGCTGGCTCATCGCAAAGAGGTGGAAGAGCCGTTTGAATCGACCCAAATCGGCTCGTCCGCCATGGCTTACAAACGGAACCCGATGCGTAGCGAACGCATCTGTGGTTTGGCTCGTTTCGTCATGAGTTTACAGTCGAGTGCCGCCAACACGATCGCAACTCAGTGGATGGAGCGCACGCTTGACGACAGCGCGAATCGGCGTCTGGTCCTACCGCAGGCCTTTCTGGCGATCGACGCCGTATTGATGCTGTATGAGAACGTGACGAACGGACTGGCCGTCTATCCGGAAGTCATCCGTCAGCAGCTGGCAAACGAACTGCCTTTCATGGCGACGGAAAATATCCTCATGGCGGCCACCGCCGCCGGTGGAGATCGGCAAGACCTGCACGAAGCGATCCGCCAACACAGCCAAGCGGCCGCGTCGGTCGTAAAGCAAGAAGGCAAGCCAAACGATTTGCTCGACCGATTGCGAAGTGATGATCTATTCGCCAACGTCGATTTGGCAGCGGCGCTCGATGCCAACAAATTCGTCGGCCGCGCGCCCGAACAGGTGGACGAGTTCGTCGCCAACGTGGTGGGGCCCATTCGGGTGAAATACGAATCGGCGCTCGCGATGAAAGGCGAGGTGAAGGTGTAGTGCGATTTTGCATTCGAGAATTGAGAATTGAGAGCTCAGATTTCAAACCTCTGAACTGAGATCGCAAGATGACATCGCCGAATCAGGCCCATCGCCACGATTGCGAGAGCGCGGTCTTTTCCTCAAACAGGCCGGCACACCAACAGCACTTGAAGTCTGATTCCAGCGTTGGCAAAGCGCAGCAGGAAAGCGCAGCAGGAAATCGGCAGATTTCGCAGATCGACGCAAATTTGGTTTCGAGCGCAAGTCACATGATTAGTCTGCGCAAAATTGCGCCATCTGCGGCCACGCTTCTTGAAATCTCAAATCTCAACTTTGAGATCGCAACCCCCAACCCTAAATCTGCCCCACGTCCACGGTGCAGTCGGGAGGCACAATTCGGATGGGACCGGCCTCGACAGCTCAGATCTGGTCGACAGGCCGTTTACGGCGATGACTTCGGCAATCGACGCAAACGCCCTGCACGATCAGTCGGTGACCGGTGACTTGGAATTGATACTGTGCCGCCAATGCAGCACGGAGCTTGATCAATTCGTCACTTTGAAACTCAATCAGCTTGTTGCACTTCTGGCAGTACAAGTGATCGTGCTGTGGATAGCCATAATCGTGTTCATAAACGAGCCGCCCACCGGGCAGGCTCATCTTGCGCAACAAGCCGGCATCCACCAATTCGCTCAGTGTTCGATAAACGGTGGGTCGACTAACTCGCTTCTCGGACGATTTGTAGGCGAGTTCCTCAACCAACTCGTCGGCTTCAAAATGCTCGTGACGGCTAAAGACCGTCTCGACCAAAATGCGTCGCTGGCTCGTGACCCGTTTCCCACGGCTCTCCAAGAACTCCTGAAAGCGTTCCATGGGCGTCAAAGAAACTTCGACGTCGTGCAGTGAGAAATCGAGACTATCAGACATGGTACCGACCGGAATCCTAGCTCAAAGGAGTGTTCAACCACTCCATTCTAGGCCGCCGTCGCTGCTTCACAAGCGCAGCGCCGTATTCTTCCTAAACAGAGGAACAATCAAGCGGCACGCTCTTTGAGCTTGCTTTGCCGAAGGACAGCTCAGCCAGAAAGTTCGTCCAGCAGGCGGCCTACGGCGACGTCCATTTTGGCGTCGGTGTCGTACGTACCGGCGGCAATCTGTTGACGAATTTCAGCCACGCGATCGGTTCGCACGTCTGGCAACTCGTGAACACGACTGACCATGTCCGCTTCGGCCGAGATATCCACTTGGTCAGCGCCGTGCATCGGTTCTGAGGCTTGTGGAGTCTTAGTCTGTTGTACCCGACGTGGTCCTTGAAGTGACTGAGCGCCGTGCAGTTGTGATGGGCCGTGAATTTGCATTTTTCTATTTCCCCCGGTTCGTTCCAGACGACAGATCGTCGCTGAGAACTGAACACAAAACAAGTGTGATAAGTGTTGGTTAGCGAAGTGCCAATCGAGCCGACTTGCTGGGGCGTTAGAACCAAACTGGCCTACGACCTCGGATCTGCTCACATCACGACTTCGCGTGATCACTTCTGGCAGAGCGTTCCGTGTCGAGGGAGGCGTCCGATGCAGTCTTGCGACAATGCCTGCTTGGTATTCGAAGTACTCCCTGTATCGACAATCGAGCTTCTCGCTCTTCAGCAATCCGTTCGTCGATCGGTTTATGTCACTCCTCTGGGTCACGTAATATAGGTCGAGGCTACCGATTCACTCAAAATCCAAGGCTTGCCATCCTGCGTTCACACACCGTTTGCCATGGGGCCGCCGGTTTCAGGTAAGAACAAATCCTTTCTCCTGGGAATCGCATCCTTGCTATGGATCAGTACGTCGCCATCCAATGTTGGTTCGCCATGGGCGCCCGCAAATTGGATTTTTTATCGGCGGCGAAGTATAGAAATGCTGTCGCGGCACTGCAAGCCAAAGCGTGTGGGAACGTGACGAGGTATCGCTAGCACGACGTCAGGGGTGATAGCAGTGAGTTATGCGCCAGGTAAAAGAGCGTCCGTTAAAAGAGCGTCAGTCAAACGAGCGACGGCAAACGAGCGA
>CAYZRS010000009.1:0-92715 GCA_964480915.1 uncultured Pirellulaceae bacterium | reverse complement strand
TAAAAGAGCGTCCGTTAAAAGAGCGTCAGTCAAACGAGCGACGGCAAACGAGCGAAGGCTACTCATGTGAACCGCACACACCTTCACCACGTCAACGTTCCCGTGCTACTCGCAAACTGATCTGCCTCCACGCCCATCCGCTGCAGCATCGTGACGAACAGATTGCACAGCGGTGTGTTGTTTTCGCGGTCGAATTGGACGTGGCGACCATGTTGGAAGTCGCCTCCCGCCAGCAAGATCGGTAGATTTTTCCAGTCGTGAGCGTTGGCGTTTCCAAGGTTACTCCCGAACACGACCATGGTGTTGTCCAGTAAGTTGCCTCCGCCTTCCTGCTTCTCTTTCAACTTGCCGATCAGACCGGAATAAGTCTTCATCAGTTCGGTCTCAACCCGTTCCAGCTGAGACAATTTTTTTTCATCTTGGCCATGGTGCGACAAATTGTGGTGGCCAATGTCGACTCCTTCGACTGGCGGCACGTCGCCGCGGCCATTGATCAGCATCGTCACCAGCCGCGTCGAATCGGTCTGCACGGCCAGCGGCACCAAATCGAGCAGCAATCGTGATCGGCCAATGATGTCCGATTCGTCTTCGATATCGACGGGCGGCTCGACGTCGACGGTCGGTTTCGGCTTGTCTAACCACTCACCTGCTTTGGCCAACTGCTGTTCGGCGACTCGAATCGAATCGAAATAATCGTCCAGCCGTCGGCCGTCGGCGGTGCTGATTCTTCGTTTCAGCTGCTTCGACTGCAAAGTTAGCGCATCCAAGATACTCCGGCCATCGTTGAGTTGCTGCTGTTGCTTAGCGACCGACTCGGCGTCACCCGTTAAGAACATTTTCGCAAACAGCTGGGACGGTTTCGAAGCGGCCGGAACCATCACACCGTTTCGCGTGTACGACTGGCTGTTCCAACCGGCCGTGCTGAGGGAGAGCGATGGAAACCGAGTCACATACCCCAGCTTCTCGGCGGCAAATTGGTCGACCGAGATCGAATTGCGAAAACCGCCGAGCCCCGGATTGCGGGCGGCGGTCAACCAGGTCATCTCGGAAGCGTGCCCATCCGCACCGGCTTGATCCGGATGGGACAGTCCCGAAAACAATGTGAAGTCGTCACGATGTTCTTTCAGCAAGTCGAGATAAGGTGTCGATCGGTAATCGGCCCCGGCCGTTTCGGGAAATAAGTTCGGTCCGTGCAGTCCCAGGTTCGTACAAATGAGCACCATCCGTTTCGGCGTCGCGCCGGCCGCCGATTGTGCGTGTGCCGGCTGGCGCATCGCCTCCAGCGACGGCAACGCCACTGCCACGCCGGCCGCTTTCAGGAATGTTCTGCGTGATAATCGGGGAAGGGATGGTTTCATTTGAGTTTGAATATCCGTGATTGGACCACTTCGTGGATGATCGAACGAAAGCCGTAGCCGGTCGCTTTCGTTTTCTGGAGGATGCGTTCGACTTCGTCGCGATCGGCGAACTGTATTTCGCTTCCTGTCGCATAGACGATCAGCTGGGAAATCACGTTGCGAGCAATCTGCTCTTCATTCTCCAACAGCAGTTCACGGTATTCTGCAAAGTTGTCAAACGAGCGGCCATCCGGCAACTCACCGGTCGCATCGACGTCTGGCCCCACACGATATTCCCACACTTTGCGGCCCTGGAGCTTCTTGTCTGGATACTCTCCATTTTCGAGCGAGCGGTAGTAATTGCGAAAACCGCCAATCACATCAAAGCACTCCATCGCAAAACCGGGCGGATCGATGTCCCGATGACAGGCAGCGCACGACTCGTTGTCCCGATGTTTCGCCAGCTCTTCTCGAACGGTCGTCGTACCGCGCGTGTCCGGATCGATCGAACCGATATCGGGCGGAGGCGGCGCCGGAGGTTCGCCCAGCAATCGGTCCAAGACCCAAGCACCACGCCGCACTGGCGAAGTCACCGTACCATTCGCCGTCACTTTAAGGATGCTCGCCTGACTTAGCAGGCCACCCCGCAGACTGTCGTCTCCTAAATCGACCTTGCGAAAGTTCTGCCCTGCCACGCCATCGATCTCGTAGTGCTCTGCCAGGCGACGATTTAACATGGCAAAATCGGAATGGACTAAGTTCTTGACCCCTAGGTCTTCGCGAATGAGTTGCAAAAGAAACTGTCGCGTCTCTTCCAGCATCGCGTGTTTGAGTAAGGGATCGTACTCTGGATAGAGCCGTTTATCGGGCGTCGTGGCATCGATCTGATTCAGCAACAGCCACTGATCACAAAAATCGACGACAAACTTGCGCGACCTGCCACTCGCAAGCATCCGGTCAACCTGTTTCCTTAGCTCAACCGCATTGTCCAACTTGCCCTTCTTGGCGATACGAAACAACTCGTTGTCAGGCACACTTTTCCACAGGAAATAAGAAAGTCGCGACGCCAATTCGTAATCGTCCAATTTTCCCGGTCCCGACATCAGGAACAAGAAATGGGGCGAGCAGAAAATTGACCGACAAGTCACCCGAATCGCCTGATCGAAGGTCCGTCCCGCGTCGAGCGCCGCCATACCAAAATCGACAAAACTCTCTTCTTCATTCGGAAGGAGCGGGCGACGGAACGCCCGAGGCGCCAACCAGCCGACGATATCTTGCAATTGCGCACGCGGATTGTCCCCTGGTACGATCTCGTAATTCACGTGACGCGAGTTGATCCATCTGGGATGTTCCAGTTCTCGCACTTCGATCCCCCGCAGCAAGCGGCTGACCGATTCAGGCGGCCAAGCTTCGTTCAGCGGCCCCGTCACCTCGATCGATTGGACCGCGACACCGGCTCCTTCATACTCGGGTGCTTCAATTTCCCAGATCGATTTGCCGTTTTGTCCCATCACCAGGTCGTCGGGGGAGGGATAAAGATAGTCGTTGCGATCAAGATAAGCTTCCATCTCAATCTCATGCTTTTTGCCCGGACTCAGATCAAAAGAGCCGACGATCCGGTGCGAGCCCAACTGGTGGTTCCCGGCATTGATGCGAAGCACGACCACTTTGTCGGTCTGCACGGAGTACGCCTTGATCTTGATCCGGTATTTGCCTGGCTGAGGCGCGTTGAAGTCTTGCAATCGGAAGATCCAATTCGCATCCAGGAACATCACGATCGCATCATCCAGTTCGCGGAGCAGCAATCGCCCCTCGGTCTCGCGCTTTAGGAACTTGCGAATATGGCTGAGTTGCTTGAACTCAAATGTTCGCGTCTCTGACGGGGGCGCTGGCCCGAAGTTTAACGCCGCATCAATCGCCTGATCAGCCGCGTCGAGATAACTGGCAATGTGCAGCGGTGAAAGGCCTTGGCTATCGGCGACCGTGTCGTAGCCAGAAGCATTTTCGGCCGGGATAATACCGGCCAGGTGAACTCGAATTCCCAGCAGGTCATGCAGCGTGTTTTCGTATTCGGTGCGGTTCAGTCGTCGCAAGACGACGCGCCCTTGCTGCCGCTGCTTGGTTCGGCTGGCGGCAGTCAGTTGTTTCTTTAAAGAATCGAGCGCGCGACTTTTGACTTGGCGCCGAGGCTGTTCTGCATCTTCCGGTGGCATTTCACCCGCTGCGACACGATCGAACAGACGTTCCCATTTCCGAAACATGTCGGCATCGTTCAAGCGGTTCGAAAGCGCCGTGATATCAAGATTGGTTTCGGTCGAATCGTCATGACAGTCAAGGCACGACTCCTGCAGCAATGCATCGATCGCCGTTCGCTCGAGAGGCGGTGCGGCACCGACGGCTGCGGCGAAGCAGCACACGCTAATGAATAAACAAAGAATTCGCATGAAACTAGTATCGCAGTGAATAACCGAATTCGGAAAAAAAACCGAAACCGCAAGTTAATTTGCGAGGCGGTGCGTGCACAACTGGTTTGCCCCGAACTATGAGGCTTTTAGCCGCCAAAAGCTCGGTATTTTCGCCAATTCCGGCCAGACTAAATTGTAGGACCAAGTGAACCTTGAACCAGGGAGACTCGTCCTACGTATAGAGCTCGGAACAGAAAACTGAGAAGGAGCGAGGCACCATGTTTGAAAAAAGTACTTCCGACGGCCCGCCTACCCTGTTGGTCGTTTTAACCGATGAGAAAGACCCACACCGGGTGGCCGCCGAATTGCCGGCTTTCCTCAGGTTCTCGGACGAGGTAACCTTCGGACTGGAAGACCTCGTGGACCGATGGGAATCTAAGGCTGCACCTATCTCACGATACGGGTCCCTGAGACGTTTGCCGCCGACAACTGCTGTGTAGATGAATGGCAAACAAGCTTTGTGTTGTGTACCGGACCGCGGCAGCTCACAAGGCGCATCTGCTCAGTAACATTCTGGCCGATTACGAAGTTCTTTCGCACGTTGGCGACATCAACGTCGCCAACGAAATCGGTGGCAGCCATCAGGCAATCGAAGTTCGAGTCACCGAAGATCATCTGGAGCTGGCAACGCGCATCGTCGAGTCATTCGAGCGAAACCTCAACCGGCACGCCGATCCTGAAGACGTCGAAGAGGAAGAGCCGAACGACGCCGACTTCCCTCGTATCTGGGTCGACTGGCCGGTCTGTGATCGATGCGGCCAACCTCGCGAAACCAGCTGCCAATTCTGCAGCTCGATCAGCAGCAATTTCGAACTGGCTGATCAAGAATGGTCTGACGGGGACGAACAGTCAGAAAACGAGGACGGCAAGCCGACCTATCCTCTGTTGATTTGCCATACGTGCAGCGAACCATTCGAGCCCACATTCTATCGCCACTGTGCCCAGTGCAACCTCGACCTGGGACACGGCGAACCGGCGCCCGATTTGGAACTGACGCCCTCGCCGGCATTCCTCTCACCCGCAATTTTCGGCTGGCTGCTGATCATCCTCGCCGCGCTGATCCTATGGATGGCCTCGACAACCTAAGTCGCGAGCAACCTTTCAATGTGCTTGAGCCGAGCAGACTCCCAGCGGCAGTGACGAGCGACCGGGCGCCAAATTGCAATGCCTTCGCTTCTCCTTCGCTTCTTACACGGTCGCTGTGACCGAAGCCTCCAGGCATGCTTACGCGATAGATGAAGCGTTGGTTAAAGTCGCGTGAACATGTCGGATAGCTCGCTTCAAACAACCACTATCGCTCGCGTGAGCATGGCCCCCTGGCTTCACGTTACAGGTGTTGGACAACGGCGCACGTTGTCAAGAAATCGATTGCGACTATTTTCTCGCGTTCGCAAATCGGATCGTTGTTTCTACGGTTCGCGACCTTTTCACCCATGTCGGTACGAAGCAATGCAAGAACACGTCGTTCGTTTGATACGTAATCGTTCCAAAGTCTGGCGGCGTCAAGCCGGACGAATACACCAGAAGCGGCTGAGCCTTTCCGCCGCGGCTGACTTCAACTCCGGCATTCGCAGGGATGTCAGCCGGGTCGAAAGCGTAAAACTCCGCATGATCGTCC
The DNA here is from genome assembly GCA_964480915.1 of uncultured Pirellulaceae bacterium. Classification (GTDB taxonomy): domain Bacteria; phylum Planctomycetota; class Planctomycetia; order Pirellulales; family Pirellulaceae; genus CAWGCE01. The sequence goes on along the minus strand of CAYZRS010000009.1, from coordinate 87,295 downwards.
GAGTAGACGACCGTGTTCCAGCGAGGCGAATCTTTCGGAAACCCTAACGGCTTTGGCCCGTCGATCATGAGGATCAGGATTTCTTCGGCCGGTTGATTGGCGTTGCGTGCCCAAGTCACCAAGCCGGACCTCGGTTCATAGGTGAAGACGATTGCGTCCTCTTCAGCAATTACTTTCGATTCCCACGCCGCAAGCAGCAGCACGAACAGCAGCACCTTGGCGACCAACAATTTGGATCGGAAAATCAGATTCAAGTCTGCCGCCGCTTTACGAGGCACGTTCATTCTATTTGGCTTTCCATCTTGCCAATTGGTAGCTGCAATGAAATCAGACGTCCGTTTGACACGATCACCAGCTCCCGATCGCCATTGGCGAACCCGACGACCCGAAGTCCTTTCGACGTGTCCAGCACCGCCAACTGAGTCTTCTGATGATCACGATCCACGAGCAACAGCTCACGCGTTTTCACCGCCCCCGAATCGGGCTTCGTAAATACAAACTGCGTGAACTTACGATTGAACGCCAGGACGCTCTCTCTGTGCTGATTGGGCCTCCACCGCTCTTCATACCGCCAGAGAACTTCGACCGAAAGTTCTTTCGGCTTCCTCACCTCGAGATACCGGCCGAATACGTGGTAACCAAGAATGCGTTCGTTGTTCTTTCCGATGGAAGCCATGATTCCCCAGGTTCCGTTCTGTCCCGTGAACGCGATCCGATCGTCTCGAAAAGTCAGCCCCTCAATTTCTTGTTGGTTACCCGACTTGAGATCGAGCCAGATGCCGACCCAGTTATTGTAATGATCCATACCGATTTGATGATGATAGAGGACAAACTGTTCGTTGCACGACCATTGCAATTGACGATTAAAAACGGATCGACTCCGGGGTGCCGTAAACGTTGTCCTTTCAAGCACCTTCATGTTCTTGTCCAAGATGACAAAACGCCATGAGTCCTTCTCAATGCCAATCCAGCGGTCACTGGTTGGCGAGGGGGAGAGTGCATAATACGGTGTTGCGACGGGTCGGTTGGACTCGACGTGCCAGATCAAGGACCGGTCGCGCTGGCGCAAGATCAAGAAACGTCGATCGCAAGTTAATTGCCAGTCTCTCCCTCCATACCAAGGCGGCTTTGGCGGGGTTACCAATGCTTGCAGCTTGCCATCGATTGGCCGGACACAGTAGGTGAGCAAATTGGATTCAGGGTTGGGCGGCTGGGCAATTGCACACCGCAGCGCTCGGCTATCGGCCGTCCATGCAAGACCGGACATGGATTCAAAAACAACGTCCGCATTGTCCTGCGAGAGATCGTTGTCACGGCTACCAGCGGCCGCCGCATCAAAACTCAACTCAACCAAGTCGACGGCCGGGTCTTTGATGAGCGCATAGAAACTGTGGGCATCTTCAATCGCTTGCGGGGCTGCATCGCCGAAATTGTGAAGATAGAGTTTCCTACCGCTCACAAACGCCAGGCGGGTTCCATCGGGAGATATCACCGGCCGAGTGTGTCGATGGCCAAGGAGCTCGGCCAGAACTTGGGCACCGTCAGGCAACTGTTCATCAGCCCGCATCACGTTGCCTAACGTTACGAAAAGGTAAAGACACGTGATGAGTAGCGCCTGATTGGCCATGTCCTTAAGCTCCATTTCAACTCGTGCCCGCCGGCCAACGTCCGAAACGCCGCCTCAACCTGATCAACGCGACGCTAAGACTTCAACCAAGCTTCCAAACAATGACGATTCTGGCGTGGCATTCATCGCTCCAGAATAAACTCCAACGGAATCGAAACAATTCTCTCATCACCGTACGCCACGATCGTCTGTCCGTTATTCGCAAACCCAAGCACGGCATAGGAGGCAAGCAACCCGTCTTTCTTATCCAGCGGCCATGCAGAGCCCGTTTGATCAACGATTTGCCAACGATAATTACTCGGGTATCGCTCACGTTCTTCAACAACGCCTTCCGCAACGGCAACGTGGCGAAAACCTGAACTGGGGACGATCAACAGACTGTAGGCAGATGTGCACTCAAAACCGAACCTCGGTGTGGCGTTTCGCATGGGAATCGTCGTGACCATTTGGCGGACACGCTGATCGACAGAGCGATTGTAGAACAACTCTCCCTCATCGCCAGTAAACGCGAGGGAGCGTTTGCCGTAATCCACCGCGATCGACTCAGCGTACCCCGTGCTCAGGTCGACGCGTACGGACTGCACCCCTGTCACGTGTTCAGTGGGCGTTACACTTGCGTATCGCTCATCCGGTGACCACATCAATCGAGTTCGCCCGGGATGCGTTAAGAAGTAGTCGATGCGCCGGACAATTTCAAAATTCTGGTCAACGATCAGCAATTGGCCAGTATCAATTTCTGCACCCAGCCAACGATCACTGGTCGCCGATGGCACTAGGATATCGAAGTAACAAACGACTAGCTCCTCTTGGGCGACATTCCATACGAACGGCTGGCTCCCTGTGCCCACCACATGCCTGGCATCTTCGGTCAAACGAATGTTGCGGTTTGCCGACTTCAGTTTGATCATCTCTGAAGAGATTGCGGTTAGTTTGGAGCCTCGCTCTTGCAGGGACGAGACATGAGCATCAAAGGTGACGGCAGTTTCACTCGAGTTTCGAGTGATTGGTGAGACCGCATAAAACACTCGATTCGATCCGTTATTCCAATGCAAGGCAAGCAAGGATCGTTGATCACTGATTTCGTCCAGCTTCGTCGGCGGTCCATTGGGCAGGCACTGGCACCACAATGTGTTGAGATCGAAGTAGGCGATTGAATTCGTATCGGGAGAAAAAGAAAATTGGTGCGGCGAATAAGGATCGAGCCGCACCTTGTCCTTTAGCACCGTCACGTATTCCGGAAGAGTGCGACCGACCGGTTCGACCGGAGTTAGACTTCGCACCCTGATTTCCTTGCTGCGTCGAACGTGCCTAACAGCAAGTTCGCGTTTGATCAACGAACTGTTCCACCAAGCTAAGCACACAATGACCGCAACCAAGACGGCCAACAGAGCTTGCTTTCTCGATCTAGCGAGCCGGTCGTCTGTGGATAAAGGTGGCATGCCTCATCTCCGCATAAAGCGTCCAGCCGCACCCGGCAAATGTTGGAATACCAGCGGTTCATTGCCGTGTGATATTATCAAGGAATGTCAGCCTAACGGAGAGCCCTAGAGTCGAAAAGACGGATACCGCTGCGGAGTCTTGAGATGATGCCGAAACCAACAGTTGTCGCCGTCGTACTTCTCAGTTGCTGGTCTTATGCCGCTTCGGAGAGCGAAGGTAAGGTGGACGGCCGCGATCTTGACCTGTTGTGTGCCGCGATCGTGAACGGATCGAAGGACCCGCGCTTTGACATGAATGAAGACGGCGTCATTAACTTGGAGGACATCACTGACCCGGCGAGTGGATGGCTGCAGGCCGGCGGTGTCCATAACCTGCCGTTGACGGGTGGACGCTCATTTTTACCCGGAGATGCGAATTTGGACGGCCGAGTCGATGGTAGAGATTTCTTTATTTGGAATGCCAACAAATTCAGGAAAACGAGTCGTTGGACGCAAGGCGACTTTAACGCTGACGGCATTGTGGATGCGCAAGATTATTCGATTTGGAGCGCTCACAAGTTCCTGTCGAGCCGCACGTACTTTCGGCATTGATGCGAGCTACGAGTTTCCGACGTAGCAAGGAGTTGTACCCAACAGAAAGAACGAACTCGACTCGGAGTCGAGCTATACAGAACGCAGGATTGCTCGCTTGGGTGGGCCTTGCGGACCGGCAAGAAAAAGCGTCCCTCCCTTTTCGGGGAGGGACGCTGTCGGTCTGGCGTGGAACGCTGGAAACTAGGTTGCGGAATAGCTGCCGAATTCTGGGCGGCGACGGCCGAGTTGGCCTTTCAGACGAGCCACGATGCTACTGTGCATTTGGCTGACGCGGCTCTCGCTCAAATCGAGCGTTTGACCGATCTCTTTCATCGTCAGCTCTTCGTAATAGTACAGAATGATGATCAACCGTTCGTTCCGATTGAGCCCCTTCGTGACCAGTCGCATCAGGTCGTTCTTGTGAACCCGGCGAGTCGGATCCTCGCCTTTCTTGTCTTCTAAGATGTCGATCTCGCGGACATCTTTGTAGCTGTCCGTTTCGTACCACTTCTTGTTGAGACTGATGAGTCCGACCGCGTTGGCGTCGCTGAGCATTTTCTCGAGCTCAGGGACCGAAATTTCCAGCTGATCTGCCAGCTCTTTCTCGGTCGGGTGACGACCAAGCCGTGTCTCCAAAACGCGGTTGGCTTCGCCCAGTTTGCTCGCTTTGGAACGTACGAGCCGGGGCACCCAGTCCATCGTTCGCAGTTCGTCCAGCATGGCACCGCGAATACGCGGCACACAGTACGTTTCGAATTTCACACCGCGAGTCAAATCGAAAGCGTCGATCGCATCCATCAATCCGAATACACCTGCCGAAATCAGATCGTCAAGATCGACTCCATCAGGCAATCGCGACCAAATGCGTTCACCATTGTATTTGACGAGTGGAAGGTAAATTTCTACTAGCTGATTTCGCAACTCTTTGTTGGTCATGTCAGACTTGTAGGTCTCCCAAAGCGCCGGTCGATCTTCTTTGGCTACCGTAATTGTTGCCATGAATTCCTCCGTGATAAATTCAATGACCTAGTGGGACATCCATGTCCACGTCGCGGCAGGCGACTGCGCTTTTTCATCTGATCGCTTTACCAACCTTCTGGTCGGCCGGACTCAAGAGCCCGTCAAAGTCTTTTCAGATGGCGCAATTTAACATGCAGTTCCGAACGGCGGCGTGCTCTTTTCAAGCTCGACCGTTCGTTCCCAGTCGGTTTAAACGTTTCATTCAAATAGTTGAAAAACAAACTCATGCACCGATTTCCGGCGCTTGATTTAGCTCGCAGTCGCGAAAATCCTCTCCGTTTTCGCCCAAACAATCGCATCGAGATACTCGACCAGCGACTCCACGACCAGCCCATCCGATTGGGAAACGTCGATTGGAACCACCAACTCGCCGGACAGCTGTACTGTGAGCGGTTGGCGCAATTCCAATCCCAGGAATCTCTGGCACGTGAGCTTCAATCGCTCGATTGCCTCGCTAGCAAATTCGGTCGCTTGATTCACCACGATGCACAAGCGATCTGCCACTTCGGGCCCATGAAGCTCGCTCAATTTCTTCACGCAAGCGTACGCATCCATCATCGCTAGCGTGTCACCGGTCGTGATCAGCAAAATGTTTTGTTCGAGCGGTTCCAACGCTTGTCTCGTTCCATCCCAACAGCCGACGTCCTCCAAGCTGAGGTCGGGGGCAGCGTCACGTCCGGGCACCGCCGATGTCCGATCGCTGAGAGGGGCCGAGCGAACGGAAATCTGGTCCGTCCAGCGATGCACCGTGGCGCCAAGCGGGTTGTTCAGGTCATCGATTCCGGTCATCGCTGCTAAATCGGCCGCGCGACTGCCGGCGGTCGAAAGTTCTAGCGCTCGCCCGCGTCGCGACAGTTCCAGCGCCAAGTAGGCTGCTAACGTCGTCGTTCCGACGCCACCTTTGCTGCCCAACAGCGAGACCGTTGCGATGGACGGTTCCCGTTTGATCGCAGCCAGGGCGGTCAATCGTTTTAGATTGCGAAGTTGAAATGCTTGATCGTTCATACGTTCTGAGCTGTTAGGCTGCTTGTCGGAGTCCCATGATGGCGTTTGGCAGATCGGCCAAGCGTGCGTCTTGAATGTCGTCCGGCACACTCTGACCGTTGGTCACGTAGCTGATCGGCAGATCGCACTGTTCCAGCAGAGGTAAGACCTCGCCCAGGCCGACCGATTCGTCAAGTTTCGTGAGCAACAATGAGGTGACGCCGACCTCACCAAATTTTTCCGCGGTTCGCTGTAATGCGCGAGCCCCGGTGGTCGTGCTGAGTACCAGATGAACCTCATCCGCTTCCGCAGCGCCAAGAATCCCTTGCAGCTCTTGGATCCGTATTTCGTCGTGAGGGCTGCGTCCGGCCGTGTCCAAGAGCACCAGATCAAAATCGGCCAGCTGTTCCAGGGCTGCCTTCATTTCTCTCGGTGTTGCCACAACGTGCATCGGCAGGTCAATGATGTCGGCATACGTCCGCAGTTGTTCGACCGCCGCCACGCGATAAGTGTCGACCGTAACGAGAGCAACTTTCTTGTTCTCACGCAGACGGAAATTGGCCGCCAGCTTGGCGATCGTCGTTGTCTTGCCGACACCGGTCGGCCCCACGAGCGCCACAACTTTCCGCTGTCCTGCAGGCAATTGAATCGGACCTTGCACGCGCACAACATCGCTAATCGTTCGATGAACTGCGTCTCGCAACTGCAGAACGTCCGCTTCTTCACCAGCTTGGGCGGTTGCTTCCGAAAGGACACGCCGTGCAGCCGGCTCACTCCATTCAGCATCGAGCAACTGCGTGAAAAGTTCAAATTGAGCCGACGTTTCTCCCGCGTTGACATCGATCGCTGGTGCCGGTGCAACGGCTGAAAAATCATCCATCGGTGGAAACGGCAACGTCACGGCCGATGGAACTTCCAGCTCCGAAAGGTCCAGCTCGGCTGTCGTGGGTAAATCCTCGGCAGCGGACGGTGAATTTTCACGCGACGCGAACACTTCGACGCGGCGTTTTCCCATCAGTCCGCCCAGCCATCCGTCCCACACTTCTCGGGTCCGCAGGACAGACGCTTCCGGGCCCAGTTCTTTCTGCACTTGCTGCAGGGCGCGACGCAGCGTGCTGGCTCGAAAAGATTTGATTTCCATGACTTACTTCCTCAGTCTAATTCGTGACGGGCGACCGTGCGTCTTGGTCACATGGCGGTTAATGGTCCACAAGCTGCGACTCGATCACGTCTCCTAAACGCTTCACAACGATGTCCTGGGGTAGCTCTTCTTCGCCCAAGACGACAATGGATCGCTTGCTCTTCATGGCCTGCCGCTGCACGGCAGCGCGCACGTCGGAGGGGACTAAGAGCACCGGCCGACGTGCTTGTTGATGAGCCCAGTCCATCCGCATGGAAAGACTGCGAACGAATTCGGGGAACTCACGCCAGGCCGTTTCGGCTCCCTGCTTTCTCAGCGAATCGATGACCGGATAACCGGGTCCAATCGCTTCGACGACTTGATCGGTGTCTGAATAGCGAGCAACAATCTCTCTCCCCAGCCGTTTGCGTACCGCTTCCGCCAGCACGACCACATCCGAGGTCGAACGGGCATGATCGGACAACGTTTCGAGGATCGGCGACAAATTACGAATCGAAACGTTCTCTCGTACCAGCAACTGCAGTACACGTTGAATGTCCGATAGTCCCATCAGGCCGGGAACCAATTCGTCGATAATCGTCGGAGTACTTTCTCGCTGACGATCGATCAGACGTCTGGTCGCTTCGCGTGTGAGCATTTCATCGGCGCGGCTGCGGACGACGTGGCCCAAGTGAGCCCGGACCGCTTCGGTCGGCGAAAGAACGGTGTAGCCAAGCGTCTTGGCATGAGCCAAGTCGCTGGTCTCAATCCAATAGGCGCTCAGTCCGGTCGCCGGATCCATCGTCGGAATCCCGCTGATCTCTTCGACGACCTGCTCGGATGCGATCGCAAATTCGCGCTGCGTGTGGATCGTGCCGGTAGCGACGACGTTGTCCGAGAGCTTAATCGCGTAGCCATTTTCATCGAGCGTCAGGTTGTCCCGAATGCGGACTCGGGGCATGACAATTCCTAAGTCGGCTGCAATGTGATTGCGAAGCGTGGTCACTTGATCGAGCAACGTGCCACCGCGAGCCGGGTCGACCATACTCAGCAGGCCAATTCCGACTTCTAAGGAAAGTGGTTCGACGTCCAGATAATCTTCGACCGCTTTGGTCGGCGGCAATGAAGGGCGCTTCGCCACTTCTTCTTCGGATGGATTGGAGGGCGACTCGTTCGCTTCGGCTGCTTGCTCGCGCTGAATCGAAAATGCGACGAACAGGCAGGCGCTTCCGATCGCAATCAACGGCAACGCTGGCAATTTGGCAAACACGAGCAGGAACAAGAAGACGCCCGCAACAAACAGCGGTTCAGGACGTGACGCAAATTGCTTGACGAATTCCACTGACAATTCGGTGCGCGAGGTGCCTCGCGTGATAAGGATGCCGGCACCCAACGAAATCAAGAATGCGGGAATCTGACTCACCAGACCATCGCCGATGGTGAGTTTCGTGTAGAGCGATGCCGCTTCGGCGGGGTGCATCCCGGACTGGATGACTCCCAGGTACAAACCGCCAACAATGTTGATCGCCATGATCGCCAAACCGGCGACCGCATCGCCGCGGAGGAATTTGCTCGCTCCGTCCATGGCTCCATAGAAGTCGGCTCGTTCTGAAACTTCAGCACGACGAAGCTGAGCTTCTTGTTGATCAATCGCGCCGGCTGCAAGGTCGGCATCGATCGCCATTTGACGCCCGTGCATGCCGTCCAGTGCAAAGCGAGCCGCCACTTCACTGATCCGACTGGCACCTTTAGTGATCACGAGAAACTGAATTAAGACAATGATGGCAAAGATGATCAGGCCGACGAGCACTTGATCCCCGGCGACAAAACGGCCGAATCCTTGGATGACCTTGCCGGCCGCCTGCATGCCGTCGATGTGCGCTTGTGTCAGAATCAACCGCGTCGTGGCGACGTTGAGAACGAGTCGGCCCAAAGTAGAAACCAACAAAATCGTCGGGAAGACGCTCAACTCGAGCGGTCGGTCGACAAAAATGGTCGCGAGCAAAATCAAGACCGCGGCGGCAATGTTGGCCGCCAGGAACAGGTCCATGATCGCGGAAGGGAGCGGTACGAGAATGACCAGCAAGCTGGCGACCAATGTGATCGGCAACACGTAGGTGGCGATTCGGCGATGACGCAATTGGGCCATTCGGATTCAGTATTGAGCCAACGTCGGCCGACCGCCGCTAGCGAGAAAAGGGAATTGGAGTTCAGATGAGCGGTCGGGATGGTATCTCGATGGCCACAAAGTGTCTAGTTCTTTTTCAAACTAAATCTGGATCAGTTTCGATCGATAGCATGCCAGCGGTAGAGTCGGCCATCTTGGCAGACTAAGCTTGAATCTCCCGGAACTGCGATTTCCTACACGTCGCCGATTGGCCAGCTTGTTAAACCGTGCGGGTAGTACGCATTTTCCTCCCTCGAAGAATTCGAGATGACGAAGCGTAGAGCAGGCGACACCCCGAATTCGAGAACGAACTTTTCACGCGCCAAGATTTAGCATGACCAGCACAGATAGCAAAGAATCCGCCACGCCATCGAACGATGCCTCTGGCGTGAACCTCGCTCCGTTTAACCCGACGCCCTGGTATTCGCCCAGGATTTGGTCCGGGATGAGCGTCGAAGTTTGGGGGAAGTTGGTTGCCGAGTATCGCCATCAGGTGAGCCGGCAACGCTTGCACATCGCGACGGGCGTCTACATGTGCAGCGCACTGCCGCCCATTACCAACGCGATTCAAAAATTCCTATTCGCGAAGAAGGCGGAAGAGTTACCACTCGCGGGCGATCCCATCTTTGTCCTGGGCCACTGGCGGACCGGGACGACCTACTTGCACGAACTCTTGGCGCTCGACGAACGATTTGAATCACCCACCACGTTTCAGTGTTTTCACCCGCTAGCATTCATGACGGCCGGTTGGCTTGTGAAACCACTCACGTCATTCTTGCTGCCTAAGCACCGCCCGATGGACAACATGGGGATGGGCTGGGACGCTCCGCAAGAAGACGAATTTGCATTGCTAACGATGGGGCTCCCGACAACCTATCGGCGAATCGCATTTCCCAATCGCGTCGCGCGGCACATGGACTATCTCCACATGGGGCATGTCCCGCCGAACGAGATTGAAGACTGGAAAGCGGGCCTGATGAAGTTCGTGAAATACCTGAACTACTACTATCGCAAGCCGTTGATCCTGAAGTCACCACCTCATACGGGCCGCATCAAGGTGTTGTTGGAAATGTTCCCGAACGCAAAGTTCGTCCACATCTCTCGCAACCCGTTCAAATTCATTCCATCGACGATCCATATGTGGGCAGCACTCGACAATGCGAATGCGATGCAAAATCCCACCAATGAAAACTTGCGAGACTTCGTCTTCACCAGCTTCGAACGGCTCTATCAAGGCTACAACCGTGATCGGCATTTACTCGGTCCACACAACCTGATCGACGTCCGTTTCGAAGACCTTGTCTCCAACACCGAATCGGTGATGAAGGAGATGTATCAGCAGCTCGATTTGGGTGACTATGCCAAGATCGAACCGGCCTTGAAGGCTCGACTGGAAAAAGACCGTTCGTACAAAAAGAACAAGCACGAACTCTCGAAAGAGCTCTCTGAGGAAATCGAAAGTCGCTGCGCTGAGTACATCGAACAGTTCGGTTATGGTGTCGGCACGGCGGCCGCTTAGCAGACTACTCGGCGTCGCTGGACGGGTTGCCGGTGGCGAATTTTCGCATTTGCTTGACCGACATCGCCGCTTCCGATTCTTTCATCTCGGCCTGCCATTCTTCGGCCGTCATCCGCAATGACTTTCGGTGTCGCAGCGTTGTCAACCAATATTCGACAAGGCTGATACTGCCCAGCGCCGCCAAGGCCAAAAACAGCACTTCGAAGATACATCGCGCAGCAGACGCGAAACTGGCGTAGACACTCTCTTGCCCCACCGCCAACTGGTCTCGCTTCGCCCACAGCGCCAGGCCAGCCACCGAGAGACAGACGCTCATTTTGAGTAGTTCCAAACCGGCGTCGACGACGCGGTCCCACGAAACAAGCGACGCCACGCGGCGCCCCGGCTGCAATCGCGATAGGTCGGGCTCGATTCGACTGGGGGCCCACACCAAACCGCCTTGCGTCAGATTTGCCACCAAAGCGGCGCAAAACACGCAAACGAATACCGGCAGTAACAATTGGCCGATCGAGAGCGCCGTCGCAAAATTGAGTTCGGCCACGTCATTGACATTCATTCGCAGCGACCCGGCCGCCCCAAGTTGGTCACGCAATTGCAAGCCGAGCAGCGAGATCATATGACGGCCGTACCACCACAGCAGAAGACAGCCACTCATCAAGGCGACCACGGTCGTTAGGCTGGCGTTCCGCGCAACGTTTCCTTCCAGGCGTGCCTTGGCCAGCCGTTGAGGAGTCGGTTCAAATGTGCGTTCATCCGACATGTCAGATCCCGATCGGTCTGAAATTTGCTAAATGCGCTAAGTGCTTTAGGCAGACGTCGCCAAACAAGCCACCAAGCGTTCCAAGTAAAGCGGTATCTGCTCCTGCAATGACCAACCGATCGTTCCCATAAAAATGAAGAGCGAGCCGATGAGGACCGCCGCATTCAGACCGGCCGCGGAAACGAAAACTTGGAATCGGGGCAAAAAGCGGCTCAGGGCGCCCACCACAATGATCGCGGTCAACAACGAGATAAGAACGGGAAAAGAAGCTCGTAACCCCATCGCAAAACTCAAAGTTAGCAGCGACGCAAGGGCGCCAATCAAATCGGTATGGAAGGCGCTGGTCCCTAGCGGGACCTCTCGCATTGTCGTGAGCAAAACATCCACCACCATCCGGTGGCCACCAATGGCCAGGAATATCGCCAAGCTGAGATAGTCCAAGAACTGAGTCAGCGGCGATCCGGCCGCGCCATTGCCCAGAAAACTGCCGATCGACAACCCGCTCGCCGTCCCCAAGACTTGCGAAACGACTTGGACGCCGGCAAACATCACGTTGACACCGACGCCGAGCACGACGCCGACCAACAGTTCGGTAAATCCCGCAACGACGACTTGGTTCCGTTGACTCGCATCGACTTGCGTTCCCAGCTGGCAAGCCGGTGCGATCAGCAATGCCAACAAGAACGCCGCCGCAATACGAAACCTCAGCCCCGAAATACTGCGGCTCGCAATGTTTGGCAGCGCCAAGGCGACGCCCAGCAGCCGACCCAACGCCAGTACGAATACCGCAGTTAATGGAGACACAGGCACATCCTTTTCAGACGCCTCGATACCGTCAACGTCAACCGCCACCCAGCATCGACATTTGTGTGAATACGTTCTGAGAATAAGCCATCATCCGTTCGACCAGCCAAGGCATGCAGACGACGATCGTGAGCAAGATCGCCATCATGCGAGGTACCAGAGAAATCGACGGATCGTGAACTTGGGTCACAGCCTGAAGAACAGCAACGATCAGCCCAATCACGAGCCCGACAATCAACGGAGGCGCCGCCAAGGATAAAGTCATGATCATGGCGTCTCGCGCCAGATCAATCACGGTTTCTGCCATCATCGAATGTGGACTCCTTCTTGAGTGGTATCGGCGATCGATTCAACCGATCGGTCCGAAGCTTTGCAGTAACATCCCCACCACCAAATGCCAGCCGTCCACGAGAACGAAGAGCAGTAGTTTCATCGGTAATGAAACCATCACGGGCGGCAACATCATCATGCCCATCGATGTGGTAACGCTCGCCACCACGAGGTCGATGACCAAGAAGGGCAAGAAAATCTGGAACCCGATCAAAAACGCGGTCTTTAATTCACTTAGAACAAACGCCGGCAAAAGCGCCTCGAGCGGAATATCGTCATAGGTTTCCGGCATCGTCGTCTGAGCGTCGCCGGTCGCTACGAGATGGTCGTAAAACAGATAGACATCGGCGCCGTTGCCCGCGCGCTGAATCTGCTGACTCATGAAGGTGCGAACGGGCGCGATTCCATTTTGCCAAGCGGTCACCGCCGGCATCTGCTCCTCGGTGTAGGGAAGAATCCCATCGCGATAGACTTGCTTCCAAGTCGGCGACATGATCAATACCGTCATGAAAAGAGCGAGCGAAGTCACCACCTGATTCGAGGGCAGCATCTGCGTTCCGATCGCTTGCCGCAGTAGCGCCAAGACGACCGAGATGCGCACGAAACTGGTCGTCATCAGTAGGATCGCAGGCGCCAGGCTCAGGACACTCAAAGCGGCCATCGTTTTCCATGTCGATCCGATGCCAGAGGGGCCCGCGAATCGCTCGAGCAAGCGGCCATTGATGAGGCTCTCCTCAATCAATCCGCCCGTCGGTGCGGTGCCCTGCGTCGCACTTTCCGTTTCGTAACTAGGCAACGCCGGTGCCGGTGATAAATCGGCGTTCGGAACTGCCGGTGTCTGCGCGACCGCTGCACCTCCCACCCCCAATGCGCAGAATATGCTCACCATCCAGCACCAAGTGCGGAATCGACGAATCGTACGGCAAGGGTGGTTAAAGCTCGTCATGATTTCCGGGCGGTTCGTAACATCGCTATGCGGCTGGCCTCAAGGAATTTGCCGACAAGAGGTTTCGCAGACCTTGATTCAGACGTTTCTCCGATCCACTGCGACAGAGTTCGATGACTTGTTCGACCTCCCGAGGATCCGACAGCTCGGTCAGTTTCTCGAGCCCGTTCGAAGTCTTCGCCAACACCAGAAGCTTGCTACCAAATCGCACGATATGCGCTGGTTTGCCAAGCAGCGAGACGCGACCCAACGTGTCAAACAACGGTTCCCCTTCTTCGGCAGGCACCCGATAACGACGAGCGAACCGCAAGAAGAGAAAAAACAGACCCAGCACAAAAGCTAAGCTGCTAAGCGTGCGTACTGGATTTCCAAATGTCGTTTGTTGATTTGGTCGCTGGCCGTTGTGATGTTCGCTTTCCATCGTATCGCGAGGAGGTAACCGCATCACCGATGATGCCGTATCTCCTTGCTCGATCAGGTGCGAGTCAGAAGTAGCGGGCGTCATCTGTGGAGCGAGAACAGCCGACGCTTCCGGCCGCGCAGCGGAATCGACAACCGGCGCGTGAGAAGCGTGATTCGGCAGTTCCGCGACCACCCCTTCGGAAAGGGTGATCGGGATCGGCAATTCGTAGGTCTCAGTCACGGGTACGTACTGGCCAAGCTGGCGTTCTTGAGCGAGCGTCGACCGCGGAGCCAACATTTGGCTGGCCACCAGTAGGCAGATGAAGGGCGTCGCTTTAGGCAGCATGTGCGTCCTCCCGACCGAAAAATTGATCGCGACAAGATCGCTCAACCTGCGTGACACGAATACCGGCTCGTCCATTGTGAGAAACCAATTCGCCACGTGCCATCACGTGCCCGTCCACCATAAGTTCGATGGGTGCAGCAATTGATTCCTCGAGTGGAATCACCTCGCCCGCCGGAAGCGGCAAACGATCGGCCGGTAACTCGGTCGTTCCAAAACGCAACTGAGCGACAATCGCCGGCGTCGCCTGACAGACCGCTTCTTCACTCGTCAGGTCACGTAGCGAGAAGGGAACGACCGTAGATTCGTTTGGCTGAGCCTTCCCAGCACCCGCGGTTTCATCGACACACGAATCGTGTTCGTTGATCGTCGTTGGCAACGGCGCATCTTGCATCGTGAACGTTCCAGGAAAACAGAGGAGAATTCAGTATTGAATAGGTTTCAGTAGGCGACCTCATGGTCGCTGGGGGACGAGGGCCAAACTGTCGCGAAATCGGTCGCTTCGATCAAGAGAGACTCTCGGTACTAACGCCAGCGCGCTGCAGTTTGTGCGAGTAGAGAGAGCAGCGCCAGCAATGACGGTTCGAGAGTCGGGCGACCGAGCCGCTATGCTGTCAGTCGCAAGCGGCCGCCGTCCTGCAGATCGGCACTTTCGCGAATCATGCCGCGAGCCGCTTTCGCGACTGTCGACTGAGCTTCCTGAATGTCACTCAATCGTAACGGCCCGATAGCAGACAACTCATCACGTAGTGTTTCCGCCAGTGGCTCTGGCAACGCCGACATCAGTGAATTCAGGCTTGCAGCACGTGCACCGGCCAACGCCGTCGCCGCAAGTCGATGGGGAACAAACTGGAACAGCGTTGTTAACGAACTCGCATCCAAGTGGACTAACTGCTCAAAAGCCTCCGCCGCGTCGATCGGTTCTCTTTCTTCGACCGGTAACCAGCGGCTCGGTTGCTCGATCTTCTCAGCCCAATCGGCATCGTGATGTGTCAAATTCTGGAGGATTTCCCGGCGAGATTTCGAATCGGCAAACTGGAGGATCGACCGTACGGCTTCGTAGCCGCTGTGCAAGTTCTTGTCCGATTCGTGTTCCCTTTGAATCCGCTCGCGAATCTCTTTTTCGACTTCGTGCAGCGATTCATCGTCGGTCGGCTGCATTTCGGCGATCCGACGGACCACCTCATACTGTTGTGATGATGGCAGAGACTGAATCAGCGCCGCCGCGCGGGCCGGCGCCAAAGTCGACAAAACAGCAGCAATCGTTTGCGGATGCTCGTCGCGAAGGTGCTTGGCAATCTGGTCAATACTGGACGAGCCACTGGTCCGCATCGCTTCAATGGCCAACTTCGGAGCCTGGCTAACACCACGACTCAAAGGCTGCGCAGCGGCCAGCGGTTGCGGATCGACGCGCACCGGCACTTCGGATACCGGATTCGAAGCCAATTCAGATTCAAGGATCGCCTGGAATGGCAACGCCTCTTCGTCGCTGACGAATTCGACCTGAGCAAGGGAATCTTGTGTGCCCGCAGGACCCAAGCCGTTCGCTTCGGCTCCACGAATCACTTCCAAAAAATCTTCAGCCATGGATTGCTGCCGCTCCTGCGGCAACTCGTCAAGTTGAGCGACCGCCAAGCGAACGCGTCGCGCTTGCTCTTCGGTCAGCCGATCCAACAGAGTGTCCGCAGTGGTGGAGTCCAAACTTGCCACCAGCGCGGCGACTTCCAGCAGATGCCGATTCTGTTCGTCACTCGTCACACGATATCCTTGCCTGTTATGCCGCCTTGTCGATCCATTCCGCCAGCTTTGCGGCGGCCGCATCGGGATCTTGCCGTACGATTCGTGTTAACTCTTGGTGAAATTCATCCCGACTAACGGCCGGCCGGACCGGTGCTTCCTCTTCGGCCGCCGGCATCACGATCTCTTGCGATTGCAACATTTCTCCGGCAGTCTCAACGGCCCGAGAAGGCGACCGATCGGCAACCAACTCCTCTTTCTCTCGCGATCCCTGGCCGCGCGATTCGCTGGCAATATTCCAACAGAGCAATGAGAGCGTTCCTAGCGAGAGCAACGCGAAGGCGATCGTCTGCCATCCAAACGGCAAGCCGCCCGCAAAGCTCCAATCGTCTTTTGCCGCGGCCAAGCTGGAAGGAGTGTCCTGCACCGAAGCGACATTCACGATCGCATCAGCCGGCAAGACCTGCTTCACTAGCTCCGTCACTCGCTGATTCTGTTGCGAGCGCACTCGATCGAGCGACTCACCACTCTCTTGTGCCCGTTCGACTCGCGTCAGCCGCTTTCGATGTTCGCGATAGACGTTTTTGTAAAACGCTTCTGGAATCCCAATTGCGACGCCAACATCTGACGGCACGAGGACCGTATGCGACGGGTTGGCAGCTTCTTGCAAATTCGACGCGGCCGATTTCGTTTTGTATTCCAAATCAACATTCACGGCGACTTGAACGCCCGGCACATGCGCTAGCAGGCGCGAGATTTTCCGTTGCCAATCACGCTGGTAGGCCATGCGGCGAACTGCGAATTCGTCGGAGCGTATGAGCGCCGGATCGCCGATGTCGCCCGCGTACGACATGCCAGTTTCCAAATCGGTCACCGTCACATCTTGAGGAGTCAGATCTACCTTGGCCGAGGCGACCAGTTGACGAATGCTACGAATGATGCCGAAATCTAATGGCTCGCCCGATTCTGGGCGGACGACCACCATCGCCGTCATGCGCCGCTTGCGACCGAATGGCCCCGAAACGGACTCATCTAAATGAATGGTTGCATCCTCAATGCCGTTCATCGCGCGAAGGATCAGCGCTAACTCCCGTTGCTGGGTCGTCTGCAAACGAGCGCGACGTTGTTCTTGCGATTCGAACGGGTTGGAACGACTCAGCTCATCTTTTAACTCGAAATCAAACTGATTTGGTAGCGCACTGCTGGAAGCCAAAGCGCCGATGTAGGCCGCCCGCAGATGACGAGGCACGCGCACCTGCCCGTCGACAACGCGGTATTCGTCCAAGTCGGCTTGCGCTAGCGCCGATTCGATGACCGTCAATTCACGTTCCGAGAACTGACGTCCCGAGAGAATCAGTTCGTATCGCGGCGTCACTTGATAAATCCCCCAAGCGCCCAAGATGGCTCCGCACAGCAAGAACGCAAACCGCGTTCGACGCCGCTGCTGCGGACGAAGGCGATTCCAACGGTGGCCTGTTGCCAAAAGGAATTGTTTGATTTGATCCATCGACTGCTTTTCGCCCGCACTAGCGAGCCCCTGGAAAAGAGATGAGGGGCAAGTTTGTACTAAACTGGCTCCAACATCGTCAATCGGAAAGGAGGTCCATTGGGGCGAACCGGCAGTGCTACCAGTACCCCTCAGGGATAGAACCTGGGCAACGGGACGAAAAGCGACGCAGAAAAACCGACATGCGGGATCGCGGAAGAGGCGACTCGCTGCATCCCCATGGCGCGATAGAGAAGTTGGCGACGCTCGTTAGCTGCCCGTTTGATCGTCGAGCCACTGAGTCGACTGCGAATCGGTGCAAGCTTGCCCGCCCGTAATCTCATTCATCATCCAAGCATTCAGATCGCTGAGCATGGCGGAACTCAATTCATCCTCGCCCGGATATTGGCGGAATGTCGTCGACATGCCAGCACAATGGAGCAAACGCATGTCATGGCAGAACTCGGCTTCGTTGTAGAGTACGCTATCACGCCCTTGCGCCATCAACACGCTGACTCCACGTGCTTGCTTGAGATTGCGAAGCGGTACTTCGGTTGCCGGAAACGCACCGCCGAACGACGCCGCACCGGCGAATCGATCGGGCTGAAGCATCGCCAACCGCAAAGCCATCGTACCGCCCTCCGCGTAACCCGCCACGAAAACTCGTTCTCGCGAAATGTTGTAGCGAGCCATCATAAGATCGATGAAGTAGGCGACGCGCTGTTCGGCGCCAGCAATTCCCTCCAAGGATTGGCTCCAAGAATGAGCAACCTCGCCGCAGATTTCTTCGCTTGTCGATGCTCGGGGCGCGACAGCAACACAATTTCGCAAACTTACCAACGGCATCACTTTGGTCAGTTGCTGCTCGTCATCTTCCGCACCATGCAACCAGACGAGCAGCGGGTAAGCGTAATTTTCTTCGTAATGCAAAGGAACCCAAGCCGAGTAGGCGGTTGAGCTGTTCGCTTTCGCCGCGGCGATGTCCGATTTTAGAGTCGCCTGAAATGCCTGCTGAGTTGGCTTGGCGATGGGCCATGTCGAAATTCGATTCATGGTAATTCCGGTTTCCGTTGTTCCAGGTCAAAGAGAGACGGCGCTGCTCGAACGATTCGAGTGCGCGGAACCTTCACGGTCACAACCGGTCGCCAAACCATTATCGATGTCTCTATTTAAACGTTGCTAGCAAGAGCTGCCAACGATTATTTCCGTGAAGGCAAGGAATGTATCGCACGCCCCATAACGCGTCAACGTCAGGACTCGGCAACCAACACACGGTCTCGCCAACTGTCTCGCCAAAATAGACTCACACTAAAACGGTGGCCGCATCACGCAACCTTCCGGAAATGCGCCGCAGTTTTCCATTCCGTTTCGTTACGAATCGTGTACGGATCAGAATCAAAGCAGTTCGCCGGCCAGAACAACGAATTCCAAATTCGTTTCGCTGCGTGATTTCATGGCATCGTCCCCATCCCCCAACGCTCGCCATGGGTGCCGCTGCCGTCTCGATGTGATAAATTGCGTGGTCGAGTGAAAATACGATTACGATGCTGGCACACACGCGCACAGGAGTTTGTGATTATGGAACGGTGGGTTGGGGCATTGGGAATCGTCGTGATGCTGTTCTTGGCGTGGCTGATGAGCTCGCACAAGAACCGCATCAATCTGCGGGTGGTCGTGGGCGGGCTTTTTCTACAAGTCGCGTTTGCAATGCTCATTTTGTGGACCGATTCTGGCCAATGGTTCTTCGCATTCCTGGGCGACTTCTTTCAAAACATCCTCACCTTCGTCGATGAAGGCTCGGCCTTCATGTTCAACATTTTCCCCCGCCCTGGCGACGCTCCCTTGCCGCCGATGTATACGCTGTGGCGGTCGTTCGCCTTCGGCATTCTGCCAACGATCATCTTCTTTTCTTCGCTGATGTCGATTTTGTATCACTTGGGCATCATGCAATGGATCGTGAAAGCGTTCGCCTGGGTCATGCAGAAAACGCTCGGTACCTCAGGCGCCGAAACGCTATCAGCCGCTGCCAACATTTTCGTGGGACAGACCGAGGCACCGCTGGTCATCAAACCCTACGTGCAACAAATGACCTTGTCCGAATTGAACGTGGTGATGGTCGGCGGCTTCGCCACGATCGCCGGCGGCGTTTTGGCCGCCTTTGTGGGCATGGGCATCGA
Organism: uncultured Pirellulaceae bacterium; assembly: GCA_964480915.1. Classification (GTDB taxonomy): domain Bacteria; phylum Planctomycetota; class Planctomycetia; order Pirellulales; family Pirellulaceae; genus CAWGCE01. The sequence continues at coordinate 67,861 of CAYZRS010000009.1, read as the reverse complement.
CGCCGGGCACCTCATCACTGCCTCCGTGATTTCCGCACCGGCCGCTTTGTTGATTGCCAAAATCTTGCAGCCGGAAACGGAAGAGTCAGTAACGGCCGGCACCATTCAAGCGAGCGAAGAAACCCAATGCGTTAACGTCATTGAAGCGGCTGCCGAAGGCGCATCGTCGGGGCTGATGTTGGCGCTAAACGTCGGAGCCATGCTGATCGCTTTTGTGGCGCTCGTCGCGATGGGCAATTCGATGGTGAATTGGGTGGGAACCTTGCTGGCTGAAAAAGCGGGAGTCGCCGGTGGTGAAACCTGGTCCCTGGAGTTGATCTTCGGCTACCTGTTCGCCCCCTTCGCATTCTTGATGGGAATCCCCAAAGAAGAGTGCCTCCAAGCGGGCGGAATTCTGGGTACCAAGATGGTGGTCAACGAGTTCGTCGCCTACATCCAATTGACCGGCGCCAAAGAGCAGCTGAGCGAACGCTCATTCACGATCATGACCTACGCCCTGTGCGGCTTCGCCAACTTCAGTTCGATCGGTATCCAACTGGGCGGCATCGGCGGCATCGCCCCAGAACGACGAAGCGACTTGGCCAAACTCGGTTTCCGAGCCATGCTCGGCGGCACCCTCGCCGCTTTCATGACCGCCTGCATCGCCGGGCTAATGATTCCTTAGCAGCTCCTGCATCATAGTCGCCCAATCAAACGACCAATGGCTCGCCCTAGCGCGTACCAGCACAATTTATCGACCCGTACCAATTGCCGACTAGGTTCAGCTCCGCTGACTGCCGCCCCAATGGCCTCGACGACCTGAGGCCGATCGAAACCGTAACATTTGGACGCTGGCACGCATGCTTGACCACTTTGCAATTTTCACCCGCGCTCCGTTGTGTTCCAGCTGCCAGACGAAACCGAGACCGCGTCGCCTTTATTCCACCCCGATATCTTCGTTCCATAATTCTGGCTGAGCCGCAATGAACTGTCGCATGAGTTCGACGCAGCGTGGATCGGCAAGGACTTCGATTTGCACGCCACGTGAACGCACATATTCTTCCGGCCCTTGGAACGTCTGGTTCTCGCCGACGATGACCTTGGGGATTTCGTACAGCAGCACCGTCCCGCTACACATGTCGCAGGGTGACAGTGTCGAGTACAGCACACTCCGGCGATAGTCGCTCGCCTTCAAGCGACCGGCGTTTTCTAAACAGTCCATTTCCGCATGTAAGATCGCGCTGCCGTTCTGGACACGGCGATTGTGCCCGCGACCGATGATTTCGTCGTCCAGCACCAGCACCGATCCGATCGGAATCCCGCCTTCTGCCAAACCAAGTTCGGCTTCTTCAATCGCAGCTTCTAAGAATGCATCCATCGATTCGGTCCAATTTTAAGCTGGCAGAACGCCGATTCATCCGTCTGAATCGGCAGTTCATTCACCGTTTAAACCCATCATTTAGATAACCGAGGATGGTACCCATCGTAATCGGGCCGACTCTCTTCCCACTGCCCACGAAATCATCGCCCAGTTTGGAGGCAGTATTCGAAGCGAACAATACCCGGTAGAGCCAGGAACAAATCACGATGATCAGGCTCAACACAACCGCCCCACCCAAAGGTAAACGCTCCAGGCTTACCATCACCCAAACAAGAATGACGCTTGCCCCAGTGAAGTAGAGATTCCAACCGCGATTGGTTTTGATTTCTTCCCACGAATAATCGCCATCGGTCTGCTCCAGTTGATCTGTTTTCCGCGCGTCCTGATCTCTCATCACTTCATTCCTTCCCCGCTGGCCCTACATCAGTATCGGTCGAATCGACATTGGCCACCAGTTTGGAATCTGGCTCACGCATTGCTTGACACCAAAAACCTTGCCGCCCCTGAAGGCGCCGGCACAGACGCGAACACGCCCTGAACCTTATGGGGCCAGGGCGTGCGATGGGATCGCTTCGTCGCGGTCTTCAACCGCGACTGCCGTTAGTCACGCGACATGAACAGTTGCAAGATGTACCAGAACAGCAGAGCAACCGACGCGAAGAGTGAAAGTGAAGCCGCCACGTATTGGTCGGTGCGGTATTTGTGCAAGATATTCGACGTGTCATAAAGAATGTAGCAACACGCGAAGACGATCATTGCCACGGAAAAAATGGGGCCAAGATTGAACCCGGTCACGATCGCAACAACGATCAAGCCCATGGCGGCAAATCCGCCGAACATCAATCCGGTTTTCATGAACGAAAAGTCACGACGCGTTAACAAAACGATCGCCGTCATGAGACCGAATAAGGCAAACGTGGCGAGCGCCGCGGCTGGAATCGCGTTCGGAGCCATTTGTCGAGCGATATAAATCAACGGCATCAGCAGGAATGCCTCGGCGACCGTGTAGAGCCCCAATCCGGCGTACTGCATGTTTCTTGATGTGGATGAGCTTGCCCAACTCTCGGCAACCCAGCTGACCGCCATGAATAGACCGAGTACGGCCAACCAGCCGTATTGGCTGCCAGCCATAAGCTTGGTCAATGGCTCGGCAATTGGGGAGATTTGCAGCGCGGCTTCGATAATAATCAAAAGAGAAACAGCGCCGGCCAAGTGCAAGTAGGTCTTCGTGATGAACGTGGCACGTTCATCCACGGAGGCAGCAGAGGCGATGGAATAGTTGGGCGATTCGTAAGGATTGACCGATGCCGTGTTCATAGTGTCCTCGCAATTCATTTTCTCGAAACTCGCAGCCATGCTGCCAGCTATCCCGCAGCACAATATAACATGATCGCGAAGGGGCCCCAAACCGGCTTATCCACCTTGGATCGCAGCTATTTGCGACCTTGATGCTATTCGGTTGGAAATTTGAAGGAACCGGGCAGCAGCGACGCGACGGTCGTGTCGGTTGCAACGTTCGGTTTATCGGCATCAACAAGGATGACGATCATGTCGAGGCCGAATTCGGCGAGCACCTGTCGACAGGCGCCGCACGGGCCGTGGCCCCCGGCGCTGGCGACCGCAACCGCTAGAAACTGCCGATGACCGGCCGTCACCGCGGAGAAAATGGCGGTCCGTTCTGCACAACAAGTTAAACCGAAGGACGAATTTTCCACGTTGACGCCGCCGAAGACTTCGCCACTTTCGGTCAGCAGCGCCGCTCCGACCAGGAACCTGGAGAACGGCGCGTACGCGTTCGAGCGCACTCGCAGCGACTCGTCGATTAGCTTTTGGCGAGTGGCTGCGTCCATCGAAGTGACTCCGTTAAATTCCCAGCAGAGCGGATCTGAGCAAGCCGATTAGGCCAACATGTCGGCCACATTGTCGCGTTCTTCGCGCAGTTCTTTTTCCGTTGCGGCCATCTTTTCTTGGCTGAATTCGTCCACTTCAAGACCTTGCACGATTTCGTACTTGCCCTCTTTGCATTGGCATGGGTAGGAATACATGATCCCTTCCTCGACGCCGTAACTACCATCCGAAGGAATCGCCATGCTGACCCATTCGCCTTCCGGAGTCCCCAACGCCCAATCGTGCATGTGATCGATCGCGGCCGAGGCGGCCGAGGCGGCGCTCGAAGCGCCACGCGCTTCGATGATCTCAGCGCCCCGTTTTTGGACTCGAGGAATGAATTCATTTCGGTACCAGTCTTCCGGCACACATTCCGTTGCCGGCTTGCCCTTGATGGTGCATTGGCTGATATCGGGATACTGGGTCGCCGAGTGGTTGCCCCAAATCGTCATCTTGTCGATGTCATTGACGTGCGATGCGGTTTTCTCTGCCAGTTGACTGAGCGCCCGATTGTGATCCAAACGAGTCATCGCTGTGAACTGTTCATTGGGTAGATCGGGAGCGCTCGTCATGGCGATCAGCGAATTCGTGTTGGCCGGGTTCCCGACCACCAGCACCTTCACGTCGCGTGAAGCGACCGCGTTCATCGATTTGCCTTGGGGGCCAAAAATCTTGCCATTGGCGCTCAACAGATCCTTGCGTTCCATCCCTTTGCCGCGTGGGCGAGCTCCGACAAGAAGCGAATAGTTCACCTCTTTGAATGCCGTATCCAAATCGTCGGTCGCGACAATGCCTTGCAAGAGCGGAAACGCACAGTCGTTCAGTTCCATCACAACACCCTTTAACGCGGGCAACGCAGGTGGAATCTCAAGCAACTGGAGGATGACTGGTTGATCTGGCCCCAACATATTTCCAGCCGCGATGCGAAACGCCAATGCGTAGCCAATATTTCCCGCCGCCCCTGTAATTGCCACTCGTACCGGACTCTTCATCTGTCAGCTCCTAATCGATTTATTCCAAGCCGCATCGCTGGCCTGCGTTGCCCAAGATGAACAGCACGCCAAGCGGCCTAAGTTCCTTAGCAGAATCTGGTATCGTAATACTGTCGCCACGAGGCGCAAACCCGCACGGCGGTTTCCTTCTGAATTCTCCGAATCAGTGTGGCCCCGCGAAAGTGCCGTTGCCGGTCCGAATGGAAAGAATACTTACCGAGAGCTCCTTTGAACGCATCAGAAACGGCCGATTCGGCCCTCCCTCTGCTCGAACAGGCGGTCGCTGCCGGCGATCTTTCCTCCGCAGCCGCCGACAACATCCGTACTTGGCTCACCGACGATCGCTACGTGGAGTATGCCGATGAGGTCGGCAAGCACCTCTTCGCCGGGCGCTGGGAAACCCTCGAAGAGGTGTTTTGGACCACCATCCCGTTCGGCACGGCCGGACGCCGCGGGAAGATGTACCCCATCGGCTGCAACGCGATCAACGATCGCACGATGGGAGAGACGTTCCAAGCGGTCGCCGAATACGTCAAGTCGAAGAACCCCAGTGGAGCTCACTCGTGCGCGATCGGTTACGACACGCGTCACAAGAGTCGCGAGTTCGCCGAACTGGCGGCCGAGATCATGCTCGCCAACGGCTTCAGGATTTTCTTCCTCGATGGTCCGCGGGCGACCCCCCTGCTCTCCACGACCATCCGTCAAAAAAAATGCTCTTGCGGCATCATGGTCACCGCCAGCCACAATCCGCCCAGTGATAACGCGGCCAAAGTCTTCTGGTCGACCGGCGGCCAATTGCGAGCGCCTCACGACGAAGCGGTCACCAAGCGGCTCGACGAGGTCGGCGACTTTCACCGCAAATCGTTCGCCACGTCTCAACAAATGGGCGACGTGAAATTTTGCCAAGACGAGATGCTGGTCCACTACACCTCGGCCGTTGTCGATCAAGGGTTTCCGACCGATCAAGGCAATCGCAGCTTGAGGATCGTGTTCTCGCCCTTGCACGGTGTTGGTACGAGTTCGATCGTCCCGGTGCTGAAGGCGGACGGATTTCGCAATGTAGAAATCTACGCCAGCCATGCCGAACCGAACGGCGATTTCCCGAATGTCCCTGACAACGTCGCCAATCCAGAAAATCCGGCCGTGTTTAGTGCCATCATCATGCACGCGATGCGCAACGAAGCCGATCTGATCCTGGCCAGCGACCCCGACGCGGATCGCATCGGCTGCGCAGCGCCGGTCGAAGCGGGCGAAATGGAATGGGCGACGCTGACCGGCAATCAGATTGGTGTCGTCATTGCAGATTACGTCCTGTCGAAACGACAAGCAGCCGGCACGCTAACGCCAGACCACTACCTCATCAAAACGCTCGTCACGACCGACATGTACTATCGACTCGGCGAGTCGTTCGGCATTCGCGTCGTCGGTGATTGTCTGACCGGGTTCAAGTGGATTGGCAGTCTGGTCGATGAACTGGGTCCCGAAAAATTCATCATGGGGACGGAAGAAGCACACGGCTACTTGCTCGGAACTTATGCGCGTGACAAAGACGGAGCTGTCGCCGCGATGCTGCTCGCCGAGATTGCCGACGAAGCCAAAGCGAACGGCGAGACATTGCATGATCGGCTCAATGCGTGCTACGCCAAATACGGCTGCCACCAGGAGCGAACCATTTCCAAGGTGATGCCGGGCGCCGAAGGGATGGCCAACATGCAACAGATACTCGAGAATTTTCGCGAGTCGCCTCCTACCGAAATCGGCGGCATGCAGGTTGTCGAGACGCGCGACTACTTACGGCAAACAATCGTCTCGGCAGGCGAATCGCAGCCACTCGACGGCCCCTCAAGCAACCTGCTCATCTTCAGACTCGAAGAGGACAAGGGCTGGGCCGCTGTCCGGCCGTCCGGCACGGAACCAAAAATCAAGTTCTATCTGTTTACCGCTGAGCGGCCAGAAGACTCTGGCGACATAGAAGCAACGAAGGATCGGCTGCAACAAAGGCTGACAGACATGGAGCATGATTTCCTAGCCTAGTCCCGGGTGATCCGGAAAATCGCTTTGGCACAGCAGCCAGAGAGTATGTTGCGAAAACGTGATCTGGCCAATTTCCCCCCGCTAGCGATCGACCGACGAGCTGGCTTACCAGCTGAAAAGCCGATTTTGCAGCCGAAACGGCGTTGGCCACCGTTGGCCGCATTGGGGCGGCCTCAGATTTATGAGTGGAGAATCGCCCGCGGATGGTACACTGTCGCTATGACATTCCCCAGCAACGATCGCCGCGCTTTCACACTCGTCGAATTGCTCGTCGTCATTGCGATCATTGCGATTTTGGTTTCGTTGCTGTTGCCGGCCGTCAACTCGGCGCGCGAATCGGCCCGACGCACGCAGTGCATGAATCAGGTGCGGCAGTTGGGGCTGGCGGCAATCAACTACGAATCGGCCAATCGCAAGTTCTCACCTGGCATCGTTGATGACGACCAAAATGCCCAAGAAGCTTGGCACAGTGGATTCGTTTATCTGCTGCCGTTCTTAGAAGAGACCGCACTTCACGATCAGTACGACCTCGAACAGCCTTGGAGCAGCGTCGATAACTTGCTTGTCGGGCAGAACACAATTTCTGGCTTGCAGTGTCCCTCGAACAACAGCTTTGTCGTCGATGATGGGGGAGTCTCGGGCGCGGCCACGGACTACGCGTTTAGCAAAGGCAACCGCGCCTACCTTTGTGGCGAACCGGCGGGCAACGGTCTGTTCGACATTAACAGTGCTACGAAAGTCGGCAAGATTTCGGACGGTCTATCGAAAACGATCGCGTTCGGTGAAGCGATCAGTGACCTGAAATGGCCCGCGATTCCTCCCTGAGGCTGAGCCCCACTCATGTTGGGCCAGGTCTGGTCCAAGGCAGATTGCAATGGGATTCGAGAACTCGGCTACGAAGGTGGCGTAGGCTCCGTGCTCGCGGTTACGGCACAGAATCCTGGCGCCGACGAAGTCTGGGGCACCAGCGACGACCTAAATGAACCGATCAATTCCAATCCGGGCGCCGTGACGTTGGACATGGTCGCTAGTGACAATTGCCAAGATCAGCAGGATCGCGTCCGCGGGTTTGCGAGCAAACACATCGGCGGAGTCGTCTTCGTCTTCGCGGACGGATCGACAAGGATGGTCAGCGAAGAGGTCGATATCAGCGTCTATCGCAATATGAGTACCATTCGCGACGATACAACACCCGCAGTCGGCGACACTCAGTAGCTGAGCGACCACGTTAGAAATGTTGGTTTGGCGTTAGCGACGGTTCGTTTCGCATCCAACCGCGACTTGCGCAGCGCAGCAGATCATTTTGGGTGGGTTGCAAACAATGGGTACGGCAAAGCTCGCACGGCTTTACGTGTTGAAAATCCGGTCGCCGGCGTCACCCAATCCGGGGACGATGAATTTGTTGGCGTTCAGTTCGGCATCGACAGCACAGACATAGATCTGCGTGTCAGGGAACTCGCGATTGACGTTATCCACACCGTCCTGCGATGCGATGACCGAAAGCAACTTGGTTTTCGGAATCCCGCATTTCTTTAGTGAAGCGAGTGCCGCTCCCGCTGAACCACCGGTCGCCAACATGGGATCGACCACGATGGCAATGTCGACCGGCTTGCTCTCTGGCAAACGGCTATAGTATTCCACCGGTTGCGCCGTCGCTTCATCACGGTAGAGCCCCAAATGCCAAACTTCGGAATCGGGAATCAGGTCAAGCACAGGATCGACCATTCCCAACCCTGCACGCAGGATCGGAACGAGCCCAACTCGTTGAGCCAGCACTTGGCCATCCATCGTCGCCAGCGGGGTTTCGACCGACTGCTTTTGAATCAGCAAGTCCTTGGTACCTTCGTAAGCCAACAGCACGGCGAGCCGATTAATCAAGCGGCGGAATTCTGCCGGCGGCGTCGTCTTATCGCGCAGACGAACTAAGTGATGCTCGACGAGCGGGTGATTAACCACCGTGACATTCGACATGAGAAACCTCGACTCGACGAGAACCAGCTAAAGACAGCTCCGAGCTTAACTCATGCTATCTAAGCTGAAAAGTCGCTAACGGCAGAAGTCGGCTGCAAGAGCCGATTCGCTCGTTTCAACGACGAACGGAGCTGCCCGAGACTAGTCGTAGTAGGCGTAACGCTCACTCCGTCTTCTGCGAGATCGGCGGCGCCGTGGGCGTCGTTCGACAACGTCACCATTGCCTTCTTCGAAGTAGTGACCGCCGAAGAGGCGGTAGAAGAAGAGCAGCATGAAGGCACCGACGGTTGCCACAAGAATTCCGATCGGGCTGACCGGCGTCACTCGAGCCCCCTGAGTCGCCAGACTCCATGCACCGCAACCAAGGATCGTGCCACCGATCCCCATCGCCAGTGTCGTCACCGCTCCGCCCGGATCACGGCCCGGCATGATCGCTCGAGCCAACAAGCCGACCAACGTACCAAAGCCAATCCAGACCAGGATGTCATTGATCCATTGCTGCGCGCCCTCTGAGAACATGCCAAAGTTGTTGAGATATTCCACCGCGTTCATGGCTGTTCCTTCGTTTTCTCTGGAAGAGGGCGATTAAATGGAGGCCAAATCGAGACCTAAGCTGCCACCTCTTCGGATCGACCAATTCATGACGGCAGCTTTAATCGGCTGCCAATTACTAGCTGACGCCCAGGAATTCCAAACCAAATCGCTGCTAGCCAGCCCAAACTTGGCCCTGTTTTTGTCTGCTCATAGCTAAGTGCTACAATGCCAGCAGGGCCAGTTGGCCCATCAATGGTGTGAGACGACGCAACGAGCGGGGCAAAACATCGTGCGACTAATTGCCAGCTGGATCCTGATGACGACGACTTGCATCACGGCGTTGGCCGCCGATGCTGGCCCCGATTCGAGATCAGCAACGGACGCGGCCGATACAACGGTAACTCGAAACTCCATCGAGATGACAGAGCGGGTCGACGCGCTACTTGCCGAGTACTGGCGGGAGCACGAAATCACTCCCTCCGAACCTAGCACCGATGCCGAGTTTCTGCGTCGAGTCTACCTCGACCTCATCGGCACACTCCCTTCCGCCACGCAGGTGCGTCAGTTCCTCGACGATCCGGCGCCGACCAAACGTTCAACGGTGATCGATCAACTGGTCGACGCGCCCCTGCACCCGACTCACTTGGCCAACACGTGGCGTCGGATCTTGGTTGCCAACCAAGCTGGCAGCGATCCATTCGGGCAAGTCGGCATGCAAGACTGGTTGCGAAATCAATTTGTCGACAACACGCGATTCGATCGCCTCGTCGGCAACTTCCTGACCGTCAGCGGCGGCCAAGACACCGGACCGGTAATTTATTATCGCTTGCTGGAATTGAAACCCGAAAAGCTGGCCTCCTCGGTAGCCAAGTGCTTCCTTGGCGTTCAACTGCAGTGCGCCGAATGCCACGACCACCCTTTTGTCGAAACAACGCAGAAAGATTTTTGGAGCTTCGCCGCATTTTTTGCTCGCGTGCGCAATCGCTACGGCGAACAGATGTCGCCGTTCGCCCAGTTCTCACTTTACGATTCGACCGAAGGCGAAGTCACCTTGCCAGATAACGACGCCACCATCGCCCCTCGCTACCCGGGCTCGCAATCGGCTGTCGAGCCGCGAGGGACGCGGCGTGAACAGCTGTCGCTGTGGATGGCTTCGTCCGAAAACGACTTTCTCGGTCCGGCAACGGTCAACCGGGTCTGGAGCCTGCTCTTTGGCCGCGGGCTCGTCCACCCGGTCGATGACATGGGTTCCCACAACCCGAGCGAACATCCCCAGCTGCTGGACGAGTTGTCCGAGTTTTTCATTCAATCCGGGTATGACTTGCGAAACCTCTTCCAAGTTCTCGCAAAGACCAAAGCGTATCAACGATCGAGCACGAAAGGGGGAGCGGCCGGCGCAAAGGCCGTGCCCGCCGAAGCGTTCGCTCAGATGCAAGTCAAGGCACTCACCGCCGATCAACTCTTCGACAGTCTCCGGACCACGTTGAAAATGCCGCGCGATCCGGCGGCATCGAATCCGTTGCTCGAATCGACCCGGCGGACCTTCGTATCCCAAATGAACAGCCAATCAGACGACCTGACAAAATTGGAATCGAGCGTCCAACAGACCCTGTTGATGATGAATGGTCAAATCACCGAACAGTTCATCAACACGAACCAACAAGGACTCACGGCGGCGTTGGCCGCACCCTACTTGGACGATGAGGGCCGTCTGGAACTGCTATTCCTGGCCAGCCTGTCGCGTGAACCGACCGCGGCGGAACGGCGAACGTTCGGTGAACACTTGAAGGTGTCTGAAAATAGTTCGGCGATCCAAGACATCGTTTGGGCGCTGGTCAATAGCTCCGAGTATCGATTGAATCACTAACCGGTATCCCACAAGAGTTTCCTCATGAATGCTCCACTCCTTGATATCATGCGACGCAGTCGACTCACACGACGCAACGTATTACGCTCCGCCGGCATGGGGCTCTTGGGGACTGCCTGCAGCGGCTGGTTTCGCACGCTGGAAAATTCCGTTTGTGGTGAGGAAGTGGCAGCGGCCAAACCGAAGAAACGTTGCATCATCCTCTGGATGACTGGCGGGCCGAGTCAGATGGATACCTTTGATCTGAAACCGGGGCATGCCAACGGAGGCGAGTTTAAAGAGATCGCAACCAACGTGCCGGGCGTCCGATTTAGCGAGCACCTGCCCGGCTTGGCAAAACATGCGGACAAACTGGCGATCATTCGCAGCCTCCAAACGAAAGAAGGCGATCACGCTCGTGGAACTTACCTGGTCCGCACCGGCATTCGCCCTGGCGCGCCGGTCGCCTACCCAACGATCGGATCGGCGCTCGCCAAAGAACTAGGTGCAACCGATTCGGTGTTGCCCAGTTACCTTGCAGTCAACCCACCGACCGCGCTGAACCCGGATGCTTTCAGCGCTGGCTTCCTGGGGGCCGAATTCGCAGCGACCAACATCCAACGTTCGCTCACCGGTGATGGCAACGCCAACAGTGATTTCGCCAAACTCCAACTGGCCAACCTATCCCTCTCACCCAGCATTGATCAGGAACGCAACATCAAGCGGCGGGAACTTTGGACCCAGCTACAATCTAACTTTGCGCAGACCCATTCCACCCAGTCGGACGATGCGCACGAAGTGCTCTATCAGCGCGCGTTTCGCATGATGGACAGCAACGCAGCCGAAGCGTTTGATCTCAGCCAAGAACCGAGCGCTTTACGCGAAGCGTACGGCAAGGGACTGTTCGGACAAGGCTGCTTGTTGGCTCGACGCCTTATCGAACGGAATGTCCCTTTGGTCGAAGTCGCGTTGGGCGGCGACGGTAACGGCTGGGACACGCACGCCAATATTTTTCAAGACGTCAAACGACTCTCGCAAGAACTCGACGCCGGCTGGTCGACACTGATGACCGACCTGGAACAGCGCGGATTACTCGAAGACACGACCATTCTTTGGATTGGTGAGTTCGGTCGCACACCGACCATCAACGCAGCCGGCGGCCGCGATCATTTCCCGGGTGCCTGGTCGTGTGTCATGGGTGGCGGAGGAATCAACGGAGGGCAAGTCTATGGCGCCACTTCGGCCGACGGCATGGAAGTCACCGATAAACCGGTCGATATTTCCCAAGTCCTTTCGACGTTATGCAGTGCGGTCGGAGTCGATCCGCTCCACGAGAACTACGCAACGGGCGGTCGCCCGATTCCCATCGTGGAAAATGGCGACCCGATTCAAGAGCTTCTATCTTAGGCACCCTCCGTATGCAGCAGCATCAGGCGTCTCTGACCGTTTGCGCACAAGGCCTACTCGCCTGGCTGGCGTTGGCAGTTCTGACCGGTTGTACCAAGCCGACCGCAACACCAGCGGTTGCGCCACCGTCTGCTGGTGATCGCCCCACTGCGGCCAGCGCCGAAGAACTCGCCGATGCGAAGCAAGCAAAGCTCTTTCCAGGCCCCTTGGTCGACGCAGCACTTGTCGCTCGACTTGCAGCCGACGATCTCCTCGACGATTCGCTCGCAGCGTCGCTTCCACAGACGATCCAACCGACGAAGCGACGGTTACTGGTTCTACTCCCCACCAGACCACTCGTCATCGATCTGGAAATGATCGACGCTGGCCAGCCAATCGCGACGCAGTGGGCCACGGCCGCCCGCACGGTTGGTCAAGCAGCCGACAGCAATGACGACGACCAGACGACTTGGTCCGAGTTCCTCGAATTCTCTCAGGAACAATTGGGGGGCCAAATGGCGAGCCAATCCGATTTACAAAAAATGGTGACCGACGCCTACGACTTGAACAACAATAGCCTGGTGGAAGCCGACGAATTAGTTCGCTATTTCAATCGGAGCAACGGAGGCCAGGGGTTTCTCACGATCGCCCGCCGTCAGGCGGCACCATCTGAATCTCAGGATCTCTTCCCATGGCTGGACCGAAATTCAGACCAAACGCTTGATGCCACAGAATTGGCGAATTGCGGCCGGCGACTCTCCGCTCGCGATGCGGATGGCGACGGCAAGATTGCCGAAAGCGATTTTCGCGAAACACTCACGGTGCTCCAAACGTCCATGAACCGGTCGCGTCCCCGCGGGCGGAAAGAGACCGAACTGTTCGTCGTCCCGTCCACAGGCGAGAACCAAGACGAGCAGCGACGCGAGACCAGCTGGCAAGAGATCCTCTATGGCCTAGAAAAATCCTATTCGTTCGGCGACGAGCTGTCGGTGGACGATTTACCGGCAGAGTTCAAGCAACTCGACACCAACGACGACGCGTTTATTGGCCGCGACGAACTGCGGGGCGTCAACCTTCTGCCGGCTGAGGTAACCGTCCAGATTGACTTCGCCGGTCGGGATCAATCGAACACGCTGCATACAGAAACGTCGCTCGACTCGTCCCTGCGTTCCCGCCGATTTCGCTCCCACTTGTGGCAATTGGCTGACGAGACCATAACCCTCCAGATTTTTCTCGATGACGAATTGGCCCCATCGAGGCGTAACCTACCACCGCCATCGAATGGACCACTCGACGCGGTAGCACGACTGCGGCTGTTTGCTCTACTCAGCGACAATCGTGGCTCGCTCTTTTCCATCCTCGACCAAGACGATTCAAAATGGCTGGACCAAAAAGAGCTCGCCGCATCCCAGGCGCTGATCATCGAACGAGACAAGAACGGCGACGGGCGGGTCGAAATGCGAGAATTAGTCGACGGAAAACGACTCACCCTTCGCCGAGCACGCTCCGACTTTGGCGTCCCACCTCAGACGCCACAACCGATCACCCCCCGTTCGGAAGGGCCAAACTGGTTTATTCAAATGGATAGCAATCGGGACGGCTACGTGCAGGAGATTGAGTTCTTAGGAACTTCCCAACAGTTCCAATCGATGGACGCGGACCACGATGGTCGGATTGGCCTCGCAGAGATTCCCTGATTCAAGCCGTATCCGGCTCACTTCTAGTTACGGGCGTTACCGTTCGATCGGCGCAAGAAAATCGGCGCCACGAAACTGCTCAGGGAGCGGTTCGAGACTCGGCTGTGAGCTCGGTTCGGGTGCGAATCGCATCGTTGCAAAATCCATCGCCGCCGGCTCGGCGTTCAGAGGACGATGCTTTGTCAGCGTGGAACGACTCCAACTCGCGTTCAACAGAATCGCCGCGACGAGGACGAGCGCCCCCCAGAGGACAAAGTCACGTAGCACAGCGAACTGTTCCCTCCACTGCGGCCACAACGCAATCATCGACATCAACATCGAAACGATCGCAATCGCCAAAGTGGCCATCGTTAAAGTCTGTTGCGTGATCATGAGTTGAGTTCTCTCAAAGTGGCCATTCACTTTCGCCCTTAGGTTACAAAATGCACCACCCGCTTCAAGCAATTATTTGCCGAACCGTACCCAGTGTGGGGAATTACTGGCTGTCGAGTACCGATTGTGAGGGATGGCGAAACTTCATCGACGCGTTAGCAACGAAGACTTTGTGATATACTCCCGAGACGGGCGACGAAGCGTCCTCAACCAAACAAGCGGTGGGTGAACGAAAACAGATGGCAGACAGCTCAGACACTCCCGCCGGAAATCCTCGCGATCGCTTTTGGCCCGACTCCACGCAAACCGTCCACTTGATGGACGGCGCCAGAGAAGGAGATACGCTGGCACGAAACGAACTGCTCGATCGCCACCGTAAAGCATTGCTTCGCATGATCGAATTACGACTCGATCGCCGCGTTCGCGCTCGAGTCGATGCGAGCGATGTGGTTCAAAACGTACTCGTAACGGCCGACAGACGGCTGGGCGAATACTTGGATGATCCGCAAGTCCCGTTCTTCCTGTGGCTGCGTCAACTCGCGAAAGACAGCGTGATCGACGCTCATCGCGAACACCGCAAGGCGATGAAGCGCAGTGTCGATCGTGAGCAGTCGATCGCGATTTCTCCTGCGTTTGACGAATCGACGTTTCAATTGGCCGATGCGTTGAAGGACGACGGCGTGACGCCTGCTGCCGCGGCGACGATGAGTGAATTTCGGGTACACTTCGAAGCCGCTCTGGTCGAGCTCTCAGAAACCGATCGAGAGATCATTCTCATGCGTCATTACGAGTACCTTTCCAACAAGGAAGTGGCCCAAGCGCTCGATCTCACGGAACACGCATCGAGCATGCGTTACATCCGAGCACTCCGGCATCTCGGCCAGCACTTGAGAAAATCGGGACACGTCGAAAAAGAGTAACACGGACACCGAAAGCACACCGATGGTCGACGACCCCACACGCAAGATGTCAGCCCCCGGTAGCGATGAGGCCGATGAACTGCAGCGCGACGAACGGTTGGCGGTTATCCTCGAAGTGCTGCTCGGCCAAGCCGCACGGGGCGAAGAGCCCGACATCGCGTCCCATTTGGCCGCCCATCCCGATTTGGCAGACGAACTAAAGCAGCTATGGGGCACCGCCCGCATCGCCACGGCCATTGTCGACGACGAAGTCAAGCAGATGGACGATGCCGATTCGGATCTTGACCAACCTTTCTTGTACAGCAACTTCGAACTTCCTTGCCAATTCGGTGACTATGAATTGCTGGAAGAAATCGGACGCGGTGGCATGGGAGTCGTCTTCAAAGCCAAACATGTCACGCTCGGTCGAACGGTCGCTTTGAAAATGCTGTTACGGGGTCAGTTTGCGTCCGGGGAAGACAAAGACCGCTTCGTTCAGGAAGTGAAATCGGTCGCGCTACTCGATCACCCCAATATCGTTCCCGTTTTCGAATTTGGCGAGAACGATGGACGCCTCTTCTTCAGCATGCCCTTCGTGACAGGCGAGACCTTGGCGGATCGACTCAAACGAGGCCCACTGCCCATCCGTAGTGCCTCGCGCATGATGGTCAAAATCGCCAAAGCAATCCAACACGCCCACCGCGAAGGAGTGACCCATCGCGATTTGAAACCGGGCAACATCCTCATCGACGACGAACGCAATCCATTCGTCACCGACTTTGGGCTCGCCATGCCCAGCCGCGATTCGTTGCGCATCACGCGAACCGGCGCCGTGATTGGAACTCCGGCTTTCATGTCTCCAGAACAGGCGGGCGGAAAAACAAAACAGATTGGTCCGGCCAGCGATGTCTATAGCTTAGGCGGCATCCTCTACAACGCCGTGACAGGCCAACCTCCATTTTCTGCCCCAACGGCGATGGAAATGATGCTGAAGGTATTGGAGCAAGAACCGGAACCTCCCCGATCGATCAACGACCGAGTCCCTCGCGATCTCGAATACATCATCCTCCGCTGCCTGCAGAAACCGTCCGAGCTACGTTATGAATCGGCTCACTCTTTGGCCGACGACTTGCTCGCTTTTCTCAAAAACGAACCGGTGAGTGCCAACGTCGGTCGGATATCGAGTTTCTTTAGCCGCATGTTTCGCGAAACACACCATGCGCCCATTCTTGAAAACTGGGGCGGACTTTGGATGCTGAACGCGCCCGCTCTGTTCGTTCCGGCCGCGGTCAGTGACTACATGCGGTTTTTGGGAGAAGCAAGTCGCTGGAAATTCTTCGCCCTGTGGACGATTGGATTGGGAACTTGGGCCACCGTTTTCTGGACATTGCGCAGAAAGATGGGAGCGGTCACGTTCGTCGAGCGACAGATCGCACACACCTGGGCCGCCGGACTGGCACCAGTCTTTTTCTTGATTCCATTGGAATACGTCATGGGGGTACCGCTGTTTCAGTTGGCACCCATGTTGGCCATCGGGGCGGGCATGGTGTTTCTTGTGAAAGCCGGTTCGCTGAGCGGCACTTTCTATGTGCAGTCGGCCGCACTTTTCCTCGCCGCGTTTGCGATGGCTGCACTACCGAGAATATCGCTGTCGATCTACGGCCTGGTAACAGGAATCTGTTTCTTTGTGCCCGGACTCAAACACTACCGTTTACGAAAACAGCGCTTGGCAGATGAAGCCGAGTATCTCATCGAACAACAACTGAGCGACTCGACGGAGACCTTCGAATCGTAACCTCCGCTGGGCCACCAATCTAATTCCTGGCCGCTTTCCAACTCGTCACAGAAATCCCAGCCGCCGAGATTTTGACATCGACCGGGCCATCAATCGCCGTATGTAGTGCGCGTGCTCCCGTATCGTCGAAGCGATGGGTGACCTCTTGGGCACGGTCAATCTGTCCTCCGCAGATGACAATCCACTCGGGCTGGCACCAGTGGCAAAACTCGACCGGCAGCGCGTAACGACTGCCGTGATGAGGCGCCAATGCGACATCACAGTCGAGTTGTTTGCCGCGGATCAATTGAAGCATGCCATCTCGTTCCAAGTCACCCGGCAATAAGATGCGGCGACCTTGATAATCGATCGCCAGCACCAGACTGTTCGCATTGTCGTCCGGAAGTAGCGAATCGGCGTCAGGATGCAACACAGAAAACGAGACCCCTTCCTCGGACGTCCAGCGATTCCCCCGTTCAAGCACGCGCAATTCGAGATCGGCGGTCCGCAGCGATTCTTGCAACTCGGCGGGGAGTCGCTCAAGGGAATTCATCATTCCTGAGGTCAGGCAAACAGTGCCTACGGAGAAGCGTTCGAGTAATCCTGGAACGGCGTTGTAATGATCGGCGTCGGCGTGAGATATGATCACGCCATCTAAACGACAGATACCACGGCTCCAGAGGAATCGGGAAATTTCGTTCACTGTCGATTTCGGCGACCCCAAAGCGCCGGCATCATACAGCCACACTTCGCTATTCGGAAGTTGCAAGACGACCGACGTACCGTATCCAAGCGCTAAGAATGTGCAACGCAATTCGCCTGTCGGCGAAGGCCGCGAGTTGGCATATGTGCTGACCGCCACCAGCAGTGCCGCGCCGGACGACCACCATCCGATTTGCGGCCGCAGCTTGGGAACCGAGACGGCGACGGTGACCAGACCGTAAAAACAACAGACCGCCAACAAGCCGGGGCCGACGGTCCAAAAGTAACTGCCTTCTATCGCACACCCGAATCGAACGAGACATTCCATTCCATCAAGACAGATTGCACAGATGGCCGCGCACCCATGCGCCATCCATGGCAATACGTTTGCAAAAAGCAAAATCCCAAACCCCGTGAACAATGCCAAACCGATCGGAATCCACAGCACCAGGTTTAACATCAGCGCGGCCGGTGCAACGACGTGAAAGCGGTACATCACCAATGGCAACGTAACGGCCCACACGACGAGGCTGACCAGCGCGACCGTTCGAATGCGAGCCACCCCAAGTCGCAACGCCGACCGCAGATAACCTTCCTTTTTCTGCAGCAGCCTTTGCAATGGATCGGTCGTCGGTGGCGTTACTAACATGGGACGAGCACAGATCAAGGCGGCCACAGCCAAGAACGAAAGCTGCGCTCCCACTTGAAACAGTTGCATCGGATTCCAAATCAGGACCACCAGCGCTGCAGCAGCCAATCCGTTAAACGAGACCGGACGCTGGTAGAACAATAGCTGCCCGCAAATGAGGACAACCAAAATCGTCGCTCGTATCACGGGTGCTCGGCTTCCGGTCAGTAAAGCGTACGCGATGCTTAGCAACATGATGGTCAGCAACGCTCCATCTCGAGGGACCAGCGACAGCCGGACCAGCAAGAACAGCCCCCAAGCAAGGATCCCGACATGCAATCCGGAAATCGCCAGTAAGTGAATGGTCCCCGTCAAAAAAAACGCATCCACGCGTGACGGTTCGAGGTACTCTCTCGCACCCAACAGAATTGCCGCCGCCAACTCGCCTCGCTCCTGCCCCAGGTACTCAAAGAGGCTATCGATCGCCGACGTGCGATAGCGGGCAAGCCAGAATTTGGGATTCCAACTGCTGGCCTTAGCAACAATCGTGACGCACGCCGGGTGGTTGGCAACCAACCGAGTGAGCGTGCGTTCAACTCGCGCACGCTCAAACCGTGAGAAACCATTCGGATTCCTGGGACCGATGGGACGCTGGATCTTACCGACGATTCGCAGAGTGTCGCCTGGACCGATCCCAAGTGCATCGCCTTTGACAATCACCCGGCAACGTCCAGACACGTTCCGCCAACTCGCCGAATCGCGAACTTGCTCCAATTGGATCGAGAATTTCGTTTCCGGACCACCGGGAATCGTCGTTAAGCCAGATGAACGGATCTCGATGTGACTCACATGTCCGGTGACTCGGCCCTGCAGCATGATCGGAGTCGCCTGCTCGGTGGTGCGCAACCCCAACTCGTCCAGCCGATAGTGATGCCAGCGAGCATGATGCCAAGCGGAAAACAGCGTTCCCACGCCAAGCAGGATGAGCAAGGTCGCCCAAGACGATTCACGCCTGGAAAGCAGAAGAGCGAACACCACGAGCACCGTCCCGGTGACGAGCGCCCCCTTCATCGGAATTTGCAGAAATCGATCGCAGCCAATCCCCATGGCAGCAAACATGACGACCCAAACGAGCGGCATTCGGGGCACGACACGCGAATTCAGCCCATCCGAATCACGCATAGCAAAAATCCAATCACGAATTCTATTGCCAGCCGCTTGCCCCCGCTCGGCAAAAATAATCCAATCTCGATCGTCCGACAATGAACCAGAAAGCTAACCAGACCATCTGGGCAGAAGTGCCAATTTCCAGCGCATTCAACGCCCAACAGCTAGGCACCAGGTTCTGCTCGAAAATTAACCTGACGCCCACAATCACCCTAAGTCGTTAGATAAGAGCACCTTAAGGCCAACGCGGATAGCTCAGCAGACAGTTTGGCCCGGCAGTTGCGTTAAGCACGAGTCCGAGGCGCACGAGTCCATTTTAATGTTGAGAACTTTGATCATGATCCGGATTGCCGAATCTCCTAAATCGCTTGTTATTTCCAAACCACACAACAAAGCTCACACTGCCACTGGCAATCGAATTGCTCGGCGGTTTAACGCACAATTCACACCCGACGAACGTTTTGACGTTGTGACCGAAGAGATGAAAGTCGCGGTGGAAACTTCCGCCTCGGTCGCGGAAACGCTGATCCGGCTGGAAAGCGAAGCGGGTCGCGTGTACGTCGCGATGACCAATAAGGACGGGCTGGTGGACGCACTGAAAGTTGCGAACGGGCGCGTCGGAGTGATGGATGCTCGTGGCAATGTCGTTAAAGAGTGTGAGTTCTAAAACGCTCGAACAACAGTTCACTGCCAACGCCCCGCCATTTTCTTGGCGCGGGCGTTTTTTGTGATTCGCCAGGCAAGTCGGCATCGCCCCCCCTGAAAGCCGTAAGGAACTCTCCTTAGTTCCCGAGAATTAGGCTTGGAAGTGGCCATTCTGGCATAATCCCGAATGCTGTTTACAATAGAATCAGGGACACGGAATACGCACCGATCGAAGCTGAGGCCCATTTCTACGGGCGTCCCAAGGTTCTGAAATCTTTGATTCAGATTGAGTCATGCCGGAATTGACCAAAGAAAAATTCATCGAATACGTACGACGCAGCCGCTTGGTGGCCGACGGCGATTTGAAGGATTTTCTCAAGTCATTGCGGAAAATCACACCACGTCCCAAGACCGCAGAACAGCTGGCCGACAAATTGGTCGAAGCCAAACATCTCAATCGCTGGCACGCGGACAACATTCTACGAGGCAAATACAAGGGTTTCACGCTTGGCAAATATCGACTGCTGGGCCACCTAGGGACCGGCGGAATGAGCAGTGTCTTCCTCGCCGAGCACCCGGTCATGAAACGCTTCGTCGCGATCAAGGTGCTGCCGAAGAAATTCGTCGAAGATCCAAACTACCTTGATCGTTTTAAGCGAGAAGCGAGAGCCGTCGCGGCGCTTGACCATCCAAATATCGTTCGCGCCTATGACATCGATCAAGACCGGGATCGGCACTATATCGTCATGGAACATGTCGATGGTCGTGATTTGCAACGAATCGTGAAAGAGGATGGTCCCGTCAAGGAGACGGATGCGGCCGATTTTATTGCTCAGGCTGCGACTGGGCTACAACACGCACACGACGCGGGCCTGATCCATCGCGACGTTAAACCGGCCAATTGCCTTCTCGATCGCAACGGATTGGTGAAGCTGCTCGATTTAGGCTTGGCCAAGTTCTCGGAAGATGAACGCTCGCTGAGCGCGATCTACGAAGATACCGTCGTCGGGACGGCCGATTACTTGGCGCCTGAGCAAGCCATCAACAGTCAGAATATCGATTCGCGGGCCGACATCTACGGGCTGGGCTGCACACTCTACTTCATGCTGGTTGGTAAACCGCCCTTCCCCGATGGGTCGATTGCGGAAAGGCTCCTGAAACATCAGACCAAAGAGCCGGCCAGTATTCTCGATACCCGGCCGGCCACATCACCGACGCTTGTCGATATCTGCCGCAGGATGATGATCAAGGAACCGGCAGACCGCATTCAAACTGCTGCCGAGGCAGCGGCAGAACTGAATGCTTGGCTTGAGACGCGCAAAAAGCGGCAGCAATTGCCTGCAGGCGGCAGCGATATCGGATCGGGAATTGGCAGTTCGGTCGGCGGACTGGGCGGATCACGTGTTCCACCTCCGCTTCCCGCCGCCGGAACGGTCTCCTCCTCGGCTGGCAGCACGTTTAAGGTCGGGCTGAACGACAACCTGGCACTCGCGCCCATCGATGAAGAAGTACTGTCGGGCGATTCCAGCAAAGAAACAGGTGGAGCCTCACCCCGCCACGACTCCGATTCCTCGTCGATTGACTCGATCGATATCGGCGACTTCGAAAGCGGACCCTTGGATGCTCTGTTGTCCGATGGCTCGTTCAAGAGTGGCACCGAACTCCCCAAAGCAAGGTTTCAATCGAAACGGGATGGCATCCCGACGATGTGGATCATCATCGGTCTGGTCATCGCCCTACTCTTGGCTGTCGTGGCAGCACTCGTCACGTTCAGCTAGGCTGGCCTGCTTGCTGTTTCGCTAGAGTTATTTCTTGCCAGAATTTCGCACGGCCGCAAGGCCGAACAACCCGACGAGCAACATCCCAATGCTGGCCGGTTCGGGAACCGCTGGTGTCGCGGAGAGGAATTTGTTGCTGTTCCAAACGACGAAATCGACACCATTCACGACTCCGTTGCCATCGAAGTCACCGTGACACCAAGCATTCGACGAACTGAATTTGTTGTTATTCCAAACGACGAAGTCGAGACCGTTCACGTCGCCGTCCAGGTTGGCATCGCCCATGAGCGTGCCCCGGATGTTGACGACCCACTCTTCGATGTCTTCTGCGTTGACAAGTCCATCCCCCGTAAAGTCATAGCTGGAAGAAGTACTGCCGGCCGCAACCGCCGCGGTTAGCGAGTCGATGTCGGCACAGGTCAGACTGCCGTCGCCGTCCAAGTCACCAAGCAGACTGCTGAGCCCGGTCACTTCCAAGCGAACCGACGTGGCCGTGTAAGTCACGTCCCAGCTAAACCCGGATGGCAAAGCCAACGTGTCGAACTGCCCGGTCACGCCGTCACTCGCCGTTAGGAAAACGAACGAGTCACCGATTTCGGGGACGAAAGCATTCACGAGGTTCGCTTCGAGTGTGCCACCGATGAACGCGAATCGATCGACGGAGATCAAATCGTGCGATACGCCGGCCGCCATGCCACCGATGTCGATCGCCAACGTGGCATCCACGTCATTGACGTAGTCACCCGTAATATCGAAATGTCCAATGGGATCGCCCGCTTCATCCCCTGGTGCGACACGCCCAGACTGGTTGCGGACCGCAGCGCTGAGAATGGCGTTCCCCACGAAGATTTCGCCCGAGCCGGTTAGCTCGCCCTGATTCACAATGAACTGCGAATCGAGGCTGCCTCCTGCCAAATGCACTCGGCCACCTTCAGCAATGTCGAGATCGGCAAACGTGGTCAGCTTGGCTCCCGATTCGACTCGCACGGTCATCCGAGCCCCCGTCGCACCCGAGACGGTCGCACGATAGACCGTCGATGACGCGGCCACGTTCGCTTCTTGATCGCTTCCTCGAACATTGGCGACGACCGCATCCCATAGCTCGTTCGGAACTCCATTGGCAGTCCAACTGGTGGCGGTCGCCCAATCGCCAACGACGTTGGGTGTGCCCCAAACATGAGACGCCAGAACCGAATCGCCGATGAACAGGCTGGGGCCAAGGCCCCCCTGTCCAATCGAGGTCGTCGTATCGATCACCATATTGCGCCCCACGAAGAGGTTCGTACCGATGATCCCGTCGAGAATGTTGCCCGGATCGCTCGGATTCGTCAAATCGAGGACGGCCACAGGCACATTTTGCATGACGAAACCACCACCGACCGTATCGAGCTTCAATTCGTCAACGAAGAAACCGGGGACACCATCTTCCACGCCGCCGGAACCTTCCACCTGAACCACGAAATCGGGCGTGTCGAGAATTGTGTCAAATCCTAATCGAGCGGCGGTCTGCTGAGAGACAACGGTCAAACTCGCACCTGTATCGAAGAGAAATTCTTTGTCTTCGATGTCATCCACGCCGCGCGTCATATCGACATCAAGGTAAAGTCCACCGCTCTGAATCACGGTTGGCGATTGCGGATTTTCGTGAAATTCAAAATTTGGATTCGTGAAATCCAAGTTCTGAACGTAGAGCGGACCTTGGATGAACGACGCAGCCGGACGCAAATTCATTTGTGCACGGCGTACGATCCCGTGGCCCGTATCGCCCAAATCTCGAAGTTCGATTTCTGGAGTCCGAACCGTACGTCCTTGATGTTGGAAAATCTGAGGATTGTCATTTTGGATGACGATCTGGTGCTGAGCCGCCATCGGCAATCCGATAATGTTGGGCAAGTCCCAACCGACGGCCGGTGCACTTAACAGAGAAAAGCTCGACTGGCCCCGCATCGCGTTGGGATCCATCGTCAGCGCTGTCCCCGTCCCCGTCCGATCCGAAACACCGGCAATGTAGACACCAAGCGGGTCACTAATTTCCGTGATGACTTGTCCCGTGGCACCACCGACAATCTGGATGTTTGTGCCGTCGAAACCTTCGTTGTCGATGTCAAAATTAATGTGTGCATCTCTGCGAAGGATGTGCGTTGCCGCACCACTATCGAAGAGGGCTAAATCGTAGAAGGCATCATTCCCCACACCGAGTGGATTGCCAACAAACGAGTTGTGCGGCTCTGCAATGAAGAAGGTCGCAGACCCCGAATCGCCACGCTCAAACTCATCCGACAATCCCATACCCACGAAAGGAATGAACCCTTCGAGTGGAACTTGGGCCATTGCCCAGGAAGATAGCGATCCGACCAATAGCAGACCTAGAACTCGCGCCTGAAAACGGCAAAACATTCGACCTTCTCCTAAGCCCCAGAGGTGGTTGGCACAATTGTCCGAAAAACACCAAGAGCCCGTGGTGCCAACCATTTATTTACTCCATCCAGTGTAATCGTGAACGACTTCTCTCTCAACAAAACGGTCACCACCCAGATGGGTATTTCAGGTCAAATTGGCTCGAAACCAAGTCGATTCGCGGTTCGATAGAGCCGTCAAAACCGCGACGGACGAACCTCGCGGCGACTTGGGCCGTCTGTCAGATGGCGCATCAATTCCAATCATTCGCAACACTTTCACAACACAAAGGACGGAAACATCGCGCGGAGTATTGACCGTTCGTGCGACAAGACAGAAACTTAACCGCCATGGACGAGCGCCCATAGCTCAGCTGGATAGAGCAGCGGACTTCTAATCCGCAGGTCGCAGGTTCGAATCCTGCTGGGCGTGCTTACGACGACTCTTGGGTTTCTAGATCCCGAAAACGACATTGGTAAAGCCACCAAGTCGACGGCCTTTCGCTTCCCAATCGAAGGCCAGCGCTTCACAAAATTGGCGCTACAAACCAGGATCTGCCGGACACATCCTGCCAAAGCCAAAGACGTGTCAGGATTGAGCTAGCTCCAAAATGTTAAAACAGGAAAACCTGCAACCAAATTAGTTCGAATTTTTTTTCTGCGGCGCGTACCCCTCGATTAAGCGACCCATCAGAAACGCGCTAATGCCAAAGACGAGCATCACAAGCATCTCGCTAAGACCAAAAGAACGTCCGAGCATACCGGTCGCTTCGAATAACATGGACAGTGGCAAGAGAACAAGTGCGCAAATCTGCAGCATTTTGCCTAAAAAGAGCATGAAACCGATTCCTGTTTATGTTCGTTACAGTTTCGAGTCGAAGTTATCGTTTAAGCAATTGTACTCGCGACGATCAGGTTCATGCGCGAGCTGAAGTCATCGTGTTGTAAAAGCGACAAGTCACGCTGTCATCACACGTTTCAAATCGACTCGAAAAAGTTTCGATTTCGCTAGAAACATGTTGCATTTTTTTGCGTAACTTGTACAAATACCAACGATTGGCATAACCACGTCGCGATCAGCATCGCTGGAACGCAATGGTGACGCCCCAGGAAGGGTGTGGTTAGGAAACTAGGTGAGTGAGTGAACTGATCGGCAGGATACGATTTTGCGCCCCGCCGTTCCTAACCGCTTACCACAAACAACCATTTAGGAGGATGTTACTGTGGCCAAAAAGAAAAAGAAGAAGAAGGTAGCCAAAAAAAAGAAGGCTGCCAAAAAGAAGGTAGCTAAGAAGAAAAAGAAGAAGAAGGTAGCCAAGAAGAAGAAGGCTACAAAGAAGAAGGCCAAAAAGAAGGCCAAGAAAAAGGCTAAAAAGAAAGCCAAGAAGAAGGTAGCTAAGAAGAAAAAGAAGAAGGCTACGAAGAAGAAGGCCAAGAAGAAAGTAGCCAAGAAAAAGGCTAAGAAGAAAGCCAAAAAGAAGAAGCGCTAAAGCGTGTTTCTGAATTCAAAAAAGGCCGGCAACACCATGTTGCCGGCCTTTTCTATGGGACCCAAGAATTCGCCCGTCCCCGATTGGCCCGTCCCCGATTGGGAACCGTCTTATAGCACTGGGAGCGACGGCAAGCTGGGGGCCGCCGAGTTCTGCGTGGCTAGATTCTTCGAGAGCTGATAGGCAATCCGTGCCAGGCTCGGCCCTACATGCGGATCGTCAAAAACGGCCTCCATTCGACCCGAGTCGCCTGATTCGCGTACGGAAAGATTGATGGGCACATCGCCCAAGAATGGCACGTTGACTTGTTCGGCTCGGTCCTTCGCTCCACCTTTGCCAAAGATATCGTACGACTTGCCACACTCGCAAACAAAGCCGCTCATATTTTCCACCATGCCTAAGATGGGAATATTCACTTTGCGGAACATCGCGATCGCCTTGACCGCATCCAAAAGCGCCACATCTTGAGGCGTGCAAACAACAACCGCGCCGGTCAGTGGGAGCAACTGCGAAAGTGTCAAAGCGATGTCACCCGTTCCGGGCGGCATATCGATAATCAAGTAATCGAGTGGTCCCCAATCGGTGTCGCGCAAGAATTGCGTGATCGCGCCGTGTAACATTGGCCCACGCCAAACAATGGCCTCGTCCGGCGGAACCAAGAAGCCCATCGACATCACGGGCATGCCGTTCTTCATGATGGGCTGGATACGTTTGTTTTCGACTTCGGGACGACCTTCCAATCCTAACAAGTGAGGCACGCTGGGACCGTAAACATCGGCGTCCATCAGCCCAACTTTGCAACCGCTGTTTTTCAGTGCCAGCGCCATCGACGAAGCAATGGTGCTTTTACCAACGCCACCCTTGCCAGAACCAACAGCCACGACGCTCTTCACGTGCAGGCCTAACTCGCCCAGCGGTACCGCCGCACGCTCGTGTTCGGTGACCTCGACGTTAATATTCGCACCACTCGGCAACGCCGCCGTCAAAAGCTGCTGTAAATCCTGCTTGGTATCGTCCCAAATCGGTGCCGAATGACTGGTCAAACCCAACTCGACTTTGACGTTTGTGCCATCAATAGAAATCGACTTGACCTGCTCGGTTTGCACGACATTCCGGCCAGTTTCCGGGTCAGAAAAGCTGCCCAGCACTTCGTCGATCTGCTTCTTCATTTCTTCCGACATGAACTTCCTTCTCTTGCGTGTTGGTACGAGTCAACTCGTGCGATTGTCGCCGAGCGCCAGACATTAGGTGGCTTCGGTCGCAAACGGTCTCCAAGGTAATTGTTGCAGTAGAGGGGCATGTGCTGATAGTGGCCACAGGCTGAAAAAACGGCCAATTGTCCGGGCCGCCAGCTTGGCCGAATCGATCGATTCGATGATGCCAGCCGCCCCGCACTGTCTCATGAGCACAGCCACATCCCCGGGTAACCCGGTACTGCTGACAAAATGGATCGCCCGGTCGGAACGATGCTGCTGCAGGAATTTGGCAACGGGCTCGATCCCTTCTGCCGGATCGAGCCCCACGATACTCGCTCGGACCAGACCATCCGACTGGTGTGCCACTTCTGAAAGGTCCAATGTATCGATCGGGCAAGTCCCTTCCGTACGTGCCAGTTCACGCAGCGTGAGCGCCACCCATCCGGCACCGCTGATACGTGCGACGCGGCGGATGATCTGAATCCGACGTTCGGTGGGAAGCGATGCGGACATTACCAGTTCGTGATCTCCAATTGTTCGATACGTCTTAGTAACTTGTTACGTTGAATGCCCAGCAGTCTGGCCGCCTGAGCCTTATTCGAGTTGGCTTTTCGCAGCGCCCGAACGATCATTTCAATTTCCATTGTTCGCAAGATCGAGTCTAAATCGATCGATTCGTCTTCCGGGGGTGGATGAATCGCTGCGTCACTCGCATGACGCAGGAATCTTGGCATATCGGCGGCGACGATCCGAACGCCCGTTGCCGCCTGATGCGCCTCTGCAATGACATCATTCAGCTCATTCCTATTCCCGGGCCAACTGTGGGCCATTAACAGCTCAATCGCCCCATCGTCGAAACCGACGATCCTCTTCTGCGTCTGTGTGTTCATTTTTTCCAGGAAATGTTCTGCCAACAGGCGGACATCTTCCGGCCGCTGGCCCAATCCTGGAATCTCGATCGTAAACGTACTGACCGAATCGACCACGTCGGGCAAGAGTGTCAACTGCCCCTCACCGTCGACCGTCGCGGTGACCATGATGCGAAACTTGGCCGTGGCGATCAGCCGGAGCAGTTCATGCTGAGCCTCTTCTGCAAGCTCGTGCGCTTCGGTCAACAACAACGTCGGCAAGTTGCCCGTATCGTTCGCCTGCTGCACTAACGACAAGACGGTCGTGCGCAACAACTCATCGTCGAGAAAATGACAAGCTAAGGAGACCATCGGCACCGCATCGCTTTGTCCCGCGTAGTGAATCGCTTGTGCCAGTCGCTCTTTTCCAGTGCCAGGAGGGCCCAGCAACAGCACATTTTCTCCCGCAGCCGCGGCCAGCTTCGCCTGCCGGTGCACCTTCTGAATGCCGGGAGAAACACCAATCAGCTGATCCATGTCGTAGTCCTTAGCAAGTTGCTGACGGATACGACGAATTTCGTCATGGTAGTTGGCGACCGGTGAGGTTTGGTCCAGCAACTGAACCACGGCTAGGACCAATTGTACCGATCCGCTGCCGCCGCTTTCGACGTGTTCGGTAAACGGAAGAAAGCGAACCGTGAACTCTTCCAGGTGATCACCTTGCGGCAACAATACCGCTGCGAGCTCTTCCCGCCCGAGGAAGACGTGCGGGCCAGGACACAAACCGTTGAGCAACGATTGTCGATTCTCCAATCCGGGAGGCGTCGTCACGTATTGGCAGATACTCCCTACGAGCTCCTCTGCGGTCGCACCTAGCCGTCTCGCGAGGGCATCATTGCAATAGACGAGTCGTTGTTTCTCATCCAACGCGTAAACCGGCTGCGTTGCCGAGTCGATCAGTCGAGAAAGGACCGTCTTGCGCGAGATGGCCATCGCGAGTTACTCGCCGACTGCCGGTCGGACCAAAGATACTTGTGGCCGCACGGCAACACTGGGTACCGCCGGCTGGACATCAATGATCCCGGGACTTAAAGATTCACCGACTCGTTGAAAATGCCCAACGAACGAACTTGGCAAAATCCCCAAACCGATGAGCACGACGGCACAGACCATGGCCGCCAAGCTGGCAGAACCGCCCACGCGAGATTCGACTTGTCGCCCGGTACGATCGCCAAAATAGACGGTGCCGATGACGCGCAGATAATAGACGGCTCCAACCGCCGCATTGAGCAATGCGACGACGACCAGAGCAAAGAACCAGCTGTTGTACGGTGCGATTTCTTCAGCCCGCGCCACCGAAAGTGCTCCACCAATCAAAGTGAACTTGCCCCAGAAACCGGCCAATGGCGGTATACCTGCGAGCGAAAAGAGAAAGATCGCAAGCGCCCCAGCCAGCCAAGGCCGCTTGGCTCCCACGCCCGACAATTGCTCGAGCGTGTCCATTTCTTGATCGTCGCTGCTGAGTTCGGAAAGCACGGCAAACGTGCCCAGTGACGCGAAAGCGTACATGGCCAAATACAACAGTGTGGCCGCCATCCCGTCGAAAACAGGCTGGCCCGCATTCATACTGGCAATCGCCACGACGACGCCAATCAAAAGATACCCCGAATGGGCGATCGACGAGTAGGCGAGCAAACGCCGCACATGCGTTTGCCAGAGGGCACAGAAGTTTCCAATCGTCATCGTCAGCATCGACATGATGAGTGCCAACTGCCAGACGAAGTCGGGGCAGACGCCGGCAAACACGAATGCGAATCGAATCAATACGGCGATGCCAGCCACTTTCGGCACGACCGCCAACAGCCCCGCGTTGAGGTTCGTCGTCGCCATGTAGACGTCCGGCGCGTAGAAGTGAAACGGCACCGCGGCGATTTTGAAACCGAGCCCAGCAAAGATCAGGCAAACGGACAGCAGGACCATGCGCGAAGCGCTCGACTGCCCGGCCAGCACTTCGGTCAGCTGGCCATAGCGGGTGGCGCCGGTCGCTCCGTACAGCAGCGACAATCCCAACACGAACAGCGCGGACGAGAGAATGCTGAGGAAAAAGTACTTCACCGCCGCTTCGCCCGAATTACGATCTTTACGGCCAATGAATAGGAGCGCGTAAGTCGGCACAGATATCAATTCCAAGCCAAGAAACATGAGCACCAGTTCGTCCGTACCACACACAAACATCAACCCGGCCACGATCAGCACCACGAGGCCCAGAAGTTCTCCCGCCTGACTGCGGGCCGCCGGTCGGGCCGCCATCAGCATTAGCAGCAGGCCGATCGCAAAGGCCAGCCATCGCAACGTGGCCGACAGGGAATCCATGCTTCCCTGAATCACGTCCGTGGCCCAGGGCAGGCCTTGCCACTGGACCAAGGCGCAAGCGGCAGCGACCATCCCCACCGATCCGATCACACTGAGTATTTTGCTGTCTCGAATGAAAGCTCCCACCACCATCACGAGCACTGCAGTGACGATCAGGATGAGTTCGGGGATCAGCGATAATGCGGTTTGATTGTCAATCATGGTTTCTATCGTTCGTTTTCCGAACTCTCGTCAGTAAGCTCGGCCCATGGTGATCGGGGCGCAGGCGACAGCGGTGCGAATGCCACGGTGGCCGCATCGGCGTCCGGGCCAGGCTCAGCAGCACCGACCAAACGGGAGCGGGCGACCTGCGTTAGTTGATTCAATGGTTCGCCAACCGGATCGAGGAAGAACTTGGGATAAAGCCCAATCCAAAACACGAGGATGGCGAGCGGCAGGAGGGCAAAAATTTCCCGCCAAGTCAGGTCGTGCACGTCGTGGTGGCCATCGGTGCGGCTCGGTCCGAAAAAGACGCGTTGCACCAGCCACAGCATGTACCAGGCTCCCAAAACGACGCCAGAGATCGCCAGCACGGCAACCACCTTCAACGAACCACCACCGATCGTCGTCGCAACCGACCAGCCGCGCTGGAACATGCCCAGCAGGATCAAGATTTCACCCGCAAAGCCGTTCATGCCGGGCAGGCCGATGCTCGAGAACGTGAACAACAGCATGAAGAATGCCAGCCACGGTGTTTGGCGGGCGATGCCGCCCAGCTTTTTGATTTCGCGAGTGTGATAACGCTCGTACATCATGCCAACGATTGCAAACAGGCCTCCCGTCGAGATGCCATGATTGACCATCTGCAGCATGGCCCCTTCGGTCCCAACACGATTGAGGGCGAACAGGCCCAAAGTACAGAAGCCAAGATGGCTCACGCTGGAATAAGCGATGAGCCGTTTGACGTCCGTTTGAGCCAACGCCACCATCGCGCCGTACACGATGCCAATGACCGACAACCACAAGAGCCACGGCATCAATGTCACCGTCGCATCGGGCAGCATTGGAATACTGAACCGCACAAAGCCATAGGTTCCCATCTTCAGCATGATGCCGGCCAAAATCACACTACCGGCAGTCGGCGCTTGGACGTGAGCCAGCGGCAGCCAGGTGTGGAAGGGAAACAATGGCACCTTGATCGCAAACCCGGCAAAGAGTGCCAGGAAGACCCACAGCTGCATATTCGCCGCCATCGGATGAGCCGTCAGCCCGGCGGTCAGCTCTCGAATCGAAAACGTCAGCGCGCCGCCGTTTTGGTAATTCCAAAAGACAATCGACAGCAGGCCCAGGAACGTCAACAAGCTGCCAGCCAACGTGTAGATGAAGAACTTGGAAGCGGCGTAACGCCGATCCTCACTCCCCCAAATTCCGATCAGGAAGAACAACGGGATCAGTGTGAATTCGAAAAAGACGTAGAACAAGATAATGTCGCGTGCCGCAAACACTCCTAGGCAACCAGCCTCGAGCAGCAACAGCATCGTATAAAACAGCGCCGGTCGATCCTGAATCGCTTCCCAGCTGACCAGCACGGCGGTAATCATCAAAATCGCCGACAGGCCAAACATCCAGGCGCTGACTCCGTCGATCCCCAACGCAAAGCGGATGTCGATGCCCGCGTCGGCCGGCAACCAGGCTTCGTTTACCGCGGCAAAGTCGGTCCCCAAGGGGGGCGGAGCGGCAACAAACCCCTTGAGCAATATGCACGCGAGCACCGCCGTTACCAGTGTGATCAACAGAGCCATGGTGCGAGGCACGATGGGGCCGCGAGACGGGAAGATCGCGACAAGCGCGGCTCCCAACATCGGCAACAGGACAGTGGCAATCAATAAAGTGGCCATCTAGCCGTTCCCCCAAAGCGCTCGAGCGGCGAGCAACGTTAACATGCCAAGGACCATCGCCAATCCATAAAACGGAATCAGGCCCACCTGCAGTGAACGCAAGCCGCCTGCGATCGTCTTCGGCAACCAGCCGAAGAAGTTCACGATGCCGTCCACGACCTGCCGGTCGAAGAAGTAACTCAGTTTGGCCAGTAGCTGCAGCGGCTTAACAATCAACCCGTCGTAAATTTCATCCCAGAAAAATTTCCCGTAGGACAACTTGTGCAGCGGGCTGAACAGCTTGGCCAAACCTTCCGCTTCGCTGGTGTTACCCAGGTAGAAGAATGCGGCCAAGGCAACTCCCAACACCGCAATGATCGAACTAGTGATCGCCACGTTCATATGAAACACGCCAGGCAGAGGTGTCTTCAAAGCGGCCGCGGTGGCAAGCGATGGCGTTTGAGCCAACAGGTTGTCAAAGCCGTGCGTCCAATGCAACCAACCACCTACACCGGCAGCAAACACCGCCAGGATCGCCAACGGCACCCACATCGACGGCGGTGACTCATGCGCGTGATGGCCCGCCTCTGCCGGAATTTCTTCCTCGCCGTAAAAGGTGAGGAAGAAAGCTCGGAACGTGTAGAGTGCGGTCAAGAACGCGGTGAACAGCGAGATGTAGTAAAGCGCCTGGTAGATCGTCGCACCACGTTGCAGCAGCGCCTGCGAGTAATTCGCCAAGTGAGTCGTTGTGACCTCGTGATGTCCACCCGCGTGTGCGTCATGGTCACCTGCGTGAGTGGCCGACTCGTCTGCCGCAGCGACAAGTCGAATAACCTGGTCTGGCTCCTGGCCGTTGATGCTACTTGCCGTGGCGACTTCGCTGGCAGTTTGCATCGCCGCCGCCTGATCATGGATCGCACCCACGATGGCATCCTTACTCCAGAACCCGGACAACGGAAACAGTCCGGCCAGTGCCAAGCAGCCCACCAAGAACGTGATGTGAGTGATCGGCATCAACTTCTTCAATCCGCCAAAGCGACGCATATCGATTACGCCGCCCATCGAGTGCATCACACTACCGGCTCCTAGGAACAGCAGTGCCTTGAAGAAAGCGTGTGTGAACAGATGGAACATCCCGGCGGTAATGCCAGCGAGCGTGCCGGTTCCTAAACCCAAGAACATGTAGCCCAGCTGACTGAGCGTCGAATAGGCCAGCACCCGTTTGAGATCGAATTGTGTGATCGCGATCAGACCGGCCATCAAAGCGGTGATGCCGCCGATGCAGGCTACCGTCATCTGTGCTTCGGGCGAGACAAGAAACAGCGGCGTACAGCGTGTCACCATGTAGACGCCTGCCGTGACCATCGTCGCCGCGTGGATCAGAGCGCTGACCGGCGTCGGCCCTTCCATCGCGTCGGCCAACCAGACGTGGAGCGGGAACTGAGCACTCTTGCCACAGGCGCCCAGCATCAGCAGCAGACAAATCGCCAAACCGGTGCCTCCCGCCACGTAATCGCCCGTGCTCAATCGCTGTTGGCCCAGCACACCCATCACGCCGTCGGCGTCGTGGAAGTTCCAAGTGCCATACACCATCCAGATCAGGAACAGTGCCAGCACAAAACCAAAGTCACCGACCCGGTTGACGAGAAAGGCCTTCTTGCCCGCCGCCGCGGCCGAGTCCTTTTCGTACCAGAAACCGATCAGCAGATAACTACACGCGCCGACCGCCTCCCAAAATACAAACAGCAGCAGAAAATTGCTCACCGAGACCAGCATCGTCATCGAAAACACAAACAGTCCGACGTAGGCGAAAAAACGCCAATAGCCACGGTCACCGTGCATGTACCCGGCGCCGTAAATGGCGACCAGCGATGCCACAAACGTGACCATGACCAGCATGATCGCGGTCAGCGGATCGGTCCGTAGTGTCACGTCGATTGTGAAATCGGTGCCCGCTTCGGGGCCCGAATCGACGGCCGCTGGAATATTGGCCCACGTCCACAGGTGCTCGACCTGTTCGTAGCCGATCGTCGTCAGCGGATCATCACCCGTCACGTTTTGGCGCACATTCTGCAGCATCATGAAGCTACAGAGAAAGCTGCCAATGATCGCAATGACGATCGGCAAGTGGCTCTGTTTCTTCAGCACGCGTGCGCCCAGGATCGCGGTTACGATCGCGCCCAGCAGCGGCAACAGCGGAATCAGGATGATCAAAGTGCGCGTGTTAAACATTCGTTCGATACATGTGTTCGTCAGGATCGTGTTCCGGTTTGACACCCGCCGGAGATAACGTAGGCCATTGTTCTGGATCGTCTGCTAATTCTTCGGGAACTTCTTGATCGACAAACGGCGGCAGTCCCTCTTCTCGATTGGTTTGCCAGCTGACGATGTCGAGGTTGCCGGAGCGTTGGCAGAGCATCAGCACCAACACCAGCGCGATGCCCGCCTCGCAGGCAGCGACGGTGATGATGAAGACGACCAATGATTGGCCGTCCCAGTTGTCGTGATAACGGCCCCAAGCGACCAAACTGAGCGAGATCCCCTGCAGCATCATCTCGGCGCAAAGGAAGATCACGATCAGGTTGCGGCGGACGAGAAAACCGACCATGCCGATCCCAAAGAGCATCGCTCCCAGAATCAAATAATTTTGTAACAGAGCCGCTTCGTTCATGCGTCAGCTCCTTGAGCTGCTGGAGCCGTTGAGTCTTCTGCCGGCAGCGACATTCGTTCGTCGAGGCCTCGTGCCCCCGTCCCGTGACTGGCCATGGCGACCGCTCCGACCAATGCGGCCAACAACAACGCACCGGCCGCCTGTACCGCGGCCAAGTGACGAGTAAACAATTGCCCACCGAGTGACGCCACGTGCTGCGGATGATCGACCGCCCGCTCGCCACGGGAAACCGATTCGACGATCGCGCCCGGCTCCAAAACGGCCCACACGATCGCGGCCGCCAACACCATCCCCGTCAAGCAGCCGATGAATTGCGAAATCTTGCCCCAGCCGACGCGATCGTAGAAAGCGTGGCCTTCTGGCTGAGCCAGCATGAGCACAAACAGGAACGTCACGACGATCGCTCCCGCATAAACGGCAACGGTTGCGATACCCAAGAACTGAGCACCATTAATCAAAAAGAGTCCGCCAACACCGAGCAGTAGCAAAGCAAACCAGATCGCCGCGTAGACCGGATTCCTCGAAGTCACCGCCGACACAGCCGCGACGAGCGTGATGCCGGCGAGCATCGAGAACGGAATCTGGATTGTGCCTTCGAGCAAAGGAGCCAGCGACAACATGCAGATCGCGGCCGCCAAGGCCAACAGCGAACCGAGCACGCGCGAAGATTTTCGCGGGCCGGGCAACATCATCCAGATTCCAAACGTGCCCAACAGAACCGCCAGAATCAAGCGACCATTGACCGACGCGGCAAATTCCAACAACTGACCGAATTCGAATCCGGACGCTTCGGTCACCTCACCGGCAGCCGCCGTCGCCTCTGCCGTGGCCGTTTCCTGGGCCAACAAGAGCCACCTCATACCGTGCCTCCCAATTCGGCCGATTTCATCGGCTCGCTATCTTTCGTCGCGTCGTAGACGCTGAGCAGCTTCTCTTTGTCGAAGATCATCTCTTCGCGGCTGCGACCGGTCAGGTTGTACAAACTGGTCAGCTCGATCGCGTCGACCGGACACGCCTCTTCACACATGCCACAATAAATGCAGCGCAATTCGTCGATCGTGAAACTCTCGGGATACTTTTCACGGTCCTCCCAAGGGCTCTCGATGCCGATGATGTCGATGCAGTGAGCCGGACAGGCGGTGGCACAAAGGAAACAGGCGACGCATTTCACGCGTCCCTTCTCATCCTTGTTCAATCGATGCACGCCGCGATAGATCAGCTTGTTCTCGATGTCCGGTTCTTGTTCTGGGTAGCTAACCGTCACCTTCTTGCTGACAACGTGCCGGGCCGTGGTTGTCAAACCGCCCACGATCAGCGGCAAGTACATACGACCAGCTAGGCCCAATTTGGGCTCTTCTACCCATGTGATGTTCGGATCGTCTGATTTCATTGTTTTGAACTAACTTACGGAGGGTCCAATTTGTGGATCGATGCCCTGCTCTTCCATGTCCAGTCGAGGACGGTTATCGGTAACCAACGGTGCCATCAAGGCGACCACGAACCACGATCCGACCGCCACGATCCAACCGGTCACAACAACCGCAACGCGGTTCTCAAACAGCCCGCCAAACCAGCCGACGTGTTGAGCTTCGGTCAAAATCGCAACCGCGAACAGGTTCAGCAGCCCCAGCGGCAGCATCACTTTCCAAGCGAGCGTCATCAGCTGATCAAAGCGAAAACGGGGCCACGACCAACGAACGAGCATGAAGAACACGATCATCCAAAAGATTTTGAAACAGAGCACGCCGATGCGAGCGATCGCCAAGCCCCAGGTAATTTCATCACCCGCGGAACCAGTCAGTCCCCAGAAGTGCCAGCCCCCCAGGAATAGGATCACGATCAGGAAGGAAGCGGTCATCATGTGGATGAATTCGCTCGTCAGGAACAGCAGCAACTTCATGCCGGCGTATTCGGTGTGGTAACCGCCAATCAATTCCTGCTCAGCTTCTGGCAAGTCAAATGGCAACCGGGCCGCTTCGGCAAACGCCGCCACCATGAAGACGATAAAGCCTAATGGCTGAGCCATCACGAACCAGACGCCGCTGTCGGCCTGCTGACCAATGATGGAATCGAGCTTCAAGGAGCCGGTCGCCAACACGACACCCAAAATCCCCAGCCCGAGCGGCAGCTCGTAAGCGATCATTTGAGCACTCGAACGCAGCGCTCCGAGGAAGCCATATTTGTTGTTACTCGACCAGCCACCCAGGATGACTCCGTACACGGCGATGCTGGAAAGTGCAAAGACGTAAATCAAACCGACATCGATCTGGGGTGCGACGATGAGGTCCATCGGCTCATGCAAAAACGGCAAGTCGATATTCGTCAGCAACGCCCCGACGACCGGCAGCGTATCGAGCGGCGGCACGCTACTGCCAAAGGGGATCACGGCAAAAATGGCCAGCGCCGCGGTCATGATCACGACCGGCGCGAGGATAAACATCCGCTTATCGACGTGATCGGGCGTGTATTCTTCCTTCAGGATCATCTTCAAACCGTCGGCTGCCGGTTGCCCCAACCCCAACAGCTTTAAATCCTTCAGTCCCGGTACCAAAACACCCAGCGGAAAACCAACTCGATTCGGCCCACGTCGATCCTGGACCCAAGCCGCCATGCGACGTTCGAGCAAGACGAAGTAGGCAGCGCCGGTCATGATGCCGCCCACCAAAGCGCCGATCTTCAACAAAGCGGGCAAAGAGATGCCAATCAAGTCGTTCATGCACCCACCATCTGATTCGATTTCAAATCCACACCGACACTGGCCAGCTCGCCGGCGGCAGCCGCAAAGTAGGGAATCTCACGCGCCATGTCGGCCAAAACTTTCTTCGGCTGAAACAAGCCAGTTTCGCCCAACAGCCGCCACAGCAATTGCCCTTCCGACATCGCCCCGGCAGGTGGCCGCACCGCCCAATCAAACGACTGCAAACGGTCGGCATGATTGACGTAAGAGCCGGCTCGTTCCGCAAACGCGACGCCTGGCAACTGGAACGTTGCCACCTCCATCGCAGGTGACGTGAACATGTCCTGGACCACAAGCGTCTGCGCCGCATCGATGGCGCCCTGAACAGCCGTCGTCACCCAGTCCGATTTTTTGTATCCGCCGGAAAGCCACAAACCGCGTGTGCCGGCCGATTTCATTTTCGCCGCCAAGCCGTCGATCGAAAGCAATTCACCGCCCAGCTTGGCGATGACCTCTTCCACACCTTTCCGATTCGGACATTTCTCGGCCCGGATCGTAAAGCCGTTCGGATATGTCTCATCCTCACCGATGACGGGCACCGTCCCGATCGCCAGCAAGGCGTTCTCATCGATCGAGCGAATGTACTTGCAAAGCAGATAAGCCTCTTCCACTGTCAGGTGGGGAGAAACGACGGCCGCCAGTTTGCCGGCTTTCTTCAACGCGTCATGCAACTGGTCTGGCAATTCCGACCAATCGGCGTCTTCACAGTTTCCTTCGGCATTCACGGACCGAGGCGATTTCAAACGCCCCGCATCGTGCACATGTTTGTAGCCGTAACGCCCCTCATCACACATCCACCAACCATTGACGTGCGGGTTCTCGCGCGGCTTCAAGCGATAAACTTTGTCCTGATTCTCTTCGATCGAAACGCTGCAGCCGGTCGAGCAACCAGCACAGACGCCATCGTGCTTCTTCATGAACCAGACGCGTTGCGAATAGAGAAAATCTTGGTCTCCCAGTGCTCCGACCGGGCACAGGTCGACCACGTTGCCCGACATTTTGTTGTCGAGCGGAAAACCGGGGAAGACGTCGATCTCTTCATGAGCTCCACGATTGATGACCATTAACTCGGACGTGCCCGTGATCTCTCGAGTGAATCGCACGCAGCGAGTACACATCACGCACCGATCGACGAACAGTGTGACGGTGTCGCCCATCGGTCGCTTGCGTGACGTGAACGGTTTCAAGTCGGCACGACGCTCACCTTGACCGTGTTCGAAGTGATAATCCTGCAAACTGCACTCGCCCGCCTTGTCGCAGATGGGACAGTCGATCGGATGCCGGATCAGCAAATCTTCTTCGACCATCGCGCGGGCCGCTTTGACTTTTTCGCTGTCGGTGACAAACACCGTGCCATCGGTCGCTGGCGTCTGACAGCCGGGCACCAACTTCGGCACCATGCTGATCTCGCCCGTTTCAGGATCTTTTCGCCCCGTTTCCACCAAGCACATCCGGCAACTGGCCACGACCGACAGCCCGGGATGCCAACAGTAATGAGGAATCTTCTCGCCGACGCGCTCTGCCGCCTGAATCGCATTCAAGCGCTCGCCTTCGGCCAGTTCGATCTCTTGTCCGTTGATGGTGACGGTAGGCATGGTCTTGTTCTTATGTGTCGGAATTGGTCGAAATGGTTCGGAATGCTTGCGTGCGAGGATGCGTGGCGAACGTGGTGACTAGTGAGCCCCTAAAATTTCCTGCATCGCTTTCACCGGTTTCGTTTCGGCGTAGCCGTCCGGATTCGTCTTCTTGATGTAGTCTTCAAACTCGCCGCGGAACTTGCGGATCGCATTCTTCAGTGGCCAGGCAGCTCCATCGGCCAATCCGCAAATCGTGGTACCCGGCATGATGCCGATCGAATCGCCAATTTCCAAAAGCAAATCGAGATCGATGATTCGGCCGCGTCCTGCTTTGATGCGGTCGAGCATTTTTAGCGCCCAAGAGGTGCCTTCTCGGCATGGCGTGCATTGCCCGCAACTCTCATGGGCAAAGAACCGAGCACTGTTGTGTAGGAAGTCGACCATGCTCGTCTGGTCATCCACAACCACGACGGCCGCGG
Organism: uncultured Pirellulaceae bacterium; assembly: GCA_964480915.1. GTDB lineage: Bacteria > Planctomycetota > Planctomycetia > Pirellulales > Pirellulaceae > CAWGCE01. Next base: position 28,566 of record CAYZRS010000009.1, on the reverse strand, counting down.
TACCCAACCCCAAGCAGCCATATTTTCCAGGTCCACTAAAATCGAGCGGACAGTCGAATTCGTCAGCCGACAAGACGCCCATGCTGATACCACCAGGAATCGCCGCCTTCGCTTTGCGACCCTTCCAGACGCCGCCGCCGTACTGCTCGATCAAGTCGGTCATCGTGATACCCATCGGCGCTTCGTAGCAGCCGGGCTTTTCGATATGACCGCTGATGCAGTAGAGCTTCGGACCATAACTACCCGCGTCGCGAGGATTATCAGGGTTCGCCGGCGTGCCCATCGACTTGAACCAGTCAGCCCCCTTATCGAGGATGTGCTTCACGCAGGCGGCCGTTTCGACATTGTTCACAACGGTCGGCTTGCGAAACGCGCCTTCGATCGCTGGGAACGGTGGTTTGATTCGAGGCCAAGCTCGCTTACCTTCCAGGCTCTCAATCAGACCGGTCTCTTCACCACAAATGTAGGCGGCCGCGCCTCGATGAATGTAGATGTTTAGCCCAAAGCCACTGCCGAGAATATTGTCGCCTAAATAACCCTTTTCGTAGCACTCATCGATCGCCGCTTGGAGCCGTTTCGCCGCCTGAGGATACTCATAACGGATGTAGATGTAGGCGGTGCTCGCTTTGGTCGCGAAGCAGCTGATGATCAGCCCCTCGATCATCTGATGCGGATCTTCCTCCATGATGATCCGATTATTGAACGTGCCAGGCTCGCTCTCATCGGCATTCAAACAGAAGTAGATCGGCCCCTCGTGATCTTTGGGCAGAAACGTCCACTTCAGACCGGTCGGAAAACCGGCGCCACCACGACCGCGGAGGTTGCTCGACTTCACGACATCGATGACTTCGGTGCGATCCATCTTGAGCGCCTTCTTCAGCGCATCGTAACCGCCCGTCTGCTCATAGACTTTCATCGTATGGCTATCGGGCTTGTCGATATTCGCGAGTAGGACGGGCTTAAAATCGCTCACGGGAGCGGTACCTGCACTTTCTGTTGGGTTCGTCGTCGAATCTGAGGTATCGGTCTTGGCAGCATCGGTTTTTGGGGCACCGGCCAGCTTGTCGGACGGCGCGGAATCGCCATCATCCTTTGACCGTTTTGCACCCCAGTTTTTCCAAAACGGTTTCGGCTTTTTCATTGTCGAGGCTCTTGTATAAGTCATCGCCCGCCAGCATGCAGGGAGCATGTTCACAGGCTCCCAGGCATTCGCCAAATTCGAGCGTCAGTTTTCCATCGGCGGTTGTTTCGCCAGGCTGGATACCCAGCTTGTGACACATGTGTTGCAGCACCTCTTCGCCACCACGCAGAGCGCAGCTGATCGAACGACAGACCCACGCGCGCGTCTCGCCGTGCGGCTCGTCTTGCTTGAAGAAGCCATAAAAGGTGAGCGTGTCTTGCACCTGTGCCGGTGCCAAATCGAGCATCTGAGCGACCTCGACCACCGCCTGCAGCGGCACATGGCGCAGATGCTCGTTCACCACGTGCAGAGCGGGCAACGTCACCGCCTGCTTCGACGGATAGCGAGGCAGGAAGGCCTCGATCTCGGCGATCATTTCGTCGGTCAGAATTCGTTCGGTTTTTTCGGCTGTGCCTGACATAGTTCGTCTCTTGCGGCGCTGCGTTGGCAGCGTCCGTGATTATCTGTCCAATTCGGCCGCGATGATATTCAAACTACCCAGCACCGCCACGATATCGCTGAGCGTGTGCCCTCGAATCAAATCGGGGAAGGCGGCGAAGTGAATGTACGAAGGTGGCCGGCAGCGGGCCCGGTAAGCCACATTGCTGCCATCGCCAACCACATAGAATCCTAATTCGCCGTTCGGCGCTTCAACGGCGGAGTAGATTTCGTTGTTCGGCACTTCGAAACCACGATTTTGCATCACCAATTCAAAGTGAGTAATCGTCCCTTCGATGGTCGAGTAAACGTCTTGCTTACTTGGCAAAGACATTCGCTCGTCGACACAAACGTCAGCCGGACCGCTGGGCAAATTCTCGATCGCCTGTTCGATGATTTTCAGACTCTCACGCATCTCGGCCAAACGGACGTAATACCGGGCAAAGCAGTCGCCTGCCGTCGCACAGCACACGTTGAAATCGAAATCGGCATAGGCCAAGTACGGCTCATCCTTTCGCAAGTCGCGGGTCACGCCACTCGCTCGGGCCACCGGCCCGGAACAACTGCGGTTGATGGCCTGCTCTTTCGTCAGCACCCCCACATCCTTCGTGCGGTCGACGAAAATCCGATTGCGGTTGAGCAGCCGTTCCATGTCGTCGAGCGTCTTCGGGAAATCCTTGAGGAAGGCGCGGATTTTGCCGATGGTCAGATCGGTCATGTCGTGCATCACACCGCCAACGCGTGTATAGCTGTTGGTAAAACGAGCCCCACAGAGCGTCTCGAAGATGTCGTAGCAGCGCTCGCGCTGATAGAAGGCGTAGAGAAAGAACGTGAAAGCGCCCGTATCAAGCCCCATCGCGCCCGTACTCAAGCAGTGATCGCTAATGCGGGCCAATTCGGAAACGATCACGCGAATATATTTGCAGCGAGGCGTGATCTCGATGCCCATCAAATCTTCCACCGCACCATGCCAAGCAACATTGTTGGCCATTGGCGAAATGTAATTCATACGGTCGGTGACGGTCACGTACTGGTTGTAATCGAGATGCTCACCGATCTTCTCGAAGCCAGAATGCAAATAGCCAATATCCGGCACCGCGTCGACAACGCGTTCGCCATCCAGTTTGAGCACCAGCCGCAACGTGGTGTGAGTGGCCGGATGCTGGGGACCGAAGTTCAACGTCCAAAGATAGTCTTCGCCGTTTTTGACTTCTTTCGGAATATCGGCTGCTGTAAGTGACATGGTTGATTGGGTGTTTCTTGTTTAACCGAAGATTATCGCAGATGGATGTCGCTTGAATTTTAATGAGTCGTTCACGATTGCCGGCTGTCCATCGCCGCTTCTCTAAACTTCATCTCCACGCCGCAGCACGGGGAAATTATGACGCTCCCCTTTACCCTGCAGAGGATAGTCTTTTCGCAGCGGATAGGCGGTGAACTCTTGTGGCATCAGGATGCGCCGCAGGTCAGGATGACCGCCGAAAGTGATGCCAAACATGTCGTACACTTCCCGTTCGAGCCAATTCGCACCTTCCCACTGCGGAACGGCGCTGGGAACCTCCAAGTCGGGCTCGTTAAGCATGACCTGGACGGTGAGCCGCTCGTTCGTTTCCACATTGGCGAACAGATAGGTCAGACCAAACCGATCGGTGGCGCCACGATAATTTAAGTAATCCACACACGTCACGTCGACCAACAGGTCGAACCCCAACTCCTCCTTGAGCTGAACAAACAGCTCGGCCAGCCCTTCTTTCGGAGCCGTCAATTTCGTCTGTCCACGGAATTCCGAAACCGAAGCTCCCGAGTGCTTGGCCTGAATCGATTCGATGGTGGAAGTGGAAGTTGGCATCGGTATTCATTTCTTGAAGGATACGCAGACCAGCGGACCATTCGGCAGATGATTGTCTTGAAGTTCGAACGCTAGTTTGCCCAGAAAACCAAATCTCTTGCCCCCAAACCGGCCGTGAAGCACATCACCGCCAGTCGGGCCGAGTAAACACTGGCGACTGCCCGACGATTGGCAACTCCACCAGCGCCCGCTTGGGCTCTTGTCGCGAGGCGATGTCGAATTCCTGCCCCGTGATTGTCCCCTCACGCTGAATCTTGTCCTGCAGATCGATGATCGCCTGGATCAATTGTTCAGGCCGAGGCGGGCAACCGGGCACGTACATGTCGACAGGAATGAAGCGGTCGATTCCCTGCACAACACAGTAGGTATCAAACACGCCACCCGTTGAAGCACACGCGCCCATCGAGATGCACCATTTCGGCTCGTGCATCTGGCTCCAAATTCGTTGCAGGACCGGCAGCATTTTCATGACGACTCGACCGGCAACGATCATGAGGTCACATTGTCGCGGACTGAAGCGGAAGACTTCGGCACCGAAGCGAGCCAAATCATGACGACTGGCTCCCGTCGCCATCAATTCGATACCACAGCAGGCGGTCGCAAAAGGCATGGGCCAAAGACTGTTCTTGCGACACCAACTGGCCAATTCGTCCAGTTTGCTCACAAAAACGTTATCGGGAAGTTGCTCTACCGCCATCTCAGGACCCCTTTGCGCCACTCGTAAACCAATCCGACGGAAACGAGCGTGAGGAAAAACATGACACCGGCAAACACAAGTCCGCGACCGGAAATCAAACCGTCGGCAACCGCCTGATCAATTCCGGCCGGATTCCGGCTGGCCACTGCCCATGGATAGATGAACAACAGCTCGACATCAAAAATCAAAAACGCGACAGCCACCAAGTGAAAGCGGACGTCAAAGCGCCTTCTTGTATCGTGAATCGGGTCCATTCCGCTCTCGTAAGGCATTCGTTTCACGTTGCCTTGCCGTTTGGGACCCACAATCTGAGCGACAATCAACAGCACAATCGGCAACGTCAACGCACACCCAGCGAAGATAAATAGGGGGAGTGCTTTTTCCATAACTTCCAACGGCGCAAAATGTTAACGCGATTCAGATCAGACTTCGTGAATTTTATCACAAAGTCTGACGCGAAGAAATGCCGCCCCATTTGCCGGCATACGGCGTTAGAGCCGATAGAGGCCGCCGGACCATTGGGGCAATCTCAGCAAGATGTAAAGCTTGGCCCGACGGCCCTAAATCGGCAGGACCGGTATGTCTATCGCCTCGGCTCGGTGATACTCGAGGCAATTAATTGACCCTAGGGACCTGCCGAGAAATGACCACTTCCCCTGACGTCGTAAAATTGGCGACCGAATTGATACGCATTCCGAGCGTCAATCCGATGGGGCGCGCGACTTCGCCCGAAATCGCGGGAGAATCTCGGGTTACCGACTGGCTTCAAGAATTCTTCGCCAAAAATAACATTCCCTGGCGGCGATATACCGTCCGCAAAGATCAAGGCGAGCATGGCACACTCCATCGGGAGAACATCCTGGCCCGTTTCGACGGGAGCCCGTCGCTCGCAGAAGGCGGCCAACTGGTGATGCTCGAAGTCCACCAAGATACCGTACCGATCGACGGCATGACGATCGAGCCGTTCGGTGGCCAAGTGGTCGATGGCCGACTGACCGGGCGCGGCGCCTGCGACATTAAAGGGGGCATGGCCTGCCTACTTACGGCAGCGCTCCGGCTGCAACAGACCTCTGCCTCCAGACCGACCATCGTGATCGCCTGCACGGTCAACGAAGAGTTCGGATTTTGTGGAGCCAAACACCTGACTGAATTGATCATGTCGGGCGGAGACGAGATCATCCCTCGCACCCCCGATGCCATCATCGTTACCGAACCAACGCAGTTAAATGTCGTCACCTGCCACAAGGGCATGATCCGCTGGGTGTGCGAAACGATCGGCCGAGCCTGCCATAGCTCCGACCCTACCGCAGGAGCCAACGCGATCTACCGCATGGCGCCGGTTGTCGCATCGCTTGAACACTTGGCCGCAGAACTTGATCAGCGCCAGGGGCATGATCAAATGGGCAAGTCGACACTCAGCGTCGGCACCATCCACGGCGGCGTCAGCATCAACACCGTGCCCGACAACTGCCGTATCGAGATCGACCGTCGGCTGCTTCCCCAAGAAGATCAAGAAGCCGCGCGGAACGAAGTCATCCAGGCAACGGCTGCCCATGATTTTGTCCAGCACCACGACGTCACCATTTCTTCACCGGGGCTTTTAGGCGGCAACAACGAATCATTGGCGACCGCGCTGGCCCAAGTCGCCTCACAGCATTTGCCTGACCGAACACTTACCGGCGCCGCCTATGGAACCGATGCCGCCTTCCTGGCGTCAACCGGTGCACCGACCGTCGTCTTCGGACCCGGTTCGATCGAACAGGCTCACACCAAAGATGAGTGGGTCGATATCGAGCAGCTCGAACTTACGACGAAAACGCTTGTTGCCTTCTTAGGCGATTTTCGCCGATAAGGACGACAAGAAAACGACAAGAGCCGCGAACGAAAAATCCGCGGCTCTTCAAGCCTTATCGATCCAGGGCGAATCCTAGCCCCATCGGTGCCAGTTCATCGCCGCCGCGCTCGCGTCGACGTCCCGCTTAGAAGACGTCGAGCATGAAGTGGTGTCCACTGTGATACGGACGTGCGGTGGGGTACGGATTGTGCCATTTGCGGTTGTAGGTCGGAATCCGCATTTCGTTGGGATACCGGTGGTACAGACTATCGCTGCTCTTGTAGTAATCCTGCCCCCAGTAATTTTGCGGGTAGAAGAAGTACGGATAATGGTAAAACCGTTCCCAGTCATTGGCACCGGCTGCCCCACCCCAAGTTCGGCCGAACGCTTTGGCTCCGCCTTGAGTCGGCATGGGTGAAGGTGATGGAGTCGGCGATTGGGCCGACGCCAGACTGGACATCGCACCGACGAGAATCGCCAGCGACAAAACGAAAAGAGTACGACGTAACATCGCTTGATCCCCCTGTTGGGCGCTGCGTAGAACACAGGCGCACGGACTGAGTCATTGGGCAAAACGGGCACCCACACTATTGATCGGCAATCGACACGATCGACATAAGTTGAACATCTGTCACAACCGGACGAAGGTGCTAGCGATCGATTCCTGCGAGGAACCACGGTGCGCGAGAACGATAATCCATACGAAACCGGCGCAACGGAATCGTTGCAAGTCAATTCGGAACGCCAAGCGGTCCTCCTTGTATGGCTGCTGGTTGCTCTGACCGTCTACTACGTGTTCAGTTCGATCACGTTACCCTGGGCCGACGATCTTTGGTGGGGAGAAATTCCTGTCCTCGCACTCTTTCAGATTCCCAAATCGACCCTCTTTGACCGCACAAGCAACTGGATGGTCAAAATGGCTTTTGAACTGGGGATCGATCGGGGCTCTCATTCGCCGACGAGTATCGCTGTTTGGCCATGGGCCATTACGATTACGATCATGCTGCCCTCCGTCCTGATGATTTCAGCGGTCGCGATATGCCGTCGCTGGAAACCATGCCAAAAATGGATATGGCTGCTGATCGCTGTGGCCACGATCGATGCGATGACCACGATCTGGTTCGAAAGAACATCGCGGCTTTCGCTTTTCTAATTTGATCGACAGTCTCGACGGATGTCACTCCGGCATCTTGCCGGCAGCGACTTCTGCTTCCCATTCATCCATCAGTGGCCAATCGATCGCACACGTGCCGAAGTCGGCCATGTGCAGATAGGTTTCCAAGCGAGCGATCGTTTTTTCGAGCATCGCATTGTCCTTGCGGAACATGGGACCGTGACTGGGCAAGAGCCACTCGATGTCGCTTGCCTGAATGCGTTTTAGCGATGAGATGAAATCGGGGATGCTACTGCCATGATGAGCATCAATGGCGCCCACACAACCGTCGCGATAAATGTTGTCGCCGCACATCAGCAGATTATTCAGCCGGAATGAGAGCTGGCTATCGGTATGCCCGGGAGTGTGCCAAACCTCAAGCTCCAGACCGCCGACCTTAATCTTGTCACCATCATTCACGAGATGATCCACTTTTACCCGTGGCATCTCCATGTCGATATTCTGCGCAGCGATTTCAGCAAACGTGAGAATACGATCACCCTCTTCCAGCGGTTTAGCCGCCAAAGGGTGCGCCGTGACGGTTGTCTTTAGGATCTCTTTGGCCTTTGCCAAACCTTGGATATGGTCGACGTCGGCGTGCGTCGCAATCAACGTTTGACATTTCGATAGAGGAAAATCGATTTGCCGAATGACTTCAATGATCTCTTCGACAGTATCGTCATAACCAATGTCGACCAGCGCCCAATCGGACTCGTGATAGACCAAGTAGACATTGCAACCGAACACCTGTCCGGCCTGCATGTTAATTTCGATCACATTCGGAAAAATCGGTTTACGTTCCAACATTCGCATCGATACCTTACAGCGAGTCACCTGAGAGAAATCGGATTCTACGGCTGGCCGATTTTGGCTTCAACCGCCCGCTTCCAACAACACCGCCGCCAGCCCCTCTCGATAACTTGGATAGGCCCATCGGAGATCGAGCTCTCGCATGATCTTGGCCGAGCAAACACGTTTGCTACCGCCCTTTCTTCCGCGCGGCGCCTGTGCCGACCCGCCTTGTTGAGACACGTTATCAACAAAACAAATCGATGCTGGATCCAACGAATAGAGCCGCGCCACTTCGCGGTAGTACTCGCGCCGCAACACCGGGCGGTTATCGGAAACGACGTAGGTCGTGGGAGCATCACCTGAAACGGCACTCGCGACGACCGCTCGGACCGCATCATCCACGTGGATCAAGTTGAGGTGACTCTCGGCTGCCGCCACAATTTCGCGGCCCGATTGCAGCGCCTGCAAATTGGGAACCCGCCCTGGCCCGTAGATGCCAGCCAGTCGCAGTACAATCGCAGATCGTGCGACGGCAGACTCTTGCAGCAGCCGTTCCGCGGCAAGACAGGCTCGCCCCCCCGGTCGAGTCGGTTCGCAGACCGACGACTCATCGACCAACTCGCCTTGTGCCTGCCCGTAAACACCGGTCGAACTGATGTACAAAAATCGTTTCGCTCGAGGCTCTGCAGCCAAGAGGTGCCCCAACCCTTCGACGTAAACCTCCTCAATCGTTTGACCGCTGTTACGATCAAACCCCACAGCGAACAACAAAGTGTCCACATCGGGCAACTGCTTTAGCGAACTCGGATCGGTAACATCACATACAATTGGCCGGTATCCCGCGTCGCTCAGCTCCTGAGCGCGAATAGCACTGCGCGTCGTGACCCACACTTCATCCCCCTGAGAGGACCAGTGGGCGGCAACCCGCTTCCCCAAGTAACCACAGCCAATGACCATTCGACGCATGATAGAACTAACGGTTGAATTGCACGTAGAATCAAAGAGCCGGGACGAGCGACAGCATGTATCTGACCAAGCAAGCTTGGTTTTCGATCAGAAGTGTCTAAAACGGAGGCGACAGTTATCATATTAGTAGGTTCCTTCGGTTCGACCAACGACCATGGCAGTGAACATCTATGTTTAGATTTGAGTTTCGCGTGAAGCACTTGCCGTTCAAAAACATCATCGCTTGCCTGCTCTTGTTCAGCGGCACCGTTTTCGCCGATCTACCACCGCTGACGCCGGCGCTCGAAAAAATCTTCGCAGGGCGGCCGCCTAAGAGTGTGGGTGACCTCAAAGCGATGGAGAATCACGTCCGAGCGTTGTCTCAGCAAGTCATCGACGCAACGGTCAGCATGCGGATCGATACGTCTCATGGCAGCGGCGTCATTGTGGGGACTCAGGGATACGTGCTTACCGCGGCCCATGTGATTGGAAAGCCTGGACGAAATGTCGTCTTCACGCTGTCCGATGGCCGCATCGTTCGCGGCCGCACACTGGGCGTGCACATGCAGCTCGATGCCGGCGTCGCGGAAATTACCGACTCTGGCACCTTCCCCGGACTGAAGATTGGCAACTCGGACAATGTCAAGGAAGGCCAATGGGTGTTGGCCGCCGGACACCCGGGCGGTCACGACCTTTCTCGAGGAGTCGTCCTCCGGCTAGGACGAGTGCTCGAATTGGGAATGCTCATGCGCACCGATTGCCCATTGAACGCGGGCGATTCGGGAGGGCCACTGATTGACATGAAGGGTCGAGTCATTGGAATCAACAGCCGCATTGGGACGAGCCTTGCCAATAATTTGCACACACCTTCTGGCTCTTTCCGTGAACGTTGGGATGACTTCATCGCTGGCAAGCTGTGGAGCGGCCCTTCCTACCTGGGCGTTTCCGGCAGCCCGGCAACCCACAAACCGCTCGTTGCCAAAGTGAAGCCTGGATCCCCGGCCGAAAAAGTGGGCATCCAAGTTGGCGATCTAGTAACTCGCTTCGCCGGGCATGACGTCCATTCGTTTCGTGACCTCGTCTATATGGTCCAATCGCGTCACCCGGGCGAAGAGGTCGACATGGAAATTGAAAGAGACGGAGTCAAAATGCAAATTGACATCGTTGTAGGAAGCAAACAATAGATGGTTAAGCTGCTGACAAATTTACTGATCTTCGTGGGACGAACGCTGTTCCTTTGCGCTTTCATCTATTTGGGACTTTCGTTGATACAGCCCAATCCGGATGAGTATTTGCCGGTCCAGTCGCGCGGTTCTAGCCTACGACAGTTGAAGCGCATGATCGAAGGCCGGGGCAGCACGCCGGCGAATGAGATCGGCAAGAACAACCAAATGGTTCACGAAGCTTTCGAACCGATCGTCGAGATCGCAAATCGGAGCACGGTAGAAGTCATTTGCAGTGGCGAATCGACGGCGCTCGGTACGGCCATCAGTTCCGATCGAGTGATTTCGAAGGCGAGCGAGTTATCGGGACGGATTCAATGTCGGATTCGAGGCCAAGGAAAAGTGAACGCGCAAATCATTGCGACCGATCCGAGTTGCGACCTGGCACTACTCGAAGTTCCAGGCGCCAACCTGACGCCCGTGACATTCGAGAATGTCGAAGCGCCGCCGATCGGAACATGGGTTGTCACGCCAGGCAGCCGCAGAAACGCCCCACTATCCGTGGGAATCGTCAGTGCCAAACAGAGACTTATCGAGCGAGACCGAGCACTTTTGGGAATCTTCATGGAATCGAGTCCCGACGGGCCTCGTGTCGAAGAGGTGATGGATGGCAGTGCCGCCGAACGGATTGGCTTACGGCGTAACGACGTCATCACCCACCTCGCCGATGTCGCGATCCTTTCGAGGCAGCAGTTGATTGATGGTATCAAAACCTACACTCCAGGAGAGATGGTCAAACTGAAAGTGCTACGCGATGGAAAATCACTGGCACTCACCGCGCCGCTCAGCCGCATGGACGACGTGATGGCCGCTGAACAAGGATTTGATGACCACTTGGGCGGACCGCTTAGCCTCCGCCGCAGCGGATTTTCCGAGATCATCCAACACGACTGCATCCTGCCTGCACATCAATGTGGTGGTCCTATCTTCAACGTCGACGGCCAAATCATTGGCATCAACATTGCCAGATCGGGACGCGTTTCGACTTATGCCTTGCCGGCTTCTCTTGTCCAGCGAAAAATCGCAGAACTAGGGTGGCGAACGCTTTCGTTCGCCAATTCACAATAGCTGCCCAGTCTTGATCGACGTTGTGGTTGCAGAATCGAGGGAATTCACGACTGGCCATGTCGCTGGCCCAAGTTGTCTGTTCTAATTTCTTGGTTGATATTGCAGCTTCGACTAGAATAGAAACGGGCCCGGAGAGAGAGCGCACAATGAGTCAAATCAAGACACTTATTCGTTACAGCTTCCTTGCTCTCTTTCCATCTCTGGTTTTCTTACCAGCTCCCACGGTCGGCATTACGATTCGGGATGATGTTCCCGAAGCAAATTACATCGCACTCGCGAGCGAATCGAAGTGGGCAGCCGCCGGCGTCTACACCAGTTCGTCAACTTGCAGTACTAGCGGAGGCACCCTGATCCATCCGGAATGGGCCATTACCGCCGGCCACTGTGCCAATGGGACAACCGACTTCGTCTTAGGCGCAGATCGATCAATACCCGATGAGCAAGTCTCGCTCGATTCATCGACTCGGCACATCGACTTCGATGGCTCGAACATCGCAAACGGGAACGACCTCGCCCTTTCCCATTTGAGCGCCCCCATCCTCAGCGTGACACCAGCCCGCCTCTATCGCCAAGCACAGGAAGCGTTTCAAACGACAACCGTGATCGGCTACGGCCGCTTTGGCACCGGCCTTACAGGTGACAATCAAGGCGGCGCCAACATTCGACGGGCTGGCCAGAATCGAATCGACGGCTTTGGCGGACTGATTGGTGTCTCGTCCCAAATGATCATCACTGACTTTGATAGCCCGGATGGCAACGACAATACGACGGGGCCGGCCACGGCATTGGATTTCGAATCGGGCATTGCCTTTTTCGATAGCGGTTCGGGCTGGTTCTCGGACATCAACGGAATCACGTACTTGGTCGGAGTCACCTCGTTCCGCGCATCGTCCGACGGCAATGCGAATTCCGATTACGGCGATGTGTTTGGAGCGACGCGAGTGTCACGTGAAATGGCCTGGATCGATGCCAATCACGACGTCACAAAGTTCTGGAATCAATCTTCCGGAACCTGGAATACGTCAAACCGCTGGCTACCGGGCACGGAACCGACTGCCGTCAACGCGGCCGTGATCGATGGTGGCGTCGCGAACATCGTCGACGCTGGTGCCGTGGCGAAGTACACGTTTGTCGCAGGCTACAACAACGGAACGCCCTCCTTCGGCACGCTGAATCTGCAGAACGATTTCACAAGCGATTTCTTGATTGCTCGAGATAGCGGTCGCATCGAAGTTTCTCGCGGCAACTCGCCAACCATCGCTACCCGCAACCTCACCGGTGAATTATGGGTCGAAGCGGAAGGAACGCTGGCGATCGCGTTGGACGCGCCGTTCAACGTTTCCGGCGATGCCGAACTGGCAGGAACGCTCGAAATCAACACCGGGCAGGGCGCCGAACCAACGACTCGCGGCACGACCAATGACCTCGTCCTCATGACGGCCGGCAGCCTCATCGGAACATTCGACGACATCCGATTCGATGGCGTCACGCTCACTCCAGGAACACAAGCGTACACCGGCACCAATGGAGATGGTGAAGACGGGCTATTTCGTACGGTCACTTACAATGGCAATCAGATCCAAGTCGAGAATTACTTTGCCCTACCTGGCGATGCAAACGGCGACGGCAACGTCGACGGCCAGGATTTCGTGATTTGGAACACTAACAAATTCACGCTCGGCAACGATTGGACCGACGGAGACTTCGACGGGGACGGCATCGTTAACGGTCAAGACTTTGTGATCTGGAACAGCGCCAAGTTTACGTCGGTCGACAATCGCAGCAACTTGCTTTCCGTTCCCGAACCAACGAGTGGGCCACTCGTATTTTCGGCGCTGTTACTGATAGCGCTGAGCGTTCGTCGCCGCGCCACCAACTAGAATCGGCGAACCTCAGTCGATATCGGCATCGCGATCGGGCTCATCACGGATCGATTCTGGGCGACGGTTGGAATCGCCACCTCGCTCGAGGTAGTTCGACAAGATGACCTGCGCCGCAATCATGTCACGGCGCAACTTCTTCTTCTGTCGACTCAATTTACCGACGGCCATGTATTCGTCGGCCTGTTTGCTGGTAAATCGCTCGTCGAAGAACTCGACCGGGCGGTCGACCGCCTCGCTTAACCAAGCGCCAAACGCTCGCGCCTCGATCGATTTCTCGCTTTCGTCACCACTCATGTGGACCGGCAACCCGACGACAAACATCGCCAGCTGCTCTTCTTCCACAAGCTTGACGAAGAAAGCAGCGTCCAGGTCCGGGCTGCGCCGTTCGTACATCGCATGCGGACTGGCAATCAGCCGCATGGGATCCGAAATAGCGATCCCGATGCGGACCGTTCCAAAGTCGATCCCGGCAATGCGGCCTAAAGAACTTGGCTTAGAGATACTCGGTCCACTCCTGCTTTTCTAACTGCTTCACCACATTGCGGATCGATTCTTCGTGACTTTTCTGAGCCACCAAGGTGGCATCGCCCGTATGCACGACAATGCAGTCTTCCATTCCTACCGTGACCACCAGATGGCCGTTCTCGCTGCGAACAATCGAATTCTTCGTGTCGATACCGAGGTGCTTGCCGATCAGTGTGTTGCCGTCTTCGTCGACTCCTTTGAGCCGTCCCAGCGCCTGCCAATTCCCCAGATCGTCCCAACCAAACGGCGCTTCGATCACGGCGACATTTTTGGCCTTTTCCATCACCGCGTAATCGATCGAGCGGCCCTCGATCGCCGTGAATTCTTTCTCAAAGACGGCGTCAAAATTGGGTGATCCCACCGCCTCGCCAATGTTCATGACATGTTCGTACATCGCCGGTTCGTGTTGCTTGAGCTGATCCAAAATCGTCGACGCCCGCCAAACGAAGATGCCCGAGTTCCAATAGAAGTTGCCCGAGTCAAGGTAACGCTGGGCATCGGCCGCTTTCGGTTTCTCGTGAAATTTTTCGACCTGATAGGCGGCCGTTCCATCCTGATCGTGAACTCGGCTTCCCCGTTCGATATAGCCAAAAATTTCGGCCGGATAGCTGGGGCGAATCCCAAAGGTCACGATGCGATCAGGCGCTTCGTCGACCAGTTGACCCGCGTAACGCATGGCCGCTTGGAATTTTTCAGGTGGCGAAATCACATGGTCGGCTGGCATCACAACCATCGTCGCATCAGGATCGTCCCGAGTCACCCACGCCGCGGCGAGTCCCACACACGGTGCGGTATCTCGTCGGCACGGTTCACCTAAAATCGCTTCCGGCGGAACATCGGGCAGTTGAGCTCGAATCGGATCGACCAGTTTTTGGTTGGTGACCACGAGCACCCGGTCGGGCGATACGAGATCCCCCAAGCGGCCGACGGTGCCTTGAATCATCGTCTCACCGCCGGTGAGGTCCAACAGCTGTTTTGGTTTCAACGACCGACTGGCCGGCCAAAAACGAGTTCCCGATCCACCCGCCATGATCACTGCATGCAACATTCCATCAATTCCTTTTTGATCGTCGATCGAAGCAAGTCGCTTCGGTTTAGCCAAAGTACTGATCCGCTTCGATCTTCGAACCTTTTTCTACCTTGGTCGCCAACTCGGCCGCGTCCAATGCGAATGCCTGGCTGATTTCCACCTGGACACCGTCCGCAACCGCGACGCCCGCCTCTTCCAGCCAACTTCGATGTTGATTGACCATCGCGGCTTGAGCGGTTGCTTCCGTGTCTTTGGGTGCTCCGGCAGCGTTCTTCAGTGGTGCGAAACCTTCAGCTTCGTCAATTTCTACGACCAACGCGTTCTTCGCACTGGGCAACAAGTCGAAAATAAATCGCTCAAACTTAATCGCGTTGGGCGATTCGGGCGTCACCCGATTTCCGTCCGCATCCACGTAAGGGACGACTTTCGATGCCCGATGGAATGGCAAGGAATCGGCCTGAGCCACCATGCGGTTCAAGAATTCGACATCGAAAACGTGGACCGCAATGCTCCCGGCCCAAATGGCCAGCGATCCATCGTCATTCCGACGCTCGGCCGATGCCGCGGGTAAGTCGCTGTACTCGATGATTTGCAACTGGCCATCCACGGAGACCACATTACCCACTTTTTCTTGCGGATCGATCTTCGCCACAACCTGACTGGTCATTTCCGACTTTGCCAAAATGTGATAGCCGATCAGTTCGGGATCGGCGATCGCCACCAGCGGATTGTCCACTTGGTAGTAGAACAGGTACTCAACACCCCGCTCCTTCATTAAATCGAAGCAACCCGATTTCGACATCGCAGCGACCGTTCCGCCATGACCATCCGGACTGAGGAACAGGCTATCTTTCTCCGCCAACAGCAACTGTCCCGATTCCCGATCGATCGCTGGCATTGTGCCCTGACAAAAAATGATCAGGTCTTGAGGATCGAGTCCGCAATGATCGTTCGCCTCGAAATAGGCAACCGTCTCTTCGTGAGTTGCCGGGCTGGTCATGAGAAAGAACGGGATCGAAACTCCGAAACGGCGAGCACTGCCGATGAGTCGATCGGCATGAATTTGAAACAGAGTTCGCTGGGAGACCGGCCCCAGTGGGTACATTCCTTTCGGATGGGGAAAGCCGAGCCGCGAGCCTTGTCCACCGGCAACGACCACGACTCCAACCTTGCCTTCGCGAAGTGCCGCCTCCCCCACCGGGAGCGCCTCTTCGCGGGTGAACGGGTTGTCGGTCGAATTCAAGCGAATGGCCGCTGGCGAGACCGCGCGATCAGCCAATGCGGCCCAATCGACCTCTGCGCCCGCTCCGGCGACCAGCTTCTGCAGCTGATCAAAATCAACGTCGGCCAATTGGGCCATCAGCTTTGATTGGGAAGCGGCAGACAAAGTCTCCCAAAACTGAAGCAAGTGGGACTGTCCAGCTTCTGCCAAACGCCCTTCCATTCCGCCAACGTCAACACTCATCACCCACCTCAATTTTTTACGTATCGAAGTCAGATCAAAAAATCCAACCGTTTACCCAGGCATACGCCAGCAGGCACAGAATCGGAAATAGCACAAAGACCGTTCCATACGTAAAGATCGTCGTCCAGACATGTCGAGGCCATCGTGCCATCAGAATCTCACAATTGGATGGATCAGTTGAATATTAGGGTCACAAAACCAAAGCGGCTATGCCGATTCCGCCGGCCGTTCCTCTGTCCCGTTAGGAGAAACCACGTAGATTTCGAACCAGACACTGGAGGGTTCGCCCACCGCATTTTCTAACCGGACGTCGACACGAGCTCCGTGAGCGTAAATACTTCCCGGCGTGACCGCTGCCGACGGACCAGACGATTGATCCACAAACACTTCCGGCACGTTTCGTAGTGGCGGCGTGAAGGCTAGATGAGCCGAACTCTGCCTTTCATTTGCTTGAAAATCGACTCGTACCCGGCCGGCAATCGTCTCCGTACCGTCACTCGTAAGCGAACGAGTCATCTGTTGCGTGATCGATTCCTCGTCGATTTCATCCTCTTCGGACGAGCCGAACAAATCGGACGAGCCGTCGCCCTCGTCGATTTCAGATTCGTTGGCAAGCAACAGGTTCGCTGCTGTCGGTTCCTTCGGGGCGGCAACCGATGAGGTCATCTCAGCCGGTGCGTTTCCCTTGCCACAGCTCGGTTCGCTCTCCGGCTCGACAGCCAACGCCGCTTGAGGCCTTCCCAACCAGATTGCCACGCCCAATTCTGCCGCCAATGCACACAGCCAAATCGCGGCAGTGAGACTGGGCTCAGCCAGATGTCGAACCAACGTAGCAGCCAGTACGAAAATCGGGACGGCCGGAAGGGCCCACCGCACGATTTTGGATTCGGTAGCCCATAGGCAGCGAGCCACGTTGACCAACCCGAGCGCCGAACCAAGCGTCCCCAGCGCCATCCAAAACGAAAGCTTGGACGGCAAGCGGCCGTCCAAGCTTCGGAGTAATAACAACGTTGTCGCCAACGCGAGAGACAGAAGAATGCAGGCCGCTACCCAATACCGTAAGTTGGATACGAACGCATTCGAGTTCGTGGTAGGAACTCTAGTCATGGATTCTCGCGAGTCGTCCTTGGGGAATTTCAGGTGCGAATCAGGCGTTGGCCGTTTGCACTGCTTCCGCCAACTTAGCAGCCGGTTCGGTGCTTTCCCATTCAAAACCCAAATCTTCGCGACCAAAATGGCCGCCGTAGGAAGTCTTGCGGAAAATCGGCTGACGCAGCTTTAGGTAATCGATAATGCCGGCCGGCGTGAGCGGGAAGTGCTCACGCACCAGCTGACAAATTCTGCTGTCATCAACTCGGCCCGTTCCTTCGGTGTCAACGTGAACGCTGACCGGCTCGGAAACGCCAATCGCGTATGCCAGTTGCACTTCACAACGTTCCGCCAAGTTGGCTGCCACGATGTTCTTGGCAACGTGTCGAGCCATGTAGGCCGCACTGCGATCGACTTTTGTGGGGTCTTTGCCGCTGAACGCTCCACCACCATGTCGGCCCCAACCGCCGTAGGTATCGACAATGATCTTGCGGCCGGTCAAACCACAGTCACCATGAGGCCCGCCGACAACAAACTTGCCCGTCGGATTCACGTGCCAGATCAAATCGTCGGTCACGAGTTCAGCCGGCAAGAGCGGAATCACGATCTGCTTAACGAATGCTTCGATTTCCGATTGCTCAACCGTTTCATCGTGCTGAGTCGACAATACGATCGTGTCGATCCGGACCGCTTTGTTGCCATCGTATTCGACCGTTACCTGGCTCTTGCTATCCGGACGCAACCAACTGACTTCCCCTTTTTGTCGCGCTTCCACCAAACGATTTAGAATGCGGTGCGAAAGAGCAATCGGCAGTGGCATCAGTTCTGGCGTATCAGAGCAAGCGTAACCAAACATCAATCCTTGGTCACCCGCACCGACATCTTTGCCAGCTGCCGCATCGGCATCGACGCCCATGGCGATGTCGGGACTCTGCTTGTCAATGCGAACGATGACTTCACATTCGTCTCCGCTGATACCGGTATCTTTGTCGAGGTAGCCGACATCCTTGATCACATTGCGGACAACTGCTTCATAATCGACGGTGGCGTTGGTGGTGATCTCACCGGCGATCACTGCCAAATTCGTCGTGACCATCGTTTCACAAGCCACGCGGCTGTTGGGGTCTTGCGCGAAAATGGCGTCCAAGACTCCATCGGAGATTTGGTCGGCCAGCTTGTCAGGGTGGCCCATGCTCACCGCTTCACTTGTAAATAGATATTTGCCGGATGCCACGTTCAAATCTCCTTGGTGTTTGGTCCAGTCGCCAACCGTGAAGCTGGTAATTCCACCGAGCTGCGGAATATTGATAATTTGCCAATCGCGTATTTTAGGATTGAACTACCCATATTCGCAACGGGCTAGCCATGAAATGCGGCCAGGATCTGGCGATAAACGGGGCGGTTCACACAGAATCGCCGGGCAACGGCCACCGAAAACCAAGGCGACTTCAAGTGACTCGGTGTCTATTCTGCGTTTTCGCCTCGTGCGGCCCTTTCCAAGATGACCTCTCACTGCACTCGATCTGAATCGTTGCATCGGACTGGCAACGCTCAACGAGGGGAGCGAGCACAGGTCCTAACAACTCCATTGTCTGGGTGAGCGCACCACGGTTCTCCCGAACCAACGACCGTGCCCGCTGGCCCATTTCTCGTCGCATTTCGGGTTCCTCAAGCAGTCGACGGACCAGCGAAGCCAGCTCGTCCGCCGATCCGACGACACGAGCCGCGTCGCGATCTTTCAACAGCCGAGTCACTTCTCTGAAGTTTCTCGTGTTAGGTCCAAAGCAAACGGCCGCGCCATAGGCGGCCGGCTCGATCATGTTTTGACCGCCGCGACTTCCCATGCTCCCACCCACAAATGCGATGTCGGCCAGCCCCCACCACGCACTCAACTCACCCACCGTGTCGACCAAGAGCACGCGCTCATCCGCCGGTGACGACGCCAGCCGAGTCCTTCGCTGCCAGCGGATACCGGCACTGTCTAGCTGAGCGGCCACTTCGTCGAATCGTTCGGGATGACGTGGCACGATGATCAGTCGCAAGTTAGGGAAACGCGGTGCCAGTTCTTGGAACGTGGCGAGCGCCATCATTTCCTCCGGCGATTGAGTACTCCCGGCGACGAACACGATATCGTCCGAGCCGACGCCGGCGATTCGGGCCAACTCGCACGTGCGCTCGTTCTGACGATCGGTTTCGGCTCCATCAAATTTGATCGAGCCGACGGCGACAACGTTCTGACGGTTTGCACCAAGGTCGACGAATCGATCGGCGTAATCACGATTCGCGGCCGTGATGAGACGCACGTCGCGGAGCAGGCTAGCAACAAGTGGTCGGAGACGGCGATAGCCACGATGACTCGCAGCGCTCAATCGACCATTCGCAATCGTGACCGGAATTTCCCGCTGCTGAGCCGACCAAATCAGATTCGGCCACATTTCCAGCTCGACCAACATCAACATGTCGGGGCGAATCCGGTCGAGCGCCCGCTTTACCGCCCAACTAAAATCGAGCGGCGCGTAGGTCACGGTGCGATCGCGAAAACGGGCCTGCGCCAATTCATAGCCGGTCCGACTGGTCGCACTGATAACGACTTCCAGTTGCGGCCAACGGCGAGAAATCTCTTTGACGATCACATCGGCCAGCGCGACCTCGCCAACGCTCACCGCATGGATCCACAGACATGGCCGATAACCGGACCGCAAAGGGACCTGGCCGAGCAATTTTTCAGCACCACCGCTGCGGTATTTGCCCTTCCTGATCGCCTGCCACAACAACCACGGCGACGCACAGGCCAGTGCCAACACATAAACCAGGTTGGTGATGAGAAATCGCAAGGGTCTTCCTTTACCCACGACAATGAACCCACGACAATGAAGTCAATCGCCCCGAATCGTTGGTCGTACCGCCTGGAGGCCAAGACTCGTCCATCGCGACATACAATCCAGTCTGCTGTGAGCCACATGGCGCTACCGGCAGGTTACTCGCGTATCACTCCGGCTGAAACCGGTACTACGAACTGGTTCTGCCGCTCGCAAACGTCCATCGGAGCCTAGCCGGCCGCTTTTCTTTTGCAACACGATTTGTATTTTTTACCGCTGCCGCAAGGGCAAGGATCGTTTCGCCCGACGCGATCGCCACGGTTGCGGATGGTCTCGATCTGAGTCTCTTGCGTGCCGTCGATCGCGGCCTGTTGCTGATCGACCATTTCCGTGGCACCTTTGGCCTGTTCATGCACGGCCGCCGTCTCGACCCACGTCGTTCCGACAAATCCTTCGTCCAGTTGCTCCATTCGGAAGATCAGATCGGTCACACGTCCGTTATTTGACTTCCACATCTGGTCAAACAGCCGCATTCCTTCACGCTTGTACTCAGTCTTCGGATCGACCTGAGCATAGCCGACCAAACCGACCGCACTGCGCAGATGATCCATCGCCAGCAAGTGATCTTTCCAAGCCATGTCGATCAGCTGCAGTACGAGGTCGCGCTCCATCCGGCGAATCTCAGGATGGTACTTATCCTCGGCCACCTTCAGAACACTACGTTCGAAGGCCTGTCGCGTCTGACGAACCGCTTTCGCGGCATCGACGCTGCCACCAAAGTCACTCTGCAGTTGATCGGAGAAGCGTACGATGGCGTCCTGCTGAACCGTCGATCCAACGAACTTGTCGGCCGGCAAATCGCCCAGCAGTTGCTCCAGTTGCTGGCTCAACTTGGCCGACGCATCGAGAGCCACTTTCTGATGGTTTCGGCTGGCATTCACCAACGTGTCGCGAATTTCTTCCCGCTGCTTGTTTTTGATGTCCTCGATGGAGAACTGACATTGGAATCGATTCTGAGCCCATTCGACCAACGCTTCGCGATCCAATTTGGTGTGACCCGCCTTACTCTTCGAACCGAATCGATACAGGGCCGCCATCACCGGATATTCCGATTCGCGCAACTCGTACGATGCGTGAGCTTTCTTGCGGACGATCTCCATGACCGGAGCCGCCTCGACATCCTTGATCTCTTCAAGCGGAATCTCGATGCCAAACTTGTGTTTTACCCAGGCGACGATCGTGCGTGATCCAAAATCGGGCTGCAAATAGGGTGCGCCTTCCGACAAATCGGTCGCCCGAACCGCAGCGACCGCCTTGTCGTACAGCAGATCGAACACGCCTTCGCGACCAACCTTCTTCAGTTCACGATCACGCAGATTCGACCCCCAGCGAGTATTGGCAAAACTGGCCAGCGCATTCCAATTCCAATCACGCTCTTCGTCTTCCGGAAGATTTTCTTCGACCGCGTCATGCAACTGCGTCTCGATCATCCGCTCCGCTTCGTCCAGCGACTGCTGCACTGCCGATTCGAAATCGGCGTTGCGGAAATCTTTCGGATCGAGCGAAACCCCCAACCGGTTCCCGGCCCATTCGGCGAACATTTCGCGACCGTAATCGCGGCGCAAGAACTCTTCCACGTGCTGATCGATCTGCTGATCGATCATGTCGAAGATCAGATCTTTGCAATTTGCGCCGTCGAGAATGTTTTGCCGGAACGTGTAGACTCGCTTGCGTTGCTCGTCCATGACCTCGTCATATTCGAGCAGATTTTTGCGAATCTCGAAATTGCGTTCTTCGACTTTCTTTTGAGCCGATTCGATACGGCGAGTCACCATGCGGCTTTCGATCGCTTCGCCTTCTGGCATCCCGATCGTCTTGAATATCTTTTCGACCCAAGGGCCGGCAAAGATACGCATCAGATCATCACGCAACGACAAGTAGAAACGACTGCTACCCGGGTCGCCTTGCCGACCGCAACGACCACGCAACTGCAAGTCGATCCGACGAGCTTCGTGACGCTCGGTTCCGATCACGCACAGGCCACCCAGCTCCTTAATGGCCTCGCCCATCTCCTTCATGCCGTATTCTTGTTCAATCTTGTGAACCAGCTCGTCCCACTCTTCGCGGGGCACGTCGAGTCGCGTTTCGTACGTATCTTGCAACTGAGCCCACGCGAGCGTTTCCGGATTACCACCAAGCACGATATCAGTACCGCGACCGGCCATATTGGTCGCGATCGTGACGGCTCCCTTGCGACCCGCCTGAGCCACAATTTCCGCTTCACGTTTATGATGCTTCGCGTTCAGAACTTCATGCTTGATGCCACGTCGCTCGAGCAAGTTCGAAAGTACCTCACTCTTTTCAATCGATGTCGTACCGACGAGTACTGGCCGACCTTTGAGGTCGACACTCTTATAGTCGCTGATCTTCAGCGTCTGCTTCTCTTTCGATCCCGTTTCCGAGAAAACAACTTCGTCATCGGTTTGGCTATGGACCGTGCCCCAAATCTCTTCCGTGTCTTTCTTGACGAGCACGTCCCACTTGTGGCAGCGTTCAATGTCATGAGCGATCGCCTGATACTTCTCTTCTTCCGTGCAGAAAATCAGGTCAGCGTACTCCTTACGCTGCATCGTCCGATTCGTAGGAATGGCGACGACGTCCAATTCGTAGATCTTCCAAAACTCGGACGCCTCGGTCATCGCCGTACCGGTCATCCCGGAGAGCTTGCTGTAGAGCTTGAAGAAATTCTGCAATGTGATCGTTGCCAGCGTCTGCGTCTCTTCCTTGATCTTGACCCCTTCTTTGGCCTCGACCGCCTGGTGCAGACCGTCACTCCACTGCCGACCGTCCATCAGGCGTCCGGTAAACTCATCGACGATGATCACTCGCCCCTCTTTCACGACGTAGTTCACGTCGCGTTTGTAGAGGTAATGTGCTTTCAACGAGTTGTCGATTAAGTGAGGCCATTCCATGTTGCCAGCGGTATAGAAACTCTCCACACCGGCCAGCTTCTCCGCCTCGCGCACCCCTTCATCGGTCAGAGCGACATTGTGATCTTTCTCGTTCACTTCAAAGTGAGGCCCGCTCTTTAGTTGCCGCGCGACGCGATCAGCATCGGCATACTTACGAATGTTGTCATGTGCCGGTCCCGAGATAATCAACGGCGTCCGCGCTTCATCGATCAGGATGTTGTCGACTTCATCGATGATCGCGTAGGTCAGGATGCCTTGCGATTGCTGCTGATGTTTGGGGAAGTTGTCATCACCGCGGGCCGCTCGGCGCATATTGTCGCGTAGGTAATCGAACCCAAATTCATTATTGGTTCCATAGGTAATGTCGCAGTCGTACGCCTTTTGGCGGATACCGACTTCCATGTCATTCTGAATCGCGGCGACGGTTAGGCCCAAGCCAGTGTAGAGCGGCGCCATCCATTCCATATCTCGGCGAGCCAAGTAATCGTTCACCGTGACGACATGCACACCGTTCCCTGCGATGCCGTTGAGGTAGGCCGCTAACGTTGCGACCAATGTCTTCCCTTCTCCCGTCACCATTTCGGCGATCTGGCCGCTGTGCAGAACCATGCCGCCCATCAGCTGCACATCGTAGTGCCGCATGTTCAGGAAGCGCTTTCCGCCTTCCCGACAGACAGCAAAAGCCTCGACCAAGATGTCGTCCAGCGTCTCGCCCGCTTCCAGCCGTTCACGAAAAACCGTCGTCTGCCGGCGCAGTTCCTCTTCGCTCATTGCCTCGTATTTGGGCTCGAGCGCATTGATCGATTCGACTTTGGATAGCATCCGCCTCACTTCACGCTCATTCGCTGAGCCAAAGATCGAGGTGGCGAGTTTATTTACTCGACCGGTGAGCCCTGCAAAAAAATCGCAGATCAACTCCCACAGGCGTTCAAGAAAGTTCATGGTTCGTTTCTAAAGATCGTGAACGGATGTAATGGGGATATTCTAGGCCAATTGGAATCCGATTGCGGAGCCAATTCCGAGCGAATGCCGGTCAAGAATCATCAAGGTCGCGTTAGGAAGCCGGAGCCGTCTGCGATTCCCAACCGATGTTCGTTATTTGCGATCCCATCTTGACGCTCGATTCGCAAACTTCGCGACCGCAGCAAGGAAAGGTTGCCCAAAATGGCCGCGCTGACATCACCTTAACCAACGCGATACTCTATATTTAGAGCCCCAAGCGGTCAACCGGAAACGACCGCTGGCAAGCGCCCGAATCGCCCGAAATGCTCACAAACGACTGACGAACCACCGTGCCAAAACAGCCTCATACTACGGACATTACCGGCCAGTTGGTCGTTCTGGGCACGGGAACCTCGGTCGGCATCCCGTCAATCGGCTGCGGCTGCGACGTCTGCCGCAGCTCGAATCCCAAAAATAAGCGGACGCGGTGTTCGGTCATTTGGGGCCTGCCAGACGGCAATCTGCTGATCGACACGCCTCCCGACCTCCGCACGCAGTTACTTAGAGAGGAGATCGGGCTCGTCCACGCCGTCGCCTACACGCACGAACATACCGACCATTTAATGGGAATGGACGATTTGCGACTGATGCAGTTCTACCTCGAACAGCCGGTGCCGCTGTACTGTGAAGAGCCAGTCGAACGCCGGATCAGGCAAGCGTTTGCCTACGCGTTTGAAGATGCCGAATTGCAGACACATGTCGGTGCCACGCCGCAGCTAGATTTCATCCGTATCGGTACCGAACCGCTCGAAATCCTCGGCGCGGAAGTGACTCCAATCCGCCTGAAGCACGGGCCACGTTTCGACGTGCTCGGTTTCCGTATCGGCAACGTTGCTTACTGCACCGACACGAACGGCATTCCCGCAGCGAGCATGGCTCAACTGGAAGGGCTTGATGTGCTGATCCTCGATGCGCTCCGGCACAAGCCACACGTGACTCACTTTTGCATTGAAGAGTCGTTAGCCGTGGTCGAGCAATTGAAACCGCGCCACACGTACTTCACGCACATCTGCCACGACCTCGAACACGAAGCGACGAACCGTACTTTGCCCAATGGCGTTGAACTGGCTTTCGATGGCCAAAAGATTGCGATCACTTAGTCGGACCGGTCGCAATGAAAAACGCGGACCCCATTTGAGGCCCGCGTCGCTACGAATTTCAGTTTTTGGCTCAACTCTAACGACTAACGTCGTCGGCGAATAGCAATCAGGAGGCCTGCGCCGAAGAACCAACCGAAAGCAGGTTCCGGCACAGCCGATACGCCATCGGCACTGGTGAATTTGTTGTTGTTCCATTCGACGAAGTCTTGACCATCGACATTCCCGTCGGCGTTGAAGTCACCACTACAAAATGCGGCGACCGCCTGGAATTTATTGTTGTTCCAAGCCACAAAGTCCTGGCCGTTCACATTGCCATCAAGATTCGCGTCACCCACCAAGTAAGGATTGCCGGATGCCAAGTTGGCCGCACCGGCGGCTGCCAGCCATGCCGTTAGATCGTCGCCATCGACGTCGCCTTCTTGAGTCATGTCGAACTCACTCAAGTTCGTTCCATTGACGATCTCTGCGACCAAGGCATCGACGTCAAGACAGTCGAAAACTTCGTCACCATTGAAATCGCCATCCGGTCCTGCTGTTGGCATCCCGATGTAGAGCCCCGGTGAGGCCTGATCGGTTCCCGGTCCCGGCATCAAAGTGCTTCCATTCGAAGCCGGAATGTAGGCGAAGTTCACCCCGTCAGTGCTGAAGTTGGCCGAACCGGCAATCGCCGTCGAAGCATCGGTCGGATCCCACTCGAACGATCGTCCCGCCGGTTCCGTTCCGTTCAGCGCTGCCCCAAAGACTCGTTGAGCGATCAACTGAGCGTTTACGTTTGGATTTGCTGCGTCAGGTCCGGGGAAATACAGATTCACTTCGTCACCGTTACTGCCGCTCAATCCAGAAAATGTATCTCCGAAGCTGATCATATCTTCCGCACCTAAGATGATCTGGCTATCGCTCAATCCCCATGACTCACGAAAGCCGCCAGCAATGTTGGCGTCGTCTTCACGTACCAAAAGAATCGTTTCGTTCGGCTGCAAGATCAACTCCACTGGATCCGTCGCGCCGACGGGCGTGTACATCTCTGGGAACGCAGTGAAGTCACCTCCAAACAATTGATCGCCATCGTCCCAAAGGTATCCGTCAAGATCGATCGGATCGTTGCTAAAGTTGACAATTTCAATCCAATCGTCGTTCGCACCACCAGACGGATGGCTACTGGCGCTCATGATTTCAGTGATGCGCAGATCACCCAAATTGACCTGAGCGAGGCCGATGCTAGGAACGCACAACAACAGACTAAAAATGGCTGCCATGACTTTACGGATCATTCGAAAAACCTCTCATTGATAATGGATGTTGAGCTCCAACTGAGAAGGGATTGTGCGCCAATGTTGAGTGCTGAGAACCGGCAAATGATCAACGGGTTGGGCAATTCACGGTAACTTCACAAACCATGACGTATGTGCCGTTAATTGTCGAATTTCGAGCGGCATCTTTCATTGGAACTTCACAAGCGATCTCGCGCCGTCCACAGCCGCAAAATCTCTCGGGAATCAGGCCATTTTTCCGTGAAGAAGTCTTCACAAACGATTGCCGAAACAGAGTCACGCATGTTGGAGCAAACAATGTGGACTGTCGCGGTCGAATCAAATTTCAGAACATTCCCGTGCGACAGGAAATCGACACTTCAAACAAGGAAAGACATGGGTATTCAACGCAAATCAAACGGTTTCACGCTCGTCGAGTTGTTGGTCGTCATTGCCATCATTGCGATTTTGGTTTCCTTGCTATTGCCTGCCGTTAATTCAGCCCGTGAAGCGGCACGGCGCACTCAGTGCATGAACAACATCCGCCAGATCGGACTGGGGATGCTCAATTTCGAATCAGCAAATCGCAAGTTCCCTCCCGGACAAAAGAAATTCTGCTCTGGCTGTGAACCGTTCGCGTGGTCCGCTTTCTTCCTTCCCTTCATTGAAGAATCAGCGATCAACGACCAAATCAACTTCGAAGCAAGCCTCTTGGACGTTTCGAATCGAGAAGTCTTCAAGCAATCGATCAGCAGCTACATTTGCCCGAGCACCTCCATCCGAAATCCGTTCCGCGAAGGTGATTTTGTGAAGAGCCCACCCGAATTCCCGGCCAACCGAGGCGGTGGTTTTGCCTGCATGGACTATCTCGGAATTGAAGGACCGAAATTCGAAGGCGATGACGTCGGTGGCCCTTGTGACGATGGCACCGGCATCGAATACCCCGAAAACTTGGGAGTGCTCCTCCAGATAGAAGGCAACGCCCTCGAATCCAAAACGGTCCGAGTCAAACATATCCGTGACGGCATGTCGAAGACCGTTTGCGTGATCGAAGCTTCAGGGCGAGCCGTCGATGGTACGAAGCTCGAAGGAGTCTGGGGAGCAGGCCGCAGCACCGGTGCCATCGGGTGCCGCATCAACGCCAACGAAATCGAAGGCATTTTGCTGCGAAAGATGAAAGAAGCCTATTCCGATCACCGTGGTGGTGTTCAAGCACTTAGGTGCGATGGTTCGGTCGCATTTTTTCCAGAAGAGATGGAACTACGAATCCTCTTTGCACTTTGTACCCGCAACGGCCAAGAGGGCATCGAAGGCGAAGCACTTTGATTCGCCGCCCTTAAGGCGTCTACCAACAAACTACATTTACTTTTCACGACTATTTTTTCAACGGAGTTCGACTCAATGACTTTGAACATTCGCAGCCTTTTTTCCCTCCTACTGCTCGGTATTCTCTCCTCGCCACTTTCCGCTCAAATCGTCATCACGGAAGTCATGAGCAGCAGCTCGCACCCAGACGGTTCGTCGAGCGGCGATTGGTTCGAATTGACCAACACCGGCACCGCCGATATCGATCTCGACGGATACTACTGGGATGATGGCATGGCCGGCGACGACGGTGCACTCTTTCCAAGTTTCATGCTGACAGCTGGTTCGTCGGTCGTCGTCGCGAAAGATGAATTCACAGCCTTTGAAACCGATTGGTGCGGCGGATTCGACGTGCTGACCGAAGATTTGTTCAGTGGCCCAGATACTTTCTCTGGCCTAAGCTCCAACGGCGACTCGGTCATCTTATGGGATGCCGATCCCATCAATGTCCCGGGTGCTCAAATCGTCACTTCGGTATCCTTCGGAGCCGCAACAGAAGGATTCAGTTTCGAATGGGCAACCAATGGTGCCGACCTTGGTCTCAGCGCCGTCGGTGAATTCGGAGCATTTACCGCTTGCGACGACGGCACAGGCCTGATGATGGCCGGCACAGACGTCGGCTCACCCGGTTTCGCAACCGTTCCAGAACCATCGGCCATCGTGCTATTGCTGTTCGGAGCAATCGCTTTCCTTCGCCGCCGCTAAACCGCGCTTCGCAATACGACCAAACCAGAAACGCGTTTTGCTTCGCAAAACGCGTTTTTTCGTACCCATCCCCTTCCAGCGCAGGAAAAGGGTCTGGTCCATTTTTCGGCCAACAGCCACACCACCCCATACAAACGAAGACCGAAAACATGGACCTGACCCTCTCACCAAGAGCAACCAAC